>CAYVJQ010000004.1:0-77132 GCA_964451725.1 uncultured Nannocystaceae bacterium | reverse complement strand
AGCCGTGGCCCGCAGGCTCGCTGGCCACGGCGCGGGCGCTGGCCGAGACGGGCGAGGGCTGGCTGTCCCCGGCTCCGCCCGCTCCCGAAGTCCGCCCCTGAGCCGGACCTTCACGCGCGATCTCACCACCGCCTCCAAGCGAGCTCACGCGGTGGACGTCGGGGCATCACCTGTGTCGGGGCATCATCCGCCCGCCTCGCCCCCCGTAATCGATTTTGACTTTCACTATCAATGTACTAGAGTCGCTCTCGACCACCCAGGAGTGACCATGACGCCCTGCACAGAACAGCCGACACAGGAGTATCGAGTCGAGGACGGCTGGCTCTCGGACTTGATCGACGAGTCGAGCTTCGAGCGCTTCCACCCGATCGGGAACACCGAACACATGCGGATCTTCGAGCAAGCTCAGCTCCGGGTCGTCATCGCCCAGCGCAAACCAGGGACGGCGATGCCCGCCGAGGAGGTCGCGCTCGCACATGCTCGACTCCGCCAGCAGGGCGCCACCCATGGGTGGGGATTGCTCGTCGATACCCGGCTGGTCTCGACCAATAGGGGCGCTCGCTTCGAAGCCGCGATCATCCGCGCCTTCGCGGGCTTGCTCCGTCACTTCACCCGGATCTCGGTCCTCGTCGGATCGAGAATCGGTGGATATCAAGCCCGCCGACTGCTGCGCTCGGATTCGTCGGCCTGGCCACAGATCGTGGTCACCGCCGACCCCGGCGCTGCCCTCGACGCGCTGATCGAAGATCGAGGGACACTCCTCTCTCCACCGAAACAGCAATCCATTTGGTGCGACCTCAGCTTCGCGTCCAAGCGCCGAATCGCGCACACCTGAAGACACCGCATCGCGCACACCAGGAAACACCACATCGCGCACAGACAGCGCACTACGCACGTCTCTCAGGGGCCCGGGCGACACCCTCTGTAGATTTATCCCGCTTTCGAACGCTGCTAGTGTGAACTCGTGAGCACCGATTCTCGACGCGCCCCGACGCTCGCGCTCGAGGGTTTTCGGGATCCACGAACACTGCGCGAGTCGACCGGCGTCACCATCTATGCCGCCGTGCGCGAGGAGGACCTGCGCGCCGTCGTCGTCAAGGTCTACGAGCTCGACGCCAACGAGGGCCTGACGGTCCGCATCGAGCACGAGTTCACCCGTATCCAAGCGCTGGGGATCAGCGGCGTCGTCGACTCTCTCGGCCTGGATTTCGGCCACGGTCGGGTCGCCGTGATCGTCGATCGTTTCTCGGGCCCCAACCTCGAGACCTACGCCGGGGGCCAGCCCCTGACGCTCACCAACTTCATGGCGATCGCCATGCAGCTGACGGTGACCTTGGCCGAGGCCCACCACCACAGGCTCGTCCATCGAGACCTGCGCCCGAGCAATATTTTTGTCGACCTCGAGTCTCAGCAGGTCTACCTCGCCAACTTCGGGCTCTCGGCCCTGATCGAGTGTGAACGCCAGCGTATCGACGACCCCTGGGTCGTCGGCCGCAGCCTGCCCTACGTCTCGCCCGAGCAGACCGGGCGCACACACCACGCCGTCGATCTACGCAGCGACCTCTACTCGCTGGGCTGCATTTTTTACGAGCTCCTCACCGGCCGGCGGCCCTTCGACGCCAGCACCCCCCTCGAGCTGATCCACGCCCACCTCGCCCGTCGCCCCCAGCCTCCGCAGCGCCACCGACCCGAGCTCCCCACTGTCCTCTCGGACATCGTGATGAAGCTGCTCGAGAAGGCCCCCGAGCGCCGCTATCAGTCGGCCCGCGGCCTGGTCTACGACCTCGAGCAGATCAACCATGCGAGCGCGGCGGGCAAGGCCCTCGCCGAGTTTCCCCTGGGCACCAACGATGTGCCCACGGTGCTCCAGCTCCCACACCGACTCTACGGCCGCGACGCCGAGATCGAGGAGCTCCAGCGTGTGTTCCGTGAGGCCGGCAACGGCCACCCGCGCTGCCTGGTGGTCTCTGGACCCACCGGCGTCGGCAAGACCGCGCTGGTCAACCAGCTCGCGGAGTCCGTGGTCAGCCGGCGCGGCTACTTTGCGCGCGGTTGCTTCTCCCGGGAACAAAAAGACAAGTCCTACGCGGCCGTGTTCTCGGCCTTCTCCGAGCTCGCAGATCAGGTCCTCACCCAGAGCGACGCGGCCCTCGAGAGCTGGCGCGAGCGGATCAGCGCGCGACTCGGCTCCGGCTGCGCCGTGCTCTACGAGTTCGTGCCCAAGCTGCGGCCGATCTTGAGCCCGACCCCGGATCGCCAGGGCGCCGGGCCGTTCGAGTCCCGCAACCAGCTGGCTCTGGCCTGCGTGGCCCTGATCGCCGAATTCGCCGATCCCCAGCACCCTCTGGTGCTCAGCCTCGACGACCTCCACTGGGCCGACGAAGGCAGCTGCGAGCTGATCTCGGCGATCCTCGCCGAGCCCGAGATCGCCCTGCTCTTGGTGGTCACCTACCGGGACCACGAGCTCCCCCCCGGCGGCCCGGCGGCCCAGCTGGTCGAGCTGCTCAGGCCGTCCCAGTTCGTCACCCACCTGCACCTCGATCAGCTCAGCCAAGACGATGTCGCGGCCCTGGTCGCCGACACCTTGGCCTGGCCCGTCGAGCGTATCCGGCCCCTCGCCGAGGTCGTCGGCCGCAACACCAACCGCAATCCTCTCTTTGTCGGTCAGTACCTCCGCCACCTGGTCGAGATCGAGCTCTTGCGCGCGACCGCCGACGGCTGGACCTGGGAGGTCGAGGCCATCGAGGCCGCCGGCATCCCCGAGGATCTGTCGACCATGATGAGCGCCAAGCTGGCGCTGCTCAGCACCGACCAACGCACGCTGCTGAGCGCGGCGGCGACCATCGGCACCCGCTTCGACATCCCCACGTTGACGACGCTGATCGGCTCGGAGCTGCTCAACGCGCAGCTGCTCCCGATCACCCAAGAGGGGCTGCTCATGCCCCTGCGCGGCGGTCTCTACGGCTTCACCCACGCACGCATCCGCGAGGCCGCCTACGAGCTCAACAACCTCGAGCGTCGGGCGCAGCTGCACCGGGTGGTCGGCGAGCAGTGCCTCGAGCGCAGCGCCCTGGGTGACGTCGAGGAGTCGATCTTCGAGGTCGTCGATCACCTCGACATGGGCTGCGGCCTGTTCGTCACCGACAACGACATCGAGGCCATGGCCGCGCGCAAGCTCGCCGTTCGCCTGTTGGCCGGGCTCGACAAAGATCAGCGCGTGCTCTTGGCCGAGCTCAACGCCCTCGCCGGCCACAACGCCCTGATCGGCGCCGCCCCCCGGGCTGCGGTCCGCTACTTCCAGGCCGGGCTCCAGCTGATCGGTGGGGTCTGTGACTTCGAGAGCGACGCGGGCGCCCTGTCCGAGACCGAGCTCAACCACGAGCTGACCTTCTCCCTCGAGCTCGGGCACTGCCAGGCCCTGGGCTTGGCGGGATGCAGCGAGCAGGCCGACGCCCGCTTCGAGCAGCTGCTCCAGGCCCGCCTCGACTTCACCCGCGTCGGCCGGGCCGTGGCCGGGCGCGTCGAGGTCCGGATCGCAGCCAGCGACCGCCGGGGCGCGATCGCCTGTGGCATGGCCGGGCTGACCCGGCTCGGGGTCGACGTCCTGCGCGAGGGCGGCGGCCCCGAGCAGTTCCCCCTCAACCGCTTGGTCCCCATGTTGCGGTCCGAGAAGCTGCGCAACATCGGCGAGGCCGCCCCGATCTTCGATCCTCGCCTCGAGGCGGTGCTCGAGATCCTCAGCGCCCTGATCCCCGTCTCCCACCTCGTCGACACCGACCTCCACATCGCGTTCATCGCCGAACACACCGAGATCATGTTCGAGCACGGGCGGCACCGCTCCGCTCCGATCTGCCTGAGCTACGCGGCCATGTACGTGGGCACGGCCGCCGGTCAACGCCAGCTCGCCCTCGAGATCGTCGAGCTCGCCCGGACCCTGGCCGGGAGCGAGGGCCCAGAGTCCAGCCGCCAGCGCATCGAGCCCCCCTACTGGGTCGTCGCCTCCTGGGTCCGCCCCTACGCCGAGGGCCTCACGCCCTTGCGCGACACGGTCAACATCGCCCTGGGCGCCGGCGACCTCGAGGTCGCCAGCTACGCCACCGACATGCTCTTGACCATGAGCCTCTCGGCCGGCGTCCACCTGGAGGACCTCGAGCGCATCGCCGCGAGCGCAGAGCGGCGGCTCCAAATGTGGGAGGCCGAACCCCTGTCTGCCCGCGCCGACGCCTACCTGCACTTTTCCCGCGCCCTGTTGATCGGGGACGAGGCCGCGCTGGCCCTCGACCGTCCCTTCCCCACCCTCGAGCATCGCCCCACCCAACACATGGTCCGCCTGCTGCGGGCCCAGACCGCCTACCTCTTCGGCCACTGGCAGACCGCCTTCGATCTGCTCAACAGCCTCGAGGACTTCGCCGTGATCGTCTCCGCGGCCTGGCACCGCTGCGATTTCGCCCTGTTTTATGGGCTCAGCGCCACGGCCCTCGCGGCCGAGAAGGACGACACAGACGAGGCCGAGAGCAGCGAGCGAGCCGCCCTCTTGTTCATCGCCGAGATGTGTCTGGAGCAGCTCGAGATCGCGGCCGAGATGAGCCCGGCCAACTGCACGCCCCGGGCCGCCCTCTTGGACGCCGAGTTCAAGGCTCGCTCGGGGCACACGGTCGAGGCCATGACCAGCTTCAGCGCCGCCAGGCGCAGCGCGGCCGAGTATCGGATCCCCTGGCTCGAGGCCCTCGCCCTCGAGCGCTCCGCCGTGTTGCTCCACGGCCTGGGCCTCGACGAGCTCGCCGAGGGCCCCCTGCGCGAGGCCCGAGCTCGCTATACCCAGTGGGGCGCGCTCACCAAGGTCGCCGCCCTCGACCGGGCCTGGCCCCAGTTCCGCGAGACCACGCGCGAGCCCTCCGGCCGACTCCGGACCGCCAACCCCCTGCGCACGGTCTCGCCCAGCTCGGCCCTGGATCTAGCGACCATCCTGAAGTCCTCACAAGCGATCGCCGGCGAGCTCGAGATCGCCGACGTCGTCGACAGGGTCATGGCCATCGCGCTCGAGAGCGCGGGCGCCGAGCGGGGCGCCCTGTTGCTGCGCGACGAGGCTGGGCTGGCGCTCACGGCCCTGTACGCAGCCGACGGGTCGAGCCGCGGGTTTCTGTTTCCCGGCCAACCCCTGGGCGCGGCCGCCTCCGAGGTCCCCGTATCCGTGATCCGCTGGGTCGAGCGCACCCGCGAGCCCGCGGTCTTGGATGACGCGACCATCGACAACCGGTTCTCGGGCGATCCCTACATCCGCGAGCAGAACGTGCACTCCGTGCTCTCGCTGCCGATCCTCAAGCACGAGCGCCTGATCGGCGTGCTCTACCTGGAGAACAAGCTCAGCCCGGGCAGCTTCACCTCCGACCGCCTCGACGTCCTCGACCTGCTCATGGACCAGACCGCGAGCGCGCTGGAGAACGCCCAGCTCTACGCGGCCCTGCGCAGCAGCGAGGTCCGCTGGCGCTCCCTGGTCGAGGGCCTGCCCGACGTGGTCCTGCTGGTCAGCGCCGCGGGCGACGTCGAGTTCGTCAACCATCGCCAGCTCGGCCAGCTCGGCCAGCTCGACTCGGACACCCAGCTCGAGAGCCCACCCGAGATTCAGATCGACGCGCTCGTCCACGAGGCCGACCTCGAGGCCCTGCGCCAGCAGATGCGCCGGTCCATCGACGAGGCCTGCCAGACCGAGCTCGAGCTGCGCGCCAGCCTCTTGGGCAGCGACACCCGGTGGTTCTCCCTGCGCCTGGCACCGATCGCCATCGACGGCCGCGTCGATCGCCTGGTCGCCGTCGCCACCGACATCACAGATCGGCGTGAGGCCGAGCGAGCGCGCGCCAAGTTCGAGGCTCAGGCCCGACAGCAGCAGCGCCTCGAGTCCATCGGCACCCTCGCCAGCGGTGTCGCCCACGAGATCAACAACCCGGTCCAGGGCATCCTCAACTACGCCGAGCTGATCTCGACCATGGAGGACATCCCGCCCATGGCCCGGGAGTTCGCCGGCGAGATCGGCCACGAGTCCCAGCGGGTCGCGACCATCGTCCGCAGCCTGCTGTCCTTCTCGCGCCAGGAGACCGTCGACGCGACCTCGTCCACCGACATCCGCACGATCATCGAGGGCACCCTCTCGCTGATCAGGACGGTCGTGAAGAAGGACCACATCGAGCTCGAGCTCGAGCTCCCCGATCATCCGATCGTCTTCGAGTGCCGCGCCCAGCAGATCCGCCAGGTGATCATGAACCTGCTGACCAACGCCCGCGATGCCCTGGTCGCCCGCTGGCCCGGGTATCACGTCGACAAGCGCATCGACATCCGGGCGACCACCTTCATGCCCAAAGCGGAGACCCAGGCCTGGCTCCGGGTCAGCGTCTGTGATCGAGGCGGTGGGGTGCCCGCTGCCGCCGTCTCCCGGATCTTCGATCCCTTCTTCACGACCAAAGGTCGCGATCAGGGGACCGGCCTCGGTCTCGCCGTCAGCCACGGGATCATCCATGAGCACGGGGGCGAGCTTCGACTGGTCAATCGACCAGGCGAGGGCGCCTGCTTTCTCATCGAGCTCCCCCTGGTCCAGTAGGCCAGCAATCGATCACCGGCCCGGCCGGTGCATCAGCTGATGGGAACGACAGCTGGCCGAACGGCCAAATTCTTATATTCAGGCCGCCGTGGCGACTCGGGGGATCGAGCCCGACGCCAGCCGAGCGAGACCGGAGAAGCTCATGCGCTGCCACGACACGGCCTCGTCGTAGCGCAGGTGCACACGCAGCCCGAGCGCCTGGACTCGCTTCATGAATTGCATGAACACGACCAGCGTCGTCGACGAGATGTGCTCGAGACCAGAGAGATCGAAGAGCAGGTCGCGCTGCATTCCCGCGAGCCGCTCGAACAACGGTTCGAAGGCGACCCCGGGTCGGCGCTCGGCAACTCGACCACTCCACATGACACACACGACGTCGGCCGTTTCGATAACCTCAACGTTCGTGAGTTTACTCATGAACGGGATAGTACCGCAAAATGAACGCTAGATGTGGAAAAAAGTGCACAAATACTGAAACTCCTGGTGCGAGCTGACCCAAATACCGGAAATATTCTCTGTAAACCGGTTTTAAAGCTCGATTTAGCGCATTTCGACCTCTCGACCACCCGGACCACTCTGCATTCATCACCATAATTGTAAGTAATTTACAATACATTTTGATGGATGAAGTTGTTGTGGTGTCCGCCGCAACCGGGCAAAAATCGGACGGCGAGACCATGGCTGATCGGACACAAACGGCGTGTTTCCTCCTTGGGCAACCGTCCGGAAACGAAACTCCTCAGTGAGCACACCTGCCCAGCGAGCCGCGGAGGCAGCGGCCCCGTGGCGGGCCGCCCCGATCCGGGAGCGCCTCCGCGTGATGTCCGAGGCCGGCCGGATCCTGCGTGCCAATCGCGGCGCGCTCCTCGACTGCCTGCGCGCCGACGGGCTGTCGACCGCGCTCGCCCAGTACTACGGCGCCTGGATCCTGCGTCAGGCCGAGCCCGCCCTGCTCGAGCACGCCGCCGACGAGCTCCTCCGCTCGACCCCCGCCAGCCGCGAGACCCTCGTGCGTCGCCCCGATGGGGTGGTCGCCCTGATCACGCCGGGCAACTCGCCGACCATCAACACCGCCCCCCTGTTCTCGATCCTGCTCGCCGGCAACGGCGTGCTCATGCGGGCCCCGGCCCGCGACACGGGGGCGCGCCTCATCGCCGGCACCTGCATCGCTGCGGCCCTGGGCGAGGCCGGCTTCTCCCGGGACCTCGTCCAGGTCGTCACCGGCCGCACACGCCCCCTGCTCGAGGAGATCTACGCCAGCGCCGACGTCGACACGATCGTGTTCTTCGGCAATGCCAAGGCCGGCAGCGACGTCGCCGAGCGGGGCCACGCCGCCGGCAAGAAGGTCGTGCTCGAGCTCGAGGGCAGCGACTGCATGGTGCTGTGGTCGGACGCGGACCTCGAGGGTGCCCTGGCCAGCGCCGCCCGGGGCTTCGACTTCTCGACCCAGCCCTGCCCCATCCCCAAGCACTTCCTGGTCCACGAGGCCATCGCCCCGGCCTTCATCGCGGGCCTCGAGCGAATCGCCACCTCCCTGCGCACGGTCGAGGCGGACCCGGAGGACGGACCCCTCGTGCCCCTCGCCCGGCCTGAAAATTTCGACGCGTTGGTGAGCGCCGCGTCCACCCTCGGTGAGGTCATCACGGGCGGCGAGCGCATGGACGGCAGCGGCCGCCCCTGCCCCAGTGGGGCCTACGGCCAGCCGACCCTGGTGGTCATCGACCACCCCACCCCCGACCCCCAGGCCCTCCTCCAAAACCCCCTCTTCGAGCGGGAGATCAACACCCCCGTACTCCCGGTCATCCGCTTCGCCGGGGACGACGCGGGCGTGCTCTCGGCCATGCTCGACACCATCGCCGCGGTTCCCTTTGGACTGCGGGCTTCGCTGTGGACCGAGGACCAAGACGTGGCGAAAGAGTTCCTGCGCCGCCTCGGCGACGTCGGTCTGCTCATGGTCAATACCGACCACGCCCACCACCCGGCCTTCCTCTCGCCCTGGGGCGGACCCAAGCGCAGCGGCGGCCCCCACGGCGAGAATCATCAATTTTGGCAGAAGACCTCCCACCTCCAGGGTGTGGTCGCGGCCCCGGCGATCGTCCGCGCCGCGCTCTTGGGCCGCTCACACAAGCTCACCCTCGAGCGACGCGGGGCCTTCGCCTGGCTCACCCTCAACCGACCCGAGCGCCACAACGCCGTCGATCGTGGGCTCGCGGAGGCCCTCGACGAGGCCCTCGACGAGGTCGCCGAGTCGGCCCGCGAAGGTGAGCTCCGCGGCGTGGTCCTGCGCGGGGCCGGGCCATCGTTTTGCAGCGGCGCCGACCTGGACATGCTCCGCCACTTCAGCCCCCGGGCCGCGCGCCAGTTCATGCAAGTCGTGACCTGGAACCTGCGCCAACTCGAGCGCCTGCCCGTGCCCAGTCTCGCCTTGGTGCACGGCGCCTGCGTCGGTGGGGGGCTCGAGTTCGTCCTCCACTGCGACGCGATCATCGCCGCCGACGACACTCGCTTCGGCCTGCCCGAGGTTCGTCATGGCCTCGGCACGACGGCCGGCGCGGTCGGCCGTTTGGTCCGCGCGATCGGCCGACGGCGGGCCGCGGACTGGCTGCTCTCGGGCCAGCCCATCGACGCCGCTCGAGCCGACGCGGCCGGGCTGCTCACGGCGACCGTCCCGGCCGCGGAGCTCGAACAAGCCGGCACACGATGGTGCGCCAACATCGAGAGCCTCCCCCCCGAGGGCCTGAGCTCGACCCGGCGAACCCTGGCGATCCTCGATCACCCCGACACCTGGACCGACGAGCTCGAGAGCTTCAGCGCCCTGCTCGAGGCCCGCCATCGAGGTCGGGTATGAGCGCGGGCGACCTCCCCCCTTACGCGGGTCGGGTGGCGCTGGTCACGGGAGGCTCCCGGGGGATCGGCGCGGCCATCTCGCGGACCCTCGCCGGCGCCGGAGCGAAGGTCGCGGTCAACTATCTGCACAGCGAAGCCGCCGCCCGCTCGCTCTGCGCCTCGCTCGAAGACGCCGGCGGCGTCGCTCGCCCATTCCGAGCGGACGTCGGCCGGGCAGACCAGGCTGCCGCCCTCGTCGAAGCTGTCGGCGCCGACCCAGCCCTCGGGCCTGTGGACATCTTGGTTCACAACGCAGGTATCCAACACTCGGCCATGGCCCACCGAATGAGCGATGCGCAGTGGCACGAAGCTTTTGCCGTCAACCTACACGCCGCGTTCTACCTGTCCCGGGCCGTGCTCCCACACATGCGTGCCGCCGAGGCGGGTGTGATCGTGTTCATCGCCTCGGCCTCGGCCTCGGTCGCCCACGCGGGCGCCGCCGGCTACATCGCAGCCAAACACGGGCTCATCGGCCTGACCAAAGCCCTCGCCCTCGAGTCTGCCGGCAAACAGATCCGCGTGAACGCGGTCTCCCCCGGACTCACACAGACCGATCTCGTCGACGCCCTCAGCCCACCCGAGCGCGCGAAACTGCTACGAATTACACCTATGGGGCGAATCGCATCACCTGGAGAGATCGCGGCGACCGTCGATTGGGTCATTCGTGGCGCGACCTACTCAACAGGAAATGTCTTTCATGTCAGCGGTGGCGTAGCCATGGGCTGAACACTATGCGAGAGTTCCGTCCCTAAACCGCACTCGAGATCACCCGATATGACTGAAAAGCGGACCTTCGTCTACGGCACTAGTGGCAACGCTCACATCGCCGTCCACGGTACCGTCGCCCCCAGCGACGAGGAGTGGCAGGCCTATCTCGACGACATCATCGGCCACGTCAACGAGATCCGCGGTGTCATCGTCAACACTGCAGGGGGAGGTCCCTCCGCCGCTCAACGTCGAATCGCTACGGTCCACTGGAACCGCCACGGAAGCACCCCGCGCATGGCGATCATGACGGCTTCCCCCGTCGTTCGGGGCATGGTCACGACCCTGAGCTGGTTTTTAGGGACCAATGTCCGCGCCTTCGCCGTCGATCGCTTCGCGGACGCCGGGGAGCACCTCGGCCTCAACGAAGAGGATATTGCCGAGATCAAGGTCAAGGTCAAAGAGCTTCGCGGTGCCCTCGACGGTCAGTGAGCCGTCCAGACCGAGCGCCAGGCGGCCCACGCTGGACCCCATCACGCCCCCCCATCACGCCCCCCTCTCGCCCTGAAGTGCCGCGGATCGGGTGTACTGCGAGTCTCGGCGATGCTGGCCCCGACTGGAGGGCGGAGCGCAGCCCCTCAATGTATCGCCTGCGATCCCCTTCCCGACACTGGTGTTCGCCCCCTCCCACCTTTTGTCTAAGGTTATTGCGGCGAGCATATCATCATATTGCCTGCTCTGATTCCGCTTGGTCTCAGGGCTGATTCGCACTACAGTGATTATGAAGGGTGCGACCCCGCAATGACAGATCCCATCGATGCCCCTCGCGTCTCCCAGGCGATCACCCGCTACATCATCGAGGCCTTCCTCGATGGTGACGGCGCCGATCTCGAGCCCGACAGCCCACTCCTCGAGTGGCACATCATCGATTCAGTCGGAATCGGTGACCTGCTCGAGTTCACACAGCGCCAGTTCGCCGTGCGGATCCCCGACGACGAGGTCTCGCCCCGTAATTTTCAGTCGGTCACCGCGATCACCGACATGGTGATGCGCCTGCGTGGGACCCCAGACTCGCCCTGAATATAGATATGGATGACGTAGACGTTGCTATTGTCGGTGCTGGCCCCGGTGGGTCCGCGAGCGCCTTGCTCTTGGCCGAGCGTGGCCTGCGGGTCGCTCTCATCGAGCGCGATCGCTTTCCCCGTTTTCACGTCGGCGAGAGCCTCACCGGGACAGCGGGCGACTTCATCGCGCGCCACGGTCTGCTCGACGACATGGCCCGCCTGGACTTCCCCTCCAAGCCCGGGGTCAAGGTCATCGGCCGAGAGGCCAAAAACGAGTTCTACGTCCCCGTGCTCCGACCGACCTGGCAGGTGCGGCGAGCCGAGTTCGACGCCCTGTTGCTGGAGCGAGCCTGCGCCGCGGGTGCTATCCACCTGCGGGCGAGCGCGACCGGGGTGATCCAGGAGCAGGGACGCGTGGTCGGGCTCGAGCTCGCTCCTGTAGAAGGGAAGGGCGAAGGGGAGAGCGAGCCAGAGGAACGCCCTGCCCCGCCGCCCAGCTTGCGCTGTCGCATGCTCATCGATGCCTCGGGACAGGGCGCCTTTCTCTCGCGCCAGGGCGTCGCTGGACCCCGGCGCATGGCGGCCTTCAACCGGCAAATTGCGATCTACTCCCAGTTCGAGCACGTCGAGGGCGAACCCTCCCCCCCCGCCCAGACCACCGTCATCTTCTACCGCGACACCCACCACTGGGCCTGGTTGATCCCGGTCAGCTCGACCCTGACCTCGATCGGGGTCGTGTTGCCGGCGAGCAGCTACAAGCTGCGCGGGGGCACCCCCGAGCTCGCCCTGCGCTGGGGGCTCGAACACCTCAACCCCGAGCTCACCCGGCGCTGTGCCGAGGCCGTGCAGACCGAGCCGGTCCGCGTATCACGAAACTTCTCCTACGAGATCAGCCCCTTCGTCGGGCCCGGCTGGATGTGTGTGGGCGACGCTCACTGCTTCACCGATCCGATCTTTTCCTTCGGTGCGTCCTTTGCCCTCACCGAGGCCGAGTTCGCCGCCGACTGCATCGCGCAGGCCCTCGCCGAGCCCGAGCGCGAGGCCGAGCTCAGCGCGGCCTATGCCCACACCTGCGCCCAAGGTCAGGCCCGAGCCTCCGATCTGGTCCGCTACTTTTGGAAATTTCCGGCCTTCTTCGCGTTCATGACCCGAGGAAAATTCGGCGACGACATCGTCCGCCTGCTGGCCGGCGACTGCTTCACGGCCGAGCCCCTGCCCGCGAGCGTCGAGATGCGCCGCACCCTCGAAGACTCCCCGGTCTTCAAGCAGGTTCCCGAGGGTCGTCCCCGCGAGGTCGCGCGCCACATCTACCGGCGCTTCGACTTCTTTCAGGGCGTCGAGGCGGCGTTCATGATGGTCGAGGAGGGCATCCAGATCATCTTCGTGCTCAGCGAGGACGAGGTCGGGCTCTACGATTCACTGCGCAATTTTGAAGACCAACTGATCGCCGACTTCGGGCGCGAAGGTCTGGCCGTGCTGAGCTTCACCCCTGATTTTCACGAGCTCATACCCCCCCTCGACGGGGCCCTCCGGATCTTCGATCGTCGGCGCTGCGCATGAGCGGCCGCGTCTACCTGAGCCCCCCCGTGGTCGAGGCGGGGACCCACCGCTACACCCAAGACACGCTGCGTCGCCGCCTGCGGGCACGCCTGCCGGAGCGCGAGGGCGTCGACAAACTCGGCCAGCTCATCGGCTTCGTCTACGCAAACTCGGCCATCGAACACCGCCACCTCGAGCTCAGCAGCGAGCAGATCGACGGCCGCAGCGACTGGTACCGGGCGGTCAATGAGGCCACCTTCTCCCTCGCCTCACGGACCCTCTCTCGCCTGTTCGAGGGGCAGGACCCACTCGCCCTCGACGCGCTGGTGGTCGTCAGCGCGAGCTACGCTGGCTTCCCGGCGCTGAGCCGACGGCTCCAAGCTGCGCACGGGCTGTCGCCGACGGCCCAGTGCTACGACCTCAGCGGCCTCGGTTGCGCCGGCCCCACCCACGCCCTGCACCTCGCCCACATGCTGGTCACGACCGGCGCCTGCGATCGTGTGTGTGTGCTGTGTGTCGACGCCATGGGCACCCACGGCGAGAGCCGCGTCCACAACGAGCTCCCGACCCTCTCGCAAGTGGTCGCCCACTGCCTGGCCTCCGACGGAGCGGCGGCCGTGGTCGTCGGTGGGTCGCCCCCGGCCGGCGAACACCTGAGCTGGTCGAGCTGCACCCTGAACTCGACCCTGTGGCCCGAGAGCCTCGGTGAGAACGACTTCACGGCCTGCGCCCTCAACCAGCCCTACATCGCCGTGGGCAAGGACATCCGCACTCGCCTGCTGGACGAACTCGGGCCCACGGTCGCCGACCTGCCCGTGGCCGGGACCTTGTTTCATCCCGGGGGCGCCGCTTTGGTGCGCAGCCTGGGCAGCGCCTACCCCGACTTCGCCCCGACCCTCGCGCGCTCGAGCGCCGTGTTGCGCGAGCACGGAAACATCGGAGCGGCATCGCTGCTCTGGGTCCTGCGCGAGGCCTGGACCGAGCGTCGAAGCTTTGGGGAAAGCCTGTGCCTGGTCGCCCTCGGACCCGGCATCGTTTCGACGATATTACAGTGCGACGGCCTGTGCTCCGACGAGCCTCCTGGTCAGGGGTAGCTCGCCGCCTTCAGCGGCTCGGTGATTCGAAACACGGCCCCCTCTTCGTTGCACAGCAACAGGGCGTCTCCATCCCACGCCAGAGCCTCGATCTGTCGGGTCACGCTCGGGTCGAACTCCACCCGGTTGACCGGCCGAGCAAGCAGGTCTTCGCGCTTCGAAGCTGGGTCGGGGAGGGCGAAGATAAGCGCAGCGTCGTAGCTGAGCAGGGCCCAATGGGCGCCGTCGGGAGCCACGTCCGCCGCCGTCGCCTGGCCTGGATAGGCGCTGGGCGACGCACCCAGCTGGGCCCCGAGATCAAAGCTGGCGACCCGCTCGAGGGCCACCCTCGCATCCTTGGGCAGCCCCGCGAGCACCGGAAAGCGGTAGAGCACGGTCCGCATGTCGCCCCGGTGCTTGGTCAACAACCACAGCCGGCCGCCCCACCACATCAGCGATTCGGCGTCGAAGTTGTGACGCTTCACCCCGTATTCGTGCTGCTCCGGATAGAAGAAACCCACCCGCTGGGCGACCTCGACCTCCCCGACCTCGCCCCGCTCCCCCAACTCCGGCTCGTGCAGGCGGTAGACCCCGAGGTCCCGACGACCGCCCATATTGTTGCCGATGTCCCCTAGCCACAGGTCGCCGGCGTCGTCCCGGGTGATGTCTTCCCAGTCGACGTTGTGGGCCCCCCGAACCCGGTAGCGCCCCAACAGCCGACCGTGACGGTCGACGGCGAACAACCAGTTTCCTCGGCCCGAGTCTCCGTGGGCCCAAAACACATTGGCCTGCGTCGCGCTGGCGACCAGACCCGAGGGCTCACGCAGCGCCGGGTCCAGGGCCACACCTGTGGGGGAAGGACGCGCGCAGCTGAGACCCGACCCGACCCACACCCCGAGCCCGAGAACCAAGAGGAGCGAGCGCAGCCTCGATCCTTCACCTCGTCGCCCCCGATCCGACACCGCGCCAGGGTATCAAAATCGCAGTGTGTAGCTCAGTCCGAGCTGGCCCCGGCCGACCGTAGGAACCCACAACCCTGCCCTGCGAGCGGACCCGAGGCTCCGCCGACGGGCCCGCTCTCGCGCCCGACCCAGCGCAATCATGGTCACCCCCGCGCCGATCAACACCACAGCCGAGACCCCTCCGACCAGCGCCAGGTTCGTGCCCAGGGACGAGCGCCTCGACTGCTCGTCGATAGCCGCACGATCCGGGGGTTGAGCGGCCGCCAGCGCCGACTCGCGCCGGCTCGCGTCGGCCCGCAACGCCAGACCCGCGGCCATGGTGACGAAACCGACCCCGCCCAGGCCCACAACCACGTCACCGGCGAGCACCATGCGGTAGTTGGCGGGGTCGACATCGACGACTGCACCGAGCGCCGCTCCTGTGACCGCCGCTCCCGAACTCGCCTCGCTCCCGTCCTCGGACTCCAGGCCCCGACCGGAAATCACCTCGCTCGAACTTCCCTCACCTGGACCTCCCTCACCCGAACTCGGCTCGCCCCCGGTTCTCACAGCCCTTCCCGCAGCCGTCTCCGGGCCCGACCCACCAACCTCACTCGGGACCTCCCCATCCGCGCTCTCACCCGGCCCCTCCAGCTCAGGCGTGTCCTCCCCGTCCTCGTGGTCGCCCGGGCCCAGCTCAGCCGGGGGTACCAGGCCGGTGGCCAGCGCGAGCTCGGGGGCCAAGAGCGACAGGCCCCCCAGCACGAGCGCCCACACTCTGCGCCCGACGCTTCCAGTCCACCGCGAGGTCACCGACATCGCCGCGACTCTAACAGCCCTCAGGTCGGCGCGAGCCGAGCCAAGAGCGCGACCGCAGCCGTCTCGACCCGCATGATCCGCGGCCCGAGCCCGACCAGCGTGTCCCCCAACGCGGCGAAGCGCTCACGCTCGAAGTCGACGAACCCCCCCTCGGGTCCGAGCACCACCGTGAGCGGCCCCGACTGCGCCCGGGGGCAGGCTCTGTGGGCGTAGGGATCGGCGACCAAGATCGGCTGAGTATCCAGTCGGGGCTCACCGGGCCCCGCGAGTGCACCGGGTCGCAGCCGCGCAAGCCGGTCTTCCACAAAGGGCAGGAAACGTCGGTGCAGCTCGACCACCGGCAGCGCCGTGTCGCAGCTCTGCTCCAGACCCAAGATCAGCTGCCGACGCAGGGCCGCGGGTGCCAGCGCGGAGGCGTCCCAGTAGCTCTTCTCGACCCGCCGACTATGGAAAAAACAAAACCGTTTGACCCCCAACACCGTGCCCTGCTGGAGCACCTTCTCGAGCGTCGCAGGACGCGGGAGGGCCACCGCGAGGGTGACCTCAGAGGCCGGTGGAGGCGGATCGCTGAGGCTCACCCGCAGCTCGAGGGCCTCCCGATCGATACTCAACACCTCGGCGCTCCCCAGCAGCCCATCGACTAGACCGACCCGCAGGCGATCGCCCGGCCCCACCTTGAGGTGCTTGCGAGCGTGTACCAAGCGGCGATCACTCAGGCGCACCCGATCTTCGGCGACGAAGTCTTCGGGTTCGAGCACGATCGCGTTCACGGGCGCGCAGCCTAGCAGCCCGTGGTGAAACCCATCGAGGGCGAGGCGCTGAAACGCCGCTGTACCGGGTGTACTGCAAGTTTCGGCAACGCGGCCATCGGCGAAAGGGCCAAACGAGGCGTCGTGAGGGGTTTCAGCGCGGGCTGCTGGCACCGCCGCCGGGTCTCCACGAAGGAGCGCATGCTCATGTCCGTACCCGGTCCGCGAGACCTCGCCGAACTCGGAGCCGAGAAGGGAGCGATCCCGGGCTACTGAATACTGCCCCCGATTTCATCGCCGCCCTCTTCCTTCTCTTCGCCCTCTTCTTCTTCGGCCTCCTCTTCCTCCTCTCCGCCCTCTTCCTCCTCTTCTTCTTCGGCCCCCTCTTCCCCGGCCGCCTCGTCTGCGGCTTCATCCCCCCCCTCGTCGTCGGCGCTGGGTTCGGGCAACACACCGACCTCGGGTGGGATGATGCGGTGGACCGGCTCTCCCGAGTCCGGCGGGTTGGTGTTGGTCGGGTCGCCGGCAGACTCGCCGCTCGCCGCCTGCTTCTCCGCCTCGATCGCCGCAGCGTCGGTCTCGGCCCGCACCGCCGCCCGCTCGGCCCGGCTCACCGCTCGCCGCTCGGCCCGATCTGCGGCCCGCTTGCGGGAGGCGTCACGCTTGGCCCGTTGAGCCTGGGCCTTGGTCAGCTGCTTGATGCCCCGAAAGCGTCGGTTCTTGAAGTTGCCCTCGAGGACCATGGCAATCCAGCCCTCGTTGGGCGGATCCATCTTGACCTTCGGGCTGGCCGTGGCCACGAGCAGCTCGACATTGTCGCTGCTCTCCCGGAGCTTGTCGGTCATGAGGATCTTGATGAGCAGATTCAGGCGCGACTTGCCGATCGGATCTTTGAAGGTGATGTCCCCCGAGATCCGAATCAGGATGTCTTCGCTCTCGTTCCCGAACTCGTCGGCGATGGCCTTGCCGTCTTTGACCTGAAGCACTCCGTCCAGGGTCCCGAGATCGATCATGGGGATGGTCACCCCCTTCGAGAGCATGCTGCTGGCCTTGGCGCTGGGCACATAGAGCTTGGTCTCGCCATCGCCGATCGTGCACGAGGCACAGTGCACCTCGAGGCTGCCCGAGGCCTTGGCCCACTCGTTGTTGGGGGCCTCGAGGTCGACCTTGAGCGCGAACAGGCCGCGGACGGGGGCATTGACCGAATCCTGGAGCTTCGGGACGCCGTAGAGGGGAAGATCGGAGATCTCCAGGCTGACCTTCGAATCGTCACCCGAGACATAGGCGCCGCGGATCATGCCCTCGTCCAGGCGACCCTCGAACTCGATGTCGAGGTCATCGAAGAGCAGATACTTGAGCACCGAAAACGAGACGTCGAGCTCCTCGATGACAAAGGGCACGGGGGTCGAGGTCGGCCGGCTCGGCGCCAGGTTCCAGGACACCCCCTCGAGGGTCGCCGAGCCCCAGGGGCGCAGCGAGACCTCTTCGATGGTGATGTTGAACCCGGCTTTGCGGGCTTCGTGGGAGATCCGCCAGGCGATCGCGTCGGTCGGCAAGCTGACCCAGGCCGCGATCAAAAACACGAGGAACAGGCCACCGAACCACAGCGCGCCGCGCATGAACTTGCGACCCACGGTCTCCAACAATCCCCGGATATCGAAGCCCGAGTCGGGTTCCAGACTCATCGGCGTCGCCGACATGCTCGCGCTGCTGGGGTTCACCGGCACGTCGTCGAGCGAAGGCAAATGGTTCTGGGGCCGCCCCCCTCCAGATTCGAACTCACTCATGGCGACTTCTCCTCGCTGTCCTCGTCCTTGGGATCCACACGCTCATAGGTCGCTAGCACCACGTCCACGTTGAGCCGGTCTTCACTCGTACTGGGCGAGCGAATGGTCAGGCCCTGGGTGATCACCACGTGTCCTTCTTTACTCTCGATGGTGCTCAAAAACTGGGTCAGCTGGGTCAGGGTGACGCTGCGCAGGTCGAACTCGTAGGTCCGCATCTGGAGGCCGGGTGCGACCTCGACCGGCGGCTTCTCAGATTGGTTGGCAGCCTGGACATCGACGATGGACTGGGCCTCCTCGATCAACGAAGCGAAGAGCAGGGGCTCGACCGCGACCTTGTCTTCGTGTTCGACCTTCGCTGCCAGCTTCTCGCGGTGGGCCGGTCCAAAGGTCCTGACCAGATCCAGCCCATCGCGCAGATCTGTGATCTCGTCCTCGATCTCGGTCAGCTTCTTGTGACGCAGATAGATCGACAACAGCGTCGACATCAGGAAAAAGACGCCGACCAGCGCCATGATCAGCACGCGCTCGCGAGGCTGGAGGCGCTCCCAGAACCCGGGTCCTGTGTGCTTGGTCTCGACCTCACTCACCGGCTTCTCCTCCCTTGTCCGCGGTCGGCGAGGTCCCGTCCTGACCCTCGAGTTCCTCGCCCTCGAGTTCCTCGCCCTCGAGTTCCTCCTCGACAGGCGCCTCGGCGTCCTGGCCCTCGATCGCCGTGCTGCCCGTATAGCAATTATGGTCGATGGTCATCTCGAAGGTCTTGCGATCGTTGCGATCCCGGATCGCACCTTTGGTGATGCTCTGCACACAAGCCAGGCGCTCGAGCCGAACCGCAAAACGATCTTGGGCGGTGACCCGGGTCGCCGAGAGATTCATGCTGATCTTGAGTTCACGGATGTCCACGGTCGAGAACACGAGCTCGTCGTCCGCCAGGACCCCCGCGTTGCGGTCGGCGACCGGGGCCAGAGCGACCACGGGCTCCCCCTCGGCGCCCGGTAGAGGAGCGCCCGGATCGGTACCCGGCACGAAGCCCGTCGGGTCCATGGGTAGGATCGGGTTGCCCGATGCGTCGATCGGCACCGTGGCGCCATCGGGCCCGATCACCACCGTCGAGCCGTCGGAGGTCTGACTCAGGGTGTATCCCGGGGGCAAGCCAGCCGACAGATCGACGGGCGGTGTGCGCCCGCCCTTGGGCAGGGATGCCTTGGTCAACAGCTCCAGAGTCTCGAGGGCCCCCCGCTCGGGGATGTGACTCTTCATGTCGCCGCCCTCGGCGACCGCGAGCTCGAGCCTGATCGCGTTGCTGGTCATGACTGCCGCGCCGAACACCTGCGTGCTCTCGTACTCGAGCTCCGTGACGTAGGCGTCGCGCTCCCGCTCGGCCGCCCGTACACGGACCATGGAGTCGACCGCCGCGAACGCCAAGATCGCCACGCCCAGGGCGGCCACGGTCGAGAAGTGCTGTTGAAACCACTGCCCTTCCCCGCCGCCCATATCGTAGACATCGTGGAGCTGGATGAGCGGCCGGCGGCCGGTCGCCAAAGCGGCTCCCAGGGCCACCAACGCCCCGCCCCACTCCCGCCCCTGGACCCCGCGCAGCGCCCCGCTCTCCCTGGGCTGCGCAGGACCGACGTCCAGCTTGGTCTCGCCCCCGAGCCAGGCTGCGAACCCACGCAACTTCGCTCCGCCACCCGAGAGGCGAATCTCCACGACCTGACAGCCGACCTCCGAGCGCAGCCACTGACGGGTGTGCTCGACCTCGCGCAGCAGCGGCTGGAGGGCCTTGCGAATCAGGGGATCGTCGACGGTCCCATCGCGCTCCAGGGCGGCCGTCGCCGCAGCCACATCCAGGTTCCAGGCCCGCTTGAGCTCACGGATGAGCTGGCGACCCCCACGGCGCAGACTCCTGACCGCCACCGGTCCCTCCTTGCCCAGCGCGACCAACTCGGTGGTGGTCTTGCCCAAGTCGAGCAGCAGGCTCACCGGCTCCAGGTCCGCGCTGGCCCCAGCGGGCAGGGGCGGTACCGGGTTCGTGGCCAGCGCCTGGGCGATCGCCATGGCTCCCGTCGTGACCATGCGGATGTCGATGTCCGCGAGCTGCAGACGGGCGACCACATGCTCGATGGTCGTCCGCTTGGCGGCCACCACCAGCGCTCGCCCACGGCCATCGCCGCGCTTGATCGCCAGGTGGTCGATGGCCAGCTCCTCGTTGGGCAGGGGGAACTGACCGTCGACCGCAAAGTTGACGGCCTGGGCAATCTGCCGTGGATCGTCAAAGGGGAAGCTCAGCACCCGATAGCTGCCGGAGCCTCCGGGCAGAGCGACGCCCGTGGGCAGGTGGCCCAGACCGCGCTCTTCGATCATCCGCAGGGCGAGGTCCACGGCCGGGTCGATGGGGTCTCCCCCTTCGACCTTCGAGCGCGCGGCGTCGACCTCGATGCCCTGCTCCCACACGTGGACCAGCTGGGCCCCGCGTAAACCGGCGGTGATGACCGCGATCTTGACCTTGCGATTTCCAAGGTCGATTCCGACAAACTTCTGGGCCATGCGCGTTCAGTCTTCTCGGTAGTAGAGCCAGGCGCCCTGGCCTTGGGTTTGGCTGCGGGCGTACTGGATGTCATAGACCGCCGTCAGCCGCTTGCGAACGCTGCCGACGGTGGTGATGACTTCGATTCGGTAGATTCGCTCCGGGGCGACGGTAGCGATGTCCTTGAGCCCGCCCCAGGACGTCCCCTCGGTCCGGTTTTCACCGCTCTTGACCCGGACGGCCATGCCATCGGGGACCTTGGGCAGGTTGTTGACGAGGTCGTCGTCCCCCTCGTCACCCAGGAAGGTCATGGGGTTGACGAACTGGTCGGGCTTGGCGACCAGGTCTTTGACCTCGTCGAGCTTCTTGAACAGGTTGAACTGGCGCGACTCGACCACGAAGTTGGCCAGGGGCATGGTCATGAGCAAGAAATTCTCGCCCTCGGTCTTCCAGCGGTCGTCGTTCGAGACCGAGTGGCGCAGGACCAGGGCGATCTGCTCCGCGCTGGCGAAGTTGAGGTTGACCTTGCAGCCGCCGTAGACCGTGAGCTCGTTGCCGAACGCGGCCATCCAGTCGTCATCGATGCCCTCGACCAAGTGGAGCTCCTGGATCGAGTCGAGGCGGCCGTCGCGGGCCTCGTAGGGGTCCGTGAGGTCCTGGTAGCGGTAGCGCTCGTCCTGCGAGCTGCTCGCCAGCCGGTAGGTACTGAACTTGCCTTGGTCGGGGTCGATGTAGTCGACCATGGCGCGCAGGACCTCGACTCGGGCGTAGCGGTTGCCGTCGCTCTTCTCTTCATCGAAGAGCGGATCGTAGAGGGTGGGGAGCTGGAGCGCCTCCATGGTCTCGTAGGTCCGGGCCTGCGGTCGGTTGGCCCCGTCTTTGGGGACGGCCATGCAGTTGACGTTGACCTTGCCGCTCTCGGCTTCGAGTCGAACCTCGAAGCTCCCGCCGCCGCTGAGCGCGAGCTCGTTGAGAGAACTCGTGTCGAGGCCGACCAGCGAGCCCAGACCCTCGGCTCCGTCCTCGGTGCCGAAGATCGCCATGAGATAGGGGGCCATCATGGTGATGTCCATGGCCCCGGCGAACTCCCGGAACTGTTTCTGGTTGAAGACCATGCGCTGGAGCTCGAACATGAGCACCGAGAGCTGCATGGCCCCACGCTGGATCGCCCTCGCCCGGACCTCGTCGCCGTGGTTGACGGCCGACTGCCAGTCGACCCGCGCCTTGTAGTTGAAGGTCGCCGTGAACGGGAACAGGATCGCCAGCGCGATCAGGACCATCAAGATCGCGACCCCTTCCTGACCACGCTTGCCCTTGCCTGCGCGCTTTCCCTTGCCCACGGCCTTGGGTGCCACGTCTGGATCTCGATCGGTCTCGGCCATCGTCACTTCTCCAGGTCGATCTTCTCCTGCATGGGCAGGACTGTCTGGGTCACGAAGTACTGGATGTCGCCATCGTCTCCGTCACGGATGCCGACTTTGATCTCGACGCGCTGAGGCAGACGGTCGGGCTGGGCGTCGTTCGCGGTCGTCCGCCACTCGTCGAGCCACTCGTCGCGAGTGACATCCCAGTAGCGAAACTCGAGGCTCGCCACGTCTTCGAGCAGGACGTAGGCCGGGGCGTAGCGGCGCAGGTCCTCGGGCAGGTCGCCGCTGAGGCGGTTGGTCTCCCGACGGTAGAGGTGCCTGCGCTTGGAGTCTTCGGGGTCGTCCGCCAGGAAGTACTGAATGACGGTCTGATCGCTCTCGTTGACGTCCCTCCGGATCCGGAGGTGCGCAAAGCTCGAGAAGGTCAGGTTGTCGCCGCCGCCTTGGCTGCGACCCTCGAAGAGGGTGAAGTGCCGGGTCTCGCCGCGCGGTCGGTTGAAGGACAGATAGGCGCCCGAGAGCTCGCTGGCCAGACGGTCGAGGGTGTTTCGGATCCCGGCGTAGCGGTCCTGGATCTTCTCGGTACCGTCCATGACCCTGAGCGTGGAGCTGAAGCTGCTCCACACCGAGACCATCATCATGGTGATGATCGCCGTGGCCACGAGGATCTCGATCAGGGTCATGCCCCGGACGCCCCTCGCCCTCGAACAGGTCGAGCTGTCCCTGCGCCGGTTCATCCGCCCCCCATTTTCATGGCCCCCGCAGGGCCGCCCTTGCTCGGGGGCCGGCCGCTGCCCGTGCCCGTGCCCGTGCTGGACGGATCCTGAGTGCCCGAGTCGTCGTCCTCGTCCTTGAACTCGCCGCCGGCTCCCGGGAGGTTCAAGAGCGCCGCGGGGTCCGTCCAGAAGGTCTGAATCTCGAACTCCTGAGTGATCTCCCCCGACTGCCAGCTGATCGTGCAATCGACCTTCCGGATCGAGTTTTCGATCGCCGTCTTGACGATCGGCCAGACCATGCCGAGGGCGCCGAAGGCCTGATCACCGGCGTCGACCACATTGTCGTCGTCGCCAGCGGCCTCGTCTGCCCCCTGCTTGGAGTCGATGAGCTCGTTGTACTCGGGCAACTCGATGAAGTGCACGGTGCAGCGCCACTTCATGTCGTCCCAACCCTGATCGCTGAAGTCGCCGTCGAGCTCGACATCGGCGCTCACCCAGCCGTCCTTGCGGCTCTGCCACTCGAGCTCGACGATCTGATATTCGGCGAGCAAGGCCGCCGCGGTGATGTCGCGGGCGTAGCGGGTGGCCTGCATGGCGTCGAGCTGCGAGCCCATCATCGAGGTCAAGACCACGGCCATGATGGCCACCGCGATCAACACCTCGAGCAGGGTGAAGCCAGCTTCCTCGCCCGCCGGCACACTCGGGCGCGCCGGCGGCTCGAGCTCAGACCCAGGCTCAGACGATACTGGGCCCGGGGTGACCCGAGGCTGATCTTGGTCATTGGGTTCACGCTCAGCCATCAAAATCCCCTCCGCTCGGTCTTGTTGCCCAGCTCGTCCTCTTCGTCGCCGAGCACCTTGGGCAGCTCGAGGTCGATGAGCTCCGACTCCACCGTGACCTTGCCGGTCAGCGGCTGGACGATGATCGTGTATTCGATCTCGTCGTCACCCACGAGCCGCTCATGCAGCTTAGCCTGCCCCTTGAGCTGAATGTGGACATGCTGGGTCTGCCCACGCGGGAAGAAGTAGATGTCGGCCTCACCCTCGGTGATCGGCTCCGGGTAGGCGTCGCTCTGCACCGAGACGATCTCGACCCCCTCGGGAAAGACCACCGGTTTGCCGAGTTCGCCCAGGGTACCGTCGGGTTCGAAGGCCTCGAACAGCGGCTTGCGGGCCCGCGGGACCTCCTTTTTTTGTACGGCGTAGGGATCGAAGGGGTCGTCCTCGCTCGCGCTGAGCACCGCAGACGCGAGCGTCCTGAAGTAGGCCTCGGCCGCCCGCTCGTCTCGCTCGGCCTCATCTTGCAGCGTAGCCTCGTCGCGCAGCAGGATCTCCCCGTTGCGGTCCGTGGCCGGCAGATACATGGCCTCCTCGGCGCGCTGGATCTGGAAGCTCCGGGCCTTGAAGTCGATATGGATGCGGTAGTGGGTCCCGGTGAAGCGGGCCCGGTCGTAGCTGAAGCGGATCGTCGACGCGAGTTGGTTGGTGCTGCGGACGATCTCGGCCTGACCGGCCGCGCCCATGCTCACCGTCGCGCTCCACATGATCAACACGATCAGGAAGAGCACCACCAAGATCTCGATCAGGGTCATGCCGCGCTGACGCGCCCGCTCTGAGCCCACGCACTCACCCGAGGACCCGAGCGGGCCCCCGCGCGACGCGAGCGAGAGTAGAGAGGCGAGCCGACGCATCCGACCTAGTCCTCGTCCTTCTTGTCGCCCTCGTCCCAGGAGTTGATGTCGTCTTCGCTGACTTCCTTGTCTTTGCCCAGCGAAGAGATGTCGACTCCACCGTGCTCACCCGGGCACTTGATGATGTACTCCGTGCCCCAGGGGTCCTTCGTGACCTTCTTGATGATCCCCGCAGCCTTCAGATCCTGCACCGACTTCGGGCACTTGTTCTTTTGGATCTGAAACATCTCGATGCTGGTCTCGAGGTTGGCGATGTCCTTCTTCGCGGTCTTGAGCTTGGCCTCGGTCAGCGCGCCGGAGGCGTACACGGCGACGCCGCCCATGATCAAACCGATGATCGCCAGGACCACCAGAATCTCGATCAAGGTCATGCCTCGAGAGCCGCGGGCGGCTGCGGCGGCGGCCAACCGTTTGCGTTGGCGGGCGAGTTGGATTCGGGCGATCATCTTGGTCGTGGTCGTGGTCATTGGCTTTTCCTTGTCGGTTTGAAGAGCGTGGCAAGCTGAGCGTGAGATGCAAACCCAGCGGCGAAGTTGACGAATTGGCGCGAGCGACCGGTCTCCGGGACAGCCCTTCCGGCGTGGTCGAGCCCACCTCCGGGGCTGAAGCTCCCCTCCCAGGAGGTACCCTGGGCCACGGCTCGGGCTCCCTGATGCAGGACCACTGTCCGGCTCACTGTCCGGCTCACTGGGCCCCCATTTCGTTCATCTGAAGAATTGGCGTCATGATCGCGAACACGATGAAGCCCACCGTGCCGCCCATCAGGACGATCATCACAGGCTCGAGCACGGCCGTGGCTCGATCGATGGCCGCCGAGGACTCCTTGTCGTAGGCGTTCGCGACATCGATGAGCATCTGTTCGAGCTGTCCCGAGCGCTCGCCCACGGCGATCATGTGGGTGACCAAAGGTGGAAACTGGCCGCTGCGTTTGAGCGCCGGAGCGATGCCTGAACCTTCTCGAATCTCGTCCCGGGCCTGGGTCAGGACCTTCTCCAAGATCACGTTACCCAACAGACTACGGACGATGTCGAGGGCCTGCAGCAGCTGCACGCCGCTGGCCAACATGGTCGCCAGCGTGCGGGCGAAGCGAGCGATGGCGATCTTGCGAGCGAGACCCCCGATCACGGGCATCGCCAAGATCAGGCGGTCGGTGAGCTCGCGCCCTGCCTTGGAGTTGCGGTACTTCTTGAATCCGACGACCAGGCCGATGACCAGCATGATCACCAGCCACCAATAGCCGGCCAAAAAGCTGGACAGGGCGATCAGCGTGCGGGTCGTGAAGGGGAGCTCGGCGCCCTGGCCCTCGAAGACCTCGGAGATGCTGGGCACGACCTTGACCATCAACAAGGTCACGACCCCGACCCCGACCACAGCCATGGCCACGGGATAGAACATGGCCGTGGTGACCTTGCCGCGCAGGGCCTCCTGCTGATCCATGAAGTCGGCGATCCGGATGAGCACCGTCTCGAGTGAGCCCGAGGCCTCGCCCGCCCGAACCATGTTGATATAGAGCTTGTTGAAGACCTTGGGGTGGGTGCTCATGGCGTCGGCCATCGAGGAGCCCTCGTTGACCTTGCTGCCGATGTCGGAGAGCACGTTCTTGAAACGCGGGCTCTCGACCTGATCGGTGAGCGCGACCAGGGCCTCGGGCAAGGTCACACCGGCACACAAGAGCGTGCTCATCAGGCGGGTCACGCCGGCGACGTCCTTGGGCTGGATCCGATCGAAGAACTGGCCGAGGTCGATCTCGCGGCTACCCAGCGATCCCCCCCCTCCACCACCGGTCGCCCGCGAGCTCGCGGCGCCCCCAGAGGCGGTCTCGCTGACCGCCGTCAGGTACACACCTTGGCGCTTGAGCGCGCCCTTGAGCGCACCCACGGTGTCCGCGGTCTCGATCCCCTTGACCGTCTTCCCGGCCGCGTTCAATCCAGTGTAGGCGTAGGCGGGCATCTCAAGACTCCTCGGCGGTCACACGCATGACCTCTTCGATGGTCGACACCCCCGAGAGCACCTTGTGGGCACCGTCGTCTCGCAGCGTCCGCAGACCCTGTTCCTGGCCCGCGCGCTTGATCTCTGCGCTGCTGGCGTTGCGGATCGCCAGGCGACGAATCTCCTCGGTGATCAGGAGCACCTCATAGACCCCGGTCCGACCCCGGTAGCCGGTGTTGCTACACTTGTCGCAGCCCACGGCCTCCCAGAGCTTGCCCAGGGGCGGCAGCGAGTAACCCGAGGGCGCACTCAGAGGGATGACGTCGCCCTCTTCATTGCGCACGGGCACCTGCAGGCACTGCTCCCCGGCAAAGAAAGCCTCGGGGATGATGCCCATGTCGCTGAGCTCCTTGGGATCGGGGGTCGTGGCCACCGCACAGCGCGGGCACACCCGACGGATCAAGCGCTGAGCTTGAATGGCCACCAGCGAGCTGGCGACCAAAAACGGCTGCACCCCCATGTCGACCAGGCGAGTGATACCCGTGGCCGCGTCGTTGGTGTGGATGGTCGAGAGCACCAAGTGGCCGGTCAGCGAAGCCTGAATGGCGATCTCGGCGGTCTCGATATCTCGGATCTCGCCGACCATGATGACGTCGGGGTCGTGGCGCAGGAACGAGCGCAGCCCGGTGGCGAAGCTCAGCCCGATCTTCGAGTTGACCTGCACCTGGCTGATGCCCTCGAGCTGAAACTCGACCGGGTCCTCGATGGTGAGGATGTTGAGGTCCGGGGTGTTGATCTCCGAAAGCCCCGAGTAGAGCGTCGTCGTCTTGCCCGAGCCCGTGGGGCCGGTGACCAAGAAGATGCCGTGGGGCCGGTGGACGGTCTCTTTGACCACGCGCAGGTGGTCGGGCGCGATGCCGATGGAGTCGAGGTCGAGCATGACCGCCGACTTGTCGAGCAGACGAATGGTGATCCTCTCACCGTGGCTGACCGGCGCCGTGGCCACCCGCATGTCGACCTCCTTGCCGGCGATCTTGCGGCGGATGCGTCCATCTTGAGGCAGGCGCTTCTCGGCGATGTTGAGCCCGGCCATGATCTTCACGCGGGCGACGATGCTGGAGAGGTGGCCCTTGGGCGCGCGGCGGACCTCCTTGAGGACACCGTCGACCCGGTAGCGGACGACCACTTCCTTGTCGGCCGGTTCGATGTGGATGTCCGAAGCTTTGGCCTTCGAGGCGTTGAAAATCAGCGAGTTGACGAAGCGGATGATCGGCGCATCTTCGGCGGAGGCGTGGAGGATGTCCTCGTCCTCTTCGTCGAAGTTGTCCTCTTTCTGCTCGAGATCGACGTCCTTGGTCCGCTTGGAGTAGGTCTTGTTGATGAGCTCGAGCACACGGGTGCGCGTGGTCAACACGACCTCGATCTCGGCGTCGTAGACCGTAGACAGGTCGTCGAGCTCGTCGAGCTTCAGCGGGTCGGCAGCCAGGACCACGAGCAGATCCTCCTCGGGATCCAGGTGCCAGGGCAGGACCAGGTTCCCGCGGGCGTAGCCGATCGGCAGCTGCTCCACGAGTTCGTCTTGAATGTCGGACTCCGCGACCTTCTCGACCACGTTCAGGCCGAACTGCCGGGCCAGAGCCGATGCGATCGCCTGCTCGCTGCAGTACTCGAGGCGCACCAGGGTCACACCCACGCGCTCGTCTTCGAGGTGTTGGGCTGCGAGCGCCTCGCTCAATTGTTCGGGGCTCACCGCCCCCACCTCGAGCAAGAGTTCACCGATCGGCCGACGATCGGGGCTCGGGCGTGGACCCAAGATCGGCCGCGCCCCCGAAACTTGTGCCTGTGCGATCGGAGCCGAGGCTGAGGTGATCTGAGCCTGTGCGATCTGGGCCTGTGTGATGTGGGCCGGCACAGGAATAGGCTGCGCCGGCACGGGCACAGAGGCCGGCCGGTCCTGGGCCGTCTTTATCGGCGGCGGTCCTTGGCGTGGTCCTGACATGTCTACTTCGTCTTTGTCTTCGCCCGGGGTTTGGCTTTCGCCTTGGTGGTCGTCGAGGCGCCACCGTCCCCTTGGGCCCGTGGGCTCATACCGATCTCACCGGAGATCCGCTCCGCCGCCAGCTCCGACTCGGCCTGACGCAACAGCAGCTCTTGCTGCTCGAGTCGCCTGCCCTCCCGGTCGACGTTCGCCAGCAGCCCGGCCTTGCGCCGGTAGTTGACGTTGGTGGTCAGGTCGCGGCGCTTGAACGCGGTCTCCCGCTCCAGGAACTCGTAGCGCTCCCGGGTCCGACGCTCGTGGATACGACGGATGTCGTCGGCGGTCTCGACGATGTGGGGGATGAGCACGATCAGCAGGTTGATCTTCTCTTTTTGCTTCACCCGACGTTTGAACAGCCAGCCCAAGATCGGCACCGAGCCCAGGCCTGGAACCTGCTGCGTGTTCTCGCTCTCCCGCTCACGCATGAGCCCACCGAGCACCACCGGCTGGTCGTCTTGGGCGAGCACATTTTCGAGCTTGATGCGCCGCTTGCTGGTGGTCACGCCGAGCACCGGATCGGGGGTCCCGACCACATCCCGGTCCTCCAGTTCGATATCCAAAGTCAGGCTGGTCGAATCTTTGATGTGGGGCGTGATCTTGATGTCGAGGGTCACGTCCTCCCGAGTCACGGACTGGAGCGGGACCAGGGATGAACCGCCGGCGCCACCGCCGAAGCTCAGCGCTCCCTGAGTCGGGACCTTGCGACCGACCTCGATCTGCGCCTCCTTGTTGTCGGCCGTATAGATGTGGGGCTCGGCGACGATGTTGACGCTGTTGTTGGTCTGCAGCGCCTGGATGACCACGCCGAAGGCGGGGATGTTGCTATCGAGGCCCAGTATGCTCTGGGTACCCGCGATCTGGGGTCCGAGCACGCCACCCGCGAGCCCCGAGAGAGCCGCCGGGGACAGCAAGATGCTGCTGACGTCCGCCGAGGGCGACGACGAGATCAGGCCTACGCCCGTGCCGTCTTCACCGACCTGGAAGTCCCGAGCAAAGTGGGCGCCGGCGCCCGTGCTCAGGTTGGTGTCGACCGAGGCCTCGAGCAGGTAGATCTCCAGGTAGACCTGCTTGCGGTCGGCGTCGAGCTGGTCGATGACCGGCTCGAGGCTCTTGTAGTCGGCTGCCGAGGCGATGATCACCAGCGAGCGCGTGGCCTCGTCGGCGGTGATCTTCACGTCGCCCGAGAACAACTCGGCCGCCGCCCCGCCCTGGCTGGCCCCCTTGTTGCCACCCTTGGACGCCGTTCCGCTCCCTCCGCTGCCCTGGACCAGGTTCTGCAACACGGTAGCGACCTCCTTGGGGTCGGCGTTGCGCAGCTTCTTGACCCGGATCCGGCCACCGCCACCGGGCAGGCGGACGTCGAGCTGTTGGATCAGACGCAGGATGGTCGCGTAGTCGCTCTGCGTGGTCGTGATGATCAAGGTCCCCGTGCGGGGGTCCACGATCACGTGTGAAAAGTTGGCGTCAGTCTTGGCCTTGGACTTGGACTTGGACTTGCCTTGGCCCTCACCAAACACGTCACGGATGATCTCGGCGACCTCCTCCGCGTCGGCGTACTGAAGCTGATAGAAGAAGATCTTCTCTGTCGTCCCGTCGGCGCCGTCGACCTCTTTGATGATCTTGAGCAGGCGGCGGACCACCGAGCCTCGATCTGTGATGATCAGCAGGTTTCCGACGACCTCGACGCTGCCCTGCTTGCTCTTGAGCTTGCCGGCGATCGAAGAGATGTCCGAGACGTTGCCGGAGACGCGCACCAGCTGGGTGACGTAGCGATCGTTGTTGGGGACCGGGCGGCCGTCTTCGTAGATCGGGAGGTTGAGGGACTGAGCCCCGGTGCTCTCCACGATCTTAAAGTAGCCACCGGTCGGCTCGACCGTGAGCCCCATGCTCTCGATGGCCGCATAGAAGGCCGCGTAGGCCTCGCGCAAGGTCACCTTCTCGGGCGACAGCACCGTGACCTTGCCGCTGCGGATCTTCTCGTTCCAGATGAACTTCTGGCACGAGATGGTCATCATCCACTGGACCAGCTGCTCGAGCTCGGCCTCCCGGGGGATGGTGATGGTGAACTTCTTGCCCGCCGGCCACTTCTTGCAGGCGTTGTTGCCCGCGAAGCCGGCCTCGTCACCGCTGAGCTCACCGCCCGCGCCAGTCGCCGGCGACGCCGTGGTTCGACCCGGCGGCGCCGCGAAAGCGGGGATCGAAGTCAGAAACACGGAGAACACCGAGCCCGCGATCGTCACGCTGCCGGGCAGGGCAGACAGGAAGTCCCGGAGTCCGGGGCGTAGACCGTTCAAGGCGCTCATTTGATGTCGATTTCCTTTTGCAGAGCCTCACCTTTGCGCTCGATCGAGACCGAGAGGTGTGAGGCGCGGCGGAGCTTGGTGTAGAGGTCCATGGCCTGGTCGAGAGAGTCGAGCTTGTGCCCGTTGACCGAGGTCAGGAGGTCTCCGTTTTTGAGACCCAGGAGCTTCGGCAAGCTACCTGGTCGGATTCCGTAGAACTTGTAGCCCTTGGTCTCACCGTCGCGCACGGCCGGCACGATGCGGGCTTGTTTGGTGAGCTGGGCCGGGTTGGCGAGCAGCTTCTCGAGGAACTTCTTGTCGACCGTGCAACTGCTGAAGTCGCTGTCACAGGAGATCGCCTCGCTGGCGCCCTCGATGACCCGGCTGTTCTTCTTGTTCTCGGGCTTGGGCACGACTGGGGCCGCGGAGCTGGTCACCGGCGGTGGCGGCGGGGCAGCCCCGAGCTCGATGTACTCCATCTGCGCACCGTTGCGGAACACGACCCGGCCCCGCTCGACGCGCTTGATCACCACGCCCGCACGCACCGAGTCTTCGGGGCTGTAGGGCGCGAGCAGGTTCGTATCCGTATGCAGGATCGTCGCCATGGAGAAGGCCGGATCGTCCGACTCCATCGTCGCCAACAGCTGCAGGGGCAGCCTGCTCTTGATCTCGCCGGGTCGCACCGGACCGGCCAGGGAGGTCGCGGTGGCCTCCTCCTCTGTGGGCTCGGGCACACAGGCCGGACAAAAGATGCTGCCCTTGACGACCGACTCCGCGGCCCGCTGTTTGGGGGTCTTGCCCATATCCTGCCCAGCCAGAGCCTCGAGCATCCTGGCCTGACGGGCGCGCGCGTCGTCGTCTTCGTCTTCCTTCGGCTCGGGTTCGACCTTGGCCTCGATGACCTCGCCCGCGGGTTCCAGCAACACGCGGCTGAGACCAAAAGTGATCGCGGCCGAAGCTGCGAACGCGATCACGATCGCCACACCGATCAACTTGATCAGCCAAAAGTACTTCTTGAGGACGGCTTCCATGAGGATCTTCCGTGTCGCGCGGACCAACTGGCCTTGTGGCCTAGTGGATCACGCCCTTGCTGTCTTTGTCGGACTTCTCGCGGTTCGGCGTGTAGCTCTCGTCGCGGATCTGACCCGACTCGAGCTTGCGGTAGATGGTGCGGGTGGCGATACCCAACAAGTCGGCGGCCAGGCGCTTGTCGCCGCGCGTGAACTTGAGGGTCTCCATCAGCATGCGGCGCTCGACCTCCTCCAGGGGCGTGCCCACGGTGAAAGTGAGCTGTCGTCCATGCCCGGCCTGGGGGTCGCGCAGCTCCGGGGGCAGATCGTCGACCTCGACCCGGTTGCTCCGGGCCAAGACCACCGCCCTCTCGATCGCGTTCTCGAGCTCGCGCACGTTCCCGGGCCAGCCGTAGCGACCCATGAGCTCGGCCGCCCCGTCGCTGATCCCATCCACGGGCTTGCCGTGGCGGGCGGCATACATGCGCAGGAAGTGGTCGGCGAGCAAGGGGACGTCCTCGAGACGATCGCGCAGCGGCGGGATCCGGATGGGGACCACGTTGATGCGATAGAACAGGTCCTCACGGAAGCGCCCTTCCTTGACCTCCTGCGTGAGGTCGCGGTTGGTCGCGCACACCAGGCGGAAATCGACCGCGGTCGTGCGCCCACCGACCGGCTCGATCTCTCCCTCTTGCAGCGCCCGGAGCAGCTTGACCTGCACCGAGCGTGGGATTTCACCGATCTCGTCCAGAAACAAAGTTCCGTGGTCGGCCTCTTGGAACCGCCCGCTGCGAGCCCGGACAGCGCCCGTGAACGCGCCCTTCTCGTGACCGAAGAGCTCCGACTCCAAGATCGACTCGGGCAAGGCGGCGCAGTTGGTGGCCACGAACCCCTCGCGTACGCGCGGGCTGTGCTCGTGGATGTAGCGAGCCAGCAGCTCCTTGCCGGTCCCGCTCTCGCCCAAGAGCAGCACCGTGGCCGAGGAGTTCGCCGCGAGCCGGGCCATCTCCAGGGTCGCCCGCATCACCTGGCTGTTGCCCACGATCCCGCGCTTGGTCACCGCAGCCAGCTGGGCCTTGAGCTCTCGGTTCTCGGCCACCAGCACGTGTTTGTCCATGGCCTTGCGGACCGCCGCGACCACGGTCGCGCGCTTGAGCGGCTTGCTGACGAAGTCGTAGGCGCCGAGCTTCATGGCCTCGACCGCATTCTCGACCGTGCCGTAGGCCGTCATCACGATGACCTCGACCTCGGGCGTGATCGCCTTGGCCGCCTTGAGCAGATCGTCGCCGGTCATCCCCGGCATGCGCAGGTCGGTGATCATCACCCGCACCGGCTGCTTGCGCAGCACCTCGAGCGCCTGCCGCCCGTTGCCCGCCGTGCGCACCTCGAAGCCCTCTTTGGTCAGGACCTTCTGCAGGGCCTCGAGAATGTTGGCTTCGTCGTCGACGACCAACACGGTCTGGGGGTTTTGGGCGAGCATCTCGGGATGAGAGTCTAGCAAGACATGGGCCAGGTACTTTATCCCCTATTTTCAACGGCTTTAGAGGAGGGCCCGAGGCCGTTCTTCGCCCTCATGTCACGGTGTCGGAAGGCTCGAGACAATTTGTCAACGGCGCTCCAGCTGCCCGCTACGTCGACCAAAGGCCGACCCTCAGTCCTGACAGTAGCCCGCGATCACCCGATAGATGAACGAGCAGTGCTTCTTCGCCGCCCGCCTCGCGTAGCGACCCTCGATCGCGTCGTAGCGGTCCGCACACTCATCGTAGCCAAAGCGCGTCGAGCCGATCGCGTCCCCCACCGACTCGCAGTAGGCGGACCGGTCCCGGCTCTCGAGGCACATGTTGGTGACATCGGGGAGGGAGCCCTGACACCAGCTCGAGACCCCGGGACAAAGCTCGATCCAATCGAGGACCGCGTCGACACAACCATCGACATCCAACTCTTCGCTCACCCAGCGCGGGGGCTGATCCGGGTCCCTGAGCGTCGCCCGCCGGTAGGCCTCGAAGCGCTCGTAGGAGCGGGCCGTGCTCGTACCGAACACGACCATGAGCGCGGCGACGACCAGCCCCAGCACCAGGACGACGCGCAGACCGATCTTGCGGCGCGCATCGTCGTCTAGACCCTGAGGTGCCTGGTTGTTGGCATCGGACACCCGCGCGTTGTAGCCCGGAGAGGCCTGCCCTCCAAGGCCGGCGGGCCCGGCGGAGGCCGCGGCCGTGGGCGTCCAGGGCCACCCTTTTGGTCGGCGCCTGGAGGGCGCCGCCGGGTCGTTTCGTGTTACTGAAACTCAGATGGGTGAGATGGACGTGCTGGCCGAAGACCAGATTTTGGACGCGGCCGAACGCCGCTTTGGGGTCCCTGGCCAGGGTGCCGCCTCGCAGGAAGAGCAGTTCCGACCCGCCCTGGCCGCGCTGCTGCGGGCGCTTCGGGAGGAGGCCCGACTCAGCCCCGAGGGTCGAGCGCGCGCGGCCGAGCATCTGCTCCGAGGACTCGGCGCCCGCCGGGCTCTCGACCAGTTCGAGGCCGAGGCCCCGGAACTTTCGGACCCGGAACTTTCGGACCCGGTCGGGCCGATCATCATCACGGGTTTTCAGCGCACGGGCACGACCTTGCTGCACAATTTGCTGGCCCGGGTGTCGGGGCTGTGGGCCCCGCCCCTGTGGCAGCTCCGTGCGCCCCTGGGTCCGACGCTCGACGACCCCACTCGCGGCGCCTGGGAGCGAGACCAGCGGGGGGACACGGCCGCCCTGCTCGATCAGATCTTCAGCGCGGCCCCAGAATTTCGCGCCATCCACCCCATGGATCCAGCCTGGCCCGACGAGTGCCACTGGCTCATGCGCAACAGCTTCTCGACCCTCGCCAACGCGTTCACATGGTTTGTGCCGAGCTACGTCCGCTACCTGAGCCGATCTGACATGGGTGCCGTCTACGCCGACCACAGGCGCTGGCTCCGGGCCCTCCTGCTTCGGCACCCGGCGAGTGTGCACGGCGGGGCCGCTCCGCGCCTGGTGCTCAAGGACCCCTTCCACCTCTGGCAGCTCGAGGCCCTGCTCGCTACCTACCCCGACGCCACGGTGATCCACCTGCACCGGGACCCGAGTGAGGTCGCCCCCTCGCTCGCCAGCTTGTGCGCGACGCTCCAGGCCGCCGACACGGATGCGCGCAGGTGCCCGGCAGAGATCGGCGCCTACACCCTCGACATTCTCGACCACGGCCTTCGGGCCCTCGAGCGCGGCCGGGCGAGCTTGCCGGCCGAGCGCTTCATCGACCTCTCCTACCGCGAGCTGATCGCTGCACCTGGCTCGGTCCTGCGCCGCCTGGGCGGGCGCCTCGGCTTCGACACCGACGCCAGCGCCCTCGCCGATGCCGACGCCTGGCTCGGGGAGAACCGACAGCACAAGGCCGGCAAGCACCGCTACAGCGTCGACGACTTTGGGCTCTCCGACGACATCATGGACGAGTACTTCGCCAGCTACCGGGCCCGCTTCGGCAACCTTTTGAGCTGAACCGACCCCCTCGGCGATGTCGCCCGCGATGGAGATGGAGAGGCTCTCGTCGCACGATCACTCCTCCGCGTCGCCTACGCTTTCGACCCACTCATCGTGGACCTTCCGCTTGGACTTCCCGAACTGGGCTTCGTAGTCGTTTGTTCGGACCAACTGAACGACCTGGTCGGATCCATAGGTTTCGACCAGGTATTCCACGTACCCTCGCCCCACCGCATATCCGTTGTGGTCCACGAAGTCGCCCATGCTCTGGGACTCCATCGCGTCGAAGTCGGGAAGGGTCTCCGGAAGCTCGTCCTCTTGCCCTGACAGGTACGTGGCCAGCCCCTCATCGAGCCAGATGTCGGCCCGGTCGTTGATGGAGTAGACCAGTGTATGCACATATTCGTGCAACAGAATGTCCAACATGCTCTCGTAGGTCTGGTCCGAGCCGGGCTGCTCGGGAGAGGTGAGGAGCACCATGTGTTGGTAGGCCCCTCCCGCGGCCCAGTCGCCGTAGACCACCGAGAGGATGAGTCCGAGGTACGCCCGCTGAAAACGATCGATGTCGGAATAGACGACAATCGTCCCTTTGGCCGCCTCACCAAGGCCGAAGAAGTCGCGCAAGGGCTGGCTCTTCGACTCCATCCGGTCCTGGATGTCGTTCAGCGTCCCGGGGGCGAGTCCCTCGTGATGGATGGAGAAATGGGGTGTCTCGAACACCTCCATGTCATCCAGATCGATGTTCTTCTTGAGACCCAGGTAGGCGACCGCGATGAGGACGGCCAGCGAGGTCAGGACGACCATGACGACCTTGACGACCTTGACGACCTTGGATCGTTTTTTCACCAAGCTTGGACCGCGAGACGCGTCGATGTGTTGCGCACACATCGACGCGAACACACACAGCCCAAGGTCACCGCTGGGCTGCGCAGGCGCTCTAAAACTGGATCTGAAACAGAGAGCCCGCGGGCGCGAGCGACACCTTGCCTCCGGCCTCGTCCTTCTTGGAGCGCTGCCCACCGGTGACCCGCAGGGCGATGCCCACCGGCAACAAGATCCCGCCGGCGATGAGCCCACCAAAGGCGATCATGCCGCCCATGGAGTAGGTGTTGCGCTGGTTCGTATCTTGCTCGGCCGTGTTGGGGTTGGTGGTCCCCTCTTTGTTGGCCAAGTCGAGGCTGTAGTCGGTGGCTCCTCGGGTGATCAACCCAGCTCCGCCCGCCGCCAGACCCAGGGCGCCCAGGGTGATCAACAAAGAACCGGAGATGGTCATGGCCTTGTTGGCCCGCCGCCGCCGCTCGGCCTTGGCTGCCGCGGCCCGCCGGTCGTCGGGCTGCTCGACCAAGAGGCGCTGGCGCATGAGCTCGGCCTGCTCCGCCGAGACGATCTGATTGTTGATCGCTTCGATGTAGCCATCGACCTCCCCCACCACGTAGTCCTCGCGCCCAGACATGCGCTGGTCGTAGTTTTGGAACAGCTTCCGAGCCTTGCGCAGGTACTCGATATCGGGGGCGATCGAGTGCCACTGCCAATAGGCCTGCGCGACGTTGAAGAGCAGGGCCGGCTCGTCGCTCAGCTCCCAGGCGGCCTCGAACTTGTGCACGGCGGCGCCGTACTTGCCGAGGTCGTAGGCGATCTGGCCCTCGCCGAACAGGGTCGGGGCGTCCTTGCCCGCGTCGTCGTCTTGCTCGGGCTCGGGCTCCGGCCTGTCGCCGAGCTCGGGCTCCGGCTCCGGCTCCGGCTCCGGCTCCGGCATGGCCGCGGGCTCGGGAGCATCCGGGTTCGCGGGCGTCGCCTCCGGCGCATCGGCTTCGACCATCTCGGCTTCGGCTTCGGGGGGCGGGGCCGCGAACGCCAGTGCCGGCGAGATCGGTGAGATCGGCGTGACCGATAGAATCGGCAGGGTGCTCAACACCACGACAGGCACGAGCAGGACGCGGCCGAGCCGAGCGCGGCGGGAGAAACTCGATTCAAAGCGCACAGCTACCCCCATCCAAGAGCCCCTGACACAGGGCCTCTCCCTGCGCACAGGCGGAGTCGCTGCTCCACAGGGCGCCGTCTGAACCCAGGAACGCGTTGAACGACTGGACCTGGTCCTCGCCGGGTTGACCGGGCGCGAAGCAGGCCTCGTAGAGCGCCACACACACATCCGGCTGTCCGCAGCTCATGCACCCGTCCGGCAGCGCGTCGACGCAGCTGGCCGACTCGCAGGTTCCACACTGGAGCACCACGACCACGTCCACGGGCTCCGAGATCTGGAACTCGCCGCCGACTTGGGTGACCGCAAACTGCTCCGTGTTGATCTCGTGACAGAGATTGCCGACGTCGTCGCAGGCTTCGTCAGCGAGCACATAGCCGAAGCGAATCTCGCCCGTGGGCTCCCCGTTCACACCCTCGACAAAGGTCCATTGAACCTCGTCCGAGCCGGGGAAACGGATCCCACCTCCGACCACGTTCTCGTTGCTGGCCACGAAGTCGAGGTGGATGGGGAACGCCGCCCCGGGCCGCGCGACGACTTGATCGATGAGGCTCTCGGCCGTGACCGAGGGGTCGATCGGCGGGTCCACGAGCGGACCTTCGGCGCCGGGGATGCCGGGCGCGTTGCTGGGCAAAAATGCGAGCACCGGATCTTCGCCGCCGGGGTAGGGAGTGAGCAGCGAACAGCCGAAGCCCAGGCCGCCCGCGGCGAACACCCAAGCGAGGTGACGCAGCGAGGATCGCTTGCCGTTGTCGGGGGGGTCTTTAATCCAGGACATAAGAGCGCTCGACGGTGTTCGGAGCATATCGGAAACCCCGCCCCTCGTCGCCCGGGAGCCCGCTCGAATCAACGCTTCCCTCACGCCCCTACGAGCGCAAATGGTAGTCTGGCGCAGGGCTCCATGTTTCCAATCTCGGTCTTAATTACCGGTTGCAGCACTGGCTTTGGGCGGCTCAGCGCCCTCACCCTCGCGGCCGCCGGCCACCGTGTATTCGCCACCATGCGCGCCCCCACGGGCCGCGACGCGGACTCGGCCAACGGCCTGCTCGAGGCTGCGTGTGCGCTCCCCGGCACGATCGAGGTCCTCGCCCTCGACCTGCGCGACGACGCCAGCGTGCTCCAGGCTGTCCACACGGCCATCTCCACGGCCGGGCAGCTCGACGTGGTCGTCAACAACGCAGGGGTCGGAGCCATCGGCCAGCTCGAGGCCTTCAGCGCCAGCCAGCTCGGGGCCCTGCTCGATATCAACGTGGTCGGCGCACAGCGAGTCACGCGCGCTGTCTTGCCACACATGCGCAGGCGCCGAAGCGGTCTCTTGATCCAAATTAGTGCCAGTTTGGGGCGCATGAGTATCCCCTTCGTCGGGCCCTACGCGGCCGGCAAGTTCGCGCTCGAGGCCATGTCCGAGATCCTCGCCTACGAGCTCGCGCCGACCGGCGTGGAGGTCTGCATCGTCGAACCGGGCGCCTTTGGCACCCAGTTCTTGAGCAGCGCCCAGAGCCCCGACGACGCCGAGCGGGTCGCCAGCTACGGCCCACTCGCGGATGCCCCCACCCAGATGCGGGCGGCCATGGGCGCCGCCCTGCGCTCGGGAGACGCCCCCGATCCACAGTGGGTCGCCGACGCGATCGCCGAGCTCATCGCCACGCCCGCGGGCAGACGGCCGCTGCGGACCGTCGTCGACCCGGTCGACGGGGCGGGCATCGAAGCCATGAACCGAGCCAGGGCCGAGATCCAAGCCGAGATCCACGCATCTTTTCACGATCGCGGCGGCCCTGAATGACGACCCCTCGGCAGACCGAGACTGCGCCCTCGGCCATCGGCCGGGCCCTCGACAATCTCATCCACCAGTTCGCCGATCCCTGGTCCTTCCTGCGCGAGATGATCCAAAATGCCATCGACGCGGGCAGCCCCGAGATCGAGGTGAACATCGAGCACCAGAGCCCGGGTCCGGGCGCCGGCGCGGACGACCCAGGCCTGATGATGGTCGAGATCCTCGACGCCGGCGCGGGCATGGACCGAGACATCATCGACAACCGCCTGACCCGCCTGTTCTCCTCGGCGAAGGACGGCGACTACACCAAGATCGGCCGTTTCGGCATCGGCTTCGTGTCCGTGTTTGCGATCGCGCCGGACCTGGTCTGCGTCGACACAGGCCGCTCGGGTGAGTACTGGCGGGTCCTGTTTCGGGCGGACCGCAGCTTCGAGCGCATCCGCCTCGACATGCCCGTGGAGGGGACCACGATCCGCATCTACAAGCGCGGCGGACCCGGCCAGGTCGAGGAGGCCCGGCGCCGCGCTGCGAAAGTGATCGAGTATTGGTGCAAACACGCCCGCGTCGAGGTCCACCTCGACGGCGTGTTGGTCAGCCGGCCCATGAGCCTCGACGCAGACTGTGTCATCGAGCACGAGGAGGAGGGCACACGCCTGCTCCTGGGTCTGAGCGAGGACCCCCACGCCCTGCACGGCTACTACCACGGCGGCCTGACCCTGCACGAAGAGCGCAGCGACGCGCTCCCCCACCTCAGCTTCAAGATCGACTCGCGCTACCTCGAACACACGCTCACCCGCGACAACGTGATCCGGGATGAGAACTACGACAAGGCCATGGCCATCGTCGCGCGCCTGGCTGCGACCCGCCTGGTCGAGACCCTGTTCGCGGCCCTCGAGGCCCAGGTCCTCGAGTTCGACCCGGACCCGAGCGCGGTCGATCCCGCGGCCGTCGAGACCCTGCGGGCTCTGTACGGCCACGCCCTGCGCGAGCGTCGACGCGCGGCCGGGGGCGGTCAGAAGCTGAGCGAGACCGTCGAGACTCGGCGGATCATCCCCACTGTGGACGGCCCGCCGCGCTCGCTCCGAGACTGCCGCAAGCTCGGGCGCGAGCAGCTGTGGACGGCCGCGGCCGCTTCTCCCGTCACCGCGGCCCTGCGCGCAAAGGGATCTTGCGTGGTCGACCTTCGGGCCGCGGGCGAGGTCTTGACCGACCTGCTCACCCTCCACACCAAGCGCGCCCCCCAGCGGGTCTCCAGCGTGTGCACAGCGATCCCGACCCCCGGCGGCGGCGACTGTGGCATCGACTCCGAACCTGGAGGCTGGGCCCCACTGCGGGCAGCCTGCGCCCACCTGCTCGACTCGGAGGGCGCCCGGGTGGCAGCCCTGCGCCTGGGTCACCTCGACTACCCCGAGTCTGCGGTCGCCGATCGGGTGGCGATCACCCAGGGCGAGTTCGGCGAGCTGACCCCGATCGAAGCGGCCGGCTCCCTGGCGACGGGCTGGCTGGCGGGCAAGCGCTGCGTGGTCGTCAACGCCGACCACCCCAGCGTCGGCCAGCTCCTCGAGCTCGCCCAGACCGAGCCCGAGCTCGCGGCCTACCTCCTCGTCAAGCTCCTCTACCTGCGCGCCGGTCCGCCCGAAGACCGGAGCGTCCACTCCCTCGACACCGCGCTCGCGACTACGGCTGCGGGCACGCGCTGGGAGCGACGAGGATGAGCGCCAGGGATCCGGCCCCGGGCGCCCCGGACCTGCTCGCCGAGATCATGACCGAGCTGCGGGCGGACGGCGCCCTCGACTCGGAGGGCCGCTTCACCCTCGATCGGGACCAAGCCCGGGCGAAGATGCAAAAATTCCAGCTCGCCGATGCGCGTCACTACGTGCTCGAGCTGGTCCAGTCGGCGAGCTTGCGCAGCGCCACCGCGATCCGCTTCGAGCTCGACGCCGACGACCTGCGCATGCACTTCGACGGCCAGTGCTTCGGTTCATGGGAGCTCGACGACCTCTACGGCTCCCTGTTCACGGACCAATGTGGTCCGCTCGTCGATGGCCTGCGCCAGCTCGCCCTGGCCCTCAATGCGGCCATGGGCATGAACCCCAAGTTCATCGAGCTGCGCAGCGGGTACGCCTCGCTGACCATGGTGCCCGGCGAGCCCGACCTCGCCCAGACCGACCTGCCCTATGCCGACGGGACCACCATCCACGTCCGCCAGCGCCTGAGCGCACGTGTGTTCCTGGACTTCTTTCGCAAGTTCAGCGGGCGCATGACCGAGGCTCAGGTGCTCCGCGATCGCTGTCGCCACGCCGGGCTGCCGATCTTCCTCCAGGGGGAACGCATCGACCGGGGCCGCAACAAAGACCGGCGCCAGTTCCCCGAGCTCACGATGGTCGAGGTCGCCGTCAGCGGGGATGGATTCACCGGCGCGCTCGCCCTGTCCGGCATCGACGAGCCCGCGACCTTGAGGCTGGTCAAAGACGGCGTGTGGATCGACCGGCGGACCGTGCCCGAGTGCGGCCGCTACATTCGGGCCGTGGTCGAGTGCCCCGGGCTGCGCAAGGACGCCTCGCAGGCCAAGATCGTGTCCGACGCGCTCGTCCAGGACATCGTCGCGCACCTCGAGCGGGCGCGCTGGGACCTGTGGCAGGCCGCCGTCGAGGCGGCCGACTCGGGCGCGCTCTCGCCCGAGTCGACCCTCGAGGTCATGGCGTGGCTGCGCGAGCAACTCCTCGACACGGCGAAGCTCCAGCAGATCCGTTCCCAGGGCGGGGCCATGGCGCTGTGTAAGCGCGTGACCTGGACCGACGCCCGCGGCGATAGTCCCTGCGTCACCCTCTTCGACTTGATCGAGCTCGTCCGTCGCGGCCAGGCCCCGCAGTACGCGATCGACGACTTCCCCCTGTTCGAGGCCGAGGCGCCGCCCGTGGTCCGGCTCGAGAGCCACGCCGACGGCCGCCGCATCGCCCGGCTGCTGGGCGCGTTCACCGACTGCACCCCAGAGCTGCGCGATGCTGTGCAACACCAGCAGGGGCGCGCGGCCTGGCTGCTCCGCCCCGGGGCCCCTGTCCTCGCACAGAGCCCCCTGGCCGTCGCCGACTTCGACTTCGAGCTCGAGTTCGGGCGTGTCCACGGCCAGGTCGGCATCGACCAAGATCTGATCCTGCGCCCGGGTCTCGACCTCCCCCTGCGCGCCTCCCTGTTCAAGACCGGGCACTTGCTCCGCCGCCTCCAGGTCGACATCGATGTCCCCCACCTGCGCCTGGCGATCGAGGCCGAGTTCAGCCCGAGCTGGGTGTTCGACGACGCCAACCGTGACGCCGACTTCAGCCGTGCCCTCCTGCACGCCCTCGCCCACCTCCAGACTCCCCTCTGCCTCGTCCACACCAGCGCGGCCGAGGTCGGCCCCGAGGCCAGCGGCAGCGCGCGGGGGCTCATCAAGCGCTGGCTCGGGCTCCTGCTCGTGGCCAAGAACCGCAAGCGGGCGCTGCTGGCCCTCGAGGTCCCCGCCAGGGTCATCCAGGCCTGGACTCCCGACGGCCTCTCCCTGCTCCCTGCGCTGGCTCCCAGCGCGATCTCGACGACGGCCCCCGCCGCTGCGAACGAGCCCCCTCCGCTCTGCGACATCCCCCTGTTCATCGACTTCGGGGGCGCCCCCCTCACGCTGCGCCAGCTGGCGCAGACCTTCTCGCGCACAGGCGAGGTCCCCTACATCCCCTGGTCGACCAAGCGCGAGCCCCTCACCGCGCTCCACGGTGTCGCCCGTCTGGGTATCAACGACCTGGCGATCGTCCGTGCGATCTTCGGCAGGAACGCGGTCGCACCCTGCCTCGACAAACTCGATCGCGCCCGGGCCAAGGCTCGACACCTGGCTCGACCGAGGGTCACGATCGAGGCTGCCCAACGTGAGCAGCTGGCCGTCCTGAACACCCGCGGCCTCGACCGAGCGGGAGTCCGCCCTGCCCTGCGCAGCTTGCCCGCCGGTGGTGGACGCACGGGCTTCGTCGTGTGGGCCCCGCCTGCCGACCTCACTCGGCTCGAGGTCGACGCGGGCGCCACCATCGAGCTCCACCATCTCCAGCGGCCCCTGGCTACGGTCGCCCTCCCCCTGGGTCTCGGCTACCTGCGCGCGGTCGTCGACGACCCCTCGCTGCAGCCCGACTCGGAGTGGCTCGAGGTCGTTCAGGACCGAGCCTACAGCGCCCTGATGACCGAAATCCGGGCCTGCGCCGCGCAGCTCGTCCGAGCCCTGTGCGCCGACTTCGAGGCCGCGAATCCGGGCGTACGCGCGGTCCTGGGCCACCTCCTGTTGGCCGCCCTCGTCCACGAGCCCCCGCCCATGGGCGGCCCCGAGGGTGAACTGCACACACTCGTCGACGCCCTGCCGCTGCTGCGCACGACCGACGACCAACACCTCAGCCTGGCCCAGGCCGGCGCCCTCTTGCGCGAGCACGGCGGGCTCGACGTGGTCCCCTCCGACCATTCCGGGACGCGCCCCCAATCCCCTCCGATATCACCTCCCATATCACCTCCCATATTGGCCCTGAACACCGACCAGCGCGACGCCCTCGAGCACATCCTCGACACCTCGCTCGGCGACGGCCGCGATCGACTCCGCCTGACTCGCTTCTCCGCCCTCGCCGAGCTCCCGATCGCCGGGGACCCGGTGCTCGAAGCCGACGCCGTGTTCGAAGCCCGAACGATCTCCGGCGGCGCGCTCGAGGGTCAAATAGCGATCTCCCGGACCCGCGAACCCGGGGAGATGCACCTGACCCTGTGCACCGCCGGGCGCATCATCGCCGAACTCTCGCGCCCCTCGGCCCTGCCCATCGACGCCGTGTTGACGGTCCACGATCTCCCCCTGCACCCCGATCTCGGCGTCGACGAGGACAGCAAGGTGGTCCACAGCCTCCTGCGCCGCTGTCGGCGAATGGCGCCCAAGCTCGCCCTCGACCTCTGCGCCCGCTTCGACACCCTCGCAGAGGAAGAGCGCGCCCAGGCCGAACTCGCGCTCGGGGCTCACCTCGCAGCCGAGCTCGAAGACTTCCACCGCCGAGCCGTCCGCGAGCGCGCAGTCGCAGCCATCCAGGCCCTGCCCCTGCTCACCGACCTCTGGGGTCGACGCTGGAGCTGCGACCAGGCCCTCGCCTTCAGCGTCGACCCGCTGGAGGTCCTCGACAGCGTGCGACCCAGCGACCCCCCGGGCCGCAGCGCCGCAGCCATGGGCCGGCTGATCTTGCTCGTGGGTCCAGGCGAGCGCGCCTTCCTCGAACGCCTGTGTTCCCTGAGCAGCCTCGATGGGCGCTGGCCCGAGGTCCGCCGGGCCCTCACCGAGCTCACCGCGATCCCCCTGTTCCAGCCCCCCAGCGCCCACGAGCTCGAGCGCGACGCCATCTTGGTCCACCGGGCCCAGGCCGCCGGTGGGCTCGAGGTGCTCATGTGGCTGCCCCGGGGTCACGCGCCTTTGGCCGGGCCCACCGAGCCCACCGAGTTGGGTTGGACGGGCTGGACCTACGCCCGCGGTCCCCGAGCCAGCGACCTCCCCGGCCTGTTCCCTGCGCTGTGCTGCCGAGCCGCGATTCGAGGCAGCAAGGCGCCCCCGAACCCCGACTTCGGTGGCGCCCCGCTGACCGCCAAACAACACGCGGGTCTCGCCCGCCAGGCCATGGTCCTCTACAACGTCCTCGCCGGCCGCCTCGAGTCCGGCGAAATAGAACATGCGGACGAGCCCCGAGCCCTCGAGTACCTCGCCCGCATCCACTGGTTCCTCTGTGAGCACAGCGAAGAGGAACCCTGGGTCGGCCTCGGCAAGCGCACACACAGCCTGCGCGAGCGCCTCGATCGCCTGCTGCCCAAACCCCTGGTGGCGCTCGCGGCTCGACACATGAGCCTGCCCTCCGGGGCCCCCTCACGGGCGCCGGACGCCCTCAGGCGACCCGACTCCACAGGCTCCACAGGGCCCCCGACTTCGAGCGACCACCACCTTGGTGCTCGAACCTCTCCCTCTCCCGACGGGGCCCCCCTCCACAGCCCGGCTCGAGCGAATCTCGTGACTCCGGCCATCGAGCACAGCCCCGAGGACGCCCTCCTGCTCGCCCTGTTCAGCTCCCTCGAGTGGGCCCGAGGTCGGCACATCGGCCTCCTCGACACCCTGGCGCTCGAAGATTTTCGAGTCGGCCAGAGCCTCGGCGGCGGCATCGTCGAGCCCGAGGGCCACCGCTTCGTGCTTCGTCCCGAGCACCCCATCATCGCCCGCCTCCTGACTCCGGGGCCCATCGATCCCGTGGACCTCGCCTTCCTCACCGCCGGCGTCTACACGCTCCTGAACATGGTGAGCGACCAGATCAGCGACGACGACGAGCGGGCCTTCGTCGCCCACTTGGCCCTCGAGCTCACCTCGACCCGACCCCGGAACTAGCAGCCGGCGGCGAGGCTCAGCAGTCGACTTCGTCGCTGCCGTCGGCGCAGTCGGCCTCGCCATCGCAGACCCAGTTGTCGGGGATGCTCTCGCCGCTGCCGCAGGTGTAGGGGTCGGGCAGCGTGAAGCCGTAGCAAGCCTCGGTGATCAGCACCGAGTACTCGTAGGGGAGAGTTTCGCACTCCAGGTCGAGCTTCGTGTAGTACTCGTCTGTGCATTCGAACTGGATGTCCACGTCGCAGGACGCCGCGGCGAGGCAGTCCGCGTACTCACGGGCGAGGGCCGTGTTGCACTCGAAGTAGGGCTTCGCGCCGCTGTGTCCGTCGAGGGCTTCGGCTGTGCAGTCGGCGAGCGGCGGTGGTTCGCTCGGACCCCCGTACGCTGCCCAGCAGTACTCGACGCTAGCGTACTCGCCAGCCTCGACCTGGCACGCACAGTCGATCAGGGTGACTTCGTCGAGGGAGGCGAGGAAGTCGAGGTAGAGCTGGCCGACCTCGCCGAGTTCATCCGATGCGCATCCGGGCGCGAGCAGGGTCGAGAGCAGGGTCAGGCAGGCGAGCGAGCGCAATCTCGTGGTCATGGGATCATGGTCTTCCATATCCCAGCATGAGCGCAATGGAAGATGTTCGAAGTGAGACTAAAGATGTGGCCCGAGTGCAACTTAGTGCATTTGCACCTATGCGGCCGAGTCTTCAGCCTACCCAGAGCCTTCAGCCTACCCAGAGCCTTCAGCCTACCCAGAGCCTTCAGCCTACCCAGAGCCTTCAGCCTACCCAGAGTTCGCTGAGCGGCCCTTGGGCCACACGCGAGGCCGGGTTGGCGTGACCAAAGTCGTCGGTGGGTGAGCCTGCGCCGTGCAGCATGGTGTTGAACAGGTTCGAGGTCTGTCGGTTGTTGGCGTGGCCCGCCTTGGGGTAAGTCACGCTGCGCCCGTCCGTCAAGAATCCCATGTTGTTGCCACCGAGCATGAGCGTAGCGAACTCTTCGGCGTTCGAGTGGTGCTTCTCGCCGTTGTCGGACATGTACAGACACAAGGTGTTGTCGAGCATGGTCCCGCCCTGTTCGGGGACGGCCTCGAGGGCCCGGGCGACGCGACACATCTCGCCCACGTAGCGCTTACTGAGCTCGTGGAGGACCTGATAAAACGGGTCTCCGTAGCCGTGGCGAAGGTCGTGGCCCCCGAGGACCTGGCCCCCGGGGTAGAGGTTGGCGAGGGTCGGAAATTCCTGAGACCAGTAGTAGCCCCCCGATCCCAGCGAGACGACCATGACGTTGGTGAGGCCGCCCAGGAGCGCCGCGATGGCGATGTCGACGTGCATGCCCAGGCGCTCGAGGGGCGACTCCGAGGTGTAGGGGTCAGGGTCGAGCTCGCCAGGCTCGGCCGGTTTGACCGCGGCCAGGGCGTCTTGCATGCCTTCGATTTTCTCGTCTCGGGCGATCATCTCGAGCACGGAGGCCTCGTAAGTCTCGAGCTTCTCGCGCCCCCGGGAAGACGGCACCGAGCCGGCGAGCTCGAGCTGGACGTCCTCGAGGGAGAACTCGAGCAGATCCTTGCGGGCCTGGAAGTCGGCCCCCGCTTGCCCCGCCGACACCGAGCCGAAGAGGGTGCTGAAGGCCGCCGCGGGGTCGAGGAGGATCGGCGCGGGCTTGCCGGCCTCGAAGGCGCAGGTCGAGTAGTTCAGGGGTGTCGACCCGGCGCCGATGCCCACACGCACGGCGTCGAAGGGGGCCGCGCCGCGGACCCCGGGGATCTGAGCGAGGACGCTCTCGATGGTCGGTCCGCTGGGGCCGCCGATGGCCTTGCTCACGCTGAGGGCCCCGTGGTCGGTGGAGTGGCCGCCGCCGAGGTTGGTCGCCGAGAGGCCCAGCACCAGGGCCGCACGGTCGACGAGAGAGATCTGATCCTGAGCCCCAGCCAGCGCACTCAGGGCGATGGCTTCGCTCAGCGGCGGGGCCTGGAGCAGCACGGGGTCGGCGTGGGCGTAGTCGCGGTTGGACTCGATGGGACCGCCAGCGATGTCCTCGAGCGCCGTCAGGGTGCTCGGGTCCCGCAAGCACGCGGGTCGGGTTCCGTTGCCCTCGAGGAAGATGACAAAGCGCTTGGGGCAGCCGTCCAAGAGCGGATTCACGGGCCCCGGGGGCTCCCCGCGCCTGCCCAGCGTCGCTCCGGTGAACAGGGCGGTGCCCGCAAGTAGCCCAGAGGTGGCGAGGAATTTTCGTCGATTGATGGTCATGGCAAGTTCCTCGGAGGGCTCAGTCTTGGACGCGAAATTGGAAGCTCTCGCTGTTGAACAGGGCCGTCAGCAGGGCCGTGAACGAGCCCCCGCTGTCGTCGTAGGCCTGCTCGAGGGAGACCATGGTGCAGGCGTCGGCCATGGTCTCTTCGCGACCGGAGAAGTAGCGGAAGGTCTGGCGGATGAAGCAGCGCTTGGCGTAGGGAGAGGCGCCCAGGCGCTCGCTGAGATCGATGGCCGAGCCGACCGGGCCGTTGAGCTCGGGCGAGGGCATGTCGACCAGCACGCTGGCCCCGTTGGGCGCCGCGCCGTGATCTTCGATGCGGACGAAGCCCGCGTGATTGTAGATCTCGAAGGGGTAACCCAGGGGATTCATGAACTGGTGGCAGCTCCAGCAATAGGGGTCGGTGTCGAGCTGTTCAGAGATGCGCTGGCGCGCCGAGAGCTGCTTGGACTCCTCGCTCAGGGCCGCGTCGACATTGAGCGGCAGGTCCGGGATGTCCTGGCACAGGAGCTCTTCGCGGATCCACTTGCCGCGGTGGACCAGGTTGGGATCGTTCTCGAAAGACAGGGCGTGGGCGCCGAGCCACGCGGGGTGGGTGAGCACGCCGGCGCGCTCTTGCTCGGGCAGCTCGATCCACCGGTCCTCACGGGTCTGCTCCGTGACCCCCGCGACGTTGTAGACCTTGTTCATGTGTGCGGTCGACTTCCAGATGCTCGTCTCGCCCTCTTGGTAGCCGGCGGTGGCGGGGGTGTAGAACATGCGCGAGGTCAGCAGGGTCTCGAACACCTCTGTATCACTGACGAGGATCCTCGCTATCATGTCGTCGAGTTGCTCGACGAGGGTGTTCTCGTAGCCGTAAAAGGGTTTTACGAGGTTGTGGTAGCTCTTCTCGACGCCCGTGAGCTCGGTCCAGGCCGAGGTCGCCGCGACCTCTACCTTGGGTGGCCGGTCGGCGATCCCGCCATAGTCGAGCCACTCGCGGAAGAAGGCTCGGACGCCCATGGCCATCCAGTACTCTCCGCGGTTTCCCCAATCGCGGTCGTCTCCGCGCTCGAGGTGGAGATCCTCGCGCAGCTCGTCGAGTCCCCCGATGAACTCCTGGACGAGCATGCCGACGATCTCTGGATCTTGGATGCTGCCGTCGGCGGCTGCGTCGGCGAACCCGCCGAGGTGGCCGTCGACGTCGCCCTTGGACCAGTAGAGGTGCTTGCGGCGGACGCTGGGCGCCCGGGGAGCCGTCTTGGCCACGGCGTAGGCCATGGACTGAGCGAGCTCCCAGTTGCCCAGGCGCGCGCGGCCGTACTCGTCGATGGGGCCCTCGCCCAGCTCGCTGCGGTGCAGGGCGTCGACGGTCATCCACGCGGCCGCAGCCGTGGCCTCGATGGTCTGGGCCCGGCCTTCGACGCCGATCTCGTCGGCGAGCACGTTCTGTGCGAAGTCGTAGAGGCGATCGACCTGGGCCTCGGTAGGTGGGCGGTAGTGGACGCCGCGCTCGAGCAGGCGCTGGAGAAAGTAGCGTGTGCACTCGGGCGAGGGATCGGCGTCATCAAAGAAACACTTGGTCTCCGGGTCCTCGGTGACGGTGCGGATTGCGTTTCCGTCGTAGCTGTTCTTCTTGGTCCAGGCGTAGCCCGCGTCGACGACGGTGTCGACGTAGAGCGAGAGCAAGCTGGGGTCGAGGGACTCGCCGTCGGCGTAGCTCGAGTAGCGGTGGTCGGCCCGGGCGTAGAGCGGATTGCGGTCGAGGTTGGTGCCGTGCCAGCTGCCGACGTTGCGGGTCCACGAGTAGCGGTCGAGGAGGCGCAGGTCCGCGGGGGGCATGGCCGGGGCGCCGTTGCAGGTGAACAGCTCGTCCTGGTTCAAGGCGTTGCCCGAGGGTTCGCCCTCCTCGCCGCCCTCGCTGTCGCCGGTGGTGTCCGTGTCGGATCCGGAGTCCGTGCTCGAATCGCCGTCGCTCTCATCGTCGCCGCTGTCACTGGCGCTGCTCCCAGACGGACAGCCCGTCGTGAGCGCCAGCAAACCCGCCGTCAATGTGAACTTCAAGCCAAGCTCATCGCTCCTCAAACCCATGCCACTGGATCTATCACGACAGTTTGCAAAGGGGGGTGACCTGTTCCCACGACCAGGATGATGGTGTGCTCGCCAGTGAGCCCATCAGGGGTCGCTGTCGTTTGGACGCAGTGACACACGACGGTATCGTGTGTCACTGCGCAGACTGGGCGCTCAGGGCAGCCAGACCAGGGCACCCTCGGCCTCGACCGAGATGCTCTCTTCGCTCGCCAGGTCGGTCAAGTGGGTCTCGTTCTCGGTCCGCCAGGCGAGGCAGCGCTCCTCGGGGTCGACCTCCAAGGTCGAGGCGATGTTGGATTCAAAGCTGATCTGCAGGGGCGGGTCGAGGCGGACAAACTGCGTCATGCTGCCGGCGACCGCCTGCGCGGGTGGGTCGACCCAGTCGACCTGGGGGCAGAAGGTCTCGCCGAGGCCCATGGTTCCAAAGGCGAAGGTGTTGGCGGACAGGGTGAAGCCCTCGATGTCCTCGATGGCGGTCGCGGGCAGCCCGACCGGCGCCCACTCGTCGGAGTCTGGGTCCCAGGACATCATGCGTGCGGCACCGGCATCGCTGAGCTCGAACAGGACGCGGCCCTGGCCGTCGACGAGGTTGGAGGGGAGGTAGCAGTCGAAGGCGTCGAGGTCGGCCGGGAGCTCGGGGTCGATCGTGAGCAGCTCCCACGAGTCGACATCGAGGCGATACAGGCGATGGGTGTTCGCCCCGACGAAGACGCCGGCGAGCAATCGGTACTTCCCTGCGCTGCCCTCCACTCGCCAGTTGACGGCGTCCGGCAGTTCGAAGGTCTGGACAGACTCTGGGGTGCCACGGACGAAGGTGTCCGAGTCGGGAGACAAGATCTCGACCGCCCCGTCGTTGTAGTTCCACCACCCGGTGCTCGGGCCGACGGGAACCCAGCCTCCGTCGATGTCCGCGAACCCCGAGCCGACACCGTTGGATCGGTGGCCAGGGATCCAGCCCGAAGCCGGCGAGCCCGAGGGAGCGAAGTCGGCGAGGGTGATCACCGCCCCGCCATCGACCGGCTCGATGTAGACGCCGTCGGATTGGTCGAGCGCAGCCGTGACGATGCCGTCGGGGTCGACGTAGAGCCGTTGGACGACTCGAGCGAACTCGAGCTCGTAGATGAGCACGTCGGAGCCGCGTGGGTACAGGCGCAGGACCGAGCCCTGGACGAACTCGCCGTTTTCCCAATACGATTCGCTGGTCGCCACGATGAGATAGTCCTCGCTGGCGGCGACCCTGACGGTCGTGCCCATGCCCAGCGGGCCCGGCACGGAGAGGTCGAAGGGCTCGGCCCCGGGCTCGAATACGTGCACGGTCGAGGCTGGGCTGTCGGCCATGGCGAATCCGACCTCTCCGAGGCAGGGTTCGGGGAGCTCGCCGGTGGTCGAGCCCGAGTCGGACTCGGCGCTGTCTTCCGAGTCGGATTCGGAGTCGGACTCGGACTCGGAGCTGGCTTCGGAGTCGGACTCGGACTCGGAGCTGGCTTCGGTGCTGGACTCGGACTCGGACTCGCCGTCGGTCGTGGTCCCGACCTCGTCCTCCGATCCGCCGTCGTCGGTCTCGCCTCCGTCGCTCCCGATCGAGCTGGACCCGCAGGCTGAGGTCGCGAAGAGCAAGGCGGCGAAGGTGGCGTAGGACAGGCGATAAGTCGAGAGCATGGACCCATGCTGGGGCCTGCAGACTGTCGTGACAATCGAGATTATCGATATTAGATTATACTGATCTAATTTATTATCACCTCACCCGTGCGTGGGTCGACGGCGCCCGAGTCGTGTGGCACTCCGGCACGCTCAGGCCAAGAGCACGACAGTTGCCTAAACGATACGGTGGAGCGATCCTCGAGGGGTGACTCAATACGCTGTAATTCGAACAAGCAAGGACAACCGCGAGTGGATCTGGTCGGAGCTGGGGGAAGGTCGCCTTCGCCAAGGGTGGGGATGGCTGCCGGAGCAAGACCTCGATCTGATCTATGAGAAGCGCAACCGAGGTGAAGACCTGAGGCCGGAAGAGAAATCTTCCTGGCGCAGTCGCAGGATGCTCGGCAAGACGTGGAACGGGCTGAAGGTCGGTGACGTGGTGGTCTCTCCCAACCTCCCGGAACAGGGCAAATGGGTGCTCATGCGCGTCGCTGGCGAGTACCGCTACGACCGGCCCCCCGGCAAGAGCGAGACCGACGAGCCCGGGGACTTCGGCCACATCCTCCCCGTCGAGCCCGTGAAGGTGGGGGGTAAGATCGCCGTCATCGATCCCAGCAGCCCCTTCGTGGATGCACGCCTGCGCGGCACCATGCGCACGATGAGCCGGATCTGGGGCATCGATCATCTCGCGGAGGCCGTGAAGCGCCTCACCAAGGCCATCGCGTCCGGCGAAGACACGTCGGTCAGACAGAGTCCCGAGCAGCGCAGGACAGGCTTCCTCGATGCTGTCCGGGAGCAGGTCAGCGACGTGGTCTGGAGCCGCCTCCACGAGACCTACCGCGGCGCTGAGTTCGAGCATCTGCTCGTGCTGCTCCTCGAGTCTGTCTACGGGGAGGGAAGTGTCGAGCACAAGGGAGGGCCCCGCGAGAAGGGGGCGGACCTGATCGTGACCACGAAGGGGCCGCTCGGACTCGTGTTCAAGACGGCGGTCCAGGCCAAGCTCTACGACGGCAAACAATTCGATCTCCACCCGGTCGAGCAACTCAGATGGGCCCGGGACAACCACGGCGTCCAAGCCGGCGTCGTGCTCACGACCGCGGAGGAGGTCAGCCAGGAAGTGCAGGAGGCGCTGACGAAGGCCGCCGAAGACCTGCAGATCGATGTTCGTGTTTGGGTTCGAGATGACTTCGTGCGCCTGCTGCTCCGCTATCTGGGCCAACAGGGGCCAACAGGGGCGATCGATCGGTAGCCGGGGCCCCACAGCGTCGACATTGTCAGCGCGAGGACGCAGCGGCGAAGTCTGGCCCGCGATCGCGGGCCAGACTCACCGGCTCAAGGCGCCGCGCCCTGGTCGACCCAGTCTACGAGGAGCGCCTGCTCGGCCGCACTCAGGGGACCGTTGGGCGCGTCGGCGGGGGGCATCGACTTGCCGTTGCCCCGTCCCTGCGTGTCCATCAGTTTTTGGACCATGTAGCTGTTCTGGCTGTCGCCGGGCACCACGCGAGCGACACCAGGCGCCTGCTTCGACGCCACGTCGACGAGGTTGTCGAAGGCCACCTGGGCGTTGGGCATGGGCAGGTCGCCGGGCGAGTTCGACACATGGCAGCTGCAGCCGTCGACGAAGATGGGATAGACATCGACCGCGAACGACAGCGCCTGTTCAGTCTCACCGGACTCCTCCATCGACGTGTCCGTGTCGGACTCGCTGGACTCGCTGGACTCGTCGGACTCGCTGGACTCGGTGTCGGTGTCGCTCGTCGCGTCGTCACTCGTGCCCTCGTCGCCGAGGGTGTCCTCGTCACCGCGGGTGTCCTCGCCGCCGAGGGTGTCCTCGCCGCCGAGGGTGTCCTCGTCACTGGCGTCGTCGGTGCACGCCAGCGCAGGGGTCGTCGATAGGGCCAGGGTGAACAACAGGGGGAGGGGGCGAGAACGATGCATGCCGGGACTCGTCGATGTTGTGGCGTCGGGGGCAAATCGGGGGCGGAGGCCGCTCATGACAGCCAGCTGCCCCGGCCCCAGACGGGCAGCTCGATGCTTTGGCCGGTGGACCCGCGCCAGGCGCGGGGGGCTACGAGCTGAGTGGAAACGGCGATCGAGGCGTCAGTTTGGGCATGGGCTACTGGCTGTGAGCCAGCAATAGGAGAAGCCATGCGACCATGCTGCGGCGTTGGGACCGTCAGCACAATCGGCATTAAAAATACTTTATAATATAGATTATGTTCACAATCATTTGCGGGCAATCAGCCCGACGAGGCTACCAGGGTCGTTCTATGCCCGATCAGTGAGCGATCTGCCCTCGATCGAGAACCCGCACGAGACTCCCCTCGTCTCCGACGCGGTGCGGGCGTCGATCGACACCTTGGTCGAACACCTCGGCGCGCTGGGGAGCTGGGATCGAGCATGGTGTCGACGGGGGTGTCGCACTACGCTGGACCCCGTGAGCGAGGTACAGATCCGCGAGTACACCCCTGACGACGCCGAGGCGGTCCTGGCCTTGAACGAGGCCAACCGACCGGCCGTCGGCGCGCTCGACCTCGCGGGTCTCGGCGCGCTCGTCGAAGAGGCGGTGTGGGTCCCGATCGTCGTGCTCGAGGGCGAGGTCGTCGGCTTCGCCATCTTGCTGGCCGAGGGCGCGGGCTACGAGAGCCCAAACTACCGGTGGTTCTGCGCTCGCCACCGCAGCTTCCTCTACGTCGATCGCATCGCCTTTGGCGAGGGCGCCCAGGGGCGGGGACTCGGGTCGCGGCTCTACGCCCTCGCCGTCGAGCGAGCGCGGCGGCACGGTCGGCCGATGATGTGCGCCGAGGTCAACACCCTGCCCCCCAATCCGGGCTCGTACCGCTTTCACGTCCGCGCCGGTTTTGTCGACGTCGCACACATGCGTCCCTATCGGCCCGACAGCGAGGTCGCCATGCTCGAGCGCCCGGTCCCTAAGTAGGGGTCGATGTGCCGAGTCGCGCCCGATGCCTCGCCCGATGCCTCGCCCGATGCCTCGCCCGATGCCTCGCAAGGGCCAGTTTCAGGACTGACCACGGGCTGTCAGACATTGAAGTCGATCGCGGCCCCGCAGTCGGGGCAGACGTAGTGGAGGGCGCCGGCGCCGACCAGCTGGTCGTTGGCCGTGTCCCAGCACAGCGCGGTGTGGCCGGCGGGGCTGGCCCCATCCTTCGCGGAAGTTCGCGGGTATCCGGCTCCTTGGCGAGCTGAATCAGCGTCCATCGACTCGCACGACCTGAAGCACGCCGTCGAGCCACATGTAGCTGGCGTCGACGCCGGCGTCGACGTGGCAGTTCATGCATCCCGTGCTGCTGACCTGGTGGACGTCGGCCCCCGCGGCGATCTGATAGGTCGCCATGAACGACTCCATCGAGGTGTTGCGCGAATGGGGCGGCTCGATCGTGAAGCAGTCCGTGCTCGGCCCTGCCCCGGGCTCGCCGGTGCCGGGATCTATCATCGCGCAGACTTGGGTGGCGACCTCCGTCAGAGCGTCGGCCTTGCGGCCGTTGGCGGGCCACTGGGTCGTGACCAGGCGGTAGTTGGACCAGGGGTTGTCGCGGCCGAGGGCGGCCGCGAAGGCGTCGTTGAGATCCGTCGCCAGCACCGGATCGAGGCGAGTGACCTGACTGCGAAAGGGCTCGCCCGCCGGGTCGAAGTGCGCCGCGCGGATGCGGTTGAAGGCCACGTTGCGACAGCGGGGATCGGCGCGCAAGAAGGGTACTCCCGAGCAGCTGTCGGGCTCCTCGACGCGCGGGTCGAAGAAGCTCCACACCTGACCCGCGCCCGCCGGGATCGGAGCCTCGCTGTCGTTCCCGTCGTTACCGGGCACGTTGTCGATGTGTTCGAAGGTCGACCACACCCACTGCGGCGCCCACCAGGTCTTGTGGGCGACGTGGAGCCCGACCAGCCCGAGCGTCGCTCGGCGACATTGGGCCTGCCCCGAGTCATCGTGATCGTAGATCCACCCGCTCTGGGTGACGTAGCGCGTGGCCTCGTCCTGGTAGCTGCAGCCGTCCTCGTCACCCTCGACACACAGCTCGCGCCAGGCGGCCTTGATCTCGATCGCCCCGACCGGACCCCCCTCCCCGCTGCGACCCGCGGGGAGCACCACCGAGCGCGGCGGCCGATCAAAGGGTCCGGCGGGGGTCAGGTTGGCCGTATCCGCGAAGCCCGATGTAGTGATGAACTCGAACTCATCACGGTTGACGCGCACGGCATAGCGAACCAGGCGCTGGTTCTGATCGATCAGGGTCCCAAAGTTTCCGGCGAAGGCCTGTCCGAGTTCGTCGGCCACGACGGCCGAGCGGCTCTTGCCGGCCATGAACAGCACCTTGTCGCCGGGCCCGAGCGCGTCGCAGCCCTTGCCCTCGGGGGGCTGTTGAGCACGGTTCCAGCCGTACTTGGCCTGCCACTCGGGGCTCGAGGGCTTCCAGCTCACGTCCCCGCTCTGCATGAACTCGTAGGCTTCCTTGTAGGTCTCCCACACGACCGGGCGCAGCTGCCCTTCCTGGCGGTCGCCCTCGCCCTCGCCCTCGCCCTCGCGCGCGCCGATCCTTGCGCTCGTGTCCGGTTCGCCGCGGGAGTCCGTCTTCGCGGGCCAACTCAGCGCGACGAAGGTCCGCCACGAGAGGCAGTCGAACAAGCGCTGGCGCTGCGCTTTGGGCAGGCTCATGGGGTCGACCCCCACGTCGTGGGGCAGGTCGGGGCTCAGCGAGTCCGCTCGGACATCCTCACACAAGTCGGCGGGGCTCGGCGTCGGCGACCCGGGGGGCGTGGGACCAACGAAGCTGGGCTGTTCGGCCCGAATGAGGCGATCGAGGGTGCGCACGTAGTCGGTGTCGTAGGCCGGAGAGTGGCAGTTGACACAGAAATCTCGGGCCCGATGTTTGGCGACGAAGAACTCGTTTTCGTACACGCAGCCCAGCTCGTCGTCCGCGCAGGTCATGGGCTGAGGCAGACACTTTCCGGGCTCGGCTTCGGCGACCCCAGGGGTCGGCGCGGCTTCGTCACAGTTGCCCTCGCAGGTCGCCCAGTCGACCTTGGGAGAGCGGGTCATGAACAGCTCCCACTGCCAGGATCCCCCCAGGCACTGCTTGCCGTCAAAACGTGCCCCGGGTCGCCCGTCTCGCTCGACATCACAAAAATCGCCGCCGGCGTTATAGAGGACGGTCGTCACCCCGACCTTCGCCTGCTCCTCCGAGCAGCCAAAGTAGTTGTCCTTGACGATCAGCGATCCCGGGGGGAACTCGACTCGCACCGAAGGATCGGCCAGCGCAGCGTCGACGGCTTGCCTGGCCAGCTCGTTGACATAGGTGGTCGCCCAGCGCCCGTGGACCGGCATGTCGAGCCGCATGAGCGCCTCTGTCTTTGGAAACACACTGAGCGTGGGTCGCTCACGCTCGACGAGCGCGTAGAGCTGCTCGTGGCTGAGCGCGCCCGTGGCGGCTGGTTGGGGATCCTCGCTATTCTCTTCGGTTTTTGTCTCGGTGTGGGTCTCGGCCGTCGTCCGAGCATCACCGTCATGACTTGGTGATGCCTTGCAGCCCCCGGCCGTCGACATCAAGAGCGCCCCCAGACCGATCCCTCTTCCGACCCATTTCCCGGCCTCTATTCCGGCCTCTATTCCGGCCTCTATTCCGGTCTCTATTCCACTGTGCCGACCCATCGCCACCAAGGTGACATGAGGGCTGTGCGTGACGCCAGTTGTTTTTGCCGCATGAGCAGATGCTGTTTCCATCACAAATTGGCTCGGACACGAGCGCCTACTCGGAGGAGAACGTCGCTCGATCTTCGCTGCGCGTGGGTCACTGTTTCACGCCGCGTGGCCCTCGTCTGGAGAATGGTGTCGCCCCGGACTCGTGGGCCAACGACACATAGAGAATGATGTGATCCAAATACCAAAAGGCCACGCAAGAGAGAAAGCCTGAACCGGATCCCGCTTTTACACAGGGGATCCGGCCAAGTTCACAGCAACGTTATCGGCCCCGCCTCAGCCCCCGCGCCTGCGCTGCTTATCCTTGAGAGCGCGGCGGACGTGCTTGGCGAAGCCGCGCTCATAGTCACGCCGGGCGTGCTCGCTGGCCCGCCTCGCGGTCGCGGCTTGCTCGTCCGCGAGCCGGGCACGGGCGTCGACCCGGCGGGGATCGAGGGTCCCGGCGTCGACGGCCTCGCGCACGGCACAGCCCGGCTCGCTGTCGTGGGCGCAGTCGGAGAAGCGGCAGCGGCGGGCGACCTCGGCGACCTCGGCGAAGGTCAGGTCGAGCCCCTGCCCCTCGCCCCACAGCCCGACCTCGCGCAGGCCCGGGGTGTCGATGACCAGCTTGCCGCGGCCGGGGAGGTAGAGCAGCTCGCGGTGGCTGGTGGTGTGTCGGCCCTTGCCGTGGGCGGCGCTGACCGAGCCCGTGGCCATGACCGGCCCACTGCCGCTCCCACTGTCGAGCCCACTGAGGTAGTTGACCAGGGTCGACTTGCCGACGCCCGAAGAGCCGACGAAGGCGAGGGTGCGCCCGTGTTCGAGGGCCCGGTCGAAGGCCTCGAGTCCGATGCCGGCGAGGACGTCGAGGGCGAGGACCTCGACGTCGAGGGCGACGTTCTTGGCCGCGGCGAGGCGCTCGGCTCGGAGCGCCTCGTCGACGAGCCCGGCCTTGGTCAGGAGGACGATCGGCTGCGCGCCACCCTCGTGGACCAGGCTCAGCCAGCGTTCGATTCGGCCGAGCTTGAAGTCGCTATCGAGGCCACAGGTGACCAGGACCAGGTCGAGGTTGGCGGCGAGGACCTGGGCCCGTCCATCGCCGCCCGCGGCTCGACGGGTGAGGCTGGTGCGGCGCTCGAGCACCCGACGGATCCGCAGCTCGCCGCCGTCCTCGCGAACGAGCACCCAGTCGCCGACGACCGGCGGGGTCTTGCGAGCGACCCGCTTGGGGAGGCGGGCCCTCAGCGGGCCCGCGCGAGTGAGCAAGCTACAGCCCTGGGCGTCGACCCGGGCGACCAGGCCTGGGAGGGCGCGGGGGTCGGCGTGGGCTGCGATCTGAGCTTGGAAAAAAGGAGGTGGATCGAGACATGGATTGTGGTTCATGACGTCTTCGCGCCCGAGGTCCTCGCGAGTGAAGAGCGGGGCGATGGACCAGACGGGCTGGGCCAGGACCTCGGGCGGTCGCCGTTCACACAAAACATCGACAGCGAGCGCTCACCTCTCCTCTCCAGAGGAGGGCGGCGGCTCGGCTTTCTCTGTGTTGGCGCACGGAGCGAGATGCTCGCGTGCGCGCGATCAGGCGGCGACGGTCATGAGCCCCCACCGTGGCGTGGATCGAGCTCGCACGCAAGCCGAGTTCCTCGCGCGCAAGCCGAGTTCCTCGCAGGCCGGGTTCGTGTGCACACCGAGCGGGATATCGTCCCGCTGAGCTTCGACTTCGCTGGCCGCCCCTCGCCCGCCCCCTCGCCCCGGTGGACGCGAGGCGCTGACTCGCCGAGCCTGGCGGCTATGGGCTCTTTCGGACCACGACGGCCGCTCACCTATAGTCGAGGCTCGGTAGATTCGCCAATTGCGATCGGATGATCTTCCAGGACTTCATCCCACCCGAATGCGACGAGCGGCTCTACATCCAGATAGTTTGTCTGCACATTTCGGTCAGCCCACATTTTGGAGCGTTCATCGAGTTCGCTATCTCGAAGACCTTCCAGCCCCTCGTCACTTGAGGCCGAGGTGGCCGCGAATGCGACGCAGCATCCGCCAAGGCACGAGTCGCAAAAACTGGGGGCTGAGGTGGGTGCGCACGGGCCACATGTGGTCGACCGAGATGGTCAAGACGGGCGTCGTAACCTGATGCCACCAACCTGCGGGAATGAAGAGCATGTCACCGGCCTCGAGCTCGAGCTCGACAGATTTGGCCCCACGCATTCGCGGAAAGCGATCGTAGTCTTCGGGGTGGAAGCTCGCCTGGCTGATGTGGGGAATGATCGAGCGTAGCGAGCTCGGGTAGAGCCGCCGTGATTCCCCCGGGGGGAGCAGGCGGAAGTGTTTTCTTCCGTGCACGACCGCGTGGAGGTTGTCGGTTCGGTCGAAATGGAGGGGGCCGATGAATGGCCCACCGAGCCACATGCGCGCCTTGGTGGCGCTGGGATCGACGTGATAGGCCGGGACCTTGATGTCGGGCATCAGGTCGGGCAGGCTGGAGGCGATCGGCATGCCACCGACGTAGTGGTGGTAGGGCCCATCGGAGTCGAGGTTATCGAGGAGATCCTTGATGGTGATCTTCTCGCGGCGCGACGCGAGGATCGAGTCGATTCTAAGACTGGACTCGAGGTCGAGGTCTTGGTCGCAGGTCAGCACGGTGATCGTGACATCCCCGACCTTCTCGCGGAAATAGCCGGGGTTCCACAGCTTCCTGGCCGGCCAGTCGTCGATTGCTCCTTGGATCACCACCGGGCGACTCGGAGTCAAGAAGGAGCGCGCGAACTCCTGAACTGCTGGCTGGGTGATACGGGGGATGTCGATCTCAGGCATGGAAAATTCCGAGTTGGAGCCGAAGTGCGTCGGCGAGCACGACCACGTCGGGCTCTCTCACTTCTTGTGCTGGTGCCCTTGTTTGTCGTGCCACTTTCTCTTCTTCACGCTCATCGCCGGTTCTGTTCAGCGATACCGAGGCCTTGGCGAGAGCAGGTTAGCATGGAACCCGGAGGGCCCATGCTCGAGTGGAGGCCCGCCGCCGAAGCCCACCCAGGGTCGAGAACCGGGGCGAAGGTCCATGGCCGTAGTTTGTGGGGTCGAGAGCGGGCGTCGGGACATCTCCCGCAGAATGTGCTGGCTTGGAGGCCACGCGCACACAGCCCGATCACGACGGGGAACACGACACCCCGACTCATAGAAATCCATGCTCATTGAATCGTGAGTCGACTCTTTGCTGCGCTTGGACCTGCACTTCCACTCGATGGTGCTCAGATCCCCAGTGTACCCACGCACAATCTGAGCGCGTGCTCGATCGCCACGCTCGCTCCCTGGACGCGCCCGACCTCGAGGTCGGCGAGCCCAATGGCACGGGGAGTCAAGGACTGCCCATGTTGGCGCATGTTGGCGCATGTTGGCGCATGACAGAGCCGGCTGTTCGAAAGTCCAATACGTCCCAATTGCCCGTTTCCCTGACCTTCCATGGCATCGAAGGCATCGAACTTTTTGTTGAATGTCGCGTCAGATCAATTTTTAGGCTGCGTAGTAGATAACGACATGTTCAAGGCAAACGCCAGTCCTATGCTCCTCGTGATTCTCGCGCCCTGCGCCTTTATTTCGGCCTGCGAGGCCCCCGAGACCCCCGAAGGCCTCGATAGGGATGCCCTCCAAGAATGGGACCTCGACGAAACGGTTGGCGCCGAGTCCGACCTCGGTCCATCGCCCCTCGAAGAGTTCGACCTCCAGGACCCCGACCTCGGGGACGAGGATCAACCCAAAAAGGGCGAGGCGTGGTGCTTCGGGCTGGCCTCACCGCTCTATACCGGAGCCGGGATCTGGGCGTCCTACAACGGAAACGTGGCCACCACCTCGACAGCCTTCTACACCTTCACCGCGACCTCCAGCCCCCAACCCCAGAACTTCAATCTCAACATCGAAGAGGCTAGTGGTGGGCTGCTCACACGGGTCACCGAAAATGGTGTCATGAATCAGCCCACGCTCCTCGATGCCCAAAACAGCGTCCTCCTGCAGGTCCGGCCTCCACCCGGCACCAACGGCTCGACCGAGTATGAGTTCATACTCAGGACATTCAACACTGGAGGGATCGAGGTCTGCAACCAGACGGTGGTCGTCGAGGTCGTCAACTGCGAGCAACCCGCGACATGGTGGGACGGCGTCGACCGAGCGGCGAGCTGGGACGGCAGCAGCTGTGAGGTCGAGATTCCGCCGGTCGGCACCACCCCCTTCATCTACGGCAACACCTACTACATCGAGTCCGACGCCACGACCGACTGTCCCTACGGCACCTGGGACGGGACGGGCTGCCACCTCATGAACGAGCCCGCGTCGGGCTACATCGACGACGACCCCGACCGCTTCGTGATCACGCCCAATAACGGGGTCCCCCCGCTGTGCCCCGGCGATTGGGACTGGGAGGCCAGCAGCCAGACCTGCTCGAAGAGCATCCCTTGGGGCCACTGGGGCTTCGTCGAGAACGGCGAGTGGTACCTCAGCCCCGACCTGAGCTGCCAAGCGGGCACCTTCGACGGTCGCAACTGCGTCATGGGTTCCCCGCCCGTGGGCTCGACCGCCCTGATCGTGAACGGCGACTACCACTACCAAAACTGATCGCGCGTAGCCGAGTTGCGTATCCGTGGATTCGAGTTCGAGCCCACGGGCTGCTCGCGCCCAAACAGAACGCGGCCCGCCCGTTCACACAGGGGACCGCGGTCTCGCTGAGATCGGAGGCGCTCCAGATAGAGCGCCTCGCAGGGCCTCAGTTGAGGATGAAGGAGATCTTCATCGTCACGCGGAAGCGCGTGATCTTGCCATCCTCGATGTCGACCTTTTGGTCTTGGACCCAAGCCCCCGTGATGTTCTTCAGGGTCTTGCTCGCACGCTCGACTCCAACGGCGACGGCGTCCTCGAAGGACTTGGTGGAGGCAGCGGAGATCTCGGTAATTTTGGCGACGGTCATCGTGGGTGCTCTTTCGATGGGGGGGGTGAAAGTGATGCCTGCGCTCGAGCGAGCGCAGGACTGACAAGGTGCCGACCTTGCCCGCCGACGACAAGCCTTGCTTCGCGCAATCGGCTCTCACGGGGCACCTGAGTGCCCTATCCAATGTTGCGCAACTCACGCCAGGTGATCTCCGCGGCTGCCGCGGGTCCTCGAGGGGCGGTCTCGCCCGCCCCTTAATGGGGGGACACCAACCAAAACAATGTCGTTTTTACTCGAGCTGCCGCCCGAGCCACCACGCCACCATCGAGCTCCCTCCCCTCGAAGATCCCCTTCTCGCACCGGACCCTCGAAGCCCCAGCCCGCTCGCGCTTCCCTGGTCTCCAGCCTGGTGTTATCCAAACAAAGACGTGCACACACACGTCGGCAGGCACAGCCCATGCGATGGAAGCCCGGTCAACAACGCAGCTCGAACCTCGAAGACCGCCGCGGCGGTCGCAGTGGCGGAGGGGGCAACGGCAACCTCGGATTCGCCAGGCTGTTCAAGATGCTCGGCCCCAAGCTCGGCATCCCGGCGGTGATCTTGTTCTTCGCCATCAACTTCTTCACTGGTGGCAAGCTCACCGGCCTGCTCGGCTTCGGCGGCAATCAGCTCGCCGGCGACAGCAACACGGGCGCCGACACCCGCTACGAGGCGAGCCCCGAAGAGGAGGAGCTCGTCGACTTCGTGTCCTTCGCCCTCGACGACGCCCAGGCCGTCTGGACCCGAAAGCTCGCGGAGCGGGGCGAGACCTACCGAGACGCCAAGCTGGTGCTGTTCACCGACTCGGTCGACTCCGGCTGTGGGTTCGCCGAGTCGGCCATGGGTCCCTTCTACTGTCCCGCCGACGAGAAGGTCTACATCGACCTCGGATTCTACGCGGCCTTGAAGCAGCGCTTCGGCGCGCCCGGAGACTTCGCCCAAGTCTACGTCTTGGCCCACGAGATCGGCCATCACGTGCAGAACGTCATGGGCTACTCGGCCCGGATGCGGGCCCGACAAAAACGGGAGCCCGACCGCAAAAACGAGCTCTCTATCCGACTCGAGCTCCAGGCCGACTGCTTCGCCGGGATCTGGGCCCACGACACCGCCAAGCGCGACCTGCTCGAGCAAGGAGACATCAAAGAGGCCCTGGACGCGGCCGAGGCCATCGGCGACGACCGGCTGCAAAAAAACGCCACCGGCCACGTCAACCCCGAGACCTGGACCCACGGGTCCTCGGCGCAGCGCCAAAAGTGGTTCGCCGTGGGCTTCGAGGGCGGAGACATCTCGGCCTGCGACACCTTCGCCGTCGCCTCGCCCTGAGGCGAGCGATCACCGGTGAGTGCCTGCCACTGTCAGGCTGGGACCAGCACACAGCCGCCCACCGCCCCGTGATCGGAGACCCCGTAGACCAGCGCGCTGTCCCGCGCGCGTGCGCCAGGATGCGCATATAGGCCATCGATCGCGCGGACCAGCGCGACCGCTCCCGCGGCGGCTCCCGTGTCCCCGCACTCGGACCCCACGGCTCGCTCGTAGAAGGGCTCGGGCATGAATTCGACGTTGCGCAGGTAGGCGTAGCTCAGCTCCCGCCCCCAAAAACCCTCGATGGATTGAGCCGAGACGACAGCATCGACGGACCCAGTAAAACCCGCGCCGAGCTCGTGAAACAAACGAGAGAGCCCCCGAGCCCGGTTGACTGCCCCTGCGTCTCGACAGCGGAGGAAGCTGTCCCCCTCTCGCCCACGCGCGAGCCCACAGAGCCCCGGTGACGCCGCGGCGAGGAAGCGAGCGTCGAAGTCCACAGGCCAAAGCGGCGCCCGGTCTCGGGTCCAATCTTGGTCGTAGGTCCCCGCGAGCCCCCGCCGCGGCGACCAACCTCGGGCCACCGGTCCAAATCCCTGGGGAAGGGGGCGGTCCGTGGGACCGCTGATCAGCTGACGAGGATCTTCGATATTGGGGAGCTGTCGAGCCCGCTCACCCTCCGCTTCGCGCAGCCTCCAAAACAGCGCTCGTAGGTCAGCGGCATCCGCTCGAAAGGCAAGGGCGCGCTCGGCCCGGCAATACCCACGCGAGACCAATGCCGCTCTCCGAACACCGCAGCTGCACGCCGGCAAGGACCGACCCGAACCCCGACGTCCATGGACGCCACCGGGCGCCCCCGTGGCGCCCAGGCCTGACCGCTCACGTAGATGTCTGTACCTGGGCGCAAGCAGTTGCCCTGGCCCTCCCACTTCAAGCTCGAGAGCCCCGGCTCTCCGGTGTAGACATCCGCGAGCGGGACCGGGTCCTGCTCCTCGCTGACCACCAGCGCGTCCACGACCTGACCCGGCCCCGGCAGATCAAAGCGACCCGCGACGACGACCAGCGCGATGTCCCGGTCCGCGAGGTCCATGGAGGGCATGCAGGTCGCAGCGAAGGGCGTCAGGTTGTCGATGTTTCCCCTTTCATCCAATGCCGGGTGTAGGGGCCGGGCGCTCCGTCTTCGATCACCTCCGCCAACTGCGAGAGGGCGATCCGATCCGAACCCACGATATAGGCCATGATCGAGTGCGGCAGTCGTTCGAGGCGCAGGGCGAGGTCCTGAGCCCGGCTTCCCACCCACAAGTTTGGTCCCCCGGGCAGAGCGGCCTCGAGACCGGCGAGGACCAGCACCCGGAGGATCGCCGACCACCGAGCATCTGCGACCTCTTCCCTGCGCCCGTCCTCGGGACCGAGGGCCGAGCGTAGGGCCAACTTGCAGGACCGACGCTCGCCCTCGTAGCTGCGAAAAGCTTGGATCTGAACGTACTCGCTGAAGCGAGGCGCGACCAAGTGGCGCGCCGCATGCGGGTCGTATCGGTCCTCGAAGTGATCGGCGATCACCGGGGGGTCGTCCCTGTCCCCACCACGCATATCGAGATAGAGGTCACCCCAGTAGGTCTCGTCGAGTTCGTCGAGTTGTCCACCGATCCAGATGAAGTCGCCGACGGGATAGGGCAACTGAGGCACTTCGCCGGGGGACGGATTCCAGACTTCGAGCAGCGAGGCCGCCGAGCAGTGGTGCTCCCAGCTGAGCTCGAAGTCACCCTCCCCTCCCAGGTGGTCGAGGAACTCCGCGTAGACGGCAGGTAGGGGTGCTTGGTTGAGGACCTCGAGAGCCTCGAGCTGCCCGACCGAGGCCCCCCGAAGCCCGGCCCTGAATCCGGTCTCCCGGTCCTCGATAAACTGAATGACTCGGTCCCAGTCCATAGCGATCTCGCCACTCAGCACTTCCACTCACCGAGGTCGCACAGGACAAAGGGCAACATCAGCTGACAGGACCGACAAGAGGCGACTGATTGGTTGGTCGCCCCTTTGGCCGCAGCCGTGGGGGAGAGAGCTCGAAACGACATGATCTGCTCGTTCATGCCTGCTCTGCTCGACGTCCTCACCGGATAGCGCTGACGCCAGGCCCCGGTGTCTCGGGGCGACCAAAACACCTCCGTCATCGACAGCAGCTCATGCCCCTTCGCCTTGGCGAGCAGCTTTTGAGCCGCACATTCCCCTGGCTTGGACATCTGTGCTCGGAGCGCCGAGGTCGCCTTGTCCCTGCTGGCTCGAACCTCCACGATATGGGTCATTCGAGCCTGAATACCATCGACCGCCTCCCAGTCGCCCCCGAGGTTCGCCGCGGATACGCCTCCTCCTTCGACGATCGTGCACCCGGAGGCCGCCTCTCCAAAAAAATCGTGAGTGGCGCCCGAGTTCGTCGCCCAGTTCTGGCAGTTGCAGACCAAAACACCGACCATATACCCCTTGAGCTTGGGGTTCGCGGGATCCGATTTATTGAACTGGGTCTTCGCAAAGTGAGCAGGATCGGCGTGCAGACGATCGACGATCTCCGCCGCGATCTTAGCGCTAGACTCCCTCATCTCCTTGATCTGGTGCTTCTCCGAGGACTTGCCACACAGCTCGCAGGGACCCTCGAAGTCGTCCCCGTAGGCCATCCCGGTCCCGCCCATCTCCATAAATGCGGTGTTGAACGAATTCCCGTTGTGCTGGGCGACATCCATGAACCTGACGACCCCCTTGCCCTCGACCTTGACGTTCGCGCTCTTGCTCGCCCATGTCAGCTTGCCCTTGGTCTTGGACGACAACAGCCCCCCTCCGGCGGTCCCAGCCTCGTCCCCTGTGCTGGTCGAGAGATTCGAGCCTGCGTTGCCCACAGGGTTGCCCTCGATCTCGACCTTCTTTGTCCCTTTGGCAAGATCAGCGGTCCTCGCTATGTTCACGTAGGGGATCGGTACTGGCCCGCCAGGTGAGGGCGTCTTGCATACATCCGGCGGGGCCGCCGTGTTGGTCTGGCCGTCCCGACTCGGGCCCACCGGCGCGCGATTCAGAGCAGGGGCAGCTGCGCCTGGGCCAGGGACGGCCTGATCTCGACCTCGACCACGTCCAACCACCGCTGCCGGTCCTCGGGCGCCAGCATCAACACGGGTAGATCCCGGTGCCCGAGCTCCCGCACCAGGCGGTCGTTCACGGCGCGCTGAAAGGCGAGGTCGGTCGAGCGCAGACCGTCGTGTTTGGGCTCCTCGACGATCGGCACGTAGATGAGCTTGTCGTAGGTCCCGAGCCACCCGCTCACGAGCGCCTCGAGGCTCGGCTGGGGGCCCCCGGAGAGCAGCAGGTAGACGTAGTTGTCGAGCACGCTGCGGTCACACAAGACCACCCGGTGGCGGGCCGCGGCGACCAGCTCGTCGGCGATCTGGGTGTGCAAGATCCACGACTGGGCCGCCAAGCTGGTGTCCTCGTTGATCGGCAGCGGGCAGCGGCGCGCGACCTCGTGGACGATGTCGAGGACGACGTCCTGAGCCTTGAGGCGCGCGGCCAGGCCGTAGCAGAGCGTGGTCTTGCCGACGCCGTGGGTACCGATGAACCCGAGCTTGAGCTCGTTCACGCGCGCACCTTACCCCGACACCCCACACCCGACGGAAGCCCATCGAGGTCGACTCACGGCGCCCACTCACGACCGACTCGGGCCCCTGTGGCGGACCTGCCCTCGGTCGAGCGATGCTCGCGCAAGCAGTCGGACTCGGTCGCGGCCCCGGCAACGCGGCGAGCTCAGCCCCCCGTGACCGCAGCGCCGACCGGGCTCGGCAGGTCGTCGCTGGCCAGCCATGCCTCGACCTCGAGGTTCGGCCCGACCTCGAGTCCGGTCTGAGCAAAGTCGAACACGTAGGTGTCGGCTTCGACGTCGTACTCGGCGGGCCAGGGCTCGCCCGCCGGCGCCCCATCGACCGAGAATTGGAGCATCAGAGAAGCGCGCACGTGGATGCCTTGGTCCGGGCTGTGCCAGGCGTCGTGGAGCCTCCAGCCCTGCACGGGCCAGGTCTCGTCCATGAGCAGCTCGGGCTGAGGCAAGATCAGCGACAGGAACAGGGCGTCGCCGACGACGTTGGCGCTGAGCTGCGCGAGGACCGACTGCTCGATGCCGAAGCCCTCGCTCGTGGCCTCGTACTCGTCGTCGAAAGTCCCGTTCCAAAACGGCCCCGTGGCGACGAGCCGGTACTCGCCCGCAGGCCAGTCCGCGGGGATCTCCCACTCGATGTACCACTCGTGTTTGCGGCCGACCGCGACCGTGCCGTCGGGGCCCGGATCGGGGTCGTAGTGGGTGATCATCTCGTTGCGGCTGTTGTCGTAACTCAGCCCCTCCCAGCCCGCGGGGTGCGGAACATCGACATAGGAATCCTCGACCAGGCGCTGGACCCGGACGTTGGGCGCCCCGATGCTCGGGTCGCCGCCACCGAAGCGGAAGCGGACCACCTGGGTGCGCTGCCTGTCGTCGTTGACATCGAAGAGCACCTCGCCCGGGTTTTGGCTGACCTCCACCGCCCGGGGCGTGAACCCGCCGGGTGAGGCCAAGGTCGGGGTCTCTTCGATCAGGCTCGGGCCGATGTTGCCCGCATAGATCTCGGCGATCATGGACATGTCCGTGTCGACCATGAACTTGCCGCCGTAGGGACCCCACAGGCTCATCTCGGCCTCGTAACCGCCCTGGAACCAGTCGTCGGGGGAGGTGAAGTAGAGCAGGTGATCTTGGGCGTAGCCCCAAACCATGAGGTCCGCCGGCTCGTCCAGGTCGAGGGCCGCGAACTCGTCGCGGGCATACTTGACGATCGAATAGGCCGGCTCGCCGGGCATGGTCATGATCACCAAGGGGCCGATCTTGGCGACGCTGAGGTAGGTCTGGTGGATCTCCGGGTGCGGGACGTCGCTGCCGATCAGCAGCGTGTCCACGGGGATACACTGCTTGTCCTCGCCCTCCATGCTCGTGCCCAGGTCGTCGTCTTCCTCGACCCCCGTGCACTGCCAGCCCCCCCAGGTGTAGTCGATGGGTACCAGGTCGAAGAGCGTGCCCGAGAACTCGCCGTTTTCGTCGTAGCCGAACTTCTCGTAGCGGAGGTCCACACGCCGGCTCTGGACCGTGATGTCCGGGTCGTCGTCCCACTCGAGGCTCTGATAGGCGTCGAAGATCACCGGCGCGGCGACCATGCCGATGAGCTCGGTCTTTTGGGTGTCGGCGTCGTGGTTCAAGAACCCACCGCGGGGCGAGGCGTCTCCGCCCCCGGCCTGGGCGAACATGCCGAAGATGGGCTCGCCGGTCTGGCGAAAGAAATACTCCTCGAACTCGAGCTCTGCGGCCCCTGGGGCGTCCTCGGTGAGCAGCTCGTTTTCATAGGCGACGCTGATCCCGTGCATGCCGAAGTTGAACAGCGCCGCCAGAGGAGTACCGTCGGGGCGGCGCAGCGCCAGCAAGGTCAAGCGTGGGTCCTTCCCGTAGGTCGGGTTGTTGGCCGAGCGACGGTCACCGTAGACCTTGTCGTCCGGGTCCCAGTCGTCGAGGTAGGTGTAACCCCACTCCGCGTCGCCCATGTTCTCGACGGCGTCGTGGATGGTGCCCGCGAACTCGGTCGCAATCAGGTCGATGACCTCCTCGTCCGCCGTGTCGGTCCCGACCGCGCCGAAGATGTCGGGCAGCCGCCAGTAGCGGCCGTGGGCGTGGTGCGAGTGGGTCCCCCCCCAAATGATGCGGCCGCGCAGGTCCTCGCCGTAGAGCGTTTCATACTTGGCCGCGACCGCGTCGGTGACCCCCGACTCGGCGCTCATCATCGGGGTCTTCATCAAGATCACCCGGTCGCCGGCCTCGTCGTCGAGGACCATGGCCTTGATCGTCGGGTAGCCATAGAAGCCGCGCGTCCCCCAAAACAGCCCGCTCCACGCGGTGTCCTCTCCGCCCAGGCGCCCGCCGTAGCCGGCCAGCGAGATGCCCACCGGTCGGTTGAGGTAGCGCATGGCGACCCCGGCCTGGAGCGGGGTGCTGGGACCGCCGGTCGTTTCGGTCCCCTCGGTCGTCTCGGCGCTGGTCTCGGCGCTGGCCTCGGCCGACCCCGTTGTGGTCTCCCCTACGTCGTCGTCGGTCCCGGTCTCGGTGCTGGTCCCCGCCTCCGACCCGAGCTCGTCACTGGCTGCGACCGAGTCGTCGGCGCAACCACTGGTCAGCGAGAGGGGCAGGGCCAAGAGGGCGATCCAAGCGCGACGCATGACCTCCACACTACGACACGAGCTCGACCGTGAGGGCGAAACACGCAGCTGTGCGCGCTCCACAGGGTGAGCACCCGCCCTGTCACCCCAGGGACCTCCGCTGCCACAATCACTGCCGGCGGAGGCCCCCCACGACCGAGCGGTCGAAAATTGAGCCTCCGCTTTGTTCACCCTGAGCTCCCCCCGCACTCGTGAGCTGGCTTCCCACATCGGCACGTGGCGAGACCAGGATGCGCGACTACTCTGCGCGCGTGTCGACCCTGACCGCTCCCTGGGCCCCCCTCGCCTCGCTCTCCGCGCTGGCCGCGACCGCTCTCTTGTTCAGCACCGGCTGCTCGCAACCCGAAGAGGGCATCAGCGCCAACGAACTTTCAAGCAGGATGGCCCGGGGCGAGTGCGACGCCCTGATGGCCTGCGACTGCCCCGACAACAACTACGAGGGCAACCTCCAGGCCTGCTTCTTCGATCGTCTGGCCGCCTACGACACCTTCAACAACGCCGCCTTCATCGCTGGGCTCAACTACGACGACTCTTGCGCGGGCCGGCGTCTCGACACCATCGCAGATCTGGCCTGCAACGCCGACCTGCCCGAGCTGCCGACGAACCTGTGCATCCCGGCTTGCTCCCCCTGGCACGGCAGCGCCAAGGCGGGCGAGTCCTGTGATCTCGTGGTCAGCAACGCCCAGACCGGGTTGTCCGCCTCGACCTGCGCCCAAGGCCTGAGCTGCATCGCCGACTTCTGTGTCGACCCCTGTAACAACGTCCAGACCATCCCCAGCGTCGGCGAGGCCTGCCCCGACATGCTCTGTGAAGAGGGGGCGATCTGCGACGCGGTGACCACCCCCGAGAGCCCCGTGTGCATCGAGCTCCCGGGCGTCGGCGACCCCTGCTTCAGCGGCCTGTGCGACGCCGAGGAGGCCGTGTGTATCCCCGCCGCCGACGTCTGCGGAAAACTCCCCGCCGCCGGTCAGCCCTGTGAGCAGAGCGCCTGCGAGCCGGACGCGTTTTGCAACCCCGACGACACCTGTGAGTACCGGCCCGCCCTGGTCTGCGGCTGGATCGTCGACATCGACAACGACAACATGAGCATGGACGGCGGCGAGACCGGCGAGTCCGGTGGATCCGACGAGTTCACGACCTTGACCGCCGATGGTGAGAGCGACGAGTCCGACAGCACCTCGACCTCGACCGAGACCGAGACCGAGACCGGCGAGAACGAGCCCTTTGGCCACGGCAACCTCCACCCCGACTGCATGGGCGAGTTTCCGACCGTCGTCTTCGAGACCAACCTCGGCACGCTCGTCATCGCCCTCTACCCAGACGAGGCTCCCGAGACGGTCGCAAACTTCCTCGGTTACGTGTCGGCGGGCTTCTACGACCAGACCCTCTTCCACCGGGTGGTCGACGGCTTCGTCCTGCAAGGCGGCGGTTTCGACCTCGACGCCACCTCCAAGCCCACCGAGCCCAGCATCGCGCTCGAGATCAACCCCGACCTTGTCCACTATGACGGAACCCTCGCCATGGCCCGGACCCAAGATCCCGACTCGGCGACCTCCCAGTGGTACATCACCGACGGCCATCAGCCCGACCTCGACGGCCAGTACGCCGTGTTCGGCCAGCTGATCGAGGGCTTCGCCATCCGCGACCTCATCTCCAGTATCCCGGTGGGGATCAGCCAGTTCACCGTCGATGGCGAGACCTTCGAGTTCGACAATGTCCCGACCGCCGACGTGGTCCTGCTGAGCGCCTACTGCGACTAGGAGTAGAGCCGCGCGGGATTCTCATCGCGACGCCGCTGTGCCGCTTGGTACAGCGGCGTCTCTGTGGCCAGCGCTTTTTGGGGGCCGTGGGTCTACACTCGCGGCGATGAGCCAAAAGTGGGACCTGCGTTTCCTCAACCTCGCCAGCCACATCGCCGAGTGGAGCAAGGACCCCTCGACCCAGGTCGGCTGCGTGGTCGTGGGGCCCGACCGAGAGATCCGCAGCACGGGTTTCAACGGCCTGCCCCGGGGCATCGCCGACACGGTCGAGCGGCTCGGCAACCGGGCCCTCAAGTACCCGCTGATCTGTCACGCCGAAGAGAACGCGATCATGCACGCGGCCCGCATCGGCCTGGCTCTCAAGGGCTGCACCGCCTTCGTCACCTGGCCGCCCTGTACCCGCTGCGCCCGCTCTCTGATCCAGGCGGGGATCAGCACGGTCGTGTTCCCCGGTCCGATCGAGATCCCCGAGCGCTGGCTCGAGGACTTCGAGATCAGCAAGGCCCTGTTTCACGAGGCGGGGGTCGCCGTGCGCGAGATCGACACCCGGGTTCAGGCCGAGTGAGGCTCACCCGGGAGGCAGGCTCCCCGCGTCGTCCAGCGGCCCCCACAGCGGCCGGTCGAGGAACTTCGCCAGCGCCGTCGCATCGGCGATCAGCCGGGTCTCGTCCCCATGGTCGAGCACGCAGATCCGGCGCCCACCGGTGAGCACCAAGTTGAGCTCGGTGCTCACGAAGCCCCCTTGTTTGGTCTCGATCCGCTCTCGGGTCAGCTGGATCCCCGCGATCTCCGAGAGCGCCACGGTCCCTGCGGCGGCGCCTCGACCCGCCGACGCGCTGGGACCCGACCGGTCGCCGCCCTCACGTGTGTCCCAGTAGCAGCCTTGGACCTCGCCCAGAACGAAGGTGCGCGAGAACAGGCGGTAGTTGAAGAGCATGCGCCACAGCAGCGCGGCGATGATCGCCAGGGCCAGCCCCGCCGCGACACCCACGACCACCAGGGCGGGGTCCGACCACACGCGCTGCGCGACGAGGCCGACGACCACCGAGAACAGCGCCCCGCCACCCAGGCCGTAGACCAATACCCGCGAGGCCCTCGTGGGTCCGAACTCGAAGACCTCTCTTTCTTCCCCATCTCCATCCCCAACCCCAACCCGGATCAGGTTGCCCTCATGGGTCCCGAACAAGGCCCCACCTGGGCGCAGGGGTGACCAATCGAGGTCCTCGGGCGACCACTGGGGACGATCCAAATCTGGGTCTGGCTCGGACATGGGTACTCAGCTCGGATCTTCGAACACGGGCGCCCGGCCCTGAAAGCGGGCCATGACGGACTCGATCTGGTCGGCGTTTCCCAGCAGGGGCAGCTGGAGCTCGGTCTCGAGCAGCAGGGCGTCCACGTCGGAGAGCTCGGGCGCCCGATTCCACAGTTGCTTGGCCGCCCGGATCGCCGAGGGCGAGCGACCCGCGATCTCGGCGGCGATGGCCCGCGCCGTCGCCAGCGGGGTCTCGCTCAGCTGAGTCGCCAGGCCCAAGGTCGCGGCCTCCCGACCGTCGAACTCCCGGCCGGTGAAGGTGAGCATTTTGGCTACGTCGAGGCCCACCAGGCGCCCGAGTGTGCGGGTGATGCTCATGTCGGGGATCAGCCCCCAGACGATCTCTTTGACCGCCAGCTTGGCGTCTGGGTGCACGACCCTGATGTCCGCACCGAGGGCGATCTGGAGACCCCCGCCGACACAGGTCCCATGCACGGCGGCGATCACCGGGACGGGGATCTCCGTCCACACCCAGCCGACCTGTTGAGCCAGGTTCGCCGGCCGGCCCTCGGGGCGCTCCAGCAGCGCGTCTCGCAGCGCCTGGCCCCCCGCCATGAACGCCTTGAAATCGAGGCCGGCGCAGAACGAGGATCCCTCGCCGTGCACGATCACCGCCCGCACGCTGCGGTCCCCGATCAGCCGCTCACCGGCGGCGGCGATCGCCTGGAACATGGGCAAGTCCAGACCGTTGTGTTTCGCGGCGCGCACGAGGCAGACCTCGGCGACCCCGTCGGTGATGGAACAGCGCACACGCTCGCTCTGTGGCTCGGTCATCCGAGACCGGTATACCACCGGGCGACACACGGCCCATCGGCGGCCTCGGAGCTCGCTTGACGCCCCAGCGAGGCCCGGCTACGCCCAGGCGCGACATGGCCGACCTCACTGGAGACCTCGCTCGCTGCGCCCCCTCGTCCATGTCGGCCGACCTCGCCTTTTCTCTCGCCCCCCTCTCCCCTTCGCTCTCCCCCCCTCTCGCCCGCCTCGGTCTGTGGACGGGCGCCCTCGCCTGCGCCCTGCTCGGCGCGCTGGGTTCGGCCTGCTCCCGCGCCGACAGCCCCTCTCGCTCGACCAGCGACGCCAGCGCCAGCTCATCCAGCGAACGCCCGACACCCCTGCACATCGCATCCCGGACCGTGTTCGCCGATGAGCTCCTGTGGGCGATGGGCCCCGAAGTCCAGATTCGCGTCGTCGGCCTGAGTTCCATGGCCGACGACGCCCGCTACTCGACCGTCGCCGGAGTCTGGCCCGAGAGCACCCCTCGCCTCGGTCCCAACCCCGAGTCCCTGCTCGCCCTGAGCCCCGACCTCGTGATCCTCGCGTCGTTCAACGCCGCCGAGTACCGAGCCGCGATCGAGGACAAGCTCGAGGTCCTGGTGCTCGAGGACTTCGATGGCTTCGATGGCTACCGCCGCAACCTCGAGCTGGTCGGCGACGCCACCCACATGCGCGAGGCGACCGACCAGGTGTGGGCCCGCTTCGACGCGGGCATCACCGCCCTCGAGGCCGAGCGTCCCGGGGCAGAGAACGGGGACGGGAGCGGAGAGAACACGCTTCCGAGCGTGGTCTGCTGGGACCACGGCTACGTCCCCGGGGCCGACACCACCTTCCACGATGCCGCGAGCGCGGCCGGCTTCCGCAACCTCCCCGCACTCCCCGAGGCCGGTGGGCTCAGCGGCCACGAGCGTGTCGACACCGAACAACTCGTCGCCTGGGATCCGAACTGGCTGGTGATCGGCTGTGGAGAGCACAGCTGCGAGGCCGCCGTCGCCGGCTTGAGCGAGCAGGCGGGGATCCGCCAGATGACGGCCGTCACCGAGGGACGGGTGATCGCCGTGCCGGCCCCCTATCTCGGGACCACGGGCGAGGGCATGCTCGAGCTCGCCACGCGCCTCCAGGCCCCGCTCCTCGAATGAACGCTCCCCCCCACGACCCCGCCCATGCACCCGATGGCGCGCGGGCACCCCGAGGTCCACAGGACCCCCGGGGCGAGTGGGGTCGCGCCCAGACAGTCGCTGCGGCCGGACTGGCGATCGCCCTCTTGTTCACCCTCGCCGCCCTGGCGATGACCGTGGGCCCCGGTGAGTTCGGGCTCGGCCAGGTCCTGCGCCTGCTCGCCGCCAAGCTCGTCGGTGCGGGTGTCGGCCGGCCGGTCCAGGCCATCTTGTGGGAGCTGCGCCTGCCACGGATCGCCCTGTCTCTGCTCATCGGCGCCGCCCTCGGCTGCGCCGGCGCCCTGACCCAGGGTCTGTTCCGCAACCCCTTGGCCAGCCCTGGCGTGCTCGGCATCTCCACCGGCGCGGTCGCCTTCGTGATCGTCGGCTTCGCCTTTGGTCTCGACGAGCAGAGCCTGTGGGCCACTCCCCTGCTCGCCGGTGCCGGGGCCCTCGCCATGCTCGGCCTGCTCTTTGGCCTGACCGCCCGCCGCCGGGACCTCGCCTACCTCCTGCTCACGGGCGTCGCCCTCAACGCCCTCGTCGGGGCCATCTCCACCCTGGTCTTGGCCGCCTTTCTCGACCGCCCAGCCCTCGCCCAAAAAGCGCTGACCTGGATGATGGGCAGCTTCGACGGGCGGGGTTTCCGACACCTGGGCTGGGCCGCGGGTCCCCTGATCGTCGGTATGCTCGCAGCCTGGGCGCTGCACCGCCCCCTCGACACGCTGATCTTGGGTGAGGACACGGCCGAGAGCCTGGGGATCGCCCGCGGGCGCCTGCGCCTGTTCGCCGCCTTGGCCGTGGGCCTGCTCGTGGGTACGAGCACAGCCATCGTCGGTGTGATCGGCTTCGTCGGCCTCATCGTCCCCCACCTCGCGCGCAGCCTCCCGGGCGTCGCCGGCCTGGGCCACGCGCGCCTCATCCCAGCCAGCATGCTCGTGGGTGCGGCCCTCATGCTCGGCGTGGACACACTCGGCCGGGCTCTCAACCCCATGTTCCTGGCCCCTGGGGCCCTGACCAGCTTGCTCGGCGGTGTGTTTTTTCTGTGGCTGTTGCGAGGGCAGACCCGGGATGACTGAGCCCAGCTCCACCCAGCCCCTCCAGGCTCGGGGTCTGGGCTGCGCACTGGACCCGGAGAGGTGGCTGGTCCGCGGGCTCGACCTTCAGCTCGAGCCGGGCACGGTCACGGTCGTAGTCGGCCCCAACGGCAGCGGTAAGACCACCTTGCTGCGAACCTTGATGGGCCTGCGCGCGCCCCAGGAGGGCGAGGTCGAACTCGGCGTCGAGACCCTCGCTCGGGTCCCCCTGCGCACCCGCGCCAAGACCCTCGCCTGGTTGCCCCAGCGCACCGACCTGCCCTGGGGCCTGCCCGTCGAGCGCCTCGTCATGCTCGGCCGGGCCCCCCACCTCCCGACCTTCGGCGGCCCCCGTCGCCGCGACCACGCTGAAGTCGGCGAAGCCCTGCGCCAGGTCGGCGCCGAGCACCTCGCCCACCGCGACGTCCGCACACTCAGCGGTGGAGAGCGCCAGCGGGTCCTGCTCGCCCGCCTGCTGGCCACGCGCGCCCCGACCCTGGTCCTCGACGAACCGTGCACGGCCCTCGACATCGGTCACGCCCTGCGCCTGCTCGAGCTCGCCCGCGCGCTCGCCAGCAGCGGCCACGCCCTGCTCGTGTCCATGCACGAGCTCGACCTCGCCCGGCGCTACGGCGATACGGCCCTGCTCCTGCGCGGCGGGACCCAGGGCGAGCACCTGCTCGGCCCGGCCTCCGAGGTGTTGCAGCCCACGCGGATCGCCGAGGTCTTCAAGGTCGACGCCAAACTGGTCGACGGGGAGCTGCGCTTCGCCCCGGAACCACCGGAATCCTGAGAGGCCTTACTCGGGCTCGGGCTCGGACTCCAAACGCTGAGCGAGGCGCTCGCTCGCCGTTCGCCCGGTCGCGTCGGCAAAGGTCGAGATCCGACGCAACAGATCCACCGGCGCGCGCGCATGGACAGCCAGGCGGTAGCGCACGGCGTACCCCAGACTCTCGTGGTCTCGGTAACGCTCGAACACGGCCTCGAACTGCTCGGGACTCGCGTCCGAGAGCTCGCGCTCGAGCATCGCCATCTCGAAGCGAATGGGATCTGTGGACAGGTTCTGGCCCAGCACCAACAACTCCCCTCCGGATCGGCGGCGGCCACCAGCTTGTCGCGCGGGTCGTAGCTGAAGGTCCTCACGGCGCCGTCTGGACCGACCCTCTCGACAGTGTTGCCACGCGCGTCGTAGCGGAAGCTCATCGCGTGGCCCGGAGCGTCGACCTCTCGGGACCGCTCAAGGGTCAGGGGATCGTACTCGTAGAGGCGCTCCCCCGAGCGGGTCGACGACCTTCACGACTTGAGTGGCCCATTTTTGGCACTTGTGAATTTGACTATCGTTATCATTATTCTATATTCTGGCCCTCCTACAGGAGCGATGGACGGGATCGAGACCCACCTCGCGCGTATTTTGCGCAAACGACCAAGAATGAACGGCGCGCCTCACTCTAGCCCCCCGGAGGCCCGTTTAAAGTGGCGCATTTTTTTCTTATGTCGTTGTAATTATTTGTCTTTTCATGAATATGAATCTCAAATCCTTGACATGAAC
>CAYVJQ010000003.1:124546-126515 GCA_964451725.1 uncultured Nannocystaceae bacterium | reverse complement strand
CCGACTCCGACTCCGACTCCGACTCCGACTCCGACTCCGACTCCGACTCCGACTCAATGCTGTCGGATGTGTCGGTGCTGGACTCCTCCGAGTCGTCCGTCTCGGAGGCCGTCTCATCTGCGGCGTCCGTATCGCTGGTCTGTGGGGGGTCGGAGAAGCAGCCCATGGTCGTCAGCGAGAGGCCGACGAGGCCCAGTGAAAACAAGCGCAAGGGTCGTGTCACATGGCCGAGCTTACCAGTCCATGAGTGAAAACAAGGGTAAGGGTCGCGTGACACGGCCCTGACCCGGGGTTGTCACGGCACTGACCCGGAGTTGTCACGGCCCTGACCCGGAGTTGTGCACGGACCTTGGACCAGCCCGTCTCCCGGGCCCTGTGCGAGGTGCGCGTACTGCATCGCCGAGATCGGGGGAGGCTCCCTACTCGACGTCCCGGGTGTCGTAGGTCTCCCGTGCCCGGTGGACCCTGAGTCGGTTGTCGTGGGCCCACATGGCAAGGGTGGCCACCGGTCCGAGTAGGGTCTCGCCCATCGGCGTGAGTTCGTACTCGACCCGCGGAGGAACCTCGGCGTAGACAGCCCGCTCGACCAGCCCATCACGCTCCAGACGCCGCAGGGTCACAGCGAGCATCCGCTTCGAGATTCCAGCGATGATGCGATTCAGCCCACTGAAGCGCATTCGGCCCGTACCGAGGTTCACCACCACCAAGACGCTCCACTTGTCACCCACGAGGTCGAGGATCTCCCGCGTCGCGCGACACTCGGTGTCGAAGCCCGAGGTCACTCCCGCGTTCCCTGGTAACTTCAAAATGCCTCGTTATTGCGGAGCTGCATGTTCGCTATTCTAGACCGGTTTCCAGATGATCTACCGGAGGGCATCTGGAAATTTCAAGGCATATATTCTCGGGGAGACTACAGATAGGTTCGGCTCGGGACCTCCCAGATTCAGATGTGGATCTGAATCGATGGTGACCTCCACATAACCAGGTGACTTCAATGTGCCTCCTTCTCGGCGGGCGGGAGATGTTTTAGCTTCGACAGTGCATCTTCGAGGAACCCCGCTATGCAGCCGAAATCACTCGTCGCTTTGGTCATACGTCACAAGTTGCTCGTCGCCGTGGCCAGCGTGCTCGCCCTGTCGGGGCTCGGTCTAGGCCGGAGCTTCATGGCGTCACCGCTCCCCCCACCCGCTCCGTGGTCGGGTGATCTGCCGGTCGCGTCACCACCTCCGAGTATGGAGATCTATCGGTTGCCCACTGGGACCTATCAAACACCGGCCGCCCTGGCGTTCCGTGGCGGCTCGTTTTCTGACCTGCGCGATTTTGCGGCGACCGCGATCCTCGTGCGTCATCCGAAGGGCGATCTGCTCTTCGATGCAGGCTTCGGCGCCGATGTCGATACCCAGATCAGAGAGACCTTGCCGTGGATGCTCCGTGCGACCTCCGAGCACAAACTCGGCGAGCCGGTGCACGCACAACTCGATGCCATCGGCTATGACTTCGACGCGCTACAGGGGGTCGTGATCACGCATGCACACTGGGATCACGTAAGCGGGCTGGCGGACCTCAATGTGCCTGTGTGGATGAACGCCGCGCAGCAGGAGTATGCCAAGGAAGATACGGTCGATACACGCCTGTTCAATAGCTTCTCGCATCTCACGATCCAAGGCTATACCTTCGACGGGCCGCCCTACCTCGGCTTCCCGTCGAGCTACGACGTGTGGGGCGACGGCTCGATCGTGCTGGTCCCCGCGCCCGGCCACACGCCCGGCTCGATCGTAGCGTTTGTGACCTTGCCCAAGGGCGAGCGTTTTGCACTGATCGGTGACCTGACATGGCAGCTCGACGGAATCGAATTGCTGGCCGAGAGGCCATGGCTGTTGCGCCTGCTCGCCGACTACGACCCGAGTCAGGCGCGCAAAAACCTGCTGCAGATGGTGGCCCTCGACGGGCTCGTGCAGATCGTGCCGGC
>CAYVJQ010000003.1:89868-124446 GCA_964451725.1 uncultured Nannocystaceae bacterium | reverse complement strand
GCAAAAACCTGCTGCAGATGGTGGCCCTCGACGGGCTCGTGCAGATCGTGCCGGCCCACGACGGTCGGGCGTTCGTCGATATCCCTCTGTTACGCTAGAAACTTGGGCATCTCTGTCACCGCGGTGGAGCGTCCCCGCCCATGGGGAGCATGGAGGCCTGCAGCCCACGGCGAGGGTGGGGGGGATCCTCGCCGTGGGGGGATCCCCGGGGATCCTCCACCGGGCATCCTCGGTGGCCTGAATCGTGGCCTGGAAGATCGGGCCTGGGTGGTTCCACAAAGCAGGAGCAAACTGTCTGGGTGAGGCCGCAGTACCTCGGGCGGGGGATTTCGCCACGTTGCAAGCCGCGACGCAGTGGGCCGGCATCACACCACGAGTGCCCGTAAGTCACTGAAATTACTATCTTCTGAACACGGCGCGATTTTCGAAGGTCAATCCAGACAGATGCGGTTTTTACGTGCAGCGTTCATCGTCAGTGTCGCACTCATGGTCCTGACCATCCTCACCGCGAGCTGAGCTCCGGCGTCGTCGCGCGCGGCGTCCGAGCGCGGCGAGCACCACGGCCCAGGCCGCCCCGCGGTGGGCGGGATGGGCGGGATGGCCGGGATGGCCGGGATGGCCGGGACGAAGATCATGGTTCGCCTCGAGTGAGCAGCCACAACCCTTCGGTTCGAGCTTGGCGGCCGCGCCCTCGTCGCTCGAGCCGCCGTCGCCGTCATTCGTATCGGAGCCGTCTTCGGTGTCCTCCTCGTCGCAGTCATCACCTCCGACGAAGCCCCCCTCCTCGCAGCCGGTCTCGCCAAAGTCCTCCGTGACCTGGATGTAGACCGGGCTGTAGGCCGTCCAGCTCCGGCCCATGGGGTCGCTGAGTTCCAGGCGGATCGAGACCGCGTTCGCGGCCGCGGCGAGGGTCGGGGCGTAGGGTAGATCGAAGCTGCCCTGGTCTGCGGGCAGGTCCTCGGCGAACACCTCCCACGTCGGGGTCGCCGAGGCGCTCGCCCAAGACAGGGTCATGGTCGTGCCCGGCATGGCGTCGACGCAGCCGCTGATGCTGGCATTATCACCCACGTCCACGCTCTGCTCGGCGTAGGTCAGGGCGGCCGCGGGCGGGCTCGCAGCCGGGTCTGGGTCATCGACGATCTTGAACACGCCGGGGTGCTGGGTCCAGAGGTTGAACCACGGCTCCCAGGTGTAGGCCTCGACCACCCAGGTGCCGGCCGCGAGCGCGCTCGTATCCCACAGCAGGGGCTGCTCGGCGCTTGCGAAGGTGATCGGCCGCCGCTGGTCGTCGGCGTTGATGCGGGTCCAACAGTCGGTCCAGTCCACGTTGTAGTCGAGCACCTCGAGGTCGAGGTCGACCTCGTCCGGGTCGCCGAGCTGCTCGGCCGCCGCGGCGTCGAGGTCGGCCTCGGAGATCCAGTTGGGCAGCACCGCGTCGCGGTCGTGGTCGCGGCAGAACCCGAGGAACTGGTGTCGGCGGCTGTCGGCGACCTCGTCGTCGGTGAGCTGCGTGTCCTCGAAGGGGACCGCGTAGGTCAGTGGATAGATCGGGTTCTGGCTGCGATCGATGACCGTCATGCACGGCGCATCGCTCCAGTCGACCGGGGTCCGGGGATGGTTGCCGTTGCCCGCGTGGGCGAGGTTTGGCCCGAGCACAGTCAGCGCCAGAGGGCCCAGCACCAGGACCAAAGTGAGGGAATGCCGCGAGGGCGCCCCGAAGCGCGCCGCCGAGCCTCCAACTTTCGCGCCGCCTGGGAAGACTCGGGTGTTGCGACGCAGCGGCACCGTTGGCGGATACCACAGGCCGCGGGTTGGAGCGGCGAGCGCCGCCGAGCACCGAGTCAGTTGTCCCGGTGCTCGGCGGCATCCCGTGGGAGATCTCGGGCGCCTGCGGGAGCGGCGACGCCGTCGCTAACGCGGGGTTCAGAGCCTGAATGCACCGGTGGTGGAGCGCTCGGCGGCCGGCGGGATGTCGCGGACCCGAAAGCTCAGGGCCGGGCCGCCGTTGGTCGGCGTGCTCCCGCTGGGACATTGGGTGCGGGGGGGTGGCCTGGTAGGCTCCGCCGCGCCCATGCCGACACTCTGCCCACGCAGCCGTCCACGAACTGGCCCTGGCCGTATGCGGCGAGATCGGCGCTTGCCCAGGAGTCTCTCGCGATGAATCTCAAGACCCTGAGGTTGCGTGTCGACCATCTGGTGTATGGCGGCCTGGCGTTGTTGCTGTTGGTCGGAGGCGCCCTCGGCTGGCGGGCGCTCAGGCCTGTCGCAGAGGAGCCCGCCGAGCTCGACACTCGCCTCGACAGGCTGCGCCACAAGTCCGGGCGCCGGTCGTCGCCCCGCTTTCTTCGACCCATGCGCCCCTACCGTTCGGGCTCGGACGAGGCCCGTCGGGAGATTGGCGAGGGCCTGCCCGTGTTCAAGCCCCCGCGGCAGATCGATCCGGGCGACCTGGGCCCGGAGGAGGCCGTGGACAGCTTCAAGGAGGTGCTCGCCGAGCTCGAGGAGGCCGTGGAGAACGAGCGTGTGCTCGACCAGTACTCCCAGTGGGAGCTCTACAACCGGGCCACGGGATCGTTCACCGTGCTCTCGAGTTGGATCGACGGCAGCGATCCCAAGGAGCGCGCGCTGATGGAGGACTCCTACCAGCAGATGCGCTCGCTCATGGGCGAGCTGGAGCTCGAGCGACCGCCGCGAGAGGAGACCCGTGGCTACGCGGCGCACGGACGCTGGGCCCAAGAGCCCGCACACTGAGCCACGGCTGTGGCGGTCAGAATAGACGATGGCACCAGACCGGCGTCGCATGGACGATTTCGGAACTCGTGCTCGGGGGATGTCTCAGTGACCAACCTTCGACGTTACTGGGTTCGACATTGCTGGGCGGCGGTGCTGGTCGCCTTGGTGACCGCTGGCTGTGCTACTGCGTCGTACTCAGTCAAAGTGAATGATTCTTGCATCCAGACCTACGGGCCAAACTGTGACTGGGTGACCGCGACTGAGATGGCGAGTCGTCGGTGCACAGAAACCCTCAGCAAACACTGGTCGAGTGAGGTTCGCCGTGTTTGTTCCGGGGGAGCTCCCGATGAGTCAATTCGATTTGGCAACTTGGACGTGCACTTCGATGGGCAGCGAGCGGATGATAGCCGTAGGGTGAGTGGCCATTTTGGGGAGTTGGAAATGTTCTCTGGAGCGGTTGTTGAATTTAGTGTTCCCGGAAACCCCTCTGGTGAAATTACGTTGTCGCATGACCGTGATGTCGCCGCGATTGTGAAGACCAGCTTGGGAACTCTTATCGCAGTTGATTCGGGTGAATTTGGTGGAGGGTTAGTACAGGTTTCGGACCGGGGTGACCCACATGTATTGCTACGTCGAGCAGTGAGCCATGTGTTTGAGCAAGATGGTGAGGTGTTCGCTGTTTCCGGGGGCGGGGTCGGGCCAGATAGGCTATTCTTGATTTCTCGGTCCAGCCAGCCGCGATTGGCTCGATGGGAGGTCGGTTTGCGTTTGGTTCTGCCTGGGCAAGTGTCCTCAGTTTACCGCGACTCGGGTGATATTGTGATCGTTACCGGCTCTGGGTCGGTTCGCATGGGGACAATGAGATCAATTGAGTTCAACCATGGGTGAGCAGAACATGAGGCCGGTCGAGACCCACTGTGCGTGGCCTTGGTGAGCCTGTGGAGGTGCCGGAGATTTCTTGTGGCGTCCTCTTGGTCACGCAGGCGGGCGGCTGAGCGAGCTGATATGAGGCGTGCGCCTAGATTTTTGGGTCTGCACCCAAAGTTCACAAGAACGACAAAGTTGGCGTCTTCCAATTGGTTCAGATAACTGATAGGTGTTTGAGGGTGAGAACTCGCCCAAGAACAGGCGGTGAACGATGACCGCGTACCTGATCCAAGTCAGCCCGCGCCAAGGGCGACCTCGATCAACTTTTGGTAGAGTCCTCCTGGGGATCCACAGTGTCGAGTGCATTGGTCCAAGCTTCTTGAAGCCGACGAATCTGCTGGGCCGTTGGGCCAATGACCGGGCGGGAGGGTTCTGATGGCTCGCTCGGCCCCCACTCTGGCCGCAATGCTGAGTGCTCTGGCACTGGCAGGCATGTTGGGGTGCCAATCAAGTGGTGACTTGCTTTTGCCCGCGGAGCCCGGGGAGTGTGGGCGGGTTGTATTCAATGGCAATACAATTGAGCTATATGGAATTGAGCCGATAGGCTGCGATCGTATGGAAGGGGCGGTCAAGGTGGCGCTGGAAGACACTCTTGTATCTGTCGCTGCCGGATACTGTATGCTTTCAGGCTACGGCGACCAGGCCAGGTTTGCAGGAACTGGCTGTCTGGACCCCAGCGATCAATTTGATCCACCGCCGAGCGGTTGTGTGCGACACGTTAGTCCAGATTGGACTGTGCCCGGCGCCGCGACCCATGGCATGGTCCCGAACAGGAACCTGCGGGGGGATATTGTAGCGAATGTTTCAGTCGGTGTCGGAACGCGACTCTCGGAAAATCTCCAGATTCGACTGATTGGCGAAGGTGTTGCACGAGCTTCCTGCCAGGTCACCGGCCCCGGAGATACCTGTGTTCGCTTGCTCCGCGCCGACGAACGAAGGAAAAAGAGGGCGAAAGATTGATCTGGGGTCCCTATTGTCAGCGCTCTATGCTGCCTCGGGCCATGCTTGCACTGCGTAGATCTGGACCCCAGGAACCCCTGGTTAGAGACATTCTCGGGGCATCGGGCTTCGAATTTACACATCTAACGATGTATCGTTGGATCCGGTTTCGATGAGGATGCCACTGATATTTCTTGGGCTAAATGGACCGTGGGACTTGATGATCTTCGAGAGCGTCGACGACACGAGAGGATACGCCGAGCCGGTGGATGTTCGCTCGGGAGAATACGGCGACCACGGTTGGGATGCAGATGGGAAGCCCGTGGCCTTGGTGGCGACACCGTCGGCGAGGCAGGTTGGTCTCATCGGCAGGCTGCTCGGCCTCGAACCCGAGCTCGAGGTCAGCGTGCGTGAAGTCGAGCTGCCCGCCGAGCCCGAAATGCTGCGCGAGGCCCTGCTCGGCCGTCTCTCCGGGCTGGAGTCAGACCTTGTGGCGGCGGCCGAGGGTCTGGGCTTGGACGACTTGATCGACCTGCTTCGTCGGTCCACTAGCGATGCTCTTCAGCGCGTGCGAGAGGGTCGGTATCGGAAGTAGGGCGCCGAACTTTTCATGTGCCGATCGAAAGGGATTCGGCGCAGTCCCGGGCCCGAGTTCGGGCCCGGGACGCGAGCTCAGTCCGCGCTCAGGCCGAGTAGCTGGGCCAGGGGGTAGGTGCCGTCTGCGAGCACCCAGCCGCCTTCCTCGACCGCGCCGACGCGGTCGTAGCCGCCGCGGGTCTCGGTCCTGTGTACGGTCAGGACCCCGCCGGAGAACTCGAACGAGGCGTCGAAGCCCTCGCTGATCGGCAGGCCTTCGGTGTGCTCTTCATCGATGTCGTCCACATCTTCACCCTCGAACTCGATCTCGCGGGTGTAGCCGGAGCTCTCCAACAGGGCGCGGGTACAGGACGCGGAGCCCCCGTCGCGTGTGCAGACCACGAGCGAGGCGAACTCCTCGATCTCGATCTCGTTGAGGCCCATGTCGCGGTCGACCCGGGTCTTGGTGAAGTGCATGAGCAGCTGGCTGCCCTCGGTCAAGAGCGGCTCGACGGAGGACTCGCCAAACTGGGCTTCCTCGAAGATCCCGAACATGCCGGGGTTGTATTCGGAGACGACCTCGGCAAACAGGTTCCAGCCTTTGTCGGTCTTCACGACCGGGAACCATGCGCGCTGCTCGGGGAAGCCCTCGTTGTTGAACGCGAGCAGACCCCAGGTCGGGTCGTCGGTGGGGGCGGCGACGAGGGTGGGCTCGCAGCTGCAGGGCTCGCCCTCCTCCATCTGAAAGTCCTCGCAGAGGGTCGACAGCTGCTTGCAGGCCGCGGCGAGGTCGGGGAGATCGCGGGCCAGGACCGCGAGCGGGCCGCAGCTGTCGCTCGCAGCGGGAGCCGGCGTCGCTGAGGACGAGAGTTTGGCGAGGCGAGCCTGGACGGTCTTGTTGGGGCGGGCCGCGAGCGAGGCGGTGTAGCTCTCGATGGCGGCCGCTTTGTCGCCCCGGTCCTCTTCGACCCTGCCGAGGTTGTAGAGCAGCATGCCGCGCTGCCTGTCCTCGCGCGCGAACTTGAGGGCGCCGAAGGTGGTCTGGTGCGCGAGCTTGAGGTCGCCGGCCTTGTAGGCCGCCCACCCGAGCTCGCCGAGCACCGAGATGTCGCTGGCGTCGATGGTGAGCGCCTCTCGGTACTTGGTGATGCCCTTGTCGTACTCGCCCTTCTTGGTCAGGGCGCGACCTTCGTTGAGCAGGGTCTTGAGTTTGCGACGCAGCTCGCGGGCCTTCTTGGGCTCGAGCTCGGGCGCGTGTCCGGCCGCGTCGGCCTTGGCGCTGGTCTTGGCCTTGGCGGGGGTCTTGGTGCTCGCATCGGTCTCGGCGCTCGCATCGGTCTTGGCGCTCGTATCGGACTTGGAGCTCGGGTCTTTGTTTGTGGGTGCTCCTCCAGAGTCACAGGCAAACATGAGGAGGAACCCGAGGGGCCAGGCGCGTCGCATAAGGGGGAGCCTATCAGGGCCCAGGGAGCTCTCGAAAGGCGTCGGCCGATGGCGAGACCGCTCACGAGACTTGGATTCTGGACTGTGGCGTTTCAGCACAGTGGCTGTCGACGCGACGTCCTGGGTGAGGCGAAAGCCATGGGTTTCGCTACAGGCTGCCGCGTTTCGAGGGCGAAGTCGCGCTCACTCGAAGCGGGCGAAGCGGGCGAAGCGGGCGATCATAGGGAGGTGGTCCGAGGCGTCGTCCCAGCAGCGGGGCTCCCAGTCGTGGACGACCGCGGTGCAGCACTGGTAGAGGTAGTCGAACCAGGTGAAGCGGCCGAGGGCATCGTCAGATTTTCGGAACCAGCCGCGGGGGCCGAAGCCCTCGAGCTTGTCGAGAGCGCGTGCTCCTCGGGGGGTGAAGTAGGTGCCGCCTTTGAATGTGTGCCTGCTGAGATCGATGAGAACGACATGAAAAGGAAGATTCTAAATCAAGCAGTGGCCTGCTCGCTCCTGATCGGTGTGGGCGCCTGCGGCAGTCCACCCCTTTGCACCGACTGTGATGTGTCGGATGCAGATGTGGACTCCGAGGAGGGCGAGGAAGCTCCTGGAGATCTGCCTTGTGGGGGGGCAGACCTCCAAACGGACGACAAAAACTGCGGTAGCTGTGGGAGCCGGTGCTACGTATGGTACTCGGGGACCGAGTGGGAGGCAGGAGGGTGTGTCGCAGGGGAGTGCGCACCATTGTGGACCGACTGTGAATCTGGGTTTGCCACCTGTGCAGAACGCTGTGCGCAGACAGATCAACCCTGTATTGAAGGTGGATGTGCTGGAGTTTCGGGTTTCTTCGTAGACGTGCTCGCGTTTGATGGATGTAACCCCCCCGCGCTCTTCAAGACCCCGCTCGAGAGCTGCGATGACGAGATCGACTGGAACAAGGACGACCTCGAAGTCGTCCGACAGGCTCTCTGTTGCTGTGGGCACCCTTGAGGCGCGACCAGGGCCCGGGCGAAGTGGCATTTACTCGAAGCGGGCGATCACGGGGACGTGGTCGGAGGCGTCGTCCCAGCCGCGGGGCTCCCAGTCGTGGACGACCTCGGTGCAGCGCTCGTAGAGGTCGTCGCTGGCGTAGACGTAGTCGATGCGCAGGCCCTGCTTTTTCTTCCAGCTGCCGCCGCGGTAGTCGAACCAGGTGAAGCGGCCGGGGGCGTCGTCGAACTTGCGGAAGCAGTCGCGCAGGCCGAACCCCTCGAGCTTGTCGAGGGCGGCGTGCTCCTCGGGGGTGAAGTGGGTGCCGCCTTTGAGGGCGTCGACGGACCAGGTGTCGCGCGCGTCTCGGGCGATGTTGAAGTCGCCACAGAGGATCACCGAGCTCTGCGCGCCGCTTTGGTAGCGGGCGCGGAGCTCGGCTTCGAGGCGCGCGAGCCAGTCGAGCTTGTAGGTGAAGGCCTCCGATCCCAGGGCGGTGCCGTTGGGGACGTAGAGGTTGTAAATGCGGGCGCCGGCGTAGGTGCAGGCCAAGATCCGCTTGTGTCTGTCGGGCGGGTCGTCGGCGAAGCCGAGCTGGACGTCCTCGGGTTCGCCCTTGGTCAAGGTTGCGACTCCGGCGTAGCCCTTGGTCCCGTTGAGGGTGACGGTGTAGCCGAGCTCCATGAACGGGACCCGTGGAAACAGGCGGTTCTCGACCTTGGTCTCCTGTAGACACACGACCTCGGGCGCGTCGTCTTCGAGCTCGTCGAGGTAGGTCAAGACGTTGTCGAGCCGCGCGCGGATCGAGTTGACGTTCCAGGTCATCACGCGAAAGGGCTTCGACATCGAGGCCGAGAATAGCGAAGCAAGCGGGGCGTGCCGAGCAAGGCAGCCCGCGGAGCCCGGCTCGGGGAGGGGCGAGGGGGAGATTTGGCACGGGTCTCGGGGGTGGGTGTGATGGGTGTAGGGGCTGTCGTGAGTCAACGCGTCGGCTCGGAGAGGCATCCACGATTCGCGGTCGCGGAGGGAATCGTGAGCCTCCGCAATCACAGGTCGGGTCGAGGCTGGGGAGCGCCGTGGTAGGCAACGCCATGGCCGAGAGCTTGGATCCCGCCCGCACGCCCGTGATCGTCGATGCCCTGCGCACGCCCATGGGCAAGTTTCGCGGCGCCCTCGCGCCGGTGCGCCCCGACGACCTCGCCGCTCATGTGATCCGGGCGCTGCGGGAGCGCTACCCGGCGGCCCTCGAGGACATCGAGGACGTCTACTTTGGAGCGGCCAACCAAGCCGGCGAGGACAACCGAAACGTCGCCCGGATGGGGGCCCTGTTGGCCGGTCTGCCGGTGGAGGTGCCTGGCGTGACGGTGAATCGCCTGTGTGGCTCGGGCATGGAGGCGGTGATCCAGGCGGCCAAGGCGATCATGGTCGGCGAGGGCCACGTGTACATCGCCGGTGGAGTCGAGAGCATGACCCGGGCGCCGGTGGTCATGCCCAAGGGCGACAAGCCGTTTCACAACAAGCCCGAGATCTACGACACGGGCCTGGGCTGGCGGATGATCAACCCCAAGATGGACGCCCTGTACCCGATCGAGTCGCTCGGCGGGACGGCGGAGAACGTGGCCGAGCGCCACGAGGTCAGCCGCGAAGACCAGGACGCCTGGGCGCTGCGCAGTCACCAGCGGGCGGCGGAGGCCCAAGACGAGGGGTGGTTCGACGACGAGATCGTCTCGATCACCGTGCCCCGAGGGCGCAAACTGGAGCCGCTGCGGGTGACCTTGGACGAGTCGGTGCGCCGGGACACCTCGGCCGAGGCCCTGGCGAAGCTGCGCCCCCTGTTCCGCGAGGGCGGGACGGTGACCGCGGGCAACGCCTCGCCCCTCAACGACGGGGCCGCGGCCCTGCTGATCACCTCGGCCTCCCGGGCGGCCTCCCTGGGCCTCGAGCCCCTGGCGACGATCGTGGCCTGGGGTCACGCGGGGGTGCACCCGGGGATGATGGGCATCGGTCCGATCCCGTCGAGCCGCAAGGCCCTGCAGCGAGCGGGGATCCGGGCGAGCGAGCTCGACTCGATCGAGCTCAACGAGGCCTTCGCCAGCCAGACCTTGGCGAGCTTGCGGGCCCTCGGTCTCGACCCGGAGAAGGTCAATCCTTCCGGTGGCGCGATCGCCTTGGGCCACCCCCTGGGCTGCTCGGGCGCGCGCATCGTGACCACGCTGGCCCACAACCTCCGCCGCGGGCGCGGTGAGTGGGGGCTTGCGAGCATGTGCATCGGCGTGGGTCAGGGCATCGCATGTGTGCTCCAGCGCACAGCTTGAGTGCCGGCCTTCGGTGTCACTTGAGCGAGCCCTGACCTGTCTGTCCACTCCGCCAGCGGAGTTTGGCGGAGGTCTCTGGACATCGCCGTGAAGGCGGATGCGCCCTGATTCGAGGACTGGGGGTTTGACGGGGTTGGAGCCCCGCCCCTACCTTGCCGCCATGTCTCGCCTCAGTGCCCTGACTTTCAGCTTTGGTCTTGCCGCTCTCTTGCTCGCCGCCCCCGCCTGCGACGGCAACAACGATGACGACGATACCGGCTCCACCGGAGACACGGCCGGGGAGACCACGGATACGACGGGCGAGACCGAGACGGCGAGCGAGACGGGCGATACCGGTGAGCTGGTGTGTGGGGACGAGTGGGCCGAGAAGGCCGCCGGCGGCAAAGACATCATGGGGGAGTGGGGCCACGCGTGTACGCAAGACGACGAGTGTGTGGCGTTGTTGGGTGACGGGGCGGCCTGCGTGCACGACATCTTGGGTATCTACGATCTGCCTGGGGGCTACTGCTCGCGCAACGGCTGCGAGCTGCCCGACGCGAGCACCACAGTCGTGCTCGACTCCGCCGACTGTTCCGGCGGCGGCGGCGTGGCCTGCCTGGGCGTCAAAGACATCTACACGGTCTGTGCCGTGCCCTGCTCGAGCCACGACGAATGTGGGCGCGAGGGTTACGGCTGTCGGATCATGCCGAACATCGCCGCCGAGGGAGATCAGACCTTCTGTCTGATGGATGCGCAGAGCTGCTGCACCACCGACTCTGGTGAGTGCGGCTGAGTCCGCGCCGAAACGACGACGCTCGCCCGGCGCGGCTGCGCCGGTTGCGTTTTCGGGGCTTCGATCGACAGACTCGGGGTGATGGAGACCATCGACGAGGTGGATAATGGGTCCGCAGCGGTCATGCTCGATGGCGCGATGGCGACGGAGTTGGCCCGGCGTGGTTTTGAGCTGCGGGCGCCAGCCTACGCAGCCCGGGCTCTCGATGATGCGCCCGAGCTGCTGACCGCGATCTATCTCGACTATCTGCGCGCGGGGGCCCAGGTCCTGACGACGGACAGCTTTGGTCTGTACGCTCCGAGCCTCCGAGAGGCGGGCCAGGAGGGGCGCCAGGCCGAGCTCGCCGGGCTCTGCGTGGCGGTCATCGAGGCGGCTCGGGACGAGCTCAGGGTCGCTGGAGAGGCGAGCCTGTGCGGGTTTCGGATCGCGGGGTCCGTGCCGCCCACGGGTGCCGAGCCGGAGGCCGACGCCGGGCTCGAAGAGTCGGCCTACCGGAGCCTGGGCCAGGCCCTGGTTCGCGCGGGGGTGGACCTGATCTTGCTCGAGACCTACCCGAGTGTGACTCAGGCCGGGCGTGCGCTGCGGGCTGTGAGCGGACTCGGGGTTCCCGTGTGGCTGTCTGTGGTCGCGGGTTTCCCCACTGAGGATGGCACGCTCGATGGATCGCGGATGTCGGGGGGGGAGCGATTCACCGAGCTCTTCGAGGCGCTGCTCGACATTCGAGATCGGTCGGGCGAGGCGGGCGAGGCGGGCGAGGCGGGCAATGTGAGCGAGGCCCCGGGGGCGCTGTTGATCAACTGCACACAGATCGACGCGGTCCCGGCTGCGGTCGAGGCACTCGCCGCGGCCCGGGCTCAAAGTGCGTGGCCGGGGGTCTTGGGTCTGTACCCACACCTCGGTGGTCCGGGCGACGAGGGGGTCTGGATCGACCGAATCCTCGAGCCCGAGGTGTTCGCAGACCGGGTCGCCGCCTGTGTTCGACGGTGGCCGCAATTTGTGCTGCTCGGCGGATGTTGTGGAGTGGGTCCAGCCGAGATCGCTGCGCTCTCGGCCAGGTTCCACGGACGCGAGGGGGCGCGAGAGCGCGGGCTCGACCGCCTCGTTGCGCTGGTTCCCTGAGCGCGTTGCAACATGTCGCCCGCCCGTGTTTCAGCGCGGCCTTCACCCAGGGTGGAACCCGGCCAGGAACCCACGGGAGACCAACCTTCGCGCTGCGTGGGGTTGGCACAGAGCTTGCGATGTACCTGGCGAGAGGAATCAACAACGATGGACATCCAGGCATTTTTCGACGACGCGACCAGCAATCTGACCTACGGCGTGAGTGACCCAGAGACCAAGCGCGCGGTGGTCATCGACTCCGTGCTCGACTACGACCCGCTGACTTCAGCGATCGATTACAAATCGGCCGACCGGGTCAAGGCATGGCTGGAGGCCGAGGGCCTCGAGCTGAGCATGATCCTCGAGACCCACGCACACGCGGACCATCTCTCGGGCTCGGCCTACCTCAAGGCGGCGTATCCCGCCGCGCAGGTCGGGATCGGGAGCAGGATCAAAGAGGTCCAGGGCCTGTTTCAGGGGGTCTTTGATCTCCCGGCCGAATTTCCCACCGACGGGAGCCAATTCGATCACTTGTTCGAAGACGGCGAGGTCGTGGACCTCGGAGGGCTGAGCTTCGAGGTCATGTTCACGCCGGGCCACACACCCGCGTGTGTGAGCTACCGATTTGGGGACGCGGTGTTCACGGGTGACGTCGTGCTCATGCCCGACATGGGGACGGGCCGCTGCGACTTCCCCGCGGGCTCGGCCGTCGACCTTTACAACTCGGTCAAGAACAAGCTCTACACCCTCCCCGCGAAGACCCGTCTGTTCGTGGGTCACGACTACCAGCCGGGTGGGCGAGGGCTGGCCTACGAGACCACTGTCGGTGCGCAGAAGGCCGACAATATCCAGTTGCCCGAGGGGCGTACTGAAGCCGAGTTCGTGGCCTTTCGGACGCGCCGAGATGCGTCCCTGGCCACCCCCACGCTTTTGTTTCAGAGCATCCAGGTCAACGTCAACGCGGGCGAGCTGCCCGCGAAGGCCGGGAACAACTTGCGCTATCTCAAGATCCCCATCGGTGCGCTGGGTGGGGGCGGCGGGGATCCCTGAGCTGGAAGAGTGTCAACAGTTTGTAGGCGCAATGTCTACGCGTATTCAGACCCGTCCAACGCTGGACGGGTCTCTTAAACAGATCAATGCTGCGCCCGCGTGACCATGGAACGCCAACCTCGTGAGACTCGTTCTGGGCTGACTCTCGCGCAGTATCTCGATGTGCTCGAGCCGTCTGGAAATAATGCGGCGATCGAGCTTTCGGTCGGTCGGCTCCCGGTCGGCCGGGTCGAGCTCAGGGGCGGCCGGCCGGTGCACGCCGAGCTCCCTGGGGCGGTCGGTGACAAGGCCCTCGAGCTGCTCGCGCGCATACCTCGCTCTGAGGTCTCGCTGGTCGAGCCCGAGCGCTGCCGACGGACCCTCGTTCGGCCCTGGAGAGGCTATGTGGGCAAACCAGGGCCATTGAGCCGGGGATCAGGGCAGCTGTTGCGCCTCGCTGTGGGGGCTTCCGCGGTCTGGAAGACGCCCGCGGGCGAGGTCTTGGAGGAGCGGGCCGAGGTCGTGTCGCTGCACCCCCAAAGGCACGCTCCAAAGTCGCAAACTTCGGTGAGCAGCGGCGCGGACACCAGCCCGAGTCGGTCCGAGAAGGCCATCGGGAAGGGCGTAACCGCGCATCTCGACACCTCGGGTGTGGGGCCCGCGAACCGGGGACCGAGGGTCACGACCGAGGGCCCAGTGTCGCCGGTGACTGAAGTGAATCATCGTACCTTAAGACCGAGTAGTGACCCTAAAGACAGTGTTGAATCATCGCGTCCTCCCGGCGACGAATTTGACCACTTGTTCCGCCGATCGATGAGCGCGTATACGTCGCGAAACTACGCGATGGCTCTCGAGTTGACCGAGCGCTGCCACGCGCTTCGGCCCCAAGACAGACGTGTTCGCCACAACCTCGAGCGTCTACGCCTGCGTGTCGGCCCGCGTCCCCAAAAGTGATCGTCATGCAAAATCATCGTTTGGGTTGGGACCGGCGGGCTCAGGCCGGCGTACCTCATCGACCCACGCCGCGGGGTCCTCGACCGCCGCAGCCGGGTAGCCCCGAGGCCCGGGCCGCGCACGAGCAGGCCCAACGCGAGATGCCGCGGGTGTTCAGGAGCGAGTCGGGCTCCCTCGAGGCCCTGCTCCCGGAGTACCTGGCCTTCGTCGTCCAGCACAGCGGTGCACACTCGGCCTTCATCGCCGACAGCCAGGGCCTGCCCATGGTCAGTCAGGGGGAAGTCGAGGCGGAGGCGGCCGCTTCCTCTTTGTTGTACGCGACCTTGGACCGGCTCTGGGACGCCGACAGTGAGTGCCGGCGGATCAGCATCGACCTCGACAGCGAGCGCTGTCTGGTCATGCAGTGGGTCGGGACGCAGACCGAGTCCTTCGTGCTCGGGATCGCTACACCGCAGCCCATACACCCCGATATTCTCGACCACCTCGCGCGTCAGCTGTGCTCCGCGGTCACCCACCTGGAAGCTCGCCGGCTCGCTCGTTGACAAGGAAAATCGCGCTGTGAACCACCCCTCCCTATCCAGCATCGTCGAAGGTGTCTCCTCGCTGCGGGGTCTGTTCGTCATCTTGATGCCCGACTGCCTGCTCTACGACTCTTGGCTGAGGGAGAGTTCGAGCTGGGTCCCCGAGGAGGTCGCCGCCTACTTCGGCGACCTCGTTCGCGCCAATCGCGAGGGCCTGCGCGCGCTCTCGTCGTGGTCCGCGGATATGCAGGTCACGATCGAATCGTCGGATTCGCTGGTGATCTTGAGGGAGCTCGAGGGCGGGTTCGTGGTCGCGTTTGTGTACGAGCGCAGCACGCCCCTGGGCATGGTGCGCCTCAACACCAGGAAGATGCTCGAGCGCCTGGTCTTGGCGCTGCCCGAGGCCGAGGTCGTCGAGCGGCCCCGAGCCGTGCGCCTGGTCGAGTATCTGGAGCGCTACGCACCCGATCCCCACGCGGTGCTGTTGCGCCTGTCTCTGCAGACAGGGCTGCCCATCGAGCAGTTGCAGCGCCCAGAGGAGCTGGGAGAGAGCGACGCGGACAACATGGAGATCGGGATCCGAAACATCTTGGGTTTGGACACGATCTCGTACTGAGGAGCCAGCTATGAGCAACTTGTCATCGGTCTTCGAGCGGCTCCCAGAGCTGAGCCTGGCGTTCTTGGGTGGAGCCCCGGTCGTCTATCACTGCAATCACTTCAACCTGTTCCTGGATCAGACCGTAGACGACGCGCTGGGGGCACCCCGTGGGGTCGAGCTGCGCACAAACGCGGCCCGAGAGGCGAGCCACGCGCTTCTCTCCGGCCTCAATCACGCGCTCGGGGCCAACACGGCGCAGGCTCGTCTCGAGCTCGCCGAAGAGGTGTTCGCGAGCATGGGTCACGGGCGGCTCGACTTCGACGTCGGCGGAGCGGCCAGCGGGAGTTGGGAGGTCCGGGGCGAGACCCTCCACTACGGGATCTGTTGGTCGGAGAAGTATGGACACCTGGTTCGGCGCCACCACCCCGCCGACGCGTTCGCGGCGGGTTTTTGCGCGGCGGCGATCGAGCTGGCCCACGACCTCCGGCCTGGCTCGATGACCACGACCGAGTACGAGTGCATCACCATGCGCGCGCCCCTGTGCCGCTTCCGCGTCGCCGAGGGGGAGCCTCAGGTGTTTGGGAGGCGGGTCGGTCTGGAGGAGAGCATAGCGATCTCGACGCCCGTCGAGCCCGGCCTGTTCGCGGCCCGAGTCGACGAGATCGAGCGTGGGCTGTGTGGATTTCTGAGCACGGTAGAGGCGGACTCACGAGGGCTGATCCAGGCCTTTGGGGTGTTCGTCACCCGTCACCTCGCGTCCTATTACAACAACATCACCTACACGACCTTCGCCGACCTGGTCAGGCGGGCCCCCGCTCTGGCACCCGTGGCCTCGGCCCTGTTTCAGGAGTCGGGGCACGTATGTGTGTTCAACACTTTTGGTGGGATCCTGTTGTCGCCGGAGTGGGAGGGCATGGTCGGGAGTTCGACCGAGCCCGCGGCGATCTTGAGCGGCTGCGTAGCGATTGCGCGGGCGCTCGGTTTTGGACGCTGGGAGATCGAGGATTTCGTCCCCGGGGAGCGGCTGTGCATTCGGACGCCGCTGACCTACGAGCACCCCTGGCTGCTCGCCCGCGGGTGTGACCTGGGCATACCCGCCGCGTTCTTTTTGCAGGGTGCTGTGCTCGCTATCATGCAGCTTATCGAGAGCGTGGATTGGGCGGCTCGACCGAAGCTCGACCAGGGGTACTACGACGCTCTGTTTCGTCGTGGGACGCCCTGGAAAGTGGACCAGAGCACATGTGTGAGCATGGGCGATCCGGATTGCCGGGTGGTCGTGGAGCGCCAGGGTTAGGGGCTCGTGGCCACACCGCTCACCATGCCTCCCATCGTGCCTTCCACCAGGGGGGCGCTGTACCTGTCTCGGGATGGGGGGTGTACCCGCTCGCTGCTGTGGCGACTCGAGTCGAGCGCCCCGCTCTCGGTGGGCAGACTCGGCGCAGCCCTCGAGCGCGCGGGGTACCGGGAGTCGAGCGCCCCGCCGGGCCTGCACATCTACGATGGCCGTGGCGAGGACAGGGTCGTGTTTGTCCCCCGCACCGGCAGGATCCAGCTGCGTCTGAGCTACCTCCGCCTCGGTGAGCGGCGGGCCGAGGACGCCCGGGAACTGGGCGCCGCGATCGCCTCCGCTCTGAGCTTCGGCTTCTCCAGCGAGAGAGCGGGGGACGGGGACATAGACAGGGCGGACAGGGACAGGGGGGAGAGGACGTGAGACAGCACCCCGGCCGGACCTCGAAGATTCAGGTCGGTCGCTCGACCTTGACCTTTCAAACCGAGGTCTACGGTGAGCCCGCCGAGGTCGTGACCTTGGTGGACCTCGCGGGGCGGGTCGTGCAGACCAAGAAAACCGCGATCCCCGAGTCGGTGCTCGCTGGGGGAGAGGAGGCTCTGGTGCGCTTCGCCGGGGTGACCCACGAGCGGATCGAGACCGAGGCGCGCGCGGCCCTGCGACGGCGGGCGGAGCGAGGCCGGTCCAAGCCCGAGGCCCAGACCGAGCTTCCGGGAGAGGGTCCTGTGCAGGGGAGCGATGGGGTGGTCGACGAGACCGCGGCGTGGCTGTTCATGGCCGCCGTCGACGCCTACGCCCACGGGGACCTGCACACCAGCGAAGATCTGTTTGTCGTCGTGTCGGAGCTGCTGCCGGACGATCGTCGTGTGGCCCAGTGTCTCGCCGTGTTCAAGGGCTAGCAGCCCTCCCTTGGCCCTTTCGCCGATGGCCGCGTTGCCGAAACTCGCAGTGCGCCCGGTACAGCGGCGTTTCAGCGCCTCGCCCTCGACGGAAAATCCGGCGCGAGGCGACGCGATGGGTTTCACCACCGACTGCTAGGTCGTGCTCAGCATGCGGAGCCGCTCGGCCGAGAGCGAGCCCGGCTTTGCCGTGAGCATGACGACCTCTTGGTCGTCCTCGGGCACGTGGAGAACGACGCAGTCGAGCTCGAGCTTGCCCACGCGCGGATGTTCCGTCGTCTTCACCAAGTGGCGCGCGGGTGTGTACACCTCGTTGTTGTCCCACCGCTCACGAAAACTCTCGCTGTGCATCAGATCGTCGAGCAAGCGACGCGTGTCCGAGTCGCTCGGGTACCTCGTCGCAGCCTGCCGGACCTTGGCGACGAGGTAGGCTCCATATCGTTCGTCGCTGGTGAACGGAAGCTCGTCGGGACGCACGAGAAAGAAGCGTCGCGCGAGGTTCTTGCGATCGTCTGCGAGTGCGGCGAAATCTCCGAGCAGCGCCGTCGCTAGTGGGTTCCAGGCGATCATGTCGAGCTTCGCGTCCTGCACGGTGATCGCCGCGTCGGGAAGCCGCTCGAGGAGGTGCAGCACGGCCGGTCCCGGCGTTCGGACTGGATGCTCCGGGTAGCTCGCTGCGAGTCCCGCGAGCTCGAAGAGCGCGGTGCACTCGTGGCGTGTGAATCGCAGGGCTCGCGCGATCTTCTCCAGCACAGCTCGCGATGGCTGGCGACCCCGCGCCTGCTCGAGCTGCGTGTAGTACTCGGTCGAGATCCCTGCGAGGTCTGCGACCTCCTCGCGCCGCAGGCCGGGCGTTCTTCGACGTCCGAACGACGCGAGCCCCAGGTCGTCCGGCTTCAGTGCTTCCCTCCGCGCTCGGAGAACACCCGCGACCTCCTGAAGGTTCATCGTCGTCAGTTTCCGCGATCGTCGACGCCGAAGCCAGGTACTCCCAGCATCTGGCTAGGTCCTCCGTGCCCACCGCATAGTTCTGCGCATGACCACGACCACGCACGAGAAGCGAGTCGCCCTGATCACAGGGGCCAACCAGGGGATCGGCCTTCAAATTGCGAAGGATCTCGCGGCCCAGGGCCTCACCGTCCTCGTCGGCTCACGCAACCTCGCGCGGGGCCGAGAGGCGGTAGATACCATTGATGCAGACGCTCGCGCGATCCAGCTCGACGTCACCGATGCCGCGTCGATCGCCGCTGCCGCCAAGGGCATTCGCGCCGAGCTCGGCCGTCTGGATGTCCTTGTCAACAACGCCGCGATCTCGCGGGCGAATCAGCGACCGGACGAGCCGATGGCCGAGTGGGCGCGGGCGTCCCGCCCGAGCCAGGTGTCGCTCGATGACGTGCGCGCGGTGTGGGAGACCAATGTGTTCGGAGCGCTCGCCGTCTATCAGGCAATGCTGCCACTCCTGCGCGAGGCACCACACGCGAGCATCGTCAATGTGTCGAGCGGCCTCGGCTCGCTGACCTGGTCCTCGGACCCGGCCCACCCGTACCGAGCGCTCTTTGTGCCCACCTACTCGGCATCCAAGACGGCGCTCAACGCCATGACCGTCTCTATGGCGATCGAGCTCCAGTCGACGAAGATCAAGGTCAACGCCGTCTCGCCGGGCTTCACAAAGACGAATCTCAACAACTATGAGGGCACCGAGACGGTCGAAGAGGGCGCGGCCGAGGCGGTGCGCGTCGCGCTGCTCGGCGAGGACGGGCCGACGGGAGGATTCACGCACGCGACGATCGGGAAGATCCCCTGGTAGGACCGTGTGGAGAGACCCCTGCGTCGAGTACGGGACCCCGGGTCACAGGGACGGTCGCAACTCAGTCACAACTCAGGGGATCTCGACAGCGCCGCAGGGCCAGGTCGCGGTGAGGGTGTGGCTCCCACCACCTTCGAGGGTCGTGCAAGCCTCGCCGAGGATCTCGAGGGTCGAGGGGTCGAGGAGCTGCCAGTCGACGCCGCACTCGAGCTCGACGCCGTCGAGTTCGACGGTTCCCTCGCAGACGACCTCCAGATCGACGATGCCGTCGAGCTCGAAGGTGCACCCCACCACCCCGCTGATGATCGCGTCGAAGGCCTCGAGGAGCTCGGTCGCGTCGAGGGCCTGGTAGTAGATCGCATCCTGGGCGCCCTGCGGGTCGAGGCCGACGCCGGCGTTGGCCATCTCCTGCAGGTGGTCTTGGGAGATCTCATCGCCCACGCTGATGATGTAGGTCTCGACGCCGAGGGCGTGGGCCGCCTGAGCGGCCGCCAGGGCGACGGCCTGGCCATTTTGCGGATTCGGTTCGGCGCAGGTGTCGGGCTCGCCGTCCGTGGCCAGGACGACCAACTTGGGGCCGTCGAAGGCCAGGGCTGCAAGGGCGGCTGCGACCACTTCGAGGGACTCGCCAGTTGGTGTCTCATCGAGGGGGGCGGCCGGCTCGTAGACTTGTTGGATGGCGGCGTGGTTGTCGAGTGTCGGCGCGACCTCGGTGACGATGGGGCACTCGCCGCCTTCGAAGCCGTCTTCGCTCGAGTACAGCGCGAGGCCGAAGCGCACAGATGCCTCGAGGGGCTTGACCACCCCATCGGCGGGATCCATCAGCGTGTCGTAGACGGCCTGCCAGCGCTCTTGTCCGCCGAAGTCGTCGGTCATGCTCCCCGACTGGTCGACCAGCAGCATCACGGTGGGGGTCGTCGGTCCGACGGTGACCTCGACGGCCGCGCAACCTCCATCGGCGCTGCCCTCTTGGTCTCCCCCCTGGGAGGCATTCGCGCCGCCGAAGTCCAGCAGTGGACCATCGTCCTCCAAATTGATCGAATCGGATTCCTCGTCTTCGTTCCCGTCTGCGGCGTCTGGCGTGGAGCGACATGCGGGCAGCGTCAACAGGCCAAGGCACGCGGAGCCAACCATCCATCGCAGCGTGTCGTTGCTCATATCCCTAGATTAGCAATCTCTCCATAAACGACGAGCCTAAATCCAGTTGACACGGGATGCCCCGATCCGATTGTCAAACGAAGGTTCGCTATTTTGGGGCCCTCTCACTCGCTCCACTTGGGCTACCGGTCGCTCCGGTTGGCCTGCGAGACCCGTATCCTTGATTACGATTAGGACTACGACTCGAATCCAACTTCGATTCTCGGCGGACGTCCTTTCTCCAATCTGTCCACTCTGTATGGGTTCGGGCAAAAAAACGACTCGCCGCCGACTGAGCCCCGAGATTTGACCGCCCCGCGACCACCGACGACGCTCAGCCCGCCATGTCCACCCCTCTATCTGAGCTCGCCCTCGCTTGCGCCCTCTCGGCCTCGAGCCTCGCTATGGCCTGCAGCCGCGACGCACCGACACGGACCCACCACCCCGAGACGGACGTAGCGACGATCGACGCCAACGGCGTACGCTTCGCCTACTACGCGGATGGCGATCCCGACGCTCCCCTGGTCCTGCTGCTGCACGGCTTCCCCGACACCGCGCACGCCTGGGACCAGCTTCGCCCGCAGATCGCCGCCGAGGGCTACTACGTCGTCTCGCCCTTCATGCGTGGCTACGCCCCGAGCGATGCCCCCTCCGACGCTCGATACGACGCCGAGACGCTGGGCAGGGACGCGCTGGCGCTGATCGACGCATTTGGAAAATCTCAGGCTGACCTCGTGGGCCACGACTGGGGGGCGATGGCGGCCTATCACGCGGCGGCCCTCGACCCGAGCAAGGTGCGCCGCCTCGTCACGCTGGTGATACCGCACCCCGCGACTCTGAAGCTACGTCTGCGAGATCTTCACCGCGCCCGGCACTTTGGGAGGCTGCGCAGGCGAAGCGCAGACAGGCGGGTGGCGCGTGACGACTTCGCCTACGTCGACGAAATCTACGCGAGGTGGTCACCGACGTGGACCTTCGCCGACTCGGACCTCGAGGCTGTCAAGAACAGCTTCGCAGCGCCCGGCTCCCTCCATGGGGCGCTGGGCTACTACCGTGACCTCGAGTTCAGGTCGCCGGACTACCTGAAGGTCCCCACGCAGATGCCGGCGCTCGTGTTCGCGGGGATCGAAGACGGGACGACGCCCCTCGATGCTTTCGATGAAGACGCCGGGTTTGGCGGGGGCTATCAACTCGAGAAGCTCCACGCCGGCCATTTCATTCACCGCGAGCAGCCCGATGAATTTCTGCGGATCTTGCTCGCGTTTTTGAGTGCTGGCTGAGAACCACGAGAATGGGGTGGTCGTCGGTCGAGGGCCGGCCCGGTCTCGGTGGCGAGCCCAGCCTCGACGACCCTGGCTCGAGTCTGGACCACCCTCCTTTTCTCAGCGCTTGATCACGGGCTGCTAAGGTTCCCGGCGTGAGTGAATTTCACCCGTACCAGGGGTTGCTCGAGGGGCGCCCCGCGAAGCGTTTTCACTCGTCCGCAGGGTTTTGGGCCTGAGCCATGGACGGAGCGGCCTCGGAGCACCCGGCCTCGGATCACCTCGATCCCTGTCTCAACTGCGAGGCCACGCTGCGCCCTGGCGATGAGTATTGCTCGCGCTGTGGGCAGCGGAACCTGCCCTCGAAGCTCGCGCTGTGGGAGCTGATCCGCGAGGTCCTGGTCGAGAGCTTCGATCTCGACGGGCGGGTGTTTCGGACCCTGTTGCCGTTTCTGTTCAAGCCCGGCTTCCTCTCGGTCGAGTACTGCCGGGGCCGCCGGGCGGCCTACACATCTCCCTTTCGCTTGTTTCTTGCGGCCACCTTTTTGTGGCTCGCGTCGGGCTTCGTGGTCGACCAGCGCTACGACTTCGAGACCGAGACCGGTGCCCAGGACGTGATCCAGGTCGACGCGTCCGCGGCCGACGGCGGGGGAGGGTTCTCGCGGTGGCTGGTCGAGCAGGGCCAGCACTTCGATGCGCTGCCGGAGGCGGAGCAGGCCCGGCAGCTCTCGGCGGCCGCGTCGGCGGCGGTCCCCAAGGCGGCGCTGGCGATGACGCCCGTGTTTGCCCTGTTGTTGATGCTGCTGTTCGCCAGGTCGGGCCGCTACTATGTGGAGCACCTTGTGTTTGCGCTCCACGTGCACGCCTTCGGGTTCGTGCTGGCCGCCCTCGCCCTGCCTCTGTTCGGGGTCCGGCCCGTGCCGCTGCTCGCCATGGCCCTGCTCTTGGTCTATCTCTACGTCGGCCTGTGGACGGCCTACGAGACCCGCTGGTGGACGGCGGTGCTGCGCTTGATCGTGCTCTTGATGGTCCACTCCGTGGTTTTGACCCTGGCCTCGGCGACGATCATTTTGGCGACGATCATGTTGGGCTGAGGTGCGGGTCCAGGCTGGATTCGAGGCCGGACACGGCTCGCCACCACGGGTCCAGGCGATCTGCTCGATCGACGTGGGCCGGCTCCACGGGCAGGCCGAGCTTGGGCATGAGCAGGGCGAGGTCGCTGTCGGGGGCGCGCTCGAGCAGGCGCTCGGCGGGCTGGTCCCAGTCGTGGGTGGCGAGCCGGAAGGTGCCCCAGTGGACGGGCAAGAGGCAGCCGCCGCCGAGGTACTCGAGAGCCACGAGGGCGTTGTCCGGGCCGAGGTGGATGTCGCCCCAGCTCGGGTGGTAGGCGCCGATCTCGAGGGCGACGAGGTCGAAGGGGCCGAGGCGCTCGGCGATCTCCCGGTAGGCCGTGGTGAGGCCGGTGTCGCCGCTGAAAAACACGCTCCGGGTCTCGCCCAGGACGGTGAAGGAAGACCACAAGGTCAGGTTGCGATCGCTGAGCGTGCGCCCGGAGAAGTGCTGGGAGGGCGCGGCACAGATCTCGAGCGCGCGCAGCTTGCCGCGCTCGTCCCGGACCTCCAGCCGGGCCCGCTCCCACCAGTCGAGCTCGACCACGCGCGCGGCGGGGAGCCCCCAGGCCTCGAGGCGCGCGCCGACACCGAGCGAGGTGTAGATGCGCAGGTCGGGAAAGCGTCGGGCGAGGGCCAGGATCCCGCGCCGGTCGAGGTGGTCGTAGTGGTCGTGGGAGAGGATGATCGCGTCGATGCGGGGGAGGGCGTCGATGGTCACGGGTACGGGCTGGAAGCGCTTGGGACCGACGAACCTGGACGGGGCGGCCCGGGGTGCCCAGACCGGATCGGTGAGCACGCGCAGGCCCTCGATCTCGATCAGCAGGGTCGAGTGGCCGAGCCAAGTCGCCCGCAGGCCCGAGTCAGGACGGCCGCCCTTGGCAGCCCACAGGGGGTTGGGGTCGAGCGCCGGCAGGGGGTTGGTAGGGGTGCGGCGACCGTCGCCAAACAGAAACTCGCGCACCGAGGGCGGGTCTTCGTGTTCTCGAAGTCCCGCCCCCAGCCCGCGGGTATTGTGGAACCGGCCGTCGTGAAACTGAGCCGAGGCGGCCACGCGCTCGCGCCGTAGGCCACTGAACGTGGGGCGCATGAGCGGCATGGTCCGACCTTCGCCGGCGGTCGCCGGGTGTTTCAGGGGCTGGGCTGGGCTGGGCCGGGGCCCCCGGAATTGGCGCCTGGGGCCCCGCTCAGCCAAGTCCGCTATGGTCTCGGGCCATGAGCGCGCCCCGTGATCTCGTCCTCGGCACGGCAGGCCACATCGATCATGGGAAGACCTCGCTGGTCCGGGCGCTGACCGGCGTCGACACCGATCGCCTCCCCGAAGAGAAGCGCCGGGGGATCACCATCGAGCTCGGCTTCGCGCGCTGGCTGATCGACGGCAAGGGGGGGGCGCTCCAGGTCGGGATCGTCGACGTGCCCGGGCACGAGGCCCTGGTTCGGACCATGGTCGCGGGCGCGGGGGGCATGGACGCGGTGCTCTTGGTGATCGCCGCCGAGGATGGGGTCATGCCCCAGACCCGGGAGCACCTGCATGTGTGTGAGCTGCTCGGGCTGCGCCACGCGGTGGTCGCCCTGACCAAGATCGATCGCCTGAGCGAGGACCCCGAGGAGCGCGAGGAGCTGCTCGAGCTCGCCCTCGAAGATGTCCGCGACGCGCTCGCGGGGACGGGCTTCCAGGCCGCGCCGATCGTGGCGGTGAGCGCCCACTCGGGGGAGGGCATGGACGCGCTGCGCGGGGCCCTCGAGGCCATGCTGCGTGGGCTTCCGGGGCGCGGGCGCAAGGGCGCGCCGGTGCTGCCCATCGATCGGGTGTTCACCATGCGGGGGCACGGGACAGTGATCACCGGGACGATGATCGCCGGGACCTTGGACCTGGGTGAGGGCGAGGAGCTCGAGCTGGTCGCCCAGGGGCTGGGGCGGGCGCGCCGGAGTCTGCGGGTGCGGGGTATGCAGGTCCACGGCGGCGAGGCTCGGCGCTCGCGTGCGGGGACCCGCACGGCCCTGAACTTGGGGGCGGTCGCGGTCGAGGAGCTCGCCCGGGGTGACGTGCTCACGCGTGGGCCCAAGGTCGTGGCCAGCGATCGGCTGCTCGCCGAGGTCCGGCAGCTCGGCTTTGGCCAGCAGCCCTGGGCCCGAGACGCGACCTTGCAGCTGTGCGCGGGCACGGCCAGCGCGACGGCCCACCTGGTCCCGCTGGGCCTGGTCGAGGGCGAGGGCGAGGGTGAGGGTGAGGGTGAGGACAAAAACGGCAGCCTGCGGGCCCCGGAGCGGGGCGCGGGCAAGCCCGTGATCGGTCCGGGCCAGCGCGGCCTGGTCCGGATCTACCTCGATCAGCCGCTGCCGATCTGGGCGGGGCAGCGGGTCATCTTGCGGGCGTTTTCGGCGACCCATATGCAGACCGAGGGCCTGACCGTGGGCGGCGGATTGATCCTCGACCCGGCCCCGGAGCGAGGGCGCCCGGGGGCGCGGATCAAGCTCGCCGAGGTCCTGCGCCGGGGAGACGCGAGCGCGCGCCTGCGGGCTCTGGTCGAGGACGCGGGCAGCGGGGGCCTGGACCTGGCGACGCTCGCGGCCCGCTCGGGCGTGGACGAACCCGGGCGGGCCCTGTCGCGGCTGTCGAGCGACCCGGGCTCACCGTTGCTGCACCTGAGCACGGACGCCGGGCCGCGCTGGGTCGCCCGATCTCTGCTCGCGGGGCTGACCCGGGCCGCGCTGGAGATCGTCGATCGTTTTCACGATGCCCAGCCCCTGCAGGCCGGCCTGCCCCGGGCGACCCTCGAGGCCGGGCTGCCGGGTTATCCCTCGCCGGCCCTGGCCCGGGCGGCGATCGAGCGGGCCGTGGCCGCGGGCGAGCTGCGGGTGGCCGATCGCTCGGGGAGCGTGGCGCGGCCGGGCAAGGGCGCCCTCGACCCCGACGATCTGCCCTCGCCGCTGGCGGAGATCTTCGCCCTCTACGGCGCGGCTGCCCAGAGTCCGCCGACCCTGCGCCAGGTCGGCGAAGCCCTGGCCCTGGACGCCAAAGAGGTGCTCTCTCTGGTCGTCCTGCTTCAGCGCAACGGCTTGCTGGTCCGGGTCAGCGACGACCTCTCCTATGCGGCCGAGGCCCACGCGGCCGTGCTCGCTCAGGTCCGTGCGCACCTCCAGGCCCACGGCGGGATCGATGTACAGGCGATCAAGGCGTTGACCGGTCTGTCCCGGAAGTTCGTGGTCCCCTGGCTCGAATATCTCGACCACCAGGGGGTCACCCGGCGGGTCGGAGACGCGCGGGTGCCTGGCCCGAAGGCCTGAGCAGGCCCGGCAGCCCGCGGCCGAAGCTCGGGGGTCGAACCGTGAGCCAAGATACATAGACGGGCTGCGGATGGCCTCGGGCCGCCCCTATACTCCCCGGCGACATGGCAAACCCGACCGCAACTTGCGTGACCTCGCTCGGCTCTTTCACGATCGAGCTGTTCGTCGATCAGATGCCCCTGACCGCCAACAACTTCGTGCGCCTGGCCAAAGAGGGCTTCTACGACGGGCTGCACTTCCACCGCATCATCCCCAACTTCATGCTCCAGTTCGGCTGCCCGCACAGCAAGGATCCGAACAGCGGCCAGGCGGGCACGGGCCAGTCGCCCCACGGCACCATCCAGGACGAGCACACCGCCAAGCTCTCCAACGAGGTCGGGACCTTGTCGATGGCGAACACGGGCCGGCCCAACAGCGGCGGCAGCCAGTTCTTCATCAACACCGTGCACAACGACTACCTCGACTGGTTCACCGGTGGGCAGTCCAAGCACCCGGTGTTCGCGAAGATCACCGAGGGCATGGACGTGATCAAGACCATCGAGGGCAAGGGCACCCGGGCCGGCAAGCCCTCCGAGCCGGTTCAGATGATCTCGATCACCATCAACGAGTAGTCGGTCAGACGGCCCCAGCGCGGCGGTGCCTCAGTCGGGTTTCGCCGGGCTGGCCTCGACCTCGAAGTGCGCCGTGTGGGTCATGGATTGGGCGCCCACGAGGTCGCTGATGTCGAGCACGAGGGTGTACTTGCCGGGCCCCGGGACGGCGACGGAGCCGGTGATCCGCCCGCCGGCGCTCCCCGAGTCAGCCTGGGGAAAGCGGATCTCGTCGGGCTCGGGCTGGCGGTAGACCTGCCGGCCCCGATCGTCGACGACGATCTTGTCGACGCTCAGCCAGTGCTCGCGCAGTTGGCTGTCGAGGCCCTCGATGGCCAGGCTGTAGTCGATTCGAGCGGGATCGCTGAAGCTCGCGTCGGACAGGGGCTGGCCCTCAGGTCCGAGGAAGCTGAACGTCAGCATGCGCAGCGAGCCCGCGCGGGCTTCGGAGGCGAGGTTCACCAGGGGCGCCCAGGTTTGTGGATCGACGTGGAAGCCCTCGAGTTTGTCGGCGATCACGGTGACCTCGAATTCGAAGCTGCCCCGGTGGAAGACGGCCTCGTAGCTGCGCCGGACCCCGCCTTGGATCGCTGCGTCGTCGCCCCGCTGGGCGAGGGTCATGGGGCCGAGCCAGTGCAGGGTCCGGGCGAACAGGTCGAGGTCGCGGGCGTCGAGGTCGGCCTGAAGCGCTGTGCGGGTGATCGCTGCGAGGGTGCTCCGATCGCTGTCGCGCAGGGCCTCCAGGAGTTGGAGGCTCAGGGTCTCGATTCGATCCCGAGCCCGAGCTTCGGGGGGCTGGCTGGGCTCGGGCTTTTCGCAACCCGCAGGGACGAGACCGAGGAGCGCGAGCGCGAGGAGGGGAGCCAGCTTGGAGGGCCGGGGGCGCATCGGCGGATGATAGTGATTGGACCGAGCCTGATCGAGCCTGATCGAGCCTGATCGAGTTCCAGCGGCCTCGACCCCGAGCTACTCGAAGGCGGACGCGTAGTAGTGGCCGCTGCCCTCGTCGGAGCGCTGCTCCCCAAAGCGGATCTCCGGCTGCAGACCTGCGAGCAGGGGTCGTGCCGCCTCGGGCAGGTAGTTGTCGTCCACGTCGATGAACTCGAGGTGGGCGAGGGCGGGGCCGGCCGCGGCGAGGGCCTGGGCGCCCGCGAGGGTCATGGTGCCCATGCTCAGGTCGAGGCTGCGCAGCCGGGCGAGGAGCGGGGTGCCAGGCAGGCGCGCACACAGGGCATCGGTGAACTCGCAGTTGAGTATGCCCAGGTGGGTGAGGAGGGGCGCCCGCTCGCCGAGCAGCAGGGGCTCGAGGGTGAGGACGTCGGTGCTCGCTCCTTGACCGCTCTGGCCGACCTGCAGACTCAGGCGCTCGAGGGCCGGCCAGGCCGCGCTGCAGACCGCGGTGAGGGCCCGATCGGAGAGCCCGCCGGTGACCGTGGTGAAGCTGCGCAGGGTCGGGAGGTCGATACCTTCGAGGTTCATGGTTCCGGCCCGCAAGCTCAGGGTCTCGAGCTGGGGAAGGGCCGGCCACAGGGTGTGTGTGTCGGAGATCGAACTCCAGTTGAGCTCGCACTCTTCATAGCCGAAGTCGCCGATCTCCAGGCTGCGCAGGGCCGGTCGAGATCGACGCCCGATCACCGCACAGGCCTCGGCGTAGTCGTTGGCGTCGTGGACGGCCAGGCCCAAGGTCAGGGTCTGGACAAAGCGCCCCGGCCCCGGATCGTCGAGCAGCAACTCGAGGGCCCCGGCCAGGCTCATCTGGGGCAGATCGCCGTTGAAGCGGGCCAAAGTGTACTTCAGGTGGCAGCTGCGGATGAAGCCCATGTGCCACTCGACGGCGGTCAGCATGTCCTCGCATCCGGCGAGGGGGCCTAGCGTCACACGTCCATCTTCGGTCAGCCCCCGGGTCTCGAGCCAGTCGCGGTACACGGCGTAGATTCCACCCTGGCCCTCACCTCGGACCAGGGCGGCGGTGAGCTCGTCCTCGAGTGCCCGATTGCGGTGCTCGGGCTCGGGGTGATCTGTCGATGCCGAAGCGCTGGGGAGCTCGGGTTCGGGCGTGGGTTTGGGTTTGGGTTTCGGCAGGGGCTCACCCACGCTCAGGCCGTCCCGGCGCAGGTCTGCGATCATCGCGTCACGCTCCGCGCGCAGCTTCTTGGAGTTGATCTTCCTGTAGATCAGACGCAGGCACCAGAGCAGAGCCCCGTCGTCCATGGCCGAGAGGCTCGGCCTCCACCGCTCGTCGAGGAGGCCGAGCTTGCCCCGCTGGGCGAGTTCGGGGTCATCCAAGAGCCCCTCGAGCGCCGGTCGATCCATGGTTCTCAGCTCTGGCCTTCGCGCTGGCTGGCCACGAGCGCGGCCGAGGACCGACCCGAGCGGTACTGCTTGGGCCAGGGGATGTGTTCATGCCAGTTTTGCTCGGCGGCCGCGTGCAGGGTCAGGGCTGGGTCGTAGAGGTGCGGCCGGGCCAGGGCGCACAGGTCCGCCCGCCCCGAGACCACGATCGTATTGACGTGATCCCAGCCTTGAATGTTGCCCACGGCCATGGTCGCCAAGGTCGGCTCGAGGGCATGCAGCTCGTTGCGGATCCGGTCGGAGAAGGGAGTCTGAAACATGCGCCCGTAGATGGGTTTGCCGTCCGGGTGGGTCTGCCCGGCCGAGACGTCGATGAGGTCGCAGCCGTGGGCGTGGAACATCTGCGCCACGGCTACGGCCTCGTCTTCGCGCAGACCCCCGGGGGCCCAGTCTGTGGCCGAGATCCGCACGGACATGGGTTTGTGGCTGGGCCAGGCCTCGCGGCAGGCGTCCCAGACCTCGAGCGGGAAGCGCATGCGGGCGGTGAGCGAGCCTCCGTATTCGTCTTTGCGCTGATTGGTGAGTGGGGAGATGAAGCTCGCCAACAGGTAGCCGTGCGCGGCGTGGAGCTCGAGCAGATCGAAGCCGGCCGCGTCGGCGTGTTTGGTGGCCTGCACAAACTGCTCGCGGATCGCCAGCATGTCGCCCCGGTCGAGGGCGCGGGGGAGCTGGGAGTTGCCGTCCCAGGCCAGGGCCGAGGGGGCGACCAGGGGCCAGGCCTGGTCTGTGGGCAGGGGCCCGGCGCCGCGCCAAAGCAGGTCGGAGGCGCCCTTGCGGCCGGCGTGGCCGAGCTGAATCCCGAGTTTGGTGCCGCTGTTCGCGTGGCAAAACTCGACCACCCGGCGCCAGGCATCGGCGTGGGCTCGGCTCCACAGACCGGCGCAGCCGGGGCTGATCCGGGCCTCGGCCGAGACGCCCGTCATCTCGCAGATGATCATCCCGGCGCCGCCCAGGGCCCGGCCGCCGATGTGGACCAGGTGCCAGTCGGTGGGCATGCCCTCGCTGGCCGAGTACTGGCACATGGGGCTGACCACGACCCGGTTGTCGAGGCTCATGTCGCGGAGCCGAAAGGGCTGGAACATAGGCGGGGGCACGGGTTCGTCGGCGGCCACCGGGTTGCCGACGTGGGCCGCGAACCACCGGTCGAGCTGGTCCACGTACACCGGATCGCGCAGGCGCAGGTTCTCGTGGGTGACCCGCTTGCTGCGGGTCATCATGCTGACCACGAACTGTTGGGGTTCGAAGTGGCGGTAGCGAGAGATGTCCTCGAACCATTTTTGGCTCACGCTGGCGCTGCGCTGGAGCTTGGCGACGTCCAGGCGGCGGCCGTCCTCGTAGACCCGCAGGGAGTCGGGGATAGAGCGGGCCGGATCTTCGGTGACCGCCCGGACCAGGTGGATGGCGTCCTCCATGGCCAGCTTGGTGCCCGAGCCGATCGAGAAGTGAGCCGTGTGGGCGGCGTCGCCGATCAGCACGAGGTTGTGCCGGCGCCAGCGCGCGCACTTGAGCTCTGGGAAGCGCAGCCAGCGGGAGCGGTTGCCCATGAGCTTCGCGCCGTCGAGCTCCTCGGCGAACAGGGCCTGGCAGTAGGCGATGCTCGTGGCCTCGTCGGCCTGGTCGAGGCCCGCGTTGCGCCAAGACTGCTCGTCGCACTCGACGATGAAGGTGCTCGTGTCCGTGTCGAAGCGGTAGGCGTGGACCTGGAACAGGCCGTGCTCGTTCTCGCGGACGATGAAGGTGAAGGCGTCCCAGAGCTTGTCGCTGCCCAGCCAGATGAAGCGCGCGCTGCCCTCGACTACGGTCGGCCTGAAGTGGTCTTCATCGCGGCCGCGGATGCCCGAGTTGACCCCGTCGGCGGCGATGATCAGATCGCAGTCCGCAAACCGCTCGAGGTCCTCGAGGTGGGTGTCGTACTCGAGGGTCACGCCCAGCTCGCGGACCCGAGCCGAGAGCAGATCGAGGAGCTCGACCCGGCGGATACCGACGAAGTCGTGACCTCGGGAGGTGATGCACTGGCCCTTGAAGTGGACGTCGATGGCCTCCCAGCGCGAGAAGGCGTGGGTGATGGCCGCGAAGCTCTCCGCGTCGGCCTCGGCGAAGTGGGCGATGGTCTCTTCCGAGAACACCACGCCCCAGCCCCATGTGACGCCCTCGGGGTTCCTCTCGACGACCGTGATCTCGGCCTCGGGCCGGGCGGTCTTGAGGAGAATTGCAGCATAGAGCCCGGCTGGGCCACCTCCGACAATGCCGATTTTCATCTGAGCGCGAGTTTGCCACGCCCGGTCCGAGCTGTGGGCGCGGCCCGAGTCGTGGGCGCGGGCCCAGGGTCAGTTCGCTCACAGGTCGGTCGTGGGCGCGTCGTGTGGCTCACGGCGTGGGGCTCTGCTGCGGCTGCTAGCAGCCCGTGGCAAAACCCCTCACGACGCCTCGCTTGGCCCTTCCGCCGATGGCAGTGTTGCCGAAACTTGCAGTACGCCCGGTACAGCGGCGTTTCAGCGCCTCGCCCTCGACGGAAAATCCGGCGCGAGGCGACGCGATGGGTTTCACCACAGACTGCTAAGCTGACACCCGCTTTGAGCACGACGCTTGTCCACCGGATCTCTGCGGCCCTGCGCTCGCTCGCAGCCAGCGACGCTCGAGAGGCGAGGTTGGTGATCGAGGCGGGCCCGATCTACCTGATCTCGATCGCGCGTCGGGGACGGGGCGCCCTCCATCAAGAGGCGGTCGCCAGCGCGGCCCTGCCCGCGGCCCTCAAGCTCAGCGCCGAGCGGGGCCAGCTGCTGCGCGACCTGGGTTTCAAAAAACACGGCGGTGGTCGGCGTAACTGGCAGCGCAGTCACGCTCGCGGCGAGCCCGAGCTCGAGCGCATCGCCGTCGAGACGGTCGACCTGTTGACCCGGGTCTACGGCGTCGATGGGGCCCCGAGCTTGGTGATCACCGAAGACGACAGCGAGCCTCCGGTGAACCCAGACCTGCTCGCGGCCATGCGCAAGGTCGCCAAAGACCGGAACGAGGAGGTCCGCCGAGCGATGTATAGGGAGCTGGTCAACGCGACCTTGCTCGTGCCCTTGGTGCCCGAGCCGGGGCCCGAAGATCCACCTCTGGACGACCCCGAGGCCTTCTTCGCAATCGAGACCACGAGCAGGGGTCGACCGACATTCGCCGGGTTCACAGATTGGGCTGCGCTGCGTCTGTGGAAGCCACGAGGTTGGCCCTATGTTCCGATGCATGGAAGCGAGCTGTTCGAGCGTGCGCTTGAGCACAAGTCGGCGAGCTTTCGGGTCAATCCCAACGGTGATGTCGGGGGTGAGCTCTACGCGCATGAGATCGAGATGCTTGCTCAGGCCGTACGAAGCTTTCGTCGGGGCCGCAGTAACTAGGGCCACCACAACCGCGGGATATTTGGTCCGGGGTGTCTCACGAGGTGACGAGTGAGATCGGTGCGCGCAGAGCACTGTCCTCAGCCCGCCGCACGACACTCATGGCGGCTCGTTTGGTGTTCGTGGATTGGCCTCGACAACGACACGCGGCAGCCTGTCGTACCCGTGAAATGGGTCGCACGTTCCGGGAGCTCGCCCTCTATTCAGCGCGTCGGCTCGGGTCGAGTCTCGCCTCAATTCAACGGTGGACATTCTGTCTCCGGTTGGGAACTCTGCCCCACATGCTCAGTTCTGGGCATGTGGGACTATCAAAATGAAACGAATCGACTTTCGCCTTCTCTCGCTGCTCTGTCTCCCGCTCGCCTTCGCCCCCGGCTGCACCGACGATGGTGGCGACGGGACAGATGAAGCCAGTGATGACACCGGGACTGACACGGACACCACCACCGACACGGGCACGGGTACGACTGGCACCGACACGACCGACACCGACACGGACACGGACACCGAGACGAACGGTACCGAGACCGATACGACTGGCACTGAGACCGACTCTGATGTCGGCCCGATGTGCGGCAATGCGGCGATCGAGGAGGGCGAGGACTGTGAAGGCGAAGACCTGGCGGGCTTGACCTGTGCCGATGTCGGCTTCATGGACGGCGACCTGGCCTGTGGCGGCGACTGCATGTTCGACACCTCGGCGTGCAACGAGGCGGTCTGTGGCGACAGTGTCGCCGGTGGGGCCGAGGGCTGCGACGGCGAGGACTTCGGCGAGACGACCTGCGAGAGCCTCGGCTTCATGGGCGGCGCGCTGGCCTGTGGTGACGACTGCGTCATCGACGAGAGCGGCTGCTTCAACGCCGAGTGTGGCGACGACGAGATCGCCGGGCTCGAGGAGTGCGACGGCGAGAACCTCGGCGAGCAGACCTGCGCGGAGATCGGCTTCGGCGGCGGCGACCTCAGCTGCAACGACGACTGCTCCTTCAACGTCGAGCTGTGTGATCCCTGTGGCAACGGGGTGGTCGACGACGGCGAGGTCTGTGACGGTGAGGCGCTCGCCGACGAGACCTGTGAGACTCAGGGCTTCAGCGGCGGCGACCTGGCCTGCAGCGACGCCTGCGACGCGTTCAACGTCGATCAGTGCACCGAGGGCTGGTGGGGCGACGACTTCGAGGGCGGCGAACTCGGCGACGAGTGGGTTGGGGGGAACTTCCCCTGGATCATCAGTCAGACCATGCCCCACGGCGGTGTGAACAACGCTGAGAACACGGACATCGACAACAACGAGATCGCCCTGATGGAGGTCGATCTCGACTTCGTCCAAGACGGCAGCGTGAGCTTCTGGTTCCGGACAAGCACTGAGAACAACTTCGATTTCCTCGAGTTTTTCATCGACGACGTGGAGATCGATGGTTGGGCTGGGATCAACCCCTGGACCGAGTTCAGCGTCGATGTCGGCGCGGGCGCCCACACCCTGCGCTGGCAGTACAGCAAGGACGTCAGCGTGAGCACCGCTGACGACACTGTCTGGGTCGACGACATCACGACCATCGGCGCCCTGCTCCAGTAGCCCGCGCTGATTCTCAGACGAGTACGAGAGGGGGCCGCGAGCGATCGCGGCCCCCTCTCTCGTGGTTCACCTCAGCCCTCGCCCGCGGTGATCTGCACGGGTGCCCCAGCCAAGCTCGCGTCGGCGGCGATGGTCAGGGTACGGACGCGCCCGGTGGCGACGAGCCGGGCGTCTCGGTCGTGGATCTCGACTTCCCAAACGTGGGTCTTTCGTCCGCGGGTCAAGGGCACGGCCCGCCCGCGCAGACGCCCCTCGCGGACGGCCCGCAAGAACGAGGTCGAGTTTTCGAGCCCGACCGTGTGCAGTCCGTCGACGCCCAGGTTCACGGCCGCGCCCACGGACGCCAGGGTCTCGACCATCGCCGCGTACACGCCCCCGTGAACCAGGCCATAGGGCTGATGCAGGGCCGGGGTGACCTCGAGCTCGGCGATGATCTCCGCGTAGTCGATCCGGACAAAGCGCAGGCCCAAGGTGGTGTTGAAGCCCCCCCGGATCGCGTTGAATCGGTCCACGATGTCGGCGGGCAGGGGCGGGCGCTGGGGGGCCGGCATGGCGGGGACGCTACCAGGCCGCCCCGCAGGTGTCCCCCCCGCAGGTGTCCCCCCGAGCGGGCGCGGGGCCATTTCGAGCCTCCACAGGGTCGAGCGGGGGGTCGAGGCGTAACCGCGTGTCTCCGACCAGCGTCCTGTGCACGAACTCGGGGCCCGCGAATACGCTTGTCCCGACCGGGAGCCCCGGCCTAAGCTGGCTCCCCTCTTCTCCTCACCTCACAGGATCAAGACAACAGATGTACCAAAGCGCGATTCGATCTCTGCTGCTGGGCGCCACGTTCGCTCTCCTCTCGACCACCGCCTGTGACAGCGGTGCTGCCGACGGCAAGGCCAAGGCGGCCGACTCCGAAAAGGCCGACACCGCCGAACCCGCGGCGGACGCGGGCGCCGCAGACAAGGGCGAGGCCGCCGGCGAGACAGGAGCCGGCGAGACGGGAGCCGGCGAGACGGGAGCCGGCGAGACGGGAGCCGGCGAGACGGGAGCCGGCG
>CAYVJQ010000003.1:89041-89768 GCA_964451725.1 uncultured Nannocystaceae bacterium | reverse complement strand
AGACCGGTGAGGTTCCGGCGGCGGGCGACGGCGCAGAGGCGGGCGAGGAGACCCCGCCGAAGGACCCCAAGCCGAAGGACCCCAAGCCCAAAGACCCCAAGGCCGAAGCGGGCCCGAAGCTCGACGGCAAGCCGATCTACCTGAAGAAGTGTAAGTCTTGCCACGGTGTGGACGGCAAGGGCGACACCACCATCGGCAAGAAGGTGGAGATTCCCTCGCTCAGCAAGACCAAGCTCGGCAAGGCGAAGATCGCCAAGACCATCACCGACGGGGTCTCCGGCACCAAGATGAAGCCCTACAAAGAGAAGCTCTCCAGCGACGAGATCCAGGCGGTCTCCTCGTTCGTGAAGAAACTCTAAGAGCGGCGATCTCAAAACACGCGGGCGGCTTCGGTCGTCCGCGTTTTTTTGTGGTGTTGGTAGGATGTGGCCGTGAGGTTCACACGGAGAATGGCGTGGGCCTACTCGCTGCTCTGGGCCAGCGTTTTGGTGAGCGCAGGCTCGAGCTGTGACTCGACCCTGAGCCAGGACGGGGCCGCGGGGGAACGCGCCCCGAGTTCGGATCCCCGACCGAGTTCGGAGCTTCGACCGCGCTCGGATCCCCGACCGCGCTCGGATCCAGATTCTCGCAGATCCGCCCCTCTCCCCCCCACAGACGACCTGGACGAGGTCCCGACCGTGAGCTTGGAGCTCGCCTGGCTGAGCGGGCCTCAGCTCGATTCCTTCGC
>CAYVJQ010000003.1:79024-88941 GCA_964451725.1 uncultured Nannocystaceae bacterium | reverse complement strand
CGACCGTGAGCTTGGAGCTCGCCTGGCTGAGCGGGCCTCAGCTCGATTCCTTCGCCCGTGTGGGCACATCGTTCGGACAGGTGATCGCGGTCGAACACCGGGTCAGCGCGGGTTGGCATGTGTACTGGCGCAACCCCGGGGACTCCGGGTTGGCGACCACGCTCGAGCTCGAGCGTGGCGATGGGGGGCATCTCCATGTCGGCCCGACCCTCTATCCCGCGCCCGAGCGGCTCCCTGACCCCGGCGGCGGCGAGAGCTTCGGGTGGGAAGGGGGCATGGTTTTGTTTGTCCCCCTGCCCGGACCCCGCTCCACCGAGGGCGAGATCGTCGTGCGCAGCCGATGGTTGGCCTGCAGGGCCCGCTGTATCCCTGGGACCAGCGAGGCGCGCATCAAGCGACAGGATCCCGCGCTCGAGCCCAGCCAGACCCGGGTCGATGAGGGCCGCCTGAAGCGAGATCTGGGGCGCCTGCCCAAGCCCGGGGGTTCACGAATCCAGGCCCACTGGCGCCTCGCCGAGCCCGTGGGTTCACAACTCCAGGCCCACCCGCGCGGCGTCGAGCTCGAGCTCGAGCTCGACGCTGGGGGTGGTCGGCTCGACGCCTTCTTCCCCTACGATCGAGACCGCGCCGTGTTCGAAGGATCGAGCCCCGGGACGCCCGAGCGGCTGATGCGGCTGCGCTATCGCTTTGTGCCGGGCGAGTACCATAGCGAGGACGGCCCGCAGGGTATCCTGCGCTGGAGCTGGGCCGGCGAGGTCACCTGGTTCGAGCTCGCGGCGACCTGGCCGTCTGTCCTGCCCAAGCCCGGCCAATACGAGTAGCGAAACCACATCATGCATCACACCACGCCCTCTCTCTCCCGTCCGAGCGCGCTGTTCGCTGGATTCCTCGCGTGCCTGTTCACGCTCGCCTGCGACGCTCGAAGCGAAGAAAAAACCGGGGACAAGACCGCCGAGGGCGGGGACAAGACCGCCGAGCGCAAGCCCGAGTCGAAGGTCGAGCCCAAGGCCGACGAGGAGACCTACGAGGCCTACCTCGGCGGGGCCCTCGACGAGCTCGCCGCGGCGGGGCGCGTGACCTCGACCGCCGAGCGCAAGTCCTATGGGTGCAGTGTGAAGTACGCCGACGACGGGGGCGGCGTCGAGGTGTCGGCCAAGGTCGGTGAGCCCGCCCCCGCCTTCACGCTCGCCAACCTCGCCGGGGAGTCCGTCTCGCTCTCGGACTTCGCCGGCAAGACGGTGGTCCTCGAGTGGTTCAACCCAGATTGCCCCTTTGTCGTCTACGCCCACGGCGACGGCCCGCTCGCGGGGCTCGCCAACGAGCGTGTGAAGGGCGGGGTCGTGTGGTTGGCGATCAACTCGGGCGCCGAGGGCAAGCAGGGCTTCGGCGCGGAGCGCAACACCGAGGCCAAGGCCGACTGGAAGCTCGAGCACCCGATCTTGCTCGATCCAGACGGCAAAGTCGGCCACACCTACGGAGCAAAAACCACGCCTCAGATGTTCGTCATCGATGGTGAGGGCAAGCTCGTCTATGCGGGGGCGCTCGATAATGCACCGCTCGGTCGGGTCGGGAGCTGAGTTCGAGTTCGCTTCGACTGTGAGCCCGGCCTTTCGGGCATGAGCTGTAGGCGCGGATCGGCCGTGGTTCGTGTGGCTGTACGCCCCGTGGAAGCGCCGAATCGTGACGATGTTCAGGGCCGGCGTGGGCTTGCGTGCCGCTTGACCGCTCCGGCCCGAGTCCGGACAATGATCGGGATGTTCAGCCGTCACCTTCTCGTCTCGACCCTCGGCTTCGGGTTGGGGTTGACCTTCTCTGGGATGTCGGGAGGCTGCATCGAGCCGACCGTGGATCACTGCCTGCAAAACGGTGGCGACGACTATTGCGCCCAGCTCTATCCCGACTGGGACAGCGCCTACTGCGGGAAGAACTGCACGGGGAGCAAGGCCGACGAGGGCTGGCACGAGGGCTGCACCCAGGAGCTCCCGATCGACTGCTGGTACTGCGACGGTGAGAACGCCGGGCCGTGCTCGGTCGGCGAGGGTACAGACACCACAGACACGGACACGACGGGTACCGCCACAGACACATCCACGACCGAGACCGCGGAGGAGACGGGCCCCCAACCGTGTGTGGACTCGACCGAGTGCACAAACCCAGACGCGCCCTTTTGTGACGACCTGTCGGGGGAGTGTGTGGGGTGCGACGGAACCGACGAACCCGACGAGGCCTGCGCGGGCCTCGACCCGAGCCAGCCGATCTGTCTCGACGGCGGCTGTGTGGCGTGCACTCAGGAAGACCTGAGCGCCTGCGGGGAGACGACCCCCCTGTGTGACGGCGAGAGCAACACCTGCGTCGGCTGTGACGATCACAGCCAGTGCCCCCAGAGCGCCTGCAACCTCGCCGAGGGCAACTGCATGACCTCCGTCGTGCATGTCGACGGGACCGAGCCGTGCGCAGACGGAGATGGTTCGGAGGCCTCGCCCTTTTGTGACCTGAAGTCTGCGTTCACGGCCGTCGACGACGAGACCCTGGTGATCCTGCATGAGATCGAGACCGACCCGGTCGTCTATCTCGAGTCGAATACCACCCAGCTCTCGATCGCCATCATGGCCGCGCCCGGCGACGCGCCTACGATCACCGGGTCGCAGGGGGTCCCGGCGCTCAACGTGTCGTCGTCCTCGGGGCAGCTGTTCCTCCGGGGGATCGCCATCGTTGGCGCACAGAACAATGGTGTGGGCGTGAGTGTCAATGGAGGCGCGGCCTGGATCGAGCAGTGCCGCATTGTCAACAATGATGGTGGGGGCATCGTGGTCAGCGGCGGAGGTTCGCTCATGGTCGAGAACAGCTTCGTCAGTGGAACTGGCGACGATCCGGCGCTCGACGTCACGGAGGGGAACTTCGAACTCGTCTATACGACCGTCGGACTTCCCGCGCTCATCTCCGTTGCCGCAGTACGATGTGTGGATGGTGGGGGGAGCGAGATCCGCAACAGCCTTGTCACGAGCACTCAGGAGGCCCCCGAGGTCGAATGCCCAGGAATCATCATCAGCGACAGCGCGCTCGAGATGGCCGTGGATGACAACCTCGCACTGGGAGACGTCGAACTGGGATGGTTCGAGGATTACATAGCGAGCGACTACCACCTGACCGCTCCCTTCCCGCCCGGGATCACCAATATCGCCGTCTGGCGAGACGGTGATCCGGAGGTCGACATCGATGGAAATGTCCGCCCCAACGAGGACGGCGCGTCCGACTTCGCCGGTGCCGACGTCGTCCCGTAGCGCTCAGATCCGCGCCCCGAGCCCCGGTCTCAGACCTGCTGCTTTTGCACCGACCACACAAATCCGTCGTACCAAAAGTGCATCAGCGAGACGACCAGGGAGATCGCCCACAGCATGTGGATCCCCGGGTCCATGTACTGCACCCAGGTGCCGTAGAGCAGCGGCAGACATAAAAATACGGCCAAGGTCAGCCACTTCCCGATCCGGGTGCCGTCGATGCGCAGGGTCTTCTCCATGTTCTTCTTCTCCATGGCCCAGACCAGCCCGAAGTACTGGAGGGCGTGGAAGAAGTTCATGATGAAGAAGGCCTCTCCCCAGCTGTTGAAGCCCCAGGCGTAGAGGGAGACCCCGCCGGTGCTGGTGTAGAGGAACACCTTCTGCCACGAGATGGCGTGGCCGTCCCTGTGCAGGCGCCAGTAGCTGTAGAGGTAGTAGAGGAGGTAGACGGCGCCGAGGCCCAAGATGGCGTAGCTGAGGTAGCGCTGGTTGCCCTCCATCCACACCGGGATCTCGCTGAAGAAGTAGACCCCCATCTGCTCGAACTCGGTGAAGTCCTCGAAGTGGTCGAGCATGACCGCGCCGGCGACGATCGGCCCGGCGTAGAGCAGCTGGTTGAGGCCCCAGTCGAGGCTTCGGCCGATCTTGGGGTCGTTGCCGGCCTTGGCGTCGTAGATCCGGCCGAAGCCGAAGGTCTGCATGCCCGAGTGGTAGACGTCCCAAAAGGTCGCCACCACCGAGCCGATGTAGATGACCCAGTTGGAGCTGAGCATGGCCACGTACAGGGCCACGGGGACCAGCAGGAAGCGCAGCTTGTGGCGGGCGAAGATGTCCCTGTTGCCGTGGCTGCGGGCGAACACGAGCACGAGGTGCGCGTGGATGAAGATGCCGATCAGCAGGCCGGCCCAGGTCATCTCCCAGTCCCACCACTGAAAGGCCAGGTCGCTGAAGTCCGTACCCGAGATCGACCAGCCGAGGCCGAGGGCGAGCAGGGGCGGGGCGAGGAAGAACAGCCAGTCGTAGGCGGCGCCGACGATGTAGCCGGGCGCGCGGGCAGGGAGGTCGGCGCTTTGGGGCGGGCCGCTCATGGCGTCGGCAGGGTATCAGAAGGGGTCGACGCCGCTGGCGGTCAGGCTGGGCTGGCGAGCGGGGGAGCGAGGGCGGGGGGACTGGGGGCTCAGTCGGCTCGGCGCTCAGGCGCGGATCGGGGAGCCTGCTCGACGAGGGTGCCGTCGCGGAGCATGGCGTCGCGCCGACTCAGGACGATGTCGAGCTCGTCGGGGACAAATACACGCTGGTCCCAGGGCGGGGCCTCGCGCGGGCGCTTGTTCATGACGCTGCGCGTATAGGTCGAGTGCGGGAGCCCAAAAAAGTGGCCGAGCTCGTGGGCCATGACGACCTTGGACCCGATCTTGGACAGGATGATCCACCGTTTGTCTGTGGCGCTGCGCTGGCGCCAGTGGACCCCACGGATCTGTTCACCCGGAGCGTCGACGTCGTCGAGGCGCGCGACCAAGAAGATGTGGATCTGGCCGCGATCGAAGCGCTCGCGGCCGATCGCGTCGCGCTGCTCGCGGGTGGCCACGTGTTGGAACTCGGCCCCGATCGCGTCGACGGCCTCGATCTGAAAGCCGATCCCGGCGGGGGCGAACAGCTTGAAGGCGTGCTCGAGCTCGGCGTCGAGCCACTCGGGGTCGATCACCGGTCCCTGCGGATGGGTGCCGAGCGCGATATGGAGGTGAAGGCCGAAGCAGTGGGGGCGGTCGGCGGGGCAGGTCGAGCTGCGATCGACGAAGCAGGCGAGGGCGGGCTCGACCTCGGGGTCGAGCACCGCGGGACACTGCTGGGCCCCGAGGGCGACCGGGAGCAGGAGGAGAGCCGAGAGCAACACCGCGGGGCCAGGGTAGCCGATCGAGATGCTCGCCGAGCGCTCCTGCTGCTGCTGCTGCTCAGGCTCGGGTCGAGAATTGCTCGGCCCCGCTGACGATCGTGTCGACCACCGAGGGATCGGCGAGGGTCGAGATATCGCCGAGTTTGTCGGGCTCGCCCTCGGCGATCTTGCGCAGGATCCGACGCATGCACTTGCCCGAGCGGGTCTTGGGCAGCGCGGGGACGAACTGGATGCGATCGACCCGAGCGTGGGCGCCGATGCCCGTCCGCACGGCTGTATGGGCGCGGGCCTCGATGGCGCTGGGCTCCGCGCTCAGCCCCGGTTGGAGCACGATGTAGGCGTGTACGCCCTGGCCCTTGACCGGGTGTGGGTAGCCGACCACGGCGGCCTCGGCGATCTCGTCGATGGCGACCAGGGCGGCCTCGAACTCGGCCGTGCCCATGCGGTGACCCGAGACGTTGAGGACGTCGTCGACCCGGCCGGTGATCCAGTAGTAGCCGTCGGTGTCGCGCCGGCACCCGTCGCCGGTGAAGTAGAGGCCCTCGAAGGTGGTGAAGTAGGTCGAGACGTAGCGCTCGTGGTCGTTCCACACGGTCCGGGCCATGCCGGGCCAGGGGTACTGGAGGCACAGGCGGCCGTCGCCGGGTCCGATGAAGGCCCGGCCCTCGGTGTCGACGAGCACGGGCGTGATGCCGGGCAGGGGCAGGGTCGCCGAGCCCGGCTTCTCGGGGGTCGCCGGGGCGATGGGCGTGATGCAGTGGCCCCCGGTCTCGGTCTGCCACCAGGTGTCGACGACGGCGCAGCGGGACTGGCCCACGACCTCGTAGTACCAGCGCCAGGCCACCGGATCGATGGGTTCGCCGACCGTCCCCAGGACCCGCAGGCTCGAGAGGTCGTGCCTGCGGACCGGCTCGGCGCCGTGGGCCGCGAGTGTGCGGATGGCCGTGGGTGCCGTGTAGAACACGGTGATGCGGTGGCGGGCGACCATGTCCCAGTAGCGATCGACGGCCGGGTAGGTCGGGATCGACTCGAACATGACGCTGGTCGCTCCGTTGCACAGGGGCCCGTAGACGATGTAGCTGTGCCCGGTGATCCACCCGACGTCGGCGACACAGGCGAACACGTCGTCCTCGCGCAGGTCGAAGGTGACGGCGTGGGTGTAGGCCGTCCAGGTCAGGTAGCCGGCGCAGGTGTGCACGAGGCCCTTGGGGCGGCCGGTCGAGCCCGAGGTGTAGAGAATGAAGAGCGGGTCCTCGGCGGCGCACACGACCGCCTCGCAGCTGGGGCTCGCCGATGGAACGACCTCGTGCCACCACAGATCCCGGCCCGCGACCATGGCCGTGTCCACGCTCGGATCGCGCTGATACACGAGCACCTTGGTCACGCCTTGCTCGCCGGTCAGGGCCGCGTCGGCGGTCTGCTTGAGGGGGATGTCTCGGCCGCCGCGCTTGCCCACATCTTGGGTGATCAGCACGCTGGCTCCACAGTCCCGGATTCGGTCGCGTAGAGCCTCGGCCGAGAACCCGCCGAACACCACCGAGTGCACGGCGCCCAAGCGCGCACACGCCAACATGGCGATCGCGGCCTCGGGGACCATGCCCATGTAGATGATCGCCCGCTCGCCCTTGTCGAGGCCCATCTCGCGCAGGGCATTGGCGCAGCGGCAGACCGCCTCGTGCAGCTCGCGGTAGGTCAGGCTGCGTGTGTCTCCGGGTTCGTCTCCCTCCCAGAGGATCGCGATCTTGTCGGCGCGGTGCTCGAGGTGGCGGTCGAGGCAGGACTCGGTGATGTTGAGCTCGCCGTCCCCGAACCACGAGATCGGGTTGTCACGGATGTCCCAAAAATCGCCCTCGAGCCCACGCGTGGGCGGTGTCCGCCAGTGCAGGCGCTGTTTGGTCTGCGCCAGCCAGTATCCGCTGGGGTCGGACTCGGCCCGGGCCCAGTGCTCACGGTAGGCGGCCATGTCGGAGATCGGCGAGCTGCTGCCCTCTCGGACTCGGTCGATGACGTCGATCATGTCGGTACGCTCGGCTTCGGTCATGGGCCCGCCAATGGTCGGCGATCAGGGCCCCGGTCTCAACCAAATCCCGGCTCCTGACACAGCGCTGTCAGGAGAGGAGCGGGACCTCGGGGGCTCCTGACACCAGGCTGTCAGGAGGGGGGCACTAGGTTGCCCACATGTCCAAGCTTCAAAACCCCACCAAGCTCTTCCCCATGTTCGTCACCGACGCGCTCGCGCAGACCAAGGCCTTCTATGTCGAGACCTTGGGGTGGACCGCCACCTACGACATGGACGGTTACCTGCAAGTGCGCAGCGCGGACGAGGAGGGCCCTGAGCTGTGTTTCATGTCCCGGGAGGGGCTCCCTCGCTTCGAGGGCAAAGGGGTGATCGTGAGTGTGCCGGTGGCCGACGCCGACGCTCACTTCAAGGCGCTGTGCGCCAAGGGGGTCGAGGCGGTCTCCGAGCCCGCGGTCAAACCCTGGGGGTGGCGCAGCTTCATGGTCGCGGATCCCAACGGCCTGCTGCTCGACTTTTTTCATGTCGCCGAGGCGCCGACGATGCAGCCGACCGGCTGAGCGCGGGGCGGCTCGCGGGCAGAACCGGGTCGGTCGTACACTCCGCTCGCGTGCGCAGGGCCGACCGACTCTTCCAGATCGTCTCGCTGCTTCGTCGGCGTCGCTTCGTCACCGCCGCGTGGCTGGGTGAGCGCCTCGAGGTCAGCGAGCGGACCATCTACCGCGACGTCAAAGACCTGGTTGGATCCGGTGTGCCCATCGAGGGCGAGGCTGGAGTCGGCTATCGCCTGAGCAAGGGTTTCGACCTCCCCCCGATGATGTTCAACGTCGAAGAGATCCAGGCGCTCGTGCTCGGGGCTCGCATGGTCGAGACCTGGGGAGACGACGATCTGCGCATGGCGGCGCGCAGCGTGCTCGACAAGACCGAGGCCGTGCTCCCGCCCAAACAGCGCGGCATGATCGCGGACACGGCCCTCTTCTCCCTGTCTTTTCGTGTGTCCGGGGCCGCCCGGGCGGTGCTCGGGCGAGTCCGTCGGGCCGTCAACGAGCGGCGCAAGCTCGTCCTTTACTATAGCGACGCCCAAGGCCAGCCCAGCGAGCGGATCGTCCGTCCGCTGGGCCTCTACTTTTGGGGGCCGACCTGGTCGCTGGGGGCCTGGTGTGAGCTGCGGGGCGGGTTTCGAAATTTTCGCCTCGACCGTATCGACCAGGTCGAACTCAGCGACGAGCACTTCGAGCATGAGCCGCCCGTGACCCTCGAGGACTACGTTCGAGCGATGGAGGCCGAGGCTGGGGCTGAGAAGACCCGGGCGCCAGTTCCAGAGCCGACTCCGGATTCGAGCGCTTGAACCCCGGGGTAGACCCCGAGGTCGTCGAAAAATTGCGTTTGTGATCGAGTGGGCGGAGGGTGGGTCGATGGACTGGCAGCGCCACATCCGATTGGCCCTGGCGGCCTGCGCTCTGAGCGTGGGTGTCAGCGCGAACGCGAGCGCGGCGAGTCGCGCCCACGTGGTCGAGCGTGGGGATACCCTCTGGGGCCTGGCCCAAGGCAGCGGTTGCAGCGTCGATGACCTGCGCAGACATAACGGCATGGATGGGGATGACGCCCTGGTCGTGGGCCGAACCCTCGATCTCTCCAAGTGTAATAAAGCCACGTCGACGCGCCGAAAGTCCGCTCGTCGGGGGGACGATCGAAGTCGCCGCTACCTCGTCGTCGCCGGCGACAGCCTCGGCAAGATCGCCGCGCGCGAGAACACCAGCGTCGCGGTCTTGCGTGAACTCAACGACATCGAGGGCAGCCTGATCCGGGTCGGCCAGACCCTGCTGCTGTCCGGCAAGGCCCCGCGCAGCATCCGCTTGGTCGACGGACAGAGCCGAGGCCGCCCCGGTCACGGCTGGCTCCACCGTCCGGCCCAGCTCCCACGTAGCGGCGACTACTACCGTCGACGCACGGAGCGGACCTTCGCCAGCGCGCACCTCATCGACCACACCCTCAACGCTGTGGACGCGGCGCGAGCCCAGTTTCCCAAACTGCACCGTCTGGCGATCGGTGACCTCTCGGACGAGGACGGGGGCTCTTTGTCCGGCCACGCCTCCCACCAGTCGGGGCGCGACATCGACATCGGGTTCTATTTTCGGCGCGTGCCGGAGGGGTACCCCGAGGAGTTTGTCGTCGCCACGAAAGACACTCTGCACGCGGATGCGACATGGGCTCTGCTCGAGACTTTTGTGCGCGCTGCGGGCGAGGCCGGCGGCGTCGAGAAGGTGTTCCTGGACTATCAAGTGCAAGGTTGGCTCTACGCGGCGGCCCGCCGAGACGGTTGGTCGAAGCGCAGGCTTCAAGACGTGTTTCAGTACCCGGATGGGCGCTACGCCAAGCACGGCATGGTTCGGCACGAGCCCAACCACGCCGACCATCTGCACGTGCGGGTGGTCTGCCCGCCCCAAGACGAGCACTGCAAGTAGGCTCCCGCCGCAGCAGCGCGAACGACCCGACTGGCAGGTCGACCCGACTGGCTCTGTGCTCACGCGCAGGCTCGAGGGCACCGCTGGTCGGATGAATTGTGCGTGCTAGCTTCCGCGCATGCGCAACTCTTGCCCGCTCGTTTTCAGCTTTGGTCTCCTCTCGCTCGCTGCGTGTGGCGAGACCGGCAACGACGATGGATCCGAGACCTCTGGGCAGACGGAGGACGAAGTCGGCGAATCGATGGGTGCCGACACGGAGTCGGGAG
>CAYVJQ010000003.1:37528-78924 GCA_964451725.1 uncultured Nannocystaceae bacterium | reverse complement strand
GAGCGGCGAGAGTGAGAGCGGCGAGAGTGAGAGCGGCGAGAGTGAGAGCGGCGAGAGTGAGAGCGGCGAGGGTGAGAGCGGAGAGGACGACACCGACACCGACAGCGGGGGTGACGGTGACCTTCCGCCCTTTGTCGCCGACTGCGAAGACGACCTCGCCAACCCGATCATCGTGACGGTCGGGGGCGACAGCGCTCGCTTCCCGTCCATCGTCGCGGGCTTGGCCGCCGCGAGCAGCGGCTCGACCATCGAGATCTGTCCTGGGTCCTACAGCGACAACATCGTCGTCACCTTCGAGGTCACGCTTCGGGGCGCGGGCCCGGACCTGACCATCATCGATGGGGGTGGCTTCAACTTCGACCTCGGCAACGCCGAGGCCACGGTCGAGAACATGGCCTTCACCAACTCGAACGCGGTGGTCCCCGGCGGCTGGAATATCCAGTCCAGCGGAGCGATCAGCGTGGACGACACCTACGGTGAGCAGGAGACGCTGACGATCCGGGACTGCGAGTTCTACGGCAACAGCGCGGCCTACGGGGCGGCCGTGCACGTCGACGGCTCCAACAACGGGGGCAAGAACCCGGACATCTACATCGAGTCGTGTCTGTTCGAAGACAACGTCGCCACGGGCGAGGGCGGGGCCATCGCAAGCTATGGGCGGGTCCACATCAGCGACTCGATCTTCCTCGACAACGAGGCCCGAACCGGTGGGGCGCTCGCGCTCAGCTACGGGTGCACGAGTCCCAGCGTCTGCGAGATCACGGACACGATCATCCAGCGCAACCACGCCAACGGGACCGGCGAGTACGAGGGGGGTGGCGGGATCTTCGTCGACAACTGCGGCTTCCAGTGCCTCAGTGGCCTGACGGTCACGAGCTCGGACCTCGGCTTCGGGATCCAACAGGAGAACACGGACTACGCGGGCCTGCCCCAAGACGTGGTCATCAACGACGGCGGCTCGCCCTGGCCGGCCTACGGCTGGTATCACAACAACGTCAGCTTCACCTGCTCCGGCGGCACCTGCACGGAGCCCTGATCTTCCCCCGGGCGAGTTCGCGGCCCGGGCGAGTTCGCGGCCCGGGCGAGTTCGCGGCCCGGGCGAGTTCGCGGCCAGGGCGAGTTGCTCAGGGGATGCAGCAGATCGTGTGCGGTTGGAGCTCGAGGACCTCACCGTCGAGCTCGCCGCCGGTCACGGGGCAGCTGGGATCCACCGCATAGGTGAACACCCCGGAGTCCACCGCTTGGGTCGCCGAGACGCAGCTGCCCTCGGTCACCACGCCGCCGTCGAGACCCCCGCAATCCGGCTCGGACTTGAGCTGGATCTGGACATCGCTGCACTCCCCACCCAGGCTGCCGCAGCCACAGGCGGTGCATTCGCGCTCGTCGTCGAAGCCGGTGTAGTCGACGCTGCGCTGTGAGTAAGACGAATTCAGCGGGCACTGGACGTCGCCCTCACGCCAGACGCAGTACCCCGACTGGAACGGCAGGTCGGGCTCGGGCACGCAGACCGAGCCCGACGTACAGCCCCCGAGGTCGGTCGCGCCCGCACAGACCAATGTCCGCGATTCGTATTCGGGTGCGGGTAAGTCGGGTTCGCCGCTGGGTTGGCAAGGGGTGCCGGTGACGCCGAGCTCGTCGAGGTTCAAGGTCCAGTACCGAGTAGCGAAGAACTCACCGCCGAAGTCGAGGCACATGTCCGAGGGGAACATCAGCTGAGCGGGATCGCCACAGGCTGCGTCCGGTCCGTGATACTCGAGGCGCACGCCGCCGCAGCCCACGTCCGCCGGTGGGTCGCAGGCACAGCCGCAATCGGCGGGGGGAATCTCGAGCGCAGAGGCGCCCTCGAAACCAATCTGAAGCGCGCCGGGGCAGGCGGGCGCGGGTGTCGTGGCGGGGCCTTCGTAGCGCAACGAGGGCCCCGCCCAGCCCTCGACGGACTCGACGCAGATGTGCTCGTCGGCTGGGCATCCCTCGGAGCCGGAGTCCGAGTCGGAGCCCGAGCCTGTGTCGATCTCTGTATCCGTATCGATGTCCGTGTCCGTGTCGGCCGTATCGCTGTCGGTGTCGGTGGTCGACGACGGGTCCTCGAAACAACCCGAGGTGACAGCCGAGAAGCCGAGAGCTGTCGCCAAGACGAGCGTGCGAGGAGCTTGCATCCTGGAACCCTACGGGGGGTCCGGGCCTCCCCGCAACAGGACACAGCTGGGGTCAGTCCGCAAACAGGCCGCGGCAGGCTGCGACCAGGGACTCGACCCGCTGCGGATCGACGGGGTTGCGGACCAGGCCGTCGCGCTTGAGCCAGCTGCCGACCACGGCGGCGTCGGCCAGGGGCAGGAGCTGGCCCGCGTTGTCCGGGCAGAGCCCGGATCCGATCCACACGGGCTTGGCACCGGCCGCCCCCCGGACCTGCTCGAGGAGCGCGCGGTCGACGGGTTGTCCGGTCCCCGTACCCGTCACGATCACCGCGTCCGCCAGGCCCCGGTCGAGGCAGTCGTGGGTCGCGCTCGCCGGGTCCAGAGGCGCGAGCGGGGTCGCGTGTTTGACCAGCACATCGGCGGCGATGGCCACGCTTTGGTCCGCGCCGAGCTCTCGGCGGTAGCGGAGGCTGGCCGCGGCCTCACCCTCGATCACGCCCTGGTCGGTCAGGTAGGCCCCGCTGTGGACGTTGACACGGATGAAGTCGATGCCGCAGGCCGCCGCGATGCCGAGCGCCGTGTGGGCGTCGTTGCGCAGGCAGTTCACACCCACGGGCACGCCGAGCTCGCTGCAGGCCCGGCATACCAGCGCCAAGGCGGCGGCCTGGTGCGGCGGGATCCGGTTGGCGGCGTCGCCTTTGACGAAGGGCGCAGAGCCGAAGTTCTCGACGATCAGGGCGTCGACCCCACCGCGGACGAGGGCCTCGGCGTCGCTGCGGGCGAGGGCGTAGGCGGGGCCGAAGTCTGCCCCGGCCGGCGAGGCGGGGTCGCCCGGCAGGGGGAGCAGGTGAACGACACCGATCAGGCCGCGGGGGAGCACGCGGGCAGGCTGCCACAGCGGGAGCGGCGGTCAATCCGAGGGCTGTTTCGGGCCTCGGGTCGGCTCGCGCGGGGTCGGGGGAGCCGAGCGGCGGACTGCGGCGGCTCCCCCAGCCGGTGACTTTGCTCGCCTCTCGCGTCGCCGTGACCGGGCCCCGTGATCCTCGACACAGCTGGCGCGTCGTGGGGCTGCGAGGGGAGGAAGTCGGCTTCATCACCTGCCCCGACCCAGGTAGCGTAGCCGTGGCCCAGCCGATCCGAGCGCCGAGCCAGAACCGAGAGACCGCCATGTCCCAGCCCCGCACGATCTTCGAGAAGTCCGCCGCTTTGCAAACCACCGAGCGGACCGTGAACCTGCCGCCCCGCCTCGAGGGCGGTCTGCCCGTGTTGGGGCACGGCCTGGCCTTCAACAAGAACCCGGTCGCGCTGATGACCAAAGCTCGCGAACTGCACGGGGATCTGTGCACGATCGCCCTGCCGGCCACCGACGGCATCATCATGACCGGGGTCAAGGCCCAGGAGAAGTTCTTCCGCATGAGCGACGAGGACATCAGCCAGGCCGAGGCCTACCGCCTGATGACGCCGATCTTCGGCAAGGGTCTGGCCTACGACGCGCCCCAGCCGATCATGCGTGAGCAGCTGGGGTTCTTTCACGATGCTCTGCGTGAGACCCGGATGCGCTCCTACGCCATGGGCTTCATCGAGGAGGCCGAGAACTACTTTGGGGCCTGGGACGACGACGGCACCGTCGACATGTACGACGTGGGCAACTCGCTCACCATCTACACCTCGAGCCGCTCCCTGCTGGGCAAGCAGTTCCGCGACCAGCTCTCGGGCGAGTTCGCCAAGCTCTACCAGGACATGGAGGGGGCCCTGAGCCCGCTCGCGTTCATGGCCCCGAACCTACCGATTCCGGCCCACCGCCGTCGGGACCGGGCTCGGGTGCGCATGGTCGAGCTGATCACGGACATCGTCGAGCACCGGCGCACATCGGGCTACGAGGGCGACGACATGCTCCAGAGCCTCATGGACGCGAGCTACAAAGACGGCCGCAAGCTCAGCGAAGACGAGATCACCGGCCTCCTGCTCACGATCATGTTCGCCGGTCACCACACCAGCGGCGTCACCTTCTCGTGGATGGGCATCCTGCTCGCGCAGAACCCGGCCTGGGCCGCAGAGCTGCTGGCCGAGCAAAACGCCCTGCTCGGCGACCGCAGCGACCTGACCCTCGAAGACCTGCGCGCCATGCCCAAGCTCGAGGCCACGGTCAAAGAGACCCTGCGCATGTACCCGCCGATCATCGTCATGATGCGCAAGGTCATCAACGACTTCAGCTTCGGGGGCTACGACATCCCCCACGGCAGCATGGTCTTCGCCTCGCCCGCCGTCTCCCACTACATCGAAGATATCTTCCCCAACCCCACCGTCTTCGACCCGACCCGCTTCTTGGCGCCCACCAACGCCGACAAGAAGAACCCCATGGGCTGGATCCCGTTCGGGGCCGGGCGCCACCGCTGCATGGGCATCGTCTTCGCCCAGCTCCAGCTGCGCGCGCTGTGGAGCCACCTCCTGCGCAACTTCGAGTTCGAGACCGTGCCCGGCGACATCTACGAGCCCGACTACTCGCGCCTCCTGGTCGGTCCGCGCCACCCCTGCCGCCTGCGCTTTCGCCGACGCCGGGACAAGCGCTCGTTCGCGGCCGCCTGAGCGAACCTTACGACCCTGTCGTGGGCTGCTAAGCTCGCCGCGATGCAGCTCGCACCCGGGGCCTGGTGCCTCAACCTCGAGACCCCCACGCTGCCGCCGGCGACCGCGACCAACACCTTGGTCCTCGGCACCGATCGCCTCTTGGTGGTCGAGCCGGCCACCCCCCACGCCCGGGAGCAGGCTCGCCTCGACGCGCTCTTGGACGAACTCCAGGCCGAGGGCAGGCGCCCCTACGCCCTCGCTCTGACCCACCATCACGTCGATCACATCGGCTACGCCCGGGCGCTCGCGGATCGCTTGGGGGTCCCGATCTACGCCCACGCCCAGACCGCCGCGCGCCTCGACTTCGAGGTCGAGAGCATCGACGAGGGCTGGCGCTGCGACCTGGGTGGGGGCCAGGTCGTCGAGGCCCTGTTCACGCCTGGGCACGCGCCCGGGCACCTCGTGTTCTGGGAGCACGCCACGGCCGTCGCTCATGTCGGTGATCTGGTCGCTGGGGAGGGCTCGATCTTGATCGACGCGAGCGACGGGGGCGACATGTCGGCCTACCTCGACTCGCTGCGCCGCATGCTCGCGCGCTGCCGGGGGCCCGCCGGTGAGCTTCGGGCGACCCCGGGCGACGCGGATTGTGATGCATTGCTCGATCGGGCCTCCGACGCCGGTGTGGACAGGCGCGGGAGTGCTCGCCCAGGCCCGCGATTCGTCGCTGCCCACGGGCCCGTGATCGAGGACCCGGTGGCTCTGCTCGACGGCTATATTCGACATCGCCTGGACCGTGAGGCCAAGGTCCGCTCGGCTGTGGCCGAGGGCGGGGCGCGGGCGTTTCAGCAGATCTTGGCCTCGGCCTACGCCGACACCCCCGAGGTGCTGTGGCCGTTCGCGGCCATGGCCCTCGAGGCGCACCTGCGCAAGCTGGTCGCGGATGGGGTGTTGGTCTCGGTCGCGGGCGGCTACGGGTTGGGTCCGGGGCCGGGCTGAGGCAGCGCTCGCGCTTTTGGGCTCGACTGGTCTCCCGGGTCCGGAGTCATCGGACTTGGGGGACGCCGACGCCGATGGAGTGCGGCGAGGCCCGAGAGCAGCAGACAAGCGGGGGCCGGGCTGGGAGCCGTCTCGCGGGTCGAACAGGTGCAGCCATCCTTGGGCAGGGATGTCGCCGGCTCGGGGTGGCCGACGCGCTTCACGTTCTCGATGCGCTTCGCATTCACTGGGGGCTCCGGAGCGTCTTGGGTCGTGCCCGAATCGCGCGGAGGGACGCCCGGCGCGGCCTCCGACTCTGGCTGGAGCTTCCACTGCCCCGGGCTGAGGAGCGCGAGCTCGAGCTCGGCCGAGTCTTCACAGGCGCTGGCCTCGTAGGCTCCGCGGAGGCCCTTTGGGCTCTTCGTGAGCACCATGTCGTCGATCAGGCAAAAGTACCAGTCCGGCTCGGGGTGGGACTCCACGAAGTGGGTGTCGTGCAGCGTCAGGGTCTGCCCTGACGGGTCCCAGCTGCCCTCGCTCGCGCGCACGCTCCAACCGCTGACGAGGCTGGAGGTCTGGACCTTCGCAGTCACCCCGCGAGGGCCCGCGCAGACCAAGAGCTCGAAGCGCTGGGTGGGATCGTTGGCGCCGAGGGTCTTGCCTCGGTAGTGGTCGCAGCCGGCCTCGTCGGGGAGGGGAGCTGGACGGGCTACGCTGGCGTCTGCGGGTGAGGGGGCGGCGAGGATGGTGATGGCCGCGAGGATGGCACCAGCGACGACGCCGGGGAAAACTGGGATGGGGCTCGACTTGGTGGGCCTGGGAAATTTCGTCACCGCGGGTAGAGTATCGGATCCCGGGCGCTCTAACCGCCAACGAGGCTGGGCCTTGGATCTTCGGTTACCCGACAGTCGAAGTGGTGCCAACGGGACAGGTCATCAGTCTCCGAGCGAAGGGCCGTCGTAGTTGGGAACCCCATTGAGATATTACCATAAATAGTAGTTTCCCCTCAGTCAATCTTGACTGAGGGGAAATGGTGCTAGTATTGAGGTGGACTCCAGAGGCAGCTGGCAGTCGGGTCCTTCTGCCTCTTAATCCTGACGAGGAGCCGCTTGGGCGGGGCCCCGGTAGTGTCGTGCCAGGTTACCCATGGGTAGTCCTCGCAGCTTGGAGGAAGGTCGCTGGGGTAGTCTGGGGGATGAATCGTGATGGAGAGGTTCGTTCCGTCATTTTTCCACTTCATCCCGCCCTGCTTTGCGTCGGGGTGAAGTGTTTCATTGAAGTACTCGAGGCCCGATATGCAGGTCGTGGTGGTACACAGCATGCGGATAACGATGTCGTCCATCGCGTCTCTGTTGTATGTAAATTCGATATACCAGACGTTCTTTATGGTGTTGTTGGTCGGATCGTTCCATAGGATGTTCGCGTTCGAGTCGGTGAATAGAATTCCGTCGATTCGAGGGCCGGTCCCCTCGATTGGTGTGTGGTTGGCGCCGGGTTCGAAGTGAATGATGTAGCTGATGTTGGTATTGACTGACATCGGTTGTCTTTCTGATCGTGAAGTCTAAGGTCGACTGCGGCTTGTCCTTCGACGAGAGGTGTGATTCTTGATATCGGTGTGAATTCAGGAGGCTTACTTGAACGTGGGAATTTAAAGCATTTCTCAGCTCTGGAGTGGTTTCCTGTTAGCACATGGCCGGACAGTACACCCATCAGTTCTCCCTTGGTGTTGAAGAGTCCTCCTCCAGAGCTTCCGGGCGCGATGACTATGGAGATCGGAAGCTTGTCATTATTGCCGACCTTCTTAACCGTGCTGAAGTCCGTTATCGTGAGGGGGAGGCCAGCGGCATGGGAGACCAACTGTAGTTCTGTGCCCTTCTCTATCTTGTCACTGGAGACGGCCGCCGCCTGGATAGTTGTTAGATCAAATGAGGGCCTAAATGAGAGATCGAGCAATGCCCAGTCCTCGGTATTGCTTTGTCGAGAGAGAGAGGCGTGGGGGGTGGCAATGGCGGTGTGAGAATTTTGAAACGTGATTTCACCTGTGTTGGAATCGACTTTGTCCTGGCCTGAAAACCTGTTGAAGACCACGAGGTACTCGTGACTGCTTTTGATGCAGTGCGCGGCAGTCAACACCATCGGCTGCGGGCCGACGGTCACGATCGTTCCAGAGCATGTGGAATTTGAACGTCTCGGAGAAATGTACTCATTGTTGAACTCTCTCCAGAACCAGTGGCATTTCGGCTTGCTCTGGCGCATGAGGCTCTTGAATAGCGAGGCGTTGGCCGTGAACTTGTCACCGTCAGACCCATGGTATTGGCCAGGCATGAATAGTTGAACATGTGGAGAAAGGAGACTGTCAGGCGGGCAGGGGGAATCTCGGGGCGGTGTCTGTTCCTCCCTGGAGGAGAGGGGACGCGACGGCCCTGCTATCGTTTCGATCCCGATCTCTTGTCCGAGCTGGGGGGCGCGAATCGGTGCGCAGCTAGAAAGTAGGATGATAAGGAGGTGTACGCTGTATTTGTGGGTACGTGATTGGATGGGCATTGTCCTCAGTTCGGCTATATTGCTATAACTCAATCATCATGCTCGCAATTTCATATCCAGATAGAGACATACCCGCCTCCTTCAGCAACACCCGAGACCGTCGCTCGAGCACCGCCGCCTGGGGGTCCGCAGGATCCAAGGCCCGCCGCGCCCGCGCGCTCAGGGCGTCGATCTCCCCAGCCGTCGCCGGGTTCGTGGCCTCGTGCAGGCGCGGGTCTCTACGCAGCACCTCGAGATCCGCGAGCGCGCTGCGAACCTCACCGCGTCTGAGGCGGATCTCGGTCAGACCAACCTCGGCCTGGAGCACGATCTCAGGGTCGTCCGAGCCCAAGGCCTGCTCGAAGAGCGGAGCGGCGTCGTGATAGCGGCCCAGCCGACAGGCGATCCAGCCGAGGTTGAGCGCCAGGTTCTCCGCTTCGCCGGGGCCGAGGTGTGAAGGTTGGCCGGCGAGGCGCTCGGCAAACAAGAACGAGTCGTGCAGGTTCCACTGCTGAAAGCTGAGCCACGAGGCGTCGCGCAGGGCGTTGGCGTGGGTCGCGTTCGGGCCGGGGGCGGGATCGTGGACTCGCGCTGCGGCGGCGGCGAAGATCAGCGCCCTCCCGGGTTGGCCGAGCAGGCTGTAGACCTGGCTGAGGGCGGTCCGGTGCGCGGCGAGCCCGAGCGAGTCCGGCCCGAGCAGGGCCTCGAGGTCGGCGAGTCTGGGCTCGAGAAGGTCCCGGGCGCGCTCGAGCAGTTCTTGTGCGAGCTCGGCGGGTGTGTCCTCGACCTGGGCGAGGTCGAGGAGGGTGAGGCTGATGTTGAACTCGACGCGGACGACGTCCGGATGGTGCTCACCGAGCCGCAGACGTCGGCTCTCGAGCAGGCGCTCGTAGAGTCGGAGGGCCCGGCGGTGCTCGCCTCGCTCCGCGATGGCGGTGGCCAAGCGATGCTCGCGGCGTTCGACGGTGAGCGGGTCGAGGGCGGTCTCGATGCTGCGCTCGAGGGCCGCCTCGGCCTGACCGTAGTCGCCGCGGGCGAAGGCGATGTCAGCGTCGAGGGCGTAGACCTGGGAGCGCCGGTCTGGGGAGAGGGCGGCGAAGCTGGCCTCGGCGCGGTCGCGCCAGCGCTGTCCGGTCTCGGGATCCCCGAGCAGGTCGATGTGGACCTCGGCCAGTCGGCTGCGCAGGTCGAAGAGCAGGGCGTCGTCGTGACTCGAGAGGGCCTCGAGGTAGGCGCGACGAAGGCTGCGCTCGGCGTCGGGGCCCTGGAGCAGGGCCTGTGCGACGCGGCCGTCCAAGGCCAGGGCGGCGCTGATCATCGGGCTGAACTCGAGCGCTTCGGCCTCGTCGATGAGCACCCTCGAGAGCGTCCTCGCCTCTGCGTAGTGACCCTCGGCGAGGTGCATCTGGGCGTCGTCGAGGCGTTGCTCGAGCACCCGAGCGTCGCCGGTGAACCACCCGGGAGGGGCCCGCCCCGGCTGGACCTCCAGGCAGTCGAGGGGATCGCCGAGCACCGCGAGCAGGTGGTCCAGGCGCTTGAAGCTGGCGATGTCTCCCTCATCGAGGTGTGTGAGCAGGGTGGCGACCCGGCGCAGGTGGTGCCCGAGGCAGGCCTCGGCGGCGAGTGACGAGCTGCGGAGCTCTGCGGCGGTGGCCCCGTCGGCACCCTCGTCGTTTGCCACGGCTCGGCAGGCTTGAAGCGAGGCGTGGCGCCAAGCCGCGCGCTGGCTGGCCCGCGCCGCGCTCAAGCGTCGGCCGACACCGGCGCCCCAGGTGGGCGCCAGGGACTGGGCGCGCCTGGCGATGTCGAGGGTGTGGGCCTCGCTCCAGACCTCGTCGAAGCCCGCGCTCGGATCGCCGCAGCTAGCGGGCCCGCCGTCCATGGCCACGATGCCCGTCAGGGCGCCGACGAGGGAGCCGCCCACGAGCAGGCCGAGGGCCATGAACCACTGACGCCGGGGCCGGCGGTCGAGGGTCTGGAGCAGATCTTCGAGTGTCGGCCAGCGCTTGGAAGGATCGAGCTCGAGGCCGCGCAGGAGGGCGCGGCGCAGCCACGCTGGGGACACGGATCCGGCGGGTGTGGGCAGGCTGGGCAGGTCGGCCCCGCCGGCCTCGGCCAGCTGTCTGGGCTGAAAAGGTCGCGTCCCCGCGAGCGCCTCCCACAGCGACACACAAAACGAGAATTGGTCGCTGCGGGCGTCCGCGGGGGACCCCGCGATGAGCTCGGGGGCGATATAGCCGGGGCTCCCCGCGACCCGGGTCGCGGCAGGCGGGGTGGCGTTTGTGGGTTCGTGGTCTCCCTGGGAAGAGACGGTGTCGCCGGGCTCCAGCGAGGGATCGATGGCGAGCCCAAAGTCGACGACCCTAACCCGTCTGTCTGTGCCCACGAGCACATTGGTCGGCTTGAAGTCGCGGTGGACGACCCCCTGCGCGTGGGCAGCGGCCAGCCCTGCGCCGGCTTGTCGGTAGGCGTCCAGGAGCTCCCCGCGGCGGCGCTCGGGCTGGGTCTGCCAGTGTTGGAGGGTCTGACCATCCACAAACTCCATCGCAATGTAGACGTCGCCACCTTCCTCCCCGACCTCGAATACCCCGACCACGTTGGGGTGGGAGAGCTTGGCGAGGGTCTTGGCCTCGGCGACGAGGCGCTGGTGGGCGGCGCTCGACATCGCGCGCCGGCGGACCAGCTTGAGTGCCACGACTCGGCCGAGGCGAGGGTCGCGGGCGGCGTAGACCACCCCCATCCCCCCCGCGCCGACCCGGCGCAGGATCTCGTAGTGGGCGACCTGTTTGATCGTGGAGGCCTCTCTGGCCCCCGTGTCACCAAAGATGCGCCTCGCTATGCGGCCCTCCATGCCAGTGTCCAGCGTCGACTCCGGCTCGGGAATCTCGAAGGAGGGGGTGTTGTGGGTGTTGTCGGCCACGGGGTTGGGTATGGGTAGACGACCCACATTTGTTGTGTCCGCTCAGCGGGATGATCAATTCAATTTTTTGATCGTCAGTTTGACCATCGGTTTGATCATCGGTTTCGACGACCGGTTTGACGACCGGTCTTGATCATCAGTTGATCACCGACTTTGAAGCCCGATGATGATACCGTGTCTCAATGCGCTCAGACGAGGAGCTTTTGGATGCCTGGCGAAGAGGTGATGCTCAGGCTGGCAATCAGCTATTTTCGCGTCACTTCAAGACCGTCCAGCGCTTCTTTCTCAACAAGACCAGCGGCGAGGTCGAAGATCTGGTCCAACAGACCTTCGAGGCTTGCACGAGCGGTCGAGATCGCTACGAGGGGCGGGCCCCCTTCAAGGTCTACCTGCTGAGAATCGCTCGCAACCTGCTCTACAGGCACTGGGAGGCCCGGAACAAGCGTCGGGCGGAGGACATCGATCAGCTCTCGCTCGCGGACCTGGGCGCGGGCCCGTCGACGGCGCTGGCTAGAGACGAAGCCCACCGGCGGCTCGTGGATGCGCTGCGCCAGATCCCGCTCGGGCAGCAGGAGATCCTCGAGCTCTACTATTGGGAGGAGCTCTCGGGGCGCCAGCTCGCCCAGGTCCTGGGTGTGTCCGAGAACACTGCGCGCAGCCGCCTGCGTCGAGCCAAGTTGACCCTGGCGGACGCGCTGCATCGAATCGAGGACGAGGCTCGGGTCCCCTGGACCCCAGATGTGGAGTTGGAGGCGCGCGCACGGGCAATCCAAGAGGTCGGGGTTTTGGTCGAGAGCGCTCAGGGAAGTTAGGAATTTAGATGCGCCTATCCGCATCCACTCCGGAGGCGGCGGACATGCAGGGTCATGAAACACAAGCTCTTGTCAGGTCGCCGCCCCCTGTTCGCCGCTGCGTTGGCGGCGACCTTCATCACGGTCACCAGCCTCTGCGCGTGCATCGACGAGTTCGACGAGGTCGAGGACGAGCTCGGTCTCGAAGACGATGCGTTCCGGGCAAAACCAAAGGGTGGCACCTGCATCACGCCGCCCTCGGGGATGCGTCTTTGGCACAGCTACGACGAGTCGACGGGGCCCACGGCCTTCGACTACAGCTTCGCACCGGGGGCCGCCCACGGGACCCACGTCGCCGTGACCCCAGGGGTCGCGGGCGAGGTCGCCAGCGCGCTCGAGTTCAACGGCAGCACGTCCGCGGTGATCGTCCCCGATGAGCCGGTCCTCGATCTGGATCAGAGCAGCTTCGCGGTCGATTTTTGGATCCGCCCCAACGTGGGGGAGCAGCGGGCGATGCTCCTGCGCAAGGGGATTCAGAGCGCGCTGCCCTCTGGAGCCGGTCAGTTGGATGAGGGCTTTCAGATCAGCTGGAACGGAACCGCGGTGTTCGTGACTCTGGCCAGCGCGGGGGCTTCCACAATTCGCCAGATCGGTGGGGTCAACTCGATCACCCCGGGTCAGTGGAACTTCGTTGCGATCAACGTCGACCGGGTCGCCGAGACGGCCCAGCTGTGGATCAACGGGGTAGACAATGGGCTGCTCTCGATGCCCAACCCAGGCTCGATCACTACAAGCGCGGACCTCGTGATCGGGGACAACGGTATCCACGCGACGGACTGGAGCTTCGACGGGAGCCTGGATGAGCTCGAGCTCTTTGGTCGTGTGCTCACGGTCGCCGAGGTCGCGGCCCTCTACATCGCGGGACCGAACGGGAAGTGCAAGACCTGCCCGCCCGAGAGCGAGACGGTGAACTACGCCTCGACGGACCCGGAGGCCTGCGCGGGCGGGGATATCCCCGCCGTCTTGTGTAGCCCGTCTATGGGGTGGCAGTCCTTCGACAACCACTGTGGCTGTGGTTGCATCCAGGTCTCCGGCGGCGGCCAACAGTAGCGGAGGGACCCTGCGTGGGAGTCCCGCTTGTGCGGGATTCCCACTTGCGCAGGAACAATTCGTTGATCATCGCGCCCGATCCCGCTCGGGCGGACATCCAGGTGCATGAACGAATTACAGCGATTCAGGTCCAGGTCCAGACGCCGCTCGAGGCGTCGCTCGCAGCCGATGGTAGCGACCTTGTTCGGGTTGGCGTTCGCGGTCGTGGCCACGGTCTGCGCGTGCACGGAGACCGTGGATGAAGATGAGCTCAGCCTGGAGGCGGACATGCTCCGGGCCTCTGCCCAGGTGGGAGCTTGCGTGACGCCGCCCGCGGGCATGGTGTTGTGGCACAGCTACGATGAGACCAGTGGCCCGACGGCCCTCGACCACAGTTTTGGTGCAGGGGCGGCCCACGGTGTGCACGTCAATGTGACACCGGGGCTCGCCGGCCAGGTCGCGCTTGCGCTGGGCTTCAACGGGGCGACATCCGGCATCCGGGTCCCAGATGATCCGGTGCTGGATTTCGGCGAGCACAGTTTTGCGGTTGATTTTTGGATCTACCCGGCGGTCGGAGAGCAGCAGGCGGTGATCTTGAGTAAGGGCACCCAGGGCGGGTCGCACTGGACGATGCTGCAGGGCCTCCAGATCACCTGGGACGGCGCGTTCTTGAACGTGACGCTGGCCAACAATGGGAACTCGTCGATCGCGTTCACCAATGGGCCGGGGCTGATCGTGCCCGGGCAGTGGAATTTCGTCGCTATCAATGTAGACCGGGACCAAGAGATGGCCCAGACCTTCGTCAACGGGGTGGACAACGGGATGTTCCCGCTGCCCGACCCAGGCTCGATCAGTACCAGCGCGGACCTTCTGATCGGCGACCGGGGGACCTTGGCGTTCACCTGGACCCTCGATGGCCGCCTCGATGAGTTCGAGATCTTCAAGCGTACACTGACCGTCGCCGAGATCGGGGCGCTGTACAGCGCGGGTCCCGACGGCAAGTGTAAGAGTTGTCCACCCGCGAGTAGTGTGATCAATTATTCCTCGACGGACCCTCAAGCCTGCGCGCAAGTGGACACTCCCGTGGTCGACTGTGAACCGTCGGAAGGTTGGCACAGATTCGACAATAATTGTGGGTGTGGGTGTATCAAGGTGGCCGGTGACGGCATGCAATAGAAAGTCGATGAGAAGGGGGGGGAGAAAAAATCTCGATCTGTCCCCTGGAACGGCCTGTTATGGGAGACAGGAAGTGTTCTCGGTCGGGGTCTTCGCCTCTGAGGTGGGAATATTTTGTATCTTTACAATCGCAACAAATATTCGCCTCGAAGCTCACCATGGTTCATGATCGAGCCGCGCCTTGGGGTGACTCCATAGTTGTGAGCGCAATGATGGAAGCGAGCGCGGGGCCCAGTAGATCGGGGCGGGCCGCGGGCAGGGGGCGCAGCGCCCCAGATACGGCCGCCTTCGAGGCGCTGTATCGGGACCACCACGCGTTTTTGTGGCGCTGTGCCCTGCGCCTCGGGGTCGCCGAGGCCCACGTCGCAGACGTCTTGCAGGAGACCTTCCTGATCGCCTATCGCAAGTTCGAGGACTACGATGGTCGCTGCCGGGAGAGCACCTGGCTGTTCGGTCTCCTGCGCAATGTCGCGCGTAATTTCGCCCGTGGGGAGCGGAGACGGCGAGAGCGCTATGCGGCCTTTGGCGCGCTCCATCGAGATCTACACTCCCAGCCGGAGGGGGCCACAGAGTTGCTCGCCGCCCGGCTGCTCTGCGATTTTTTGGGGACTCTGGAGGCGGCGCGGCGGGAGCTGTTTGTGCTCGTCGAGTGCGAGGGGATGTCGGGCCGGGAGGCGGCCCGGGCCCTCGAGCTCAACTCGAACACGGCGAAGGTCTGGCTGCGCTGTGCTCGGCGCGAGTTCGAGACCTACTTTGCGAGTGAGGCCCACAGCGCGAGCTTGGCTTCGGTGGGGGGGCCGGGAGCCCTGCGCAGATGCAGGCGGGGGCTCGAGCCCCCTGCGGACGCCCAGCGTCGCGGTTGGCCGCTGCTGGTCACCGGTCTGGGCGCCCACGGCATGGTCGGCGTGGGTGCGGGGAGCGGGGCGGGAGTTGGTCTGCTGAGCGCCCTGGGTGGGAAACTGGCGGTCTTCGCTGGGGGTCTGTTGATGGTCGGGGCGGTGGCCCTGGGTTCGGTCTTGTCGTCTCCCAACGAGGGCGAGGGCGAGGCTCGAGCACCGAGCGTGGAACAGGCTGGAGCGATGCGGGCTCGGGGGCGCAGGGTTCCGGGTGGCCAGTGGGTTCCGGGGGTTCCAGGGGCAGCCGACGAGGTCGAGGCAGAGCGACCGGGCGAGCTGGATTCGACGGGTCCGGCGATCGTCGTGCAGGCGGGTCGAGCCGAAACCCGGGCGTCCAGGGGGTCGGTGCAGGCGGGTCGCCCGAGCGCTTCACAGGACGATCCGACCGAGGACCTGGGCGCGCTCAGGGCGGCCCGGCGCTCACTGATCGCCGGGCGACCCGAGGCGGCCCTCGCCCAACTCACCCAGGCGGAGCTCGGCCGGCGGGTCCCGGCGCTGGCGATCGCCATCGAGGTGGGGGCGCTGTGTCAACTCGACGATCGGGACGGCGCGCGGACGGCCGCGGATCGCTTTCGGGCTGCACACCCGAGCGAGCCGATCTCCGATCGATTGGTGGGGCTGTGTTGGGAGCTGTGAGCGGGACTCGGGTGTGGATGGTCGCTGTCGCTGTCGTCGGTCTGCTCGAGGGTTGCATCCTGGACACGACCTACGTCGACGTCGCGGGGGCGGGGGATTCGGAGAGCGTCGGCGCGAGCGCTGGGACGACGGCCGAGACGGGCTCGGGTGGGGTCGACGGGATGGACTCGGTGGGCGATGGGACCGACAGCGGGACCGACGACGTGGGTACGGATGGGGCGGACAGCGGGGGTACGGACGACGGCGCGGGTACGGACGGGACCGACGGCGCGGGTACGGACGGGACCGACGGCGCGGGTGCGGACGACGGTGGGGGTACGGACAACGGTGGGGACTCGGACGGCGGGGACTCGGACGGCGGGGACTCGGATACGGGAGAGATGGCCCTGCCCTGTGTGCCGCCGTTTACCGGTCTTCATCTCTGGCACCGCTACGACGAGCTCATCGCGGGCTACTACCCCGACCACGCGCCGTCCTCGTCGGCGGGCCACGGCCTCGACGAGGGGACCACCCCGAGCGCGGGGTGGGTCGGTGATGGAGCCCAGTTCTCGGGCAGCGCCGTGGTCAGGGTCGGAACCTCGAGCATCCTCAACCCGACGGTCAACAGCTTCTCGGTGTCGATGTGGGTCCGGGTGGATCCAGACGAAGACGACGCGGTGCTCGTGAACAAGGCCACGCTCGACCTCGGGGTGCCGGACCCGGCGCTCCTCGATCGGGGCTGGATCTTGAGCTGGTCCGCGGGCCTGCTGAGTTTTCACATGTCCGATGGCCCGAGCACGGTCGTGGCGACCGCGGACGGGCTGTTCCTCGACCCCGGCGCGTGGCGATTCGTGGTCGTGGTCGTCGACCGCCCGCTCGGGGAGATCCGCTTCGCCGTGGACGACCAGTGGTCGGCGCCCCAGCCCTTCGCCGCCGGGATCGACGTGGGCACGAGCGCGCCCCTGCGGATCGGTGGGTTCGCCGAGACGGGTGCCTGGGGCCTCGAGGGGGAACTCGACGAGCTCCAGCTGTGGGCCAAGGTGACGCCCGAGGCGGAGGTCAGCGCCCAGTTCTTCGCGGGTGCCAGCGGCCTGTGTTTCAGCTGCCCGGAGGAGGGGGACCCGGACTACATGTGGGCCTCCCAGGACCCGGAGGCGTGCATCCTCGACCTGGCCCCGGCCATCGACTGCCCACAGGACCAGGGGTGGACCGGGTTCGAGAACATCTGTGGCTGCGGCTGCCACAAGACGGGCTTCGGTGGCGAGTGAGCGCGCTGTTCGTGGCAGTGCTGACGGCGATCGTGAGTCTGGGTCCCTACGAGGTCCCACCCGAGTGCCCGAGCGCGGAGAGCTTCGCCCGGGAGCTCGAGGGGCTCTCGGTGGGGCCGTCTGGGGAGGGGGTCTCGGTTCGGGTCGACAAACGAGCGGGTCGCTACGAGGCCCGGCTGCGCTTTGGCGACGATTCGGGGGCCGTGAATACCCAGGACCACGACTGCGGGGCGGCCCTGCGCTCGCTGGCGCTGCTTGGGGCGATCGCCCTCGATCCCTTTGCGGAGGACCTGTTCGCGCGCAGCTCCCCGTCGCAGATCGGGTTCAGGCAGGAGGGACCGGCGGAGACCGAAACTGGGGAAGAGGAGCAAGTCGAGGCCGAGGGGGAGCAGGGGGAGAGGACAACGGAGCGGGGGCGACTGACCCGGACCAGGGAGGAGCGGGAAGAGCGGGAAGAGTGGGGAGAGAGAGAATCCGAGCGGGAGGAGCAGGCAGAGACCACGCTGAAGCTCGACGGACGAGGGAGGACGCGTGAGGTCGAGCGCCCGGGAGAGGCGGGACCCGAACAGCCTCGGGCCGAGCAGCGCAGGGCTCCCTGGCGCGGGCGGGCCGGGTTTGGGGGCCTGGCTGGGGTCGACTTCCAGTATGCGCCCGGCCTGTTTCCCGCCGACGCCACCGCGCCGCTCGGGGGCTTCGGAGCGCGGGCGAGGCTGGGCCTGACCCGCCCTTGGCTCCGGTCCCAGCTCCTCGCCACGGTCGTCGCTGGTCGGTTTCGAGATCCCACGGGGATCGGCGGGGCGAACCTCGTGGCGTGGGCCGGCGGGGTCGAGGTCTGCGCGCTGCCGGCATGGCGGGCGCTCGAGTTTCCGGTCTGCGGGAGCGTGTTCGCGGGGGCCATGCACGCGCGCGGTATCGGGGTGAACGAGCCCCAGCGGGTGGTTCGACCCTGGCTCGGGGCCGAGCTCCACGCGGCGGTGGCCTGGTGGGTGCGGCCGCGCCTGAGCCTCGAGCTCCGGGCCGGGGTCGGGACTTCGCTGCTCCGGCCGAGCTTCGCCTCGCGGGAACCCGCGGCGCGCTACGTCGCGCCGGCCGTGTATGGGAGCGTCGGACCGGGGATCAGCGGGCGCTTCTGACGAGCCGCCTCTGACTTGGCGAGCCCGGCCAGGTCGTCGGGTCAGCCCAAGAGGGCTTCAGCGCAGGGCGTGATGAGGTTGCGCCGGCCCTCGGTCCAGCAGCGCTGGCGCTCGGCGAGGGACTGCCATCCATGACGCCGCAGCGCGCGGGCCGTATCCGGGTCGTCGGCGAACAGCTGGTCTTCGAGCTGGGGTGTGGGTGTGGAGGCGAACGCGGCCGCGGCTCGCTCGCGCAGATTGGGGTCGCGCTCGAGGGCCCACTGAACGAAGCGCCAGGCCAAGGTGGCGTGGCGCAGCTCGTCGTCGGCGATCCTGCTCAAGGTCGCGGCCAGGTGTGGATCGTCGACCCCCTCGGCCAGGGCGGCGAGTTCGAGGGCGGACAGGGTCTCGCCGATGCAACCCTCGAGGATGGCGGCCTCGGTGGCCTCGGCGAGGCTCAGGCAGCCGCGGTGATGCTTGCCCTTCGGGGTCCGGCCATAGCAGCCGGTGACGGTGAGCGCTCCAAAGCGCAGGGTCCTCCCGGTCCAGCGCTCGGCCAGGCGCCGGGCCTCATGGGCGTGGCGCTGCTCGTCGATCGCGGCCTGGGCGCTCTCCCGAACCAGGTCCGGCGGGGCTCCGAGCGCGAGCAGCTCGGCCGTAAACCGGGCGAAGCTGGCGATGGAGGCGTGCTCGGCCAGGGCGATCTCGGTCCAGCGGGTGGCCAGTCGATCGCGCAGCGCAGGGCTGAGCTCGGGGGCGTGGGCTCGGGCTTCACCGGCGATCAGGCGCGCGGTCTGGAGCCGGCCGTCGACCAGGAAGGGCCGGCCCTCACCACAGAAGACGGAGAGACCCACCGAACAGCAGGCGCCATCGATCTCATAGGGCCCACAGAAGGTGCCATCCATCTCCCACGGGGAGTCTGGAGTACAGCTGTACCAGTCGCCCACGCAGTCGCCGTCGACGCAGAGATCGGCGCAGTCCTGTCCAGGTTCGGGGATCACACAGCCCAGAACCGGGGTCGGTTCACAAAATTCTCCGAGCTCCAGGGCGCAGCCCTCGAAAGAATCGGCCTCCTCCCAGGAGATGAAGTTCGCGGTGCACAGGCCGGAGCCGGGAAGGTCTAGTTTTACGCCGTCGTCGGAACCGTCGTCGTCGGTGGTCGTCGAGGTGGAGGTCGCGGTCGCGGTCGCATCGTCAGAACCGTCGTCTTCATCGTTGATCGTGTCGCCGTCGTCGTCCCCGACCTCTGCGTCTGCGCTCCCGGAGGGGTCGGTGGTCACCCCGCCCGAGCCGGAGCTCGAGTCGGAGCCGGGGGAGGGGCTGCACGCGAGGGCGAGGCTCAGAGGGGTCAGCCCGAGGGTCGCCAAGATGTGGCTGCGAAAACGGCGGCTGAGGGAGGTGACCGGTCTCGAAACCATGGCCCAAGGGTAGCAGGAAGGTGTCAGGTGCCAGGTTCAGATCTACCTTTGGCGGCGCCGGACGCGAGCTGCCCGATGTGAGGGGTTTTGCCGCAGGTCGTTCAGGCGGAGCTCGGTCGCAGGCGCGCTTCGAACACAGCCAGCACACGTTCGAGCGCCTCGTGGGTCGGATGGCCGCGCTCATCGACGAGGTGTTCGGTCAGCACGCTGTGGGCGAACCGGGGGTTGGCGTGCGGGTTGCCCGGCCCCGAGTCGATCTCGATGCCCTCGAAGCGGTCCCCAAAGGCCTCTCGCAGCCGATCGAAGCGGGCCTTGGGACACATTCGATCATGGGTGAAGCGCAGGGCGAGCACCGGGATGTCCTCGTCGCGGCTGCGCGCGGCGATGGTCTCGAGTTCGCCCGGGTCGAGGTGGACGGCCCGGCGTCGCCGCTCGCCGAGCGCGACGGGGAGCGAGGGCTGGGACAACACGGGCGCCTGCATGCAGGGGTCGAGCATGAGCGAGAGGGCGAAGTTGCCGGTCAGGCACATGCCGACCGCGCCCACGCCCGGGTCGTCGGGGCGCTCGGCGTGCAGGGCTCGGGCGAGCGCCCGCAGCCACTGGGTCACGAGCGAGCGCCGGCGCGTGGCGAGCAGGTTGAACTCGCGCGAGATGCAGGTCTGGGCGATGCTCTTGATCGCATAGAGAGTCGATGGGGGCTTGCCCGGGACTCCAAACAGATGGGGCATCCAGACCTGGAAGCCGCGCTCGGCCACCCGCAGCGCGAACTCGCTGACCTTGGGGGTGATCCCGGGGATCTCGGAGATCACGAGCACGCCCGGTCCCTCGCCGTAGCGGTAGACGCCGCGGGACCTGCCCTCGAAGGCGAAGGGGCGAAGCTCGAATTTGCTGAGCACACCACGTTATAAGCCTGTGAGGTGATCGTCGTCGATGATGCCGTGGCCTTTGGCGAGGCTGCGTTCGCGGGCTTCGAGGCCGGAGTGTTGCGCCTGCCCAGTCGGGAGATCGATGGTCCACGGCTGCGGGCTGTGGGCGCCTCTGCGCTGATCGTGCGCAGCGTGACCCGGGTCGATGCGGCGCTCTTGGACGCGGCGCCCGGCCTGCGCTTTGTGGGCACGGCGACGGCCGGCATGGATCACCTCGAGCTCGGGGTCCTGCGCGCGCGCGGGGTCGAGGTCGCGAGCGCCGCGGGTTGCAACGCGCGGGCGGTCGCCGAGTGGGTCGCCGTCGCGCTTCTTACCCAGGTGCGCGAGCGTGGGGATGAGCGAGGTGTGTGGGCTTCGGGGCCCGTGGGTGTGGTCGGCTTCGGCAATGTCGGTCGACAGGTGTGTGCCCTGCTGCGGCGCCTGGGGTTCGAGGTTTGGGCCTGCGATCCGGCCTTGGCCCGGGATGGGGCTCGGGACGGGGCTCGGGATGGGGATGGGGTGGGGGTGGGGGTGAGCGCAGGGCCGCAGCGAGAGCCGCTGCTCGACCTCGACACCCTGTGGGCCCGCTGCCCGATCGTCAGCTTCCACGTGCCGCTGACCCGCGCGGGCCCGGACCCGACCTACGGCCTGCTCGATCTCGACTCCCCGGCGCCGGCGGGGCCCAAGCTGATCCTCAACACCAGTCGCGGGCCGGTGGTCCGAGATCGGGCCCTGGATCGGCCGGACATCGACGCCATGATCCTCGATGTGTGGGAGCGGGAGCCGAGCCCGAGCGCGGCTCGTCTCGGCGACCCGCGCCTGCGCCTGGCCTCGCCCCACGTCGCGGGCTACAGCCTCGAGGCCAAGATCGCGGCGACCCGGATGATCCACGAGGCCCTCGCCCGACACCTGGGCCAGCCCGCGCGCTGGGTCGGAGCAGAGGTGCTCGCGCCGGCACGGTTCTCGGGTTCTGGGCCGGGTCTGGCCCAGGGAGCAGGGCTCTCGGCCTACCTGCACGCGGTCGTCGATCAGCCTGGGGACGACGCGCGCATACGCGCGCTGGCGAGCCTGGAGCCGCAGGCCCGGGGGCGGGGCTTCGAGGCGCTGCGCCGGGGCTACGCGCTGCGTCGCGAGTTCGGGGCCTACGCCCTGTCCGCAGACCTCCCGGCCCCGATCGCCCGAATCCTGGCGCTGTTGGGCTCTCGGCCGACCGACTGAACCGCTCTCGCCGGACCGGAGACTGGTTGCTCGTAGCCGGACTCTCCAATGACCAGCCTTGCGAACACCTCGACGCCCCCCGCGCCCTCGCTCTCTCCAGAGCGGGCTCTGCTCACCCCACTGTGGATCGCCGCCTTGGCGGTGCTGATCGCCAATGACCACTGGCTCAAGGGCTCCGGGCTCCTGCCGGAGGTACTCACCGGCAAGCTCAGCGACTTCGCCGGCTTGTTGGTGGCGCCGGTCCTGCTGGCGACCGTGCTCCGGATCCGCAGCCGTCGGGGTTTGGCGGCCTGCCATGTCGCGGTCGCGGCCGTGTTCGCGGGCATCCAGTTCTCGTCTTCCTTCGCCGGGCAATGGAGCGGCGCCATGGGTCTGCTCGGTCACCCCTGGGCGATCACCTCGGACCCCAGCGACCTGATCGCGCTGCCGTTTTTGCTGCTCTCGTGGATGGTTCTGACCCCGGAGATGGAGGCCCGGCGCGCGATCTTGCTGCCGCTGCAGCGCACGGCGGTCGCCGGGTTGAGCGTCCTGGGTCTGTGGTCCACGGTCGCAACCTCGGACATCGACGCGGGGGTGGATCCGGGCGACGTCTGGTACGAAGACGTGTTCGGCCGGGTGTTTGTCAACAACGCCAACGACTTCGAGATCTCCCTGTTCATTCGACCCTTGCGCAGCGAGTTGGGGCTCCAGTGTAGCGAGGTCGCCAGCGACCCGGGGCGCCTGCTCCCGGACGAGGCCTTCGGCGAAGCCGTGCACTGGACCCTCCCGGCTCAGACCAATGTCGCGATCGGTGCGGAGAACGGGGGCTGTTTCGCGGCTCTGGTCGCCGGCGAGGGCATCCCTCCGCAGATCGTGTTCCTCGAGGAGTCCAACGACAGCTGGTTTTCAGGCCAGAACTTCGACCCCAGTGCGCTCGGAGTGCTCGGTACGGCGCTCGTATTCAGCGAGGACGCCGGGGCCAGCTGGGTCGGCGGCGAAGACTTCCGCTACACGCCCAATGAGGCGGCTCCGGAGCAGCCCGAGCAGTGCGAGGCCCCCGAGCAGGAGACGCGCCTCGATTGGTCGCCCTCACCCAGCGGGCCCCTGGAGGTGCTCTCGATCGCGGCGGGACTCGACGGTTGTTTCGAGTTTTCTCTCCAACCGGTCGCGCTCGGTGAGGACGTCGAACCCGTCGGTGCGTCCGAGCTGTGGTACCTGTGTGTGCCCGAGGCGGCCATGCCCTTCGTCGAGGGTGACTACCTGAGCCTGAGCGAGCCCTGGACGGACGCCGAGCGTGAGCTCGAGGTGTTCCGCCTGGATCCGCTCACCCTCGAGCCGGAGATCGTCGAGGGCCAGGTGGCCCTGCGCGCCAGCTACCTCCGTGGAGCCCGAGAGGTCGACGAGATCATCGATGAACTGGGCATGGCTGTGAACGCCGTGTCCCTGAGCTCCTGTCCGTGGCTGGTCGAGCCCGGCTGTGCCACCTCGGAGCGCCAGCTCGAGCTCGCGGTCGCCGGCCAGGGTTTCCTGGCGGTCGGTGACCCGGTGATCTTCGACGGCATCGGCGAGCAGGCCACGCGCCGCACCGCCATGCTGACCTACGCCAGGGAGCGGGCAGTCCTCGACACCTGGTGCTCCGAGGGCGCGAAGCGGCTCCGATACGACATCGATATCGCGGTCGTCACGGAGCCGCTGCTGTGAGCGCGGTGAACCGAACACTCGCCTCCGGCGACCACTTGAATATAGAGGGCTCCCCCATGAACAGCACACACTCCACCTCGCCCGAGACCAAGACCATGACCATGACCAAGACCAAAACCGACACGCCATCGGAGCTCGCCGGCAGGGCGCTGGGCCGCTTCGGGGCCCTGAGCCTCGGCCTCCTGAGCCTGCTCGCGGTGCCGGCCATGGGCTGCTCGGAGGCCGGCGACGGCTTCGCTCAGAACACCGCCGACGGCGGCTCGGGCCTCGACCCTGGGGTCGGCCAAGGTGGGGCCCAGGACTTCGGTCTGTTTCGGGAGATCCTGTTCGAGGGCGACATCCCCGGGCCCGAGACCATCGACGACCTGGGGTTCTTCGCGGAGCACAAGATCGCCCTGCCCGAGGCCGACTGCGGTGACGAGGTGTGTATCCACGGGATGCTCGGCGTCATGGGCAACATGATCTCGGGTTCGAACTGCACGGTGGTCCTGGTCGGGATGAACACGAGCATCGACCCGGCGCTCATCGACCGCCCACCCCTGAACCTGAGCATCGCCGTCGACCTCAGCAAGTCGATGGCGGGCGTGCCCATCGCCCGGGTCCGCGACGGGCTCTTGAACATGCGCGAGAGCCTGGACCCGGCGGATCGGATCACCTTGGTGGGCTTCGGCGACGGGGCCGAGGTCATCGTCCAGCAGGTCGCGGGGGACTCCCCCGAGTACGAGGCGGCTGTCCAGTCCCTGACCCCCGCGGGCGCGACCAACATCTACGCCGGGCTGCGCACGGCCTTCGAGGAGGTCGACGCCTTCGCTATGGAGGGCATGCAAAACCGGGTCTTGCTGGTCTCCGACGGGGTCGCCACCGGGGGCCTGACCTCGCCCAGCAAGATCGAGAACCTGGTCGAGTCCTGGGCCAGCCACGGCTACGGGCTGACGACGGTGGGCCTGGGCGAGAGCTTCGACGTCGGGCTCATGGGTACCCTGGCCGAGCTCGGCAACGGCTCGTTCTACTACGTCGAAAACCCGCAGGCCGTCGAGGAGGTGTTTGTGGAGGAGGTCGAGGCGTTCACCATCCCGCTCGCCAAAGCAGTCACCATCGATGTGAGCGTGTTCGAGGGCTACGATCTGCGGGCCGTCTATGGCACCAAGCAGGTCGACACCTGGGGAAACCAGGCCCACATCGACATCCCGATCTTGCAGATCGCCCATCGCAAATCCGACGAGGACAATCAAAAGGGGCGTCGGGGCGGTGGCGGGGCCATCCTCCTCGAGCTCCTGCCCACCGGCGAGAGTCCCGGCGAGGTCGGTCGTATCGAGTTCGAGTACGAGGTCCCGGGCAGCGGCGAGATCGTCGAGCAGAGCGTGGACATCAGCTCACCCCTGGCGGCTTGGGAGACCCCCGAGAACGGCTACTTCGGCGACGACGCCGTGCAAAAGGGCTTCGTCATGCTCAACATCTACGTCGGTTTCCGCATGGCCTCGACCCGGGCGAGCTCGGGTGACTACGCGGGTGCGTTGACGGTGCTGCGACCCCTGCTGTTGTCGGTTCAAGATTGGCTGGTCCTCAACCCCGACGAGGATATCGAGGACGACCTCCTCTACATCAACCTGTTTATCGACAATCTGGAAGCGCAGGGCGGGGCGACCAACACGCCCAACCCCGTGCCTCCCGAGCCCTGGCCCAGCGACTGACGAGATCCAGGCGCGATAGGACGCCTCAGTTTCAGTGCGCGTCGTCGAAGCTCGCGGTACTCCGGTGCCGCGAGCTTCGGCGATCTTTGGTGGACGAGGGGAGGGGGCCCTTGTGGCGAGGCCCGGCTTGCTGGCCCATCCGCGACCCGGGTAAGGTCGGCTATGGCTCCGCTCCCGACCGCCGCGTTTTGTGTGGGTCTGCTCGCACTCTTGCCGCCCTCGGGCGAGGGTGTCTCCATTCAGCGCCCCGGGGAGCCCGGTGAGGCTGCGATCGCACCGGCACACATCGAGTTCGAGGTCGCCCAGAGTGAGGCAGAGAGCGAGGCGGAACTCTCCAACTTTGGACCCGAGGCTGAACCCGACCCCGGTCTCGGCCCGGAGGTCGATCCCCCGTGGCCGGCCGACGCCGTGCCCGAGCAGGTCGAGCCGCCTCCGCCGAGTGGCGTCCTGCCCGGCTGGGACAGCGATCCCGCACCAGGCGAGAGCGAGAGCGAGAGCGAGAGCTGGGATCAGACCCGTCCCCAGGGCCCGCCGCTTCCAAAGTCCGGGCGGCTCATGTTCTCGCTCGCAGGTGTGGCCTACGGTGCAGCCCTGACTCGACAGCTGGTCACCGGTCTGCGCTGTGACGATCTGTACTGCGGGTTTCGGGGGTTTACCGACGACGCCCTCATGCTCGCGACGATCGGCTTCGCGGCGAAGGGAGGCTGGCTCGCCGGTCGGCGCGCGGCGGTCGTGGGCGAGCGCCGCGGGGATGCTGCTCGGGTGCCGACGGGGCGCAGGATCGCCGGGTGGACGCTGTTCGCCGCCGGGCTCAGCGGACTGATCGTCGATGTCGGCCTCTACAACGCCTGCTACAGCAGCGCCGCCGGGCCCTACGCCGAGCGCAGCGGCTTCGGATACAGCTGCTCCGCCGGGACTTCGGCGGCGGTCACTGACATCTCCGGCCTGGTCGGGGCCGTCGGCGCGGGTCTCGGGTTGTCGGCCGAAGCGCAGATCAAGCGCGCGCGGGTCGGGGAGCTGAGCCTGCTGCCCTATGGCGGCCGCGGTCGGGTCGGTGTATCGCTCTCGGGCCGGTTCTAGCCCGGTCTCGACGATGCCCAGCCAGCCGACCTCCCCCCGCAGCCGAGCGGTGTCCCCCCCCCGGTTTTTTCAGGCGCTGATCGGGATATTCTTTGTGGTGCTCCTGCTCTCGTCGGGATGCGAGCGCGAGCCCCAAACCATGCGCGTCGAGATCGACGTCACCGGGATGACCTGTGAGACCTGCGTAACGGCGATCACCTACGAGGTCGGGCGCCTCGAGGGGGTCGAGGCGGTCCACGTGGACCTCGAGGCGGGCACGGCAGAGGTGACCTTCAAAGCGGGGGCCGTGGAGCCGGCGGCGATCGAGAAGGTGATCGAAGATATCGGCTACGAGGCCGAGCTCGGCGAGCCCAAGGTGCTCGCCCCGGGCGAGTGACTCCCCGACCTCCACAAGAGCCACACAGACCCGCAGAGGCTCTCAGCGAGCGGCCCGTTCGAGTCGATCGGCGATCGCGGCCCAGGCGGGGAGCGCAGGCACCCGGGTGATCAAGATCGTGGCGCAGTCCAGCTCGTCGAGGGTGTGCAGGGCGGCGTAGAGCGTCCGCGCGTAGCCCTCGGGATCGGCGGGGAGGCTCAGGGGGTGGTCGATCCCCAGCCCATCGAGCTCGTCGAACACCGCCGGCACATGGGAGATCAGGCCGACCGGACCGGCGAGTCCAGAGAGTCGAGCAGAGAGCGCGGCCCCAGGATCGAGCAGGTAGAGCGCCGCACCCGGGGCGTAGTGGCGGTCGAGCATCCCCGGGCTCGGCCTGGCCACGCCTTCGTGGAGGACCACGCCTTCGTGGAGGGCCGCGTCTGCGCGCAACAGCGGTCCCACGACGGCCTCGATGCTCGGGATCGGCAGCCCACCGGGGCGCAGCAGGACGGGCCGCGCTCCGCAGAGATCGAGGACGGTCGACTCGATGCCCACCGCGCTCGGTCCGGCGTCGAGGATCAGGGGTGCGCGCGCGCCCAGAGAGCGCAGGACGTGGGCGGCGGTGGTCGGGGAGACGCCCTGAGAACGGTTGGCGCTGGGGGCCGCGATCGGCAGGTCGGCGGCCTCGAGCAGGGCCCGAGCGACCGGGTGGGCGGGCGCTCGCAGGGCCACGCTGGGCAGGCCTGCGGTCGCCAGGTCGGGGACCTCGGGTCGCTTGGGCAGGACCAGGGTCAAAGGTCCTGGCCAAAATGCGCGGCACAGCGCTTCGGCCAGGGCCGGCCACGCTCGGGTCAGGCGACGGCCGTGGTCGGCGTCGAGCACATGGACGATCAGCGGGTTGTAGCTGGGGCGACCCTTGGCCGCGTAGATCCGCGCGATCGCCCGGGGGTCGAGGGCGTGGGCACCGAGGCCGTAGACCGTCTCGGTTGGAAAGGCGACCAGTCGACCCTCGCGCAGGGCGTCCGCGGCCCGCTGGATCCGCGCGGGTTCGGGGTGGGTCGGGTCGACGGACAAGAGCCCCATGGCGGCGGAGAATACCCGGACCGTTCGCGTGTGGGTTTGGTTTCGGGGTCGCCATGCTCGCGGGCTCCAGCCTGGTTCGCCGTCGTCGCTGCGGAATGCCGCGTGGCTGTGGATCTCGGATCCGTGTAGGTCCGAGGATGCGTGGGTCTGAGAACGCACACGCGCGAAGGGTCCGGGCTTCCTCCCGCCACATGGGCTCAATCCTGACGCGCCGGTGAGGTTCTAGGCGCCCAAATCCTGACGCAAAGGTAAGGGGTTCAGGCAAAATCGGACTCCAGCGTGAGGATTTTGAGACCGCTTGGATTCTGAACCCAAACCGAAGGTGAGATTCTCCGCATCAGGGTGAAATAGCGCGCACATACTGGCCACTCTGGAGGGCTCAAATTTTGCGTCCGAACCGCATTTCCTGCGGCGATTCACAGCGCTGGCGCAGTCAATGCGCCTGGGGACCCTGGGTTTTCTTTCAGAGATATCGTAGTCACCAGGAGGCTTCACCGGGCCCGAGCGACACCGCTAGGTCCGAGTGTTTTGTCATTGAGAGAACCAAGATCATGTCCCGCAACATTCATCTGGTCCATCTGGTCACGCTGCTCGCCGTCGTTGGGGTCTTCACTGCATGTGGGGACAAGGGTAGCAGCGCAAACGCCGAGGCCGTCACCGAGGCGAACAAGATTTGGACCGAGCGCTGTGTGACCTGCCACGGCCCCAAGGGGGACGGCAAAGGTCCGGGCGCGGCGGCACTCGCCGTCAAGCCGCGCTCGTTCACGGACCCGGCCTGGCAGGCCAGCGTCGACGACGCCCGCATCAAGAAGGTCATCGTCGAGGGTGGGGCCGCTGCGGGCCTCAACGAGGCGATGGCGCCGAACCCGGACCTCAAGGACAAGCCCGAGGTTCTGGCCGAGCTCACCGCCAAGATCCGCAAGATGGTTCAGTAGGGCCAACTACTTTGTCGCTCTGTCGGACCCGCCGTACTTCGGCGCTTCCGTCGAGCCAGGGATCACCTGGGCGACATCACCTGGGTGATGTCACCTGGGTGATGTCGTTCCCGAGGGCGCTCGAAAAGTTCTGGCCGATATGGATGTTCTCTACTTCTTGTTGCCGCTTGCGGCGCTCATGGTGTTCGCGGCAGTCGTCGCGTTCGCCGTCTCTGCGCGCAGGGGGCAGTTCGACGATCTCGACACTCCCCCCCTGCGAATCTTGTTCGACGACCCCGCTGTAGACGAGGAATCACCGCGTGAGTGACACAACAACGGAGACCATCCGCTATGACGACGCGATCGTTCGCAAATTTGCGGTCGCTAGTTTCGTCTGGGGACTGATCGGAATGATCGTCGGGCTGCTCTTGGCCCTCGAGCTCTCCGATCACAGCTTCAACCTCGCCCCCTGGCTCGCCTTTGGTCGGCTTCGGCCACTGCACACCAACGCGGTCATCTTCGCCTTTGTCGGCAATGGGATGTTCGCGGGTATCTACTACTCGAGTCAGCGCCTTCTGAAGGCGCGGATGGCCAGTGATTTCCTGTCCAAGATCCACTTCTGGGGTTGGCAGGCGATCATTCTCTCGGCGGTGGTCACCCTGCCGATGGGCCTGACCTCGAGCAAGGAGTACGCCGAGCTCGAATGGCCCATCGATATTGGGATCGCCGTGATCTGGGTGGTGTTCGGGGCCAACTTCTTCCTGACGCTGCGCCAGCGTCGGGAGAAGCATCTCTACGTCGCGCTGTGGTTCTACATCGCCTCGATCATAGCGATCGCCGTGCTCCACATCGTGAACTCGATGGCCGTGCCGGTGGCGCTGTTCAAGAGCTACTCGGTCTACGCGGGGGTCCAGGACGGCCTGGTGCAGTGGTGGTACGGGCACAACGCGGTCGCGTTCTTCCTGACCACGCCCTACCTGGGGCTGATGTACTACTTCATGCCCAAGGCGGCGGATCGGCCGGTCTACAGCTACCGCCTGTCCATCGTTCACTTTTGGGCGCTGGTGTTTCTCTACATCTGGGCGGGTCCACACCACCTGCTCAACTCGGCGCTCCCGAACTGGGCGCAGAGCGTGGGGACCGCGTTCTCGATCATGTTGTTGGCCCCGAGTTGGGGCGGGATGATCAATGGCCTGCTGACCTTGAGGGGGGCCTGGGACAAGCTGCGCACTGATCCAGTGCTGAAGTTCTTCGTCGCCTCGATCACCTTCTATGGGATGGCGACTTTCGAGGGCCCGATGCTCTCGTTCAAGAGCGTCAACGCCCTGACCCACTTCACCAACTGGACCATCGCCCACGTCCACTCCGGGGGCCTCGGCTGGAACGGGTTCATGACCTTTGGTGTCCTGTACTGGCTCCTGCCTCGTCTGTGGCGGACGGAGCTGTACAGCAAGAAGTTGGCCACTGCCCACTTCTGGTTCGGGCTGATCGGGATCGCGGTCTACGTGCTCAGCATGTACATCAACGGCGTCACCGAGGGCCTGATGTGGAAGGAGTTCGACCCGGACGGGAAGCTCGTCTACGGGACCTGGGACGAGATGGCGATCGCCCTGCGCCCGACCTATATAGTGCGAACGATCGGCGGCAGCCTCTATATCGTGGGCGTGCTGATCATGGCCTGGAACCTGATCCAGACCTGGAGGAGCCACGGCGACCTCGCGGACATCCCGGTGGAGGTTCCGGTTCGCCGCGACCTCAGCAAGCCCGAGGGGGACACCTGGCACCGCCGACTCGAGGGCCGGCCCTTGGCCTTCACCATCTGGACGACGGTGGCGGTCGCCGCGGGCGGCATCTTCGAGATCATCCCATCGATGGCGATCCGCTCGAACGTCCCGACCATAGCGAGCGTCATGCCCTACACCCCCCTCGAACTCGAGGGCCGCGATATCTACATCGCGGAGGGCTGCGTGAACTGCCACTCGCAGATGGTCCGACCCTTCCGCGAGGAGACCCTGCGCTACGGCGACTACGCCAAGGCTGGGGAGTTCGTCTACGATCACCCCTTCCTGTGGGGGTCACGACGGATCGGGCCGGACCTGCTGAGGGTCGGCGGGAAGTACCCGGACCTGTGGCACTACAACCACCTGGTCGATCCACGCTCGACCTCGGCGCGCTCGCTGATGCCCACCTACGAGCATCTCGCGCAGCAAACCCTGGACCTCAGCCACACTTCGGCGAAGCTCTCGGTGCACGCCTCCTTCGGGGCGCCCTACACCGAGGGGGAGATCGGGGCGGGCGAGGGCCTGGCTCGACTCCAGGCCGACGTCATCGCCGACGGGCTCATCGAGCAAGGCGCGCCCGACATCCGGGATCGCAAGATGGTCGCCCTCATCGCCTATCTCCAGCGGCTCGGCATCGATGGCAAGGGAGCCATCGTCGAGGGCAGCCCACACGTCGAGGCACCCGCCCAGGGCCTGCCCGAGAAGAAAACCGAACCGACGGTCCAACCAGAGTGAGCGCGTGATGAAGAGCGAAATCCTATCTCTGAGCGAATACGCCTATCTGGCGGAGATCAGCCTGGTCCTGTTTGTCGGTGTGTTCGTCGGGGCCGTGGTCTGGATGTTCCGTCCGGGGGCCAAGGTGGCCTACGAGGCCATGGCGAAGATGCCCCTCGATGACGTCAACCCCGTCGAATGTCTCGCGGCCAGCGAGCGCAAGAAGTAGGAAGGAGCACGCGATGGCAGAGACCCACGAAGAGCCCCTGGGCCACGACTACGACGGGATTCAGGAGTTCGATAATCCGCTCCCGACCTGGTGGCTGTACATGTTTTACGGATGCATCGTATTTGCGTTCGTCTATGTCCCCTACTACCACTTTGGACCCGGAGTGCTCCCGGAGGAGGCCTGGGCAGAGGACATGACAGCCTGGTACGCCGCCCACCCGCCGCCCGAGCTGGCGACCAGCGAGGAGCTCGAGGAGATGGCCGCCGACCCGGCGTTCATGGCCGCGGGTGAGGCGACCTACCGCGTGCGCTGCGTCTCCTGTCACGCCGCGGATGGGGGCGGCCTGGTCGGCCCCAACTTGACGGACGACTTCACTGTCTACGGTTTCGAGAGGGACGAGATAATGAGGGTCGTCTATCACGGGACCAAGTTCGGGATGTTGGCCTGGAAGAACCAGCTCAGCCTCGAAGAGATCTATCAAGTCGCGTCCTACGCCCGGAGCCTGCGGGGACGGACCCCGGTCAAGGCCAAGGCGGCCGAGGGCGTGGCGATCGAAACATCCAAACTGCCCTGATCGAAGGGCTGAGGGTGACGCTGGCGAAGACCGGCGCAGTAGAGCGAGCGAAGCTCAGGAGGGTGTATCCATGGCAGACAAAGTCGACGACGGGCGGGTCTCCACGATCGGGGAGGGTGGCAAGCGGGTCTGGCTCTACCCCAAGTGGATCCGCGGCGACAAGCTCAACGCGCGCGGGGTAGTCCACTGGGTATTGATCGTCCTGCTGCTGATCGGCCCCTGGATCGACATCGGCGGTCACCCAGCGACACGCGTGGACATCCCGGGGCGCCGGCTGTACTTCTGGGGCGCGACCTTGATGGCCACCGACGGGGCCTACCTCCTGTTCTTGGCCGGCTTCGTCGTGTTCGGGGTGTTCTTTTTCACCGCCCTCTTCGGTCGGGCGTGGTGTGGCTGGACCTGCCCCCAGACCGTATTTCTCGAGTCGCTGATCCGTCCGGTCGAGCGCTTTATCGAGGGCAGCGCGAGCCAGCGGCGCAAGCTCGACGCGGGGCCCTGGACCGGAAAAAAGGTCGCCAAGAAGGCCGCCAAATACGGGTTCTATCTGCTCTTCGCCAGCGCCGTAGGCACGACTTTCACGGCCTACTTTCTGGGCCGCCACGGGGTGCTCGAGGCCCAACTCCACCCCCTGAGCCACCCGGGGGGCACGGCGACCTTCCTGTTCATCACCGGGTTGCTGCTCTTCGACTTCGCTTGGTTTCGGGAGCAGACCTGCCTGGTGGTCTGCCCCTATGGGCGCTTCCAGTCGGTGCTCCTCGACGAAGACTCGCTCGCGGTCGGCTACGACCACCATCGGGGCGAGCCCCGGGGCAAGGTCAAAGACGAAAACGCCGGCGACTGTGTGGACTGTCGGGCCTGCGTGACGGTGTGCCCGACCGGGATCGACATTCGCAAGGGTGCGCAGATGGAGTGCATCCAGTGCATGGCCTGCATCGACGCCTGCACGCCGATCATGAAGAAGCTGGGTCGGGAGCCGAACCTGATCCGCCTCGACAGCCAGCGCCACCTCTCAAGCCCCAAGTCAAGCCCCAAGTCAAGCCCCAAGTCGAGCCCCAAGTCGGACGAAGTCGGGTTCTGGCGTCGCGCGCTCCGGCCCCGAGTGATCGCCTATGGCGTGGGCCTGGTGGTGGTGTTCTCGATCATGGTGTTTGCGCTCGGCCAGCGTCAGCCCGTGGGCCTCGACCTGCACCGCATGTCGGGGGCGCCCCCCTACATCGCGCTGGATGAGGGGCGGGTGCAAAACTCGCTCGAGATCCGGATTCAAAACCGGAGCGCGGAGCCGCGCGCGTTTCAGGTCTCGCTGGTCGACGGCGAGGGCACCGAGCTGCTCGTCCCCGGAGGCGAGCTCGTGGTCGAAGCCGAGAGCACCCGTCAGTTCCCCGTGTTCTTGATCCGCGCTGCGGACCTGGGAGATGGGCAGGTCGTGCTCGAGGTCAGCGACGACCTGGGGTTCTCGGAGAGTGTCGAGATCGTGTTTTTGGCCGGATCCCGGGGGGCACCATGAACAGCATGAACAGCATGAACCGGCTGCGGCGGGTCGCGTGGCCTGTGGGGATCGTGGTCGGTCTGGGCTTTGTCGTGGTCGTCAACGGGGTCATGATCAGCGTCGCCCTCTCCAACCCCTCGGCCCCGGCGTCCCTCGATCACTGGGCCGAGTCCCTGGTGTGGGAGGACGAGCTCGAGCAGCGGGAGCGCTCGGCGGCCCTGGGCTGGTCGCTGCGCGAGGTCTCTCGCGACGACCAGGGCGGGCTGGAGCTCTACATCGTCGACCGGGAGGGGGGGGCGCTCCAGGGGGCTCAGGGCAGCCTGCGAATCGAGCGCGCCGACGACTCGAGCCGGGACCAGGCCTATGAACTGAGCGAGCTCGGCGGGGGCCGATACCGCAGCGTGCGGGCGGTCCCAGAGACCGGCTTCTTTCAGGTCGAGCTTGATTTGATCAGGCTGACCAGGGGCCGAGAGGAGCACTTTGTCGTCCGTTGGACCGTGGACCTGGGGGAACTAGGGGCGCGGGAGCCCGCGGAGACCGGAGGATGACGGTCGGTTTCGGCGCCGGCTTGGTCGCCGTTTTTGTCGCCAGCCTGGTCGGGAGCCTGCACTGCGTCGGTATGTGTGGGGGATTCGTGGCCGTGGTCGCGGGCGCTCAGCGGCCCGCCAGCGGCCAGTGCCCCTCGAGCCAGCGGCGAGACTGGCGGCCCTCGCTGGCCTACCACGCCACACGTGGGGCCGCGTACCTCGTGCTCGGCGTGCTCGCCGGTCTGCTCGGGTCGGGGCTGGATCAGGGCGGGAGCCTCGCTGGGATCCAGCGGGTCGCCGGGCCGTTGATGGGCCTGGTCTTGATCGCGCTGGCGCTCGTGTCGCTGCGCTCGAGCATCACCGGGCGCGGATCGGCCACTGCCGGATCGGCGACCGCCGGAACGCGTGAACCGGGCCTGATCCAGCTCGGAGCCAAGGGCGAGCCGAACGTGATCGTGCGGGTTCGCAGGCGGCTGACCCGGGCGGTCGCCGAGCGGGGCGCCTCGGCCGGGGCCGCGGCCGGACTGCTGACCGCGCTCTTGCCCTGTGGATGGCTCTGGGCCTACGTGCTCGTGGCGGCGTCGACGGGCTCGGTGGTCCAGGGCGCGGCCGTGATGGGGGTGTTCTGGCTCGGGACCGTCCCGGCCCTGTTGGGTGCGGGTCTGTTGGCTGGGGAGCTCGGACGTCGCCTCGGTCGGCACGCCCCCAAGGTCACCGCTGGGGTCATGCTCGTGCTCGGGCTGCTCAGCTTGTCGGGCAAGTGGACCCCCGTCCCGATGACCGGGAACCGCGAGCCGGCAGCCCGCCCAGAGTCGTCAGAGTCGTCAGAGCCGACATCGGCCGAGCGACCGGCAGGGGATCCGGTGGCCGAGACGAGCGAGCAGCCCGCAGCCGGGGGGGCGCTCGCCCTGCCCGACGGAGCTCCCTGCCACTAGCGGGACTTGGGGTACGCTGGGAAGGTGCTGCGATCGTTCAGACCTCGCCGAGGTATCGAGGGTGAGCTGAGGCGTCTCGCTGGGCCCGCCGGGCGCTGAGATGAGGGAGGAGCTCGCCTGTGCCCACTGTGGGCTCCCGACGGGGATCTCGGCTCCCGACCGGGACCCCGGTCAGGGCGGAGACACGCCCGTGTTTTGTTGTCGGGGGTGCCGGGCAGTCTGGGAGCTCGTCCATGACGCCGGGTTGACCGACTACTACGCGCTGCGCGACCGCCTGGGGACCGAGACCGAGGCCGGTCGGGGGCGGGCACCCCTGGCCGCAGACGAGCCCGCCTACGTCCACCTCGACGACCCGGAGCTGCAGGCCCGCATCGGTGGGCCTGAGAAGGCTCAGCTGCACGTCGTCGGCCTGCACTGCGCCGCCTGTGTGTGGTTGATCGAGCGGCTCCCGGCGGTGGTCGAGGGGGTCGACGAGGCCCGGGTCGACTTCGGGGCCAGCCGCCTGTCGCTGAGCTGGGATCCGGCGCGTGTGAAGCTGTCGACGATCGCCGCGTTTCTGCATCGGGCCGGCTATCAACTCCACGCTCTCGACGCGGAGGCCGAGGACGCCCGTCGAAAACAGCGGCGCGCCGAACTCATTCGGATCGCGGTCTCCGGGGCCAGCGCGGGCAACGTCATGTTGGTCAGCTTCGCCCTGCACGCGGGCTCGGTCTCGGGGATGGAGGCCGAGTGGCACCGCCTGTTCAGCTTCGCGGCGCTGATCTTGGCGCTCCCGGCCGTGGTCTACGGCGGGCTCCCCTTTTACCGGGCCGCCTGGTCGGGCCTGCGGATGGGGCGTCTGCACATCGACCTCCCGATCGCCCTGGGTGTGCTCGGGGGTTTTCTCGCCAGTACTTTGGCGAGCTTCGGGGTCGGCGCGGGCGAGGTCTATTTCGACTCGGTCAGCCTGCTCGTGTTCCTGCTCTTGCTGGGGCGCTGGGTGCAGCAGCGCGGTCAGGCTTGGGCCCTGTCCCGGACCGATCTCATGCAGCTGCTGGTCCCTGCCCAGGCCCGCCGGCGCCGGACGGACGGGGCGCTCGAGATGTGCGTGGCGGCGACCCTCGAGGTCGGTGAGCAGGTCGAGGTCCGGGCCGGGGAGCGCCTGCCCGTCGACGGGAGGCTCGTGTCCGGACGGGGGACCATCGACGCCAGCAGCCTCACGGGCGAGTCCCTGCCTATGGCGGTCGAGCCTGGGTGCTCGGTCTTGGCCGGGACCCGCAACATCGAGGGCACCTTGACCATCGAGGTCGAGCAAGTCGGCGCCGAGACTCGGATCGGTTCGCTGGCGGCTCGGATCATGGCGGCCGACCGGGCCCGGGCACCGATCCAGAGGACGGTGGATCGGCTCAGCGCGGTGTTTGTCGGCGTGGTCCTGGGCCTGGCGGTGGTCGCCGGTGTGGCCTGGTGGTTCGTCGATCCCAGCCGCGTGTTCGCGGTCGTGGTCTCCCTGCTGGTGATCTCCTGCCCCTGCGCCCTCGGGTTGGCGACCCCGGTGGCGCTGGCGGTGGCCCGGGCCAGGGCGAGTGAGCGCGGTGTCCTGTTCGCCTCGGTCGCGGCCCTCGAGGCCCTCGCCAAGGTCGAGCGTGTGGTCTTCGACAAGACCGGGACCCTGACCACGGGCCAGCTCGCGGTCACCCGGGTCGCGCTCCTCGAGGAGGTCGAGGAGGTCGAGGAGGCCGAGCTCGCGGCGCTGATTCGGGGGCTCGAGACGGGCAGCGGTCACCCCCTGGCTCGGGCCCTGTGTCGGTGGGCGGGGGACGGCCCTGCCGCCGAGCTCGAGGAGCTCGAGGACCTCGTCGGCCGGGGCCGAGCGGCGATCTTGGTCGGGTCCGGGTCCGGGGTCGGGTCGGGGTCGGGGTCGGGAGCTCCCCGCCAGGTGCGGATCGGGAGCCTGGCCTGGCTGTCGTGCCCGGACGCGCTCTCGGACGCGCTCGCGGACATGCTCGCCGCGGGCGAGACCCCGGTCTTGGTCGAGCTCGACGGCCGGGCGATCGCGCTCTTGAGCCTCGCCGACCAGGTCCGCCCCGAGGCCGCTGAGGCCCTGCGCACCCTGGAGGGGATGGGCCTGTCGCTGGCGATCCGCAGTGGCGATCACCCTGAGACCGTGGCCGCGATCGCCGGCTTGTTGGGGGTCGAGGACTGGGCGGGCGCCATGTCTCCAGAGGACAAGGCGGCGGAGTTCGGGGCCGGGGGCGGAGCCATGGTCGGCGACGGTGTCAACGATGCGCCGGCGATGCGGGCGGCCAGCGTGGGTATCGCAGTGCGGGGTGGGGCCGAGGTCGCGCTGCGGGTCGCCGACGTCCACCTCTCGCGCCCAGGGCTGGGTGAAGTCGTCCGGCTGTTTGTGGGCGCGCGTCGGACCATGACCGTGATCCACCGCAATCTGCTGTTTTCCCTGGCCTACAACGTGGTGTTTGCGAGCTTGGCGGTCGCCGGTTTGATCGACCCGCTGGCGGCCGCCCTGCTCATGCCCGCATCCTCGCTGACGGTGGTCTTGTCCTCTGCGCTGGCCCGGACTTTTAGCGACGAGGACGAAGGTGGACACGACAGCCGTCATGTCGACAAGAGGGCGCGAATCTAGCGGTGCTCAGCAGGGTCCCACGCACCCCTTGCGGCTGACCTCGGGCTTGATTGTCGTCCGGGCGTGCATACCTTGGCGGCGCATGAAACGCAGCGAAACAGTCTCCAAGATCATGACGGCTGAGGTCGAGACGGTGCACACCGCTCAGAAGCTCAGTGAGGTCCGCCGTCTGCTGGCTGGGAACGCCTATCACCACGTTCCAGTCGTCAGCGGGAAGGAGCTGGTGGGCATCATCAGCGCGACCGACATGCTCAAGCTGAGTCTGGCTGCCTACGGTGTGGACCAGCGGGCCATCGACGCCATGTTGGACAGTCAACACACCATCGAGTCGGTGATGACCAAGACCCCCACGACCCTCAAGGTGAAGGACACCATTCGGACCGCGGCGGAGATGCTCGGTGAGGGCAAGTTTCACTCGCTGCCCGTGGTCGACGAAGGCAACTTGGTCGGGCTCGTGACCAGCACCGACCTCATCCGCTACCTGCTCGCGCAGTACTGAACCGAGGAGACCTGTGATGTCAGAACCGAACAAGCTGCGAACGGTCGGGAGCTGGATGAGCCTGCACCCGCACACCATCGGCGACGATCAAATGTTGGACACCGCCCGCGAGCGGATGCTGAGCCTGGGGATCCGTCACCTGGGCGTCCTCCACGGCGGCCACCTGGTGGGGATCGTGAGCGACCGAGACATCACCTTGGTGGAGTCCGTGCCCGGTGTGGATATCGGGGAGGTCGCGGTCAGCGAGGGCATGAGCGAGGAGCCGTGGACCGTGAGCCCAGATGCGGAGCTCGCCGAGGTCGCGCGGACGATGGCCGAGCGCCGCCTGGGTGCGGCCTTGGTCGTCGACAAAGCCGGGGGCGACGTGCTCGTCGGGGTGTTCACGACCATCGACGCGCTCCGGGCCCTGGCCGAGTTCTCGGTCGAGTTCGCCAGCTGAGCCGCCGAGAACGCGCTCTCGCGGCCTTACGACCGCAGCACCGAGCCCTCTCGGTGCTGCGGTTTCAAGGTATGTACTCCGCCGCGAGAGCGACGCGTTACCCTGGCGAGACGCGACTCGAGCACGGACGGCACGTGTCACCACCCTCCGTCGGTCCAGAGCTCGCGTCCCGAGTACCGATGTTGCTGAGCCCCTTCAATTCCTTGCTGGTCGTGTCGGCCTTCGCCGCGTGGCCCTTTGTGCTCGCAGGTTGGGCTTGGCGCCGCCGCGGGAGGCTTCGGGCTCAGGCGATCGCCGCGCGTGCGGAGTTCGAAGCGCCGCGCTCCCTCGCCCCCGGTCTGAGCGTCGTGGCGGGCGTCGTCGAGTTCGCGCCGGGTGAAGAGATGGCCGTACAGGTCGAGCACAGGCAGGGCCGACTCATGGTCCCTGGAGAAGACGGGCTCGTGGCCAAGGACTACAGAGAAGCCTGGCTGAAGTGGATGCGCCCGTTCTACATCTGTTGCACGGACGGTCAGCGCGTCCTGGTGCGCCCGACCCCACAGACCCTGTTGATCGACGAGGTCGAGGTGTTCCGCTCGGGCGAGTCCTGGGCCGAGGATGGGACCCGCATCAAGGCCGAGCGCCACGTCGCGTGGTTGGCCCCTGGGGAGCGACTGGTCGCGCTGGGTCAGGTCTCCCGTTTGGTCGGGACCGATGGTGGGTCCACCTGGGTGCTCGATGCGCCCAGAGGGGGGGCGATGAAGCTCGCAACACGACCCGCCGAAGAGCAGGGTCTCCAGACTCGAGTTCGGGCCAGCGAGGTGAGCGTCGCCCTGTGTCTCTCGGCATTCCCGGTTCTCGTGGTGGTCGCGCTTTGGCCCTTCTATGTCGCGCTGTTCTCCGGTGCGCGGCCGGAGATCTCCTCTGCTGCGGCCGGCGTGGGGCTGATTGCGATGCTCATCGCCGGTACCGCCGTGCATCTCTCGGGCCTGCGGTCGACGCCCTGGTGGGAGTCGAAGGGCGCCCGCACTGCGACGGTCGTCCAATCGTCGAGACGCGACAGTTGACCTGCTCTCGCACCGAAGTCGCGTGGTCGCGCTCGGCGGTTTGCTACGGCGCGCCCACGATGGCGCAGGACTCGAGCGCCCCATTGATACCTTCGAGCTCCGCTTTGGAAGTCGACTTCGGCAGGGCGAAACCATAGTGCTGGCGCTCGAAGAGCACGCGGGGCACGAGCTCGACCCCCTTAGCCACGCCCTGCTCGATGGCCCAGCGCAGCAGCGGCTCATCCCAGACCAAGGCCTCGATGCGGCCGTCCCCCAGGGCCTCGAAGGCCGACTCGCGGCTTTCGAAGGTCGCGTAGGGAATGCGCTGGCCCTCGAGCCACTCGGCGCTGGTGGTTCGCGCCAAAGTCCCGACCCGAAACCGGGCGAGGTCGTCGGGATCGTGGATCGTCAGATCGTAGCGCTCGACGGTCAGCGACGAGGCGATGGTCGCGGTGACCATGGCGATGGCGATCATGGACGCGAACATCCACAGCAGAGCGAGGGTCCGGCCGAGGGGAGTCTTGGGGGCCTTGTCGCCGTAGCCGACGGTGGTCATGGTCACGGTGGACCACCAAAATCCGCTCGCCAGGCCGGCCCGGAGCGCCGGGGGGAACTGGTCCGGGTTGGCGCGCCGTTCGAGCAGCCACACGAGGGTGCCGACGATGAACTGAGCCAGGCCCAAGGCGGCGATCAGGACCAGGAAGGTCGGCTGGACCAGGGTCGAGAAGAACTCCAGCCACTGCGGCTTGCGCTTGGCCATGGCCACGGCCAGCCCGGTGGTGTGATAGGGCTTGGTGAACGTGACCCGCTCGAGGCGCTCTTCCGAGATGGTCAAGGCGGCGACGGCGATGTCGTAGCGCCCCGCTTCGAGGCCCGTGAAGATCCCCGCCAGGTCGGTCTCGCGAAAGCGGTAGTCGAGATCCAGCGTGTCGGCCACGCATCGCCAACGTTCGACGCTGAGCCCTGACCAGCCACCCTCGGCGCTCCGGACCGCGAAGGGGGGAGCGTGTTTGATGGCGACCTCGAGGGGAGCATCGAGAGTGGTGCCCGAGCTTGGAGGCTGAGCGCCGACCGGGCCGGAGAGGAGGAGTCCGGCCACGAGCACGGCGGCCACGAGCAGGGCTCTGTGTAGCGTCGTGCCCAATCCGAAAGACCGGACCCCGAAAGACCGGACCCCGGAAGACCGGACCCCGGAAGACCGGACCCCGGCGGAGCCCTCGGTGTGGACACCAATCATGCCCAGACCCTACCGCAAGCTCGGTCCTCGAGCGCCCGGCTGTCAGGGGCGCGCGCGGGCTCGGCTGGCTTGCTTGGCCTGGCTGGCTCGCTGCCTGGCTTGCTTCCTGGCTTGCTTCCTGGCTGCCTTGGCGGCCTCGATCTCGGCCCGGCGCTGCCAGGTGTCGAGGTGAGGCCGAACCGCCCGGCGAATCTGGCTCTCGTCGACCTCTGGGAGGCCGTGGCGGCGACGCAGGGCGTTGGTCGGTTGGGCGTCGGGCTCCCGGGCACAGTCCGCCGTGTACACGACCTTTTGATGGCCGTATTTGGCCAGGTATTGCTCGGGCTTGTAGGGGCCGCGCGACCTCATCTTTTCGGGCGAGGGGACGGCGTACCACTGCTTGAGAATCTGGACCTGCCCGGGGAGGTCGCCGTCGTGCTCCAGCGCCCAGGTCCGGCAGTGGTAGCGGGCGACCCACTTCAGATAGTGTTTTCCCTTGCCCGTGACCCGTCGGGTGATCTTGCCCATCCTGTCGTAGATGACCCACGGTTGGGCCTTGTTGCGGGGCGAGTTGGCGTCGGTGTAGAGGTCCCAGAGGTCGCCGTTTTTGTCGGTGACAAAGACCTTCATGAACACGTTGGTGCGGGTGGGGTTGGGTGCGAACATGTTCCAAGACTGGTAGGTCTGGGTGAGGTGCATCCAAGGCCGGACGAGGGTGCGGGCCGGGGTTCGGAAGCTCCGTGTGCAGTCTTTGTCGGGGATGGACCAGGTCGCCACGGCAGCCAGCTGCAGGGCGATGAAGGTCGCAACAAAGGCCCTCCCCGCGGGTCCGTAGGCCAGGCCAAAGCCAGAGCCAGAGTCAGGCGACTCGGTATCCGAACGCAGGCGGCCGAGCAGGGCGAAGCTCAGGGGCAGCGAGACCCCAGCGAGAGCGAGGAC
>CAYVJQ010000003.1:25900-37428 GCA_964451725.1 uncultured Nannocystaceae bacterium | reverse complement strand
GGCGGCCGAGCAGGGCGAAGCTCAGGGGCAGCGAGACCCCAGCGAGAGCGAGGACCCACCACCAGTCGTGGCCCTGGACCTCGGCGACCACACCGGCGAGCGTGAAGGCGAAGCTCGCAATCAAGGCCGCGTCACCGAGGTAGGGGCCGCCGCGATGGAGGTTGGGGGCCGGGACGCTCAGGTCTTGGGTGGGGGTGATGGGCTCGCCCCGACGCATCCACTCGGGGATGCCCGGGACCCCGATCGCGCCCAGAGCCCTGCCGGTGCGACGGACGATAGTAGCGACCTCCGTGCCGTTGAGGCAGGCGATGTAGACGACGATCATCACCGGCGCGAACATGCCGATGTTCATGAGCACAAAAATGTGAAGGTGGAAGATCAGACCCAGGGTGAGCCAAAGTTTGCGCCCCAAGAACAGGGTACAAAAAGTCTCCTGATCGAGGGTGAAGCTGTGGCCCCGGAGTGTGAACTCGAAGGGGCGATCGCGCAGGCGCCACCACGCCCAGCCGACGAAGGCGATGAGCGCGAGCCCACCCCCCGCGGTCAGCCACTGTACGGTTGCGATCGGCGTGTGCCGGTCCTCGGGGTAGTGGACGGGCAGGCCGACCAAGACGATGGCCAGGGTGAGGAGGGCCATGCCTGTCCAGCTCGCGCGCAGGGCCCAGCGCCGCCAGCCCCCCGGCGGGTCGAGGCGCTCGCGGCGAACCCAGCGAAGGATCAGGCCCAGGACCATGAGCGAGAACCCGATCTGCCACAGGTGCACGGTCCAGGTCATCACCCTGAACAGGTTGGTTCCGAAGATGTAGCCGAAGTAGGCCGTGGGTACACGAGAGAAGTGATCGAGGTTGAGGGCGTAATAGAGGGAGTCGCCCTTCCACCATACGTTCCCGGTCTTGGCGCTGCCGGTCCACAGGTAGATGGTGGCCAGCTGGAGGATCATGAAAGTCCGGGGCCAAGCCGGGATCCTGCGATAGACGGCCTGGAGCAGCGTTGGGTCTCCCGATGTCCGCGAGACCAGGGCGCCCGCGCCCTTGCCCGGTCCATCGCGGTCGTCGAGCTCTCCTGCTCGGCGGAGGCGACGGAAGCGGAGCCAGTTGTCGATGCTGTAGGCGTGGCCGCTCTTGGCCAGCACCAAGTACACGAACATGACCCGGAAGACCCCGTCGGCGCCCGACTGGTAGATGGAGTTTCGGCTCATGAGGCCGAGGGTCAGGAACAGGCTGACGAAGCCGGTGAGCCGGGTCTTGAAGCCGAGCAGAAAAGAGAGGGTGAACAGCTCGAAGGCCGCGAGGTACCACCAAAAGAAGGTCGGGCTGTCCCAGAAAAATAGCAGCGAGTAGCGTGGACCCTTGGCCCAATGAAGGACCGCCGCGAGGTCGAAGAAGCCCCGAGCTTCGCCTTCGAGGCCCTCCCCGTAGCCCGCAAACTGGGCGCTGCCGATGTATTGGCGGGCCGAGTCGGAGAGGTAGAGACCCTCGTCGGTGAACAGGAACTCGAATTGAGCCCACATGTTGTTGATGTTGGCCAGCAAGACGATCGCAAAGGCGATACGGAACGCCCCGATCGCGCGCGGGTCCTCCGTGCGCAGCCAGAACTTGCGAAAGCGATCACGGTCGAGAACCAGGATCGCCGCTGCCAAGATCGCACAGAGGAACAAGAGCCACCCAATGCGGGGGCCCAATGCCAAGGCTGCGTCGTTGGGGTAGTACTTCAAGGCCAGGATCAGGGGCATACTAAGGTCTCCTCAAAGGGCGTGCGATGGTGCACGGCCCGTGCTGTGCCGCTCAGAGTCCCCGGTGGCCCTCGTCGACCGAGTGGTCGCGGAGCCAGCGGACCATCACCAAGACGAAGCTCAGGATGAGGACCCAGAGGCCAGCGAGGACATAGAAGGCCCACAGGTCGGGCGGCTCGGGAGGGACGAAGGCGAGCAGGGTGTCGAGATTCATCAGGGTATCCAATTGCACCAATCACTCATATCGATTGATGTTCAATGCAATGATGAGTCTCACGCGAGTCGCGCTGGTGATGACAGATGAATTTCAATGTGCATGAACCTGAGGTGTCCATAAAGCGAATGCTTTTCGTGCGCCAACACCCGAAAGCTGACGCACGTGTCCTTGAAGCAGGCGCAGCTAGATCAATTTTCTTCGGTCGAGATGGGCGACGAGGTGATCCGGTCCCGGACCTCTGAACGCGGATGTCGACCGGGGCCCGGGGGGACTCCGGGGGTGGTCAAGCCCCCTCGAGCACGGTCAAGAGTTGGCCGGCTTGGAGGTCGTCGAAGGCCTTGAACTCACCGCTGGCCGGCCACTGAATCTCAAGCCGGTGGACCCGGTCGAGGACCGGATCGAAGTCGGGTCCGAGCCCGAAGTGCTGGATGCCCTCGCCCTCGCCCAAGAAGTGACTCCCGACCCCGATCTCGCGGACCTGCCAGGGTCCGCCCTCTTGGACCTGGACGCGGATTCTGGCCCCGCGCGCGTCTCGGTTGCTGGTCGTGCCCGCCATGGCCACGCGCAGCCAGGCGCTGTCGTTGCCGCCGTCGTTGCGCAGGAGTTTGGGCGAGCCCGCGTGGTTGGTGACGAGCAGATCGAGGTCGCCGTCCCGGTCGAAGTCGAAGGCGACCAGGCCCCGGCCTTGACCGGTGTCGTCGACGCCCCGGGCCTCGCCCTCCTCGGTCATGATCCCCTCGCCGCCGTTGATCCACAGGCGCATGGGGGTGTCGGCGTGATAGAACCCGCCGTTGAGGTCCCGGCCCGGCCAGCCGTTGGCTACGGCGAGGTCGGGGGCGCCGTCATTGTCGGCGTCGAAGAAGGCCGCGCCCCAGGCCCAGGCTCCATCTCGGACCCCGGCGGAGTCGGTGACCAAGACGTACTCGCGCCCGCCGGTGTAGCGGTACATGCGGTTGCCCGAGCCCGCCCAGCAGGGGGGCTCCTCGCCCGGTTCACACTCTTTGTCGAGCTCGGCGATCGAGGTCACGAACCAATCCATGCCGCCGTCCCGGTCGATGTCGGCGAAGCTCGAACCCATGGCGTTGGACTCGCGGTTGATCTTGGCGGCCGAGCTGCCGTCGATGAAGCCCAGCTCGCCCTCGCCACCGGTGTTCCAAAAAATCCGTGAACGGTGGAAGTCGACGGTGATAGCGAGGTCTTGCCAACCGTCGCCGTCGAGGTCGGCGAAGGCCGAGGAGTAGGCGAAGGTCCCGTCCTCGTCGAGGCCGTAGAGATCGACACCCATGGCCTCGGTGACGTCGCTGAAGAATCCGTCGCCGTCGTTGTGCAGCAGCCTGGCCCCGTGGACGGGAAAATCGGGGTCGTCGACGCCGGGGGCCTGTTCGATGCGCAGCCACTCGTTGACGTGGATGTCGAGCCAGCCGTCGCGGTCGTAGTCTCCCAAGGTCACGCTCTCGCCGCTGTGCAGGTGCTCCGAGGCGAGGGCGAAGCCGCGGGCCCCCCCCTCTTCGACGAAGCCCAGGCTGCCCGTCTCGATGAGCTGGTTGATGTAGAGATAGTGGCGGGTGTCGCCGACGGAGGTCACGAGCAGGTCGAGGTCGCCGTCGTTGTCGATGTCGGCGAGGTTGGAGCCGTTGGAGAAGCTGCAGGCGTCGAGGCCGACCTCGGCGGCAATGTCGACGAAGCGGCCGTCCCCCTGGTTCAAGAACAGGTGATCCGGGGCGGCGAGCCGGGTCATGAACACGTCGGGCCAGCCGTCCCCGTCGACGTCGCCGATGCTGACCCCGCCCGTAAACCACTGGGGTTCACAATCTTGGTGGGGGCTCAGGCCGCTGGCGGTCGGCTTGGGGAACATGCAGTTGAGCTCGGCAGGGTGGGTGTGCCGGTACTGGATGGTCTGCAGACCCGCGGCGAGGGTCACGTCCGTGAACACGGGACAGGCAGGGCCGCAGTCTTGCTCGGGTGGGAGGGTGCCGGGAGGGGTCGCAGCGGGTGGGTTCCAGCTTCCACATACAAAGGGGTCGAAGGCCTCGCCGGACCCGGTTCCAGTCTCGGTCGAACCCGAGCCCGAACTCGAGCTCCCGCTTTGTGTGGCGTCGTCGCTGCTGTCACTCGAGTCTGTATCGGTACCTTCCTCGCCGACGCTGGGTCCGCGGCAGGCAGCGAGGGTCAGGGCCAGTGCGCTGGCGAGACCGGAGTAGACGAGGGCGCGCGAAGACATGAGCCCAGTGTAGCGGGGACCGCTCAGAGCGCGAGGTGGATGTCGGGGGAGGCGGGGGGACGACAAAAGGCCGCGCCTCGGGGTCTGTAGACCCCAAGGCGCGGCGACCGAGGATGGGCAGGAACTCGCTACTCAGCGGGTGACGCGTTTGAAGCCCGGGCCCTTGACGTTCTTCTTCTTGGTCTTCTTCGCCGCCTTGATCGCCTGGCGGGCGAAGGCCACGACCGAGGGCTCGCCGCCCTGGCTGCCGATGAGCTTGTAGCGATGGGCGTTGGTTGCCGAGACCTTCGAGTTCTTCAGGTAGACCATGGGCCGGGCGCCGTACACACCGCGGAAGGTCTTCTTGTAGCGGCCGCTGTTGTTGGTGAAGGTCCTGCGCACGGGCTCGACCACGTTGCCGCCGTCGACGGGATCGACGAAGCAGATCTCGACGGTGTAGGACTTCTTGTTCTTGCCCCCGTCACCCTTGAACTCGATGGTGTACTCGTCCGAGAGGATGGGTTGACCGATGAAGGTGCGCTCGGCGAGCAACTTGCCCGTGTACCAGCGATCCGTGCCCAGGCCGCGGGGACCGATCTTGCCGCCACCGGCGTCCTCGTTGTAGAGCGTGACCAACTTGGAGAGCTCCTTCTCGGCCTTCTCGTAGTCCGCGATGCACTTGTTGGCGGCGGATTTGTCGTCCTTGTTGACGAGCTTGCACACACCCTTGGCGATGATCGGGCTGAACTTTTTGAGGTTCTGATTGACCTTCATCCAGTTGGATTTGCAGCTGGCGTGGGCCTGTTGGGTGGGGGCGAGGACGACGGCGCTGGTGGCCAGAGCGGTGATGATGGCGATCTTCTTGAACATGGGGGGTGCTTTCTGGTCGGGAGGGGTGCCTGTCCATGAAGAGGAGGCGGGGCGGTCGATGGATCACGGAAACTTTGAATTACTTTTTTGTGGGTCAGATTGGGCCGAGCGATGAATAAAGCGACCCCTGGCCGGAGGCCGACCACCCGACTCTTAACGACCGCGGACCGACCGCGGACCGACCGCGAACCGACCCCCGGGTCTGCGTTCAAGATTAGAGGGTGCCTTTCTGGGCCGGTATGGCCAGGACCCGGGGCACCGCGACCCCGGGTCGCCGTTCAGCCGTCTCGTTCAGGTACCGATGGAAGCACAGCCGCATCCACGGTGCTCTTCCAGCGCTCTCTTCGTTTGGTTGCCGGCGCCTCGGCCGTCAGCTTGAGGAGCTCCATCACGCGGACCGACCCCCGCACGCGGACCGACTGGGCCTGGCGAGTGGTCTATGCGGCTGCCCGAGAAAGGTTCTCGGTCGGAGCCAGAGAGATTTTGTTTCCGTTCGGAAGCTACTGGGTCTGCCGATTCGCGGGAGCTCAGGCTGCACCGGCTCCCTGAGCTCGGACGGCTTCGTTCTGGGGGGGTGGCTTTTGAGTCTCCGCCTACGGGTGCTGGTTGAGGACGGCTGGGTGTCTTCTAGAAATCATCAATTCGACCAACGAGCTTGAATCAGGGTGTTGGAAGACCCGGGGTCGTCGATCAGGGAGAAATAGCGAGCGGAGTCGTCGGGATCGAATCACCCGCGGATCGCCTCGCCTCGGCGCGGACCGCCGCAGCGAGGGCCCCAGGCCGCTCCCAAGGCAGCATATGACCTGCCCCAGAGACCTCCACACAATCCGCATCAGGCAGCGCATTGACCAGCAGGCGTTGGTACTTGCTCGGCGTCAGCACATCCGCGTCACCGTAGACCACGAGCGCACGGCAGCGCAGCGCGGCCAGAGAGGTCAAGCGATCAAAGCCATCGCAGGCCCGCCAGTCGGCGAGCGCCGCCTCGGGAGGGGTCCTGGCTGCGAGTCGATCATAGGCCCGGATCAGCCCGTCGTCCGTCGCGGGCCCGAACGCGAAGCGGGTCGACAGCGGGTGTTTGGGCGTAGCTGCGGCGGCCGCCTCGAGGATCGCCGGGGCCACGCGCAGTCGGGCGCCGCTCGACACCATGACCACGGCCGCGAGCGCGTCGGGTTGGTCGAGGGCGAGCTCGAGCGCGATCGCCCCGCCGAACGAGTGGCCGACGACGATCGGACGCACGAGCCCGGCCGCTGCCAGGAAGGACCCGAGCCACGCCGCCGCTTCCCCGACTGTCGCTACCGGGCAGCCGTGTCCACGACCCGGCAGCGACGGACACCACAGGTCGAGCCCCGACCAGGCCGCCAGTGTCGGCACCCAAGTCGATGCGTTGCCGCCGGCCCCGTGGATCAAGACGACGCTCGGTCCGCTGCCCGAGGGTCCGCTGCCCGAGGGTCCGCTGCCCGACACACGCGAGGGTCCGCTGCCCGACATACGCGCTCCGCTACCCGGTGCACGCAGGACTGTGGCGACGCCCCCGTCCATGGCCACATCGACCCATTCACCGCTCCGGCCTGGTCCGGTCACACCAGTCACACCGGTTACAGCGGTCATGGCCGCTCCTCGCTGGCGAGCCACAGCGACCCCAGTTCCATAGGACACAGGTCCATAGAACCCGGGTCCATAGGACACAGGCCCTTAGGGAACGACAGAGGTGGCTCGAGGGCTGGCATCAGGGGTCTCCGAACAGGTTGGGGTCGTCGAGCAGCGTATCGGCGGTGTGCTGGAGGTGCAGGTCGAGGAGCTCGCAGGCGGTCTCGGCATCGCGCCCGACCGCGGCCTCGGCCAGCGCTCGGTGCTCGCCGGTGACGTCTCGGGAGACCACACGCGCCCGGTAGCGGTCGGCGGCGAGGCAGCGATAGCGCTCGCTGTGGACGTAGAGCAGCTCGCGGAAGTGCAGCAGATACACGGACGGGCAGGCCCGACACAGGGCCTCGTGGAAGGCCCGGTGGTGTGCGGTGAAGGACTCGCGCCCTGCGTCGCTGTCGTCGAGCGCCGAGCTGCGCTCGAGCATATGCAGCGCAGCGAGGACCTCGCCCTCCCACGCGACATCACCGTGGGCGATCGCGTCGCGCAGCGCCATCGCCTCGATACGCCGGCGGGTGCGGGTCACGTCGACGAGGTCGCGCCGCGAGATCGGGGCGACCCGAAACCCGCGCTGCTCCTCGATGACCACGAGGCCCTCTGCCGCCAGTCGACACGCGGCCTCGCGCAGCGGCCCCCGACCGATGCTGTAGCGCCGGGCGAGGGGCACGAGCTTGAGCTTCGAGCCGGGTGCGACGACGCCACGCACAATTTCCTCGCGCAGCCTTGCGGCCACGACTGTCGCGTCGGTCTGCTTGGGTGGCGCACTCATTTTTGGGCCGACCCGGTACTTGACATCGAATGGTCGACATTACAACATCTGCCGTCATTTTTAGTTTTTGCCTACATTTTTGACGCGCCGCCCTCCCGAGCCTGGCCCCGAACAAGAAGAACCCTGTATGCGCCTGATGTCCCTCATTGTTGATTCTCGCCCGATCCTGGCCGCCCAGGCCGACGGAGCCATCGTCGATCTCAGCGCGGCCGACCCCGCCCTCGGGACGGACGTGGGCGCGCTGCTGGCGAGCGGTCCCGAGTGGCAGGCCCGTGCACAGGCAGCGATGGACCGTGCCCCAGGCGTCGATCCGGCCACGGCCCAGCATCGGCCGGTCGTGCCGCGTCCGCCCAAGCTGCTGTGTCTCGGGCTCAACGACATCGACCACGCCGCCGAGGCCGGGCTGCCGGTGCCCGACTACCCCACGGTGTTCGCCCGCGTGGCCTCGTCGCTGATCGGTCACGGGCAGCCGCTGCTGCGCCCGCGCGAGTCCGTGGCGCTCGACTACGAGGTCGAGCTCGCCGTCGTCATCGGTGTCGGGGGCCGGCGCATCGACGAGTCCGAGGCGCTCGATCACGTCGCCGGCTACTGCGTGTTCAACGACGGCTCGGTGCGCGACTTCCAGACCCGCACCTCACAGTGGACGCTGGGCAAAAACTTCCACGGCACCGGCGCGCTCGGTCCGGCGTTGGTCACCGCCGACGAGCTGCCGCCCGGGGCCGCGGGCCTGCGCATGACCACGCGGGTCGACGACGAGCTGGTTCAAGACGGCAACACCGGCCGCATGGTGTTTCCGGTGGCGCGGGCGATCGCGCTGCTGTCGGAGGTCGTGTGTTTCGAGCCCGGCGACGTGATCGCTATGGGCACGCCCGCCGGTGTCGGACACGCCCGCAAACCGCCGCGCTACCTGGTCCCCGGTCAGACCTGCCGGGTCGCTATCGCGGGCATCGGCGAGCTCGAAAATCCCATCGCAGACGACCCCCAGGGATCTGGACGAGGAGGTGGACGATGACCTCGACGACCAGCGAGCAGCGCCGCGCCGCAAACAAGATCCGCGGTGTTCACCACCACGCCTTTCGGACCAAGGATATGGAGGCGACCCGCCGGTTCTGGGAGGACCTGCTCGGGCTCCCCCTGATCGGGACCTTCGTCGAGACCACCGACCCGGTCACCGAGGAGCCCTCCAACTACATCCACACCTTCTTCGAGCTCGGTGATGGGAGCGCGCTCGCATTTTTCCAGTTCCAGGAGGGGATGTACAAAGACAGCGCGATCGAGGGACCCCAGGATCCCTTCGACCACCACATCGCGCTCGAGGTCGCGTCGAAGGAGGAGGTGCTCGAGTACGAGCGCGCGTGCCGGGCCGCCGGGCACGAGTGCATGCTCATCGATCACGGCTACTGCTACTCGGTCTATATCCACGACCCCAACGGTCTGCAGGTCGAGCTGACCTCGAAGGTCGCCGCGACGCACGAGATCATGACGCGCCACGCCGAGACCGCCCACGCGGATCTGGACCGCTGGCTCGCGGGGGTGACCGAGGCCAATAATCGCTTCCGCACGCTGCGGGGCGCGGCCGAGACCTGAGCATGGCGCGGGTATGCCTGAGCTTCGACAACGGGCCTGATCCCGAGGTTACGCCGCGGGTGCTCGACATCCTCGATCGTCACGGCGCGCCCGCGCTGTTCTTCGTCCTCGGCCACAAGTTGGCGATGCCCGGGGGGCTGGCGCTCGCGGGACACATCCGCGACGCCGGTCACCGCCTCGGCAACCATTCGTACAGCCACGAGATCCCCCTCGGTCGGGACCCCCGGCCCGACGCGGTCGCGCAGGAGATCGCTCGGACCGAGGCGCTGCTCGACGCGGTCTGGGACGGCCCACGTTGGTTTCGGCCCTTCGGGGGCGGCGGGGTGCTCGGGCCACACCTGCTCTCGCCGTCGAGCGTCGACTATATGCAGTCGCATCGCTACACCTGCGTGCTGTGGAACTGCGTACCCGGGGACTGGAGGGACGCCGAGGGCTGGGTCGCCCGGGCGCTCGGGGACGCGGATGCCGACCCGGAGGCGCATCTGCTCGTGGTCCTCCACGACTTTCTCGCCGAGCCGATGACCCACCTCGACACGTTCTTGCAGGGCCTCGCCGAGCGTGGCCACACCCTCAGCGAGGACCTGCCCCCAGCCTGTCTGCCGATCATTGACGGCCGGGTGGGCCCGGACATGACTCCCTATGTCAGCGCTCCTCCGACCCCGGAGTGAGGTCGTGAACTTCAGCGCTGGGGCGGGGCTCGGGGCAATCGAACTCAGTCCGATTTTTTGTCGCGGCCCCGGTCGGGCGGCCGGTCGGGAGGTTGGGCGAGTCACCGATCCCGGCGAGCCACTGCAAGACCGGCGAAGAAAAACGGGAACGCTCAGCGGGGTTGGATCTCTACCGGGTCACAAGCGGCACAGAGGTCGCTCTCAACCCACTGAGGAACCCAACCATGTTGAAAAAGATCATCTTAGCGACCGCCATGTGCGGCCTGACCTTCGGCGTCGCCTTCGGCACCCTCGGCACCACCACCGAGGCGCTCGCGCTCGCCCCCTCGACCGCCGAGGTCGAGCTCAACGATATCGAGACTGCGCTGGTCCCGACACGCCTGCTCCGGGGCGACCGGGAGTTCGGGGGCAACGGGCCCAACATCATCAGTCGTGTGCGGCTCGAGATCACGCCGAACCGCCGCTCGATCGTCGCCAAAGTCTACTTCAAGGCGACCGAGACCAAGAGTGACTGGTCGACGACCGAGGCCAACTGGACCCGGACCGTGTTCACGGCCCCGGGCGGCAAACGCATCGATCGAATCCTGAGCCGGACGTACTCGGAGGTCCGCTTCAAGAGCAAGTCGGCGGGCTTTCAGATCCTCGGCCCTGGAGACGATTTCAAGAAGTTCATCCGTACCCTCGAGACGATCGCCAACACGGTGCTCGACGCCGAGCGGACCTTGTCGGGGCGCCCGGCCGACACCCGTGAAGTTCGTGAGATGCGGGAGCTCCTCGGCAAGGTCGAGCGAGGGATCGCCGGGCTGAACTTTCAGGGCAACCACGTGCACACGGTGCACCCCACGGCCGATGGCCCGGTCAATCTGTTTGCGATCGTCGGAGACACCGGCGGCGACGACATCAGCAAGGACAGCAATCCCAAGGACGACACGCGGATCCAGGCGATCAAGTTCAACAAGATCCGGATTCGCTACCGCTAACTAGAGCAGCCCGGGCCGACCCGAGGGACTCGACTCCGAGTCGCATGTCCCGCTGGCGGCGGCGTCACCACCAAGTGTACGCCGTCGCCCGTTCTCGGTCGGGCCCCAGACCCCCAGAGAGTGACCCTTCCGATGACGACGACGGGTGTGTTTCATCGGCGGGGTCGCCCCGATACACTTTCTATTCTCGCCTCGCCCTCGCCCCTATGAACGGCAGCCTCGACGGTCTCATGCACGAGCTGCGCCCCTGCGGCGACGGCCTCGATCGCAGGCGGATCGCCGCGGCGGTCTCGGGGGTGCTCTTTGGTCGGGCGCCGGTGGTCTCGATCGGCCGCTTCGTGGTCGAGTCTCGCATCGGCGTCGGTGGGATGGGCATCGTCTACCGGGGCTATGACCCCAAGCTCGATCGCCAGGTGGCGATCAAAGTCGTGGACCTGCGCCGAGTGAGCGCGAACCCGGGGGTGACCCAGGCTCGGCTGGTCGTCGAGGCCCGGGCGCTCGCGCAGCTCACCCACCCCAACGTGGTCTCGGTCTACGACGTCGGGGCCCTCGACGAAGGCGGCGAGGACCCACGTGTGTACCTGGTCATGGAGTATGTCGAGGGTCCGACTTTGCGCGCGTGGATGCGGGAACCGCAGTCGCTCGAGCGCCGGTTGGCGCTCCTGCTCGCGGCCGGGAGAGGGCTCGCGGCCGCTCATAAGGCGGGGCTGATCCACGGCGACTTCAAGCCCGAGAACATCTTGGTGGGCGACGACGGTCGCGCCCGGGTCGCCGATTTTGGTCTCGCCCTGCCGATCGCGGCGCTCGAGGGCCACGAGGCAGACGTACTTCGGGACCCGAGCGAGGTGGCGCGCGAGCGATCCC
>CAYVJQ010000003.1:0-25800 GCA_964451725.1 uncultured Nannocystaceae bacterium | reverse complement strand
GGCCACGAGGCAGACGTACTTCGGGACCCGAGCGAGGTGGCGCGCGAGCGATCCCGACCCGACCCGACCGACCCGACCGACCCGACTGACCCGACTGACCCGACCGACCCGACCGACCCGGGAGCTCGAGTCGCCCACGGTGAGCCTACCCGCGACACCTCGCGCGGCCCGTTCACCGATGGTGGCATCGCGGGTTCGGGGCGCAGCATCGGCGGGTCTGGGATCACGCTCAGCGGCGTGTTCGGAACTCCCGCCTATATCGCACCCGAGCAGTTCCTGCGCGCGCGGGTCGATGCCCGCGCTGATCAGTTCTCGTTTTGTGTGGTCGCGTGTGAGCTCCTCTATGGCCGTCGGCCGTTCGCCGGCGACAGCCTCGAGGCGCTGGGTCGGGCGGCGTTGGTGGGGGAGTTTCTCCCCTTCGACGATCGAAGGATCCCCCGCTGTGTCCGGGCCGTGTTGCGGCGGGGGCTGGCCGCCGATCCGGCCGCGCGCTTTAGCGACATGTCCGAGTTGCTCGCGGGTCTCGAGGCTGGCTTCGAGCGCCGCGGACGTCGGCGACGTCGCTTGCTGGCCGCCGTCGCCGTGTCGGTGCTCGTGCCTGGGCTCGCGCTCGGGGCAGGGCTGTGGCCCGGTAGCAGCGACGACGGGAGTGTGGCCGACCTGGTGTGTGTGTCCGCAGAGGCGCGTCTCGAGCCGGTCTGGACACGTGCACGCGCCGAGTCCGTGGCCGCGCGTATCGACGCGGGCTCTCCCCATGGAGGAGAGGCCGCCCAGATGCTGCTCGCGCGTATCGACGATCAGGTGCGCAGCTGGGGGGCAGCGTGGACCCGCAGCTGTGCACGCGTGACCGACGACGCGAGCCGCGAGCGGAGCCAGGCTTGCCTGGACGCACGCCTGCTCGAGCTCGAGGCGGTCATCGGTGCGCTGACGGATCCCGGCACCGAGCTCAGGGCGCCGCTGGCCGTGCTCGACGAGCTCTCGCCGGTGGCGAGCTGCCTCGACGCCGCGAGCCTCGACGCTGCTCGGCCGGCTCCGCTCGAAGCCGGCCTGCGCATTGAGGTCGACGCGGTCCGCAATCAGCTGCTCGGGCCCGCCACGTTGGCGGTCGCGCTCACCCGCGAGGACGCGATCTCGCTTGCTCGTCAGGGCCTCGCACGGGCGACCGAGCTCGGCTTTCGTCCCTTGCAGGCGGAGGCCGAGCTGGCCTTGGGCCGGGCCCTGTGGGCTGTGGAGCAAGAGCAAGAGCAACAAGGACAAGGGGAGGAGGCCGTGACCATGGTCGAGCGCGCGCACCTCAGCGCCGAGGCCAGCCGGCACAGTCACGTGTTGGCCGAGGCCGCGATGACCCGGGTTCAGATGGCCTACTACGCCGCGGATCTCGATGACGGGAGGGCCTGGCTGGCCCGGGCCGAGGCCGCCAACGAAGCGGCGGGCGACGATCCACGGCTGAGCGTACGTCTGGGGATGACCGCCTGCATGTTTGCGCTGATGGACGGGGACTACGACCTCGCTATCGCCCAGTGTGAGCGGGCCCAGGCGTTGGTCGATCAGGGGGCGCGGGTCGACGCTCATACACGCGCGGTCCTGATCATCAACTTTGCCATTGCCGAGGGGGCCGCGGGATTGAGCGCGCGAGCCGAGCGGCGCTTTGAAGCCGCGGCTGTCGTGGCCGCCGCCGAGCTCGACGTCGAGCGGCGCGATGAAATGCTGGCCAAGATCACGCTCCATTCGGGGCACCTCGCCTTCGACCGTGGCGATCTGCTGCTGGCGCTGACGCGCTACCGGTCCGCGCTCGAGCTGTTCGAGCAATCTGGGACTCCCTACGGGAATTCGACGGCGATGGTCAGCATCGCTGCGACCTTGCGCGAGCTCGGTCGCCTCGATGACGCGCAGTCGGCCTACACCGAGGTCCTGACCCTGGGGACGGCGACCGACGACTATTGGGCGGTCCACCAAGCCCGCAGTGAGCTGGCCTGGATCGAGCTCGAGCGCGGCCGGTCGCAGGCCGCCTACGAGGCGTGGTCGGAGCAGCTGCCGTCGGCGCGGGAGCAGCTCGGCGCTGCCCACCCATGGCTGCTCGCGCTCGAGAACAACATCGGTGAGGCGCAGGCCTTCACGGGTGAAGTCGACGAGGGCCTGGCCAAGATGGACCTGGTCGTCGCCGAGGTCGAGCGCAAGTACGGGCCGGAGCACGCGGAGCTGGCCATGTTCTTGGGGGCGCGGGCCTATGTGGAGTCTCGGGTCGGGCGTTGGCAGATCTGCGTCGACGACTACGACCGGGTCCTCGCTATCGAGGTCGAGCGGGTCGGGGCCGAGTCACCGCAGATCGCCGGCCTCCAGGTCGAGCGAGGCGGATGTCGGCTCGAGCTGGGAGAGGACCCGGCGGAGTTGCTCCCCGAGCTCGAGGCGGCGGTCGAGGTGCTCGCCCGCGGGTCCAAGCACAGCGCCGAGGCGGCCGGGCGGATCGTGCTCGGTCGCGCCTACCTCCTGGTCGGGGACCCTCGGGCCTGGTCCGAGCTCGACGGCGCGCGGACCTTGCTGCTCGCCGAGCAGGGCGACAAGACGCGCGAGCTGAGGGTCGTCGCAGCGCTGTCGCCCCGGGCGAAGCGGCTGCGCGACGCTCAGCTTTGACGCAGGGGTCGGCGTGGGCGCAAGGGGGTGCCCTCGGCGTCGAGTGCGAGGCCCGCGGCACTGCTGCGCCGCTCGAACTCGATCTTGAGGCGCTCGCGCGCGCGGTGCAGCCGGGTCCTCGCCGTGGTCCGCTCGACCCCCAGGACCTCGGCGAGCTGACCGGCGTCGAGCTCCTCCCAGTAGTGCAGCTCGAGCAGGAGCTGCTGTTCGACGGGGACCGAGCGCAGGGCCTCGAGCAGCAGGGCGTGACGTTGGTCGCGGGCGAGGGCCGAGCTCGGGGACGCGCCGAGGTCCGCGACCGAGCTGTGGTCGAAGTCGAGGCGCTCACGCTGGGTCCGACGGCGCCGAAAAAACGCGTAGAGCTCGTTGCGGGCGATCGCAAACATGTAGGTGCGAAAGCTCGACTGGTTGCGGAAGCTGTCGCGGCTGCGCACACACGCGAGGAAGGTCCGCTGGACCAGCTCGGTCACGTCGTCGCCGTCGAGCTTGTTCTCGAAGAACTGACACAAGCTCGAGAAGTGGCGCTTGAACAGCAGGTTGCCGGCCTCCCGGTCGTCCGCGCGCCAACGCTCCAGGAGCTCGAGGTCGGTCGGCATGAGTTCATCCTACCGCGTCACGAGTCCGCTGAGATCGGGAGCAAGGCGGCGACATCGTCGGTCGCCGCTCCCGCCGAGGCGGACAGGTCCCTGAGTCGGGTGACTGGCGGACAGGTCCCTGAGTCGGGTGACTGGGCAGGTCTCCGGCCCGTGTCCCTGGGTCCCTGGGCTACTGCGCCTTCACGTAGGTGTCGAACCAGTCCACGAAGCGGTTCATGAAATCCAGACCGTGCACGTTCTCGCCCAGGCCGTGGCCCTCGCGGGGGTACATGACCAGCTGCGTGGGTGTGCCGAGGTGGAGGAGACCCCGGTAGAGCTCGAGCGACTGGCCCACGGGCACGCGGGTGTCGGCGGCCCCATGCACGATCAAGGTCGCGGTCTTCGAGCCCTTCATGTGGGCCAGGGGAGAGCGCTCCCAGGGCAGGTCCATGTCGTCCCAGGGCCACATGTTCCAGTGCACGAGGGAGTTCTCGTGCTCGATCTCGGTGGTCCCGGTGAACGAGACCCAGTTGGTGATCGCGGCGGCGACCATGGCCGCCCGGAAGCGGTCGCTGTGCATGGTGGCCGCGAGGCCAGAGAAGTAGCCGCCGTAGCTCCAGCCGCCCATGCCCACGCGCTCGGGGTCGACCCAGCCGCGGGCGGCGAGCGAGTCGATGCCGGCGAGCACGTCGTTGAATTCCTCGCCGCCCAGGTCGTTGTGGTCGGCCTTGGCGAAGGCCGGGCCCCGGCCGGCGCTGCCCCGGTAGTTGGGCATGAACACGACGTAGCCCCGGGTCGCAAACAGCTGCGCGGGGGAGTTCATACCGGTGGTCCAAGCGTGCAAGGAGGTGCCCTCGGGGCCGCCGTGGGGGAGGACGGCGAGCGGGTAGGCGGTGCCCTCGACGAAGCCGACGGGCTTGATGACCACACCCTGGAGCTCGAGCCCGTCGCTGGCCTTCCAGTCGACCACGAGCTGCTCGCCCAGTTTGCGCTCGCGCAGGTGGGGGTTGGAGAGGGTCCGGCGCTGGAGCTTGCGCCCGCCGAGCTTGCCCACGTAGACCTCGCGGGGGTGGGTGGGGGCGCTGGCCGAGCAGGCCAGGGCGCCGCGGGGAGCGATGCTGAGATCGCGGCACAGGGCCCCGGCGTCGTTGACCGTGCTCAGGGCCTGGACCGGCCCGCCGCCGCGGGGGACCTTGTTGAGGGTGGTGGCGGTGCCCTGGGTGGCCAAGAACACGATGCTGCGGTCGTCGGTCCAGCTCAGCCGGGTCGCCGTGGCCTCGAAGCCGGCGGTCAGGGCTTTGGCTTCACCCCCGGCCGAGGGGACCAGGTAGAGGGTCCCGGCGGTCGAGTCGTGGATGTCGGTGGCGCCCAGAAACGCGATGCTCTGGCCATCGGGGGACCAGGCCATGTCGCCGAGCTTGCCGGCGGTCTCGGTCAGGGGAGTCAGGGCTCCGCCGCTGGCGGGCACGGTGTAGAGGGCCGCGTACATCATGGCGTGGTCGATGCTCGCGCGCTGGCTGGCCCGCACGGCCAGGCGCTCGCCCTTGGGGCCCCAGCGAAAGTCGAGCACGTGCTCACCGCTGGTGACGACCTCGGTCGACTCGCGGGTCTCGAGGTCGAGGACGAAGAGGCGGGCCTTGGTGCCGCCGGCCTCGTCGACCACCCAGTCCCGGCCGGCCTCGGTCTCGCTCTCCTCGGTCTCGGTGGGGCGGGTGGTCGAGTAGGCGATGCGGGTGCCGTCGGGAGACCAGGCGAAGTGGCCCACGGAGGTCTCGGCTTTCATGAGCGGCTCGGCCTCGCCGCCCGCGCTCGCCATGGCGTAGAGCTGGACGTGGCCGTCGTCGCCCGGGCGCGAGGACAAAAATGCGATCTGCTTGCCGTCGGGGGACCAGCGCGGCGACCAGGAGCTGCGGGCCTCAGGGCTGAATCGTGTCGGCTCGTGTCGGCCGTCGGCGTCGACCATCCAGATCTGGTTGCGGCCCCGGCCGGGATCGTCGAGCGGCCTGGGCACACGCAGCACATAGGCCACACGCGCGCCGTCGGGGGAAATCTCGACGTCGTTGACGGCGGCCGTGGCGACGATGTCGGCCGGGGTCAGGACCTCGCTGCGGTCGACCGCGTCGGCGCTGGCGACCCAGGAGAGGGTCGTGGCTTCGGGCTTGGTGTGGGCACAGGCGCTGAGACCGAGGCCAAACAGGGAGAGCCCGAGGGGGAGAGCCAGCTTGGACATACGGCCGAGCATACTCAGGCCGGCGCGAGGCTGCCATCTCGCGAGTATTGAAGACGGGCGCCCGACCCCCGCGCTGTTACGGGGCTCGGGCGTTCAAAGGGAGATCTGGAGGTGAATCGAGAGCGCGGTGTTCAGGGGGTGCCGGCGTGCTCGGCAGCGAGTGCACCGACGACCTCGCAGGTGTTGGTCCCGAGCAGGTAGACACGCTCGCCGCTGGTCCGCTCGTTCGGGACCGCGGTCATGCTCGTGTAGTGGAAGGACTCGAGCTTGAACGGCCCGTCACGTTTGGTGGCGCTCACGAAGATCGGCGAGCTGTGCTTGCCGATGTCGTAGGCGCTCTGCGCCACGTCCATGAGCGCAAAACACTGGGGGTCGGCGATGGGCACAACCAAGGTCCCGAATTCGGGGACTTCGACCTCGAAGGGCTCGAGCTCGACCGGGGCCAGGACCTCGATGGTGTGGGTGCCCGATTCCAGCTCGACGGTCCGGACCTGGCGCTCGGACAGCTCGATGCGCTCGCCCCCGTCGATCACGATCACGCTGGCCTCGCCGGGGGCCATGAACACGAGTTTGCCCTCGGGGGCGAGGTTGGAGAAGTAGAAGTAGGCGCCGGCCAGGGCCAGGCAAAACAGGGCCATGAGCACGGCGAAGATGATCTTGACGATGGCTTTGGCGTTCATCGGGCGACCTCCAGCTCGCGCCCGAGCAGGGCATAAATGCGCTCGCTCAGAGCGCGCTGCTTGGGCATGATCACGATCGCGTAGAGGATCAGACCGATACCGCTGAACATGATCAGGAGCATCAATAGCAGCATCTTGAGGTCGCGGACCATGGGGATGATGCTGACGGTGCGCTTGTTGATGTTGATGGCGGCCGCGACCCAGGCTGAACTCGAGGCGATCAGGGCGGGCCCGATGGAGCCGAAGTCGAGGTCTGGGCAGCCCTGGGCGAGGATCTCGCGTAGCTGGGCCTGGTCGATGTCTTGGGTGAGCTTGAGGTTGCCGGGCATGGTGACTCGTTTCACCGGGTCATCGCGGCCCGGCCCTGGGTAGTGCAGAAAAAGAGAGGGTGGCGGCGACATTTTTTACTCTCACTCGCTCGCTCGCGCAGCGCGCAGCTCCTGGACGAGATCGAGCACCCGGGGCTCGAGGGCGAAGCGCTGGGCGAAGTCGTCGAGCAGGGCGGCCTCGGCCTCGGACCCGGCGGCGCTGGCCTCGAGGCTGAACATCCAGGTCGTGAGCACGCTCCGGGCCATGGCCGAGCCGAGCTCGAACTCGAGCATGCCCCTCAGGAGATCGATCGTGGCCTCGAAGTCGTCCTCGTGCAGGGCCAGGTGCGCGCGCATGAAGGTGCGGCGCGAGAGCTGGAACTCGTGGGGGGTGACCCGGGCGTCGAGGCGCTCGGCGGAGTCGAGCCAGCGCTCGGCCTGGCGGGGGTTTTTGTCGCCGAACAGGTACTGCCACGCGAGGTCCTCCGAGGCCTCACACAGGACCCTGTGGTGCATGGCCTGCTGGGCGAAGGCGACGGCCTCGTGCAGGGAAGAGAGGGCGTCGTCGCTGCGCTCGGTGAGCGAGAGGGTCCGACCTTGGGCGAGCCAGGCCTCGGCCAAGAGCGGGGCGTCGCCGGCCTCCTCACCCAGGGCGATGGCGCCGTCACACAGGGCGATGGCCTCGGCGAGGCGACCGTTGGTGCGCGCGGTGGTGGCCTGGGCGAGCTTCTTGCGGGCGGCTTGGACCAGGGCCACCGCCTCGTCTTGGGGCGTGGTCAGGGACTCGACCATGTGGGTGCTGCAGCGGGTCAGCTGGTCTCTCATGGGTTCGAGCGCGTCTTGAAAGGTGCCCTCTGAGGGGGGATCTACGATCAGGGCCTCGACGCGGGTCAGGGCGTCGTCGAGACAGGCCCGGCGCAGGTTGTTGGAGGCGGTGGCCTGGAGTTTGGGATCGGCACAGGTCTCTCCGACCAGCGATCGCCAGGTGTCGCCGTAGCGGCGGACGCCGTCGATGACCAGGGTGCCCCGGACCCGACCCAGGCCCGCCCAGTTCTCGGCCAACCTCGGCTTGGTGTTTTTTGGCGGGGTTTTGGGCCAGGTGTCGACCTGGAACTCGCGCAGGGTGGTCCTGCGCTCGTCGGTCCAGACTTCTTTCCAGCGGGCGCTGAGGATCGTGCAGGGGGACTCGTCGCCCCCGCCATCCACGTCGTCCCCGCCATCCACGTCGTCCCCGCCGGTCCCGGACTTCGCCTCATTGGAGAGGCCTGCGGCCGAGCTCGAGGTCAGGCCCGCCGCCTCAGACTGTTCTTCGTTCGCGCCGCGCCCCAGCCCTCCGCTCCAGGCGGCCGCGCCCAGGCCGAGGACCGCGACGGAGCCGAGGCCCGCGGCCCACCACAGGCCCGGGCGACGCTGGGGCGAGGCGAGCGCGTCGAGCAGCTCGCGCATGGACGGGAAGCGATCTTGGGGTTTGGTCGCCAGGCCCCGGCGCAGGGCCTTGTGGACCCGGCTGGAGATCGCTCGGCGGGGCGTGGACGGGCGCCCCGCGAGCAGGGCCGCGCTCAGCTGGGCGTAGGTCTGGGCCTCGAACGGCCGGTGTCCGGCGAGCGCCTCGAACAGGGCCACGCAGAAGCTGAACTGGTCCGAGCGCGGGTCGGCCGACTGGGCGTGGAGCTGCTCGGGGGCCATGTAGGCGGGCGTCCCCACGACGGCCCCGGTCTGGGTGAGGGCCAGGTGGGTGAGGCCCGCGGGTGAGGGCTTGCCCGGGCCGAGCTCGGGGCCGCCCTCGCTGACCAGCCCGAAGTCGGTCACGTGCACGTCGCCGCGCTCGTCGAGCATGGCGTTGGCGGGCTTGAAGTCCCGGTGTACGAGCCCGGCTTGGTGGGCCGCGAGCAGCCCCTCCCCGGCCTGGATGAAGCGCGCCAAGATCTCGCTGGGGTCGCGGGGCCGCGCGGCCAGCCAGTCCTCGAGGGTGCCCCCGTCGATGAACTCCATGGCCACGAACAGGGACCCGTCGACGTCTCCGACCTCGTAGACCCCGACGACCGCCGGGTGGTCGACCTTGGCGAGGGCCCGGGCCTCACGGGCGAGCCGGCCGTGGGCGTCGGATCCGAGCAGCTCGGGGTGGATGAGCTTGAGGGCCACCGGGCGCTCGAGGCGATCGTCGTAGCCCCGGTAGACGATACCCATGGCCCCGCGGCCGGCGACACCCTCGATCCTGAACCGGCCGATCTGGGCGGGGTGGTCGGTAGCGAGCGTGGACCCTGTGGGTGTCGCTGTGCCCTGCGCTGCGGTGGCCACCAACAGACGGCAGTCTTCGCAGCCACCGATGTGTTCGATCACCGGGTCGAGGGCGCCCGGGTCGAGCTCGCCGCGCGCGAAGCGAAGCGCCGTGGCGTCGTCGAGGCAGAGCACCGGAGCTGGAGCTAGCCCAGCTCGGAGCCCATGGCAATCGAAGCGGCGACCGAGACGGCAGCGAAAGCGGCAGTGGCTATACTGGCGCCGAGATGAGCGACCAGGGACAGGACCGAGAGGGGTCGACCTACGCGGGCTTTTGGCGGGCCGTCGAGTCGGGTCTGGCCGTCGAGTCGGGTCTGGCCGTCGAGTCGGGTCTGGCCGTCGAGTCGGGTCTGGCCGCGCCGGGAGCCGCCGCCCGGGCCCAGATCGAGGCCAAGCTCGCCTCTATGTTCGCCGAGGGCCGGGCGACCTACCCCAAGCTGGGGCTGAGCGCCGGGGACTACTTCGCCTATCTCGGAGAGCGGGTCACAGGGCCCGCGATCGACATCCTCGACATCCTCGAGCGCATCGACCCGGCGGAGCTCTATCTCGTGCGGGCCTGCGCCGAGCCCGAGCCCCAGGGCCGTATCGCCCAGCGCAGCTTCGAGGCCGCCTACTTCGGCGAGCTCCGGGTCGGGGCCTCGCGCCTGCGCTGCACGCCCGACGAACTCGACGAGCTCACCCAGCGGGTGCGCCTGGCCGTGTTCAAGCTCGACCCCAACGGCCGGATCGCGCTCTTGGACAAGACCGCCCGGGGCGAGCTCCGGGCCCTGCTCCGGCTCATGGCCCTGCGCGCGGGCCTCGATCTGCGTCGGGGTCGAGGGCGAGTTCAGGCTGGTCCCGTGGCCGGGCTCGAGTTCGAGCTCGGAGCCGCCGGCGACTGCCCCGACTGGATGCTGATCAAGGACGAACACCGGGAGAAGTTCCGGGTCTCCCTGGCTGCGGCGATCGAAGCCCTCGAGCCCAAGCTCCGGGCTCTGCTGCGCCTGCACGAGGTCGACGGGGTGAGCGTGGCGAATCTCGCCCGCATGTATCAGGTCGACCGCTCGACGGTCACCCGCAAGCTGGCCCGGGCCCGGGCGGCGATCTTCGCCGAGACCCGGCGCGAGCTCGGGGAGCGATACGGCGTCCCCCGCCACCACTTCGAGAGCTTCATCGACGTGATCCGAAGTAATTTTGCGGCCAGCGTTCACCGAGCGCTGGGCGAGTAGAGACCGCTACCGCTCGCGCTGCTTGTGGAAGGTGGGATGGACGAGGGTGCCAGACCAGGGCGAAACGCAGGGTCGGCAGTTTGATCGGGGCCGGTCGACAGACCAGTCGAAGGGCATCGAGCGCGCCTTGAGCGACCGGGAGCGGCACGTTCATCAGGAAGTCCGACTGTGAAACGAGCAACAGTCCGGCGAGAAACATGGGCACCTCGACGAGGGTGGTCCGCTCGAGCCCGGCCTCTCGCAGGCGCTGGGCGACCAAGTTGGCGCGCTCGTTGCCTGTTCGCACCACGACGTGTCCATGGCTCAGCCACGCTCTCTTGGTCAGCCTGCGCGTCTGCAGAGCTGGATGGGGAGGGGAGGATCGTCGCCCTGCACTATGGCGCACACGCCGACGACCAATGGTCGGTGGACCAGGTCCTCGAGCGAGCCGGGCACCGGTAGGTCGACATCAACCAAAGTCGACGGGCCGCTCGTTCGAGCGGCCCGTGTGAGCTTGGATTGTGAGAGGAGAGAGCTCTCAGCCCAACAGGCCGGCCAGCGGCTCCTCTGGAACCAGCGGGAAGATCTGGGCGAACGGCCCGTCGGCGATCCCGGTCAACTTACGCAGGGCGTAGTGGATGTGCTCGGGCTGGACGTGGATGCCGTTGTCGGAGACCGCGAGCGAACTCGGGTTGATGTTCAGCGGCTGGTGTTTGGCCGTGCTCGCGCCGACCACTCGGTTGCCGCTGATGCCCGCGCCCATGAGCATCATGCTCGACACGGACCAGTGGTCCTTGCCGTTGTTGTCGTTGTAGGTCGGCGTGCGCCCGAAGTCCGAGCCGACCACGACCACGACCCGGTCGGCGATGCCCTGAATCTCGGCCTCGTCCCAGATCAGATCGATGCCTTCGAGCAGGGTCTGGAGCCGGGCCTGGTGCTGGTTGTCGTGGTCGCCGTGGGTGTCGAAGCCACCCATGTTGATGTTGACCGAGGCGCAGATCCCCGCCCGGTAGGCGGCCAGCGCGATCTGGGCTTGGCGGTGGACGCTGTTGTCCCCGAACTCGTCGGGCAGGTACTCCTGGAGCAGCTTGAGCTCGTTGGCGCCGCCGTTGGCGGTGAACATGGCGCTCATGGCCGCGTGCTCGACCGGGAGCTTGGCGTCTTGGAGTTGCTGGGCCTGGCGGGCGGCCTGGGTCGCCGCGATCAGCTCGGCCGCCTTGTTGGAGTGGAAGTTCGAGTCCGGGTTGTCCGGGTCGGCCCGTTCCGGGTAGGCGATCCGGCTCAGGGCGTTGATGTTGCCGCTGCGGGTCCGGGCCACGAGCCCGGCGGTGAAGTCGTAGCCACCGAAGCTCAGGTACGACATGGGCAGCTCGGGCCCGTTCTGCGCCGCGATCAGAGCCGCGAGGCTGGGGAAACCCTCGACCAGGCGACCGCTCCACGCGTGGCGCGAGCCGCTGTCGTGGCCGTTGGTCTGCATGTCGATGCCGTTGACGACCAGCAGCTTTTGGTAGTGCTTCTGAAAGAAGGTGTCGTTGTAGCCGATCGGTGCGTACTGGATGTTCCCCGCGCTGAGGATGTCACCGCTGAAGTACATGTTGACCGGATCCATCTCCTCCTCGTTGGCGCGACCTTTGGGGTCGCACAGCAAGGTCGGATCCCAGCCGCCGGCGGCGTTGACGAAGATCCAAAACGGTCCCTCGTAGGCGTGCGGGCGCTGGTCGGGGCCCCCGTACTCGGGCAGTCCAGCCATGGAGCTGCTGGGGATGATGGCGATGCCAGCGAGGCTGGCGAGTTTGAAGAAGTCTCGACGATTCATCATGGCTTCGTCCTCACTCGTGCAGGAAGCGGTAGTCGGAGAGCATGTAGGTCATGACGGCCATCCACGCTCGGATTGTGTAGTTGGGATCTTGGGTGATGCGCTCGGCGTCCGAGAGCGGCTGGTCGGACCAAAAATCGACCGTCGCCTGGCAGTCACCGGGCAAGTTGGGCGTGTACTCACCCAGGCCCATGCCGCGCTTGCCGTCGCGCCAGACCTCGAGGAAGAGGGCGTAACTCTGGTCGACCTCGGGGGCGTCGAGCTCGATGCGCTCGCCCAGCAGCTGCCAGTGCAGGTACTGGATGTTGGCCCGGATGGCCTCCGAAGACGCGGGGATCTCGAAGCCGTTCTCGTCCTCCGGCTCGAAGCCGGGCTCGACGTAGGGCAGGAGGTTGCGGGAGGCGGCGGGTTTGGTGAAGTCCCGGGCCGTGTTCCAGCAGGCGACCTCGTTGGCCATCCGCGACGAGACGCTGGTCATGATCCCGTTGGGCACGGTCATGCGTTCGATGATCGTGTCCGAGTCGATGCCACCGAAGAAGATCCGGTACTCGTCGAAGCCCAGCAGGTAGTTGCTGTTGTTCAAGGAGCGCTGCCAGGGGTAGCCCGTGACCGCCTGGATCTTGCGGTCGAGCATCTCGGGGGTCAGCCAGCGGGCGGTGCCCAGGACGCTGAGCTCGCTGAGCCGGGCGGCGGCCTCCTCGCTGTCGGGCTCCTCTCCGCTCGCGCTCGGATCGAAGTCCTCGGCCCGGAAGTAGGGCGACTTGACCAGCTCCATGAACACCACACGAAGGTCGAAGTCCGCCTCGGTGAACAGGTCGGCGATCCGCAGCAGCTCGGTGTTCTCGGCGTCGAAGGCGACCAGCTTGCCCAGGTAGTCGTAGGCGTTGGGGTCGTTGGGCTCGCCCAGGGGCTCGCGGCCGATGAGGCCCTCGAACACGATGTTGACCTGCGAGGCGGCGAAGCGCGGGTCCTCGATGATCTGCTTGGTGAGCCACTGGGTGGCGTTGTTCTTGTCGCTGCCCGGGAGCTCGGCGTCGCCGAAGCCGGGCTGGAACATCTCCGGGTACCAGCCCTCTTCCGGGGGCCGGTAGCGACCGGCCGTGTCCCAGTTTTGGAGCGTGCCACCGATAGGATCGATGTTGGCGTGACAGACCGTGCAGGCCTCGCTCTCGCGCGTGGGGTTGAAGTCTTCGATGTTCAGCGAGGCGATGGGTCGCTCGGCGAGGGCGAGCACGTCCGTGGCCAGGAAGAACTTGAAGATCATCCGCGACCGGTGCCGGTTGCGGTTGGTGGGCGTGGTCGGGAAGCGGTTGAGGAAGATGTGCGAGGTCAGGATGCCCGCGTGGGGGATGCCCGGGAGCTTGGCCTCGCGCCACTCGTTGGTGTCGCCCGGATTTTCGAAGTCGGGGTTGACCCCATAGACCTGCGCCGACCAGGGGTTCACGACCACGTAGTCCGCGGTCAGGATCTCCGTGAAGGGGCGGTCGTTGCGGACCACGTAGGCGATGAGCTCCACGACCTCGCGGGCGATGGCCCGGTTGCTGCGCCGCCTGGCCAGGTTGCGCTCGTCGTCGTCGGCGATGTCCTCGAACCAGTAGGAGTTGGGGTAGTCGGCGCCATCGAGCAGGTCGATGGCGTCCGAGCCCGGCAGGTAGCGATCGGTGAGCAGGTGGTCGTTGTAGATCTCGACCAGGCGCGCGTAGAAGTCGTCCTCGTGCAGGAGATCCGCGAGCGCGAGGTCCAGGGCCTCGAGGCCCCCGGCTGCGACGGCGGCCTCTTCCTCGGCGGTGGGCAGGCGCCCGGCGAGGTTCAAGCTGGCCTTGCGCAGGGTCTCGACCTCGTCGAGCAAGGTCACACCTGCCAGATACTCGGCGCCGATCGGCGTGTCTTCACACTCGACCGGGTTTTGGATCCGCTCGACCAGCTCGACAAAGGCGTCGTACTCGGCGCTGCCGCGGGCGAACTGCTCGCCGCCGCCGTGCTCGACGGTCGCCGTGGGCTTGACGATCAGCCAGGGCTCGCCCTCGTACTCGAGCTTGGCCAGGCGCTCGATCGTGGCCAGGTTGGCCTCGAGGTAGCCGGTCCAGTCGGAGGACTGGAGCACGAACTGAGAGTCCTTGGCGACACCGGTGCTGCTGTGGCAGGTGATGCACTTCTGGGACATGACCGGCGCCCAGATTTCTTCTTTGAAGTACTGCTCGAGGCTGACGCACTCTTCATCTTCGGGGGCCTGGCAGCCGACCGTAGCGGTCGCACCAAAGCCGAAGATGAAGAGCAGGGCGACGCCCGCGGGGCGATAATCTCGTGCTCGATCGTAGAGGCTAGTCATGATTCGGCTCCTGAATAGGGGGGCTCGACGGGTTCAACAGGTGGGGGAGGTCGGTCTCGAAGTCTGGGGGCCGGCTCAGCCGCCGTCGGTGGTGTCGGTGTCCATGCCACCGTCGGTGGAGTCCATGCCGTCGTCGGTGGAGTCCATGCCGTCGTCGGTGGAGTCCGTGCCGTCGTCGGTGGAGTCCATGCCGTCGTCGGTGGCGTCCATGCCGTCGTCGGTGGCGTCGTCCATGCCGTCGTCGGTGGAGTCGTCTTCGGGGACACACTGGCCCTCGTTGAACGAACACATCTCACCCTCGCCACAGTCGCCACAGCTGCCGCCGCAGCCGTCGGAGGCGCACTGCTTGCCCTCGCATTGGGGCACACACACACAGTTGAGGCTGTCGTCGGGGGGCTGGGCGAAGCCCTCGTCGCAGGCACAGCCCGGGGTGCCCTCGCTCTCACAGGTGCCGTGGCCCGAGCACTCTTCGAGGTAGCAGGCGCCGGTCTTGAACGAGAAGTAGCCCAGGGCGTAGTTGAGCTCGCCGTCGCCCACGGACACACCCACGGTCACCGCCTCGGAGAGGGCCGGGGCCAGGAAGGGGAGCACGTCGAAGGAGAGGTGATCGCCCGCCGCGTTGATGGAGGCGCTGAGCTGTCCGCCCGCGCAGCCCGTGGTCAGGCTGCCACCCTCGAGGTGGACAACCTTGAAGCCGCAGTGGCCGTCACCGTTGAGGATGACCTGGGCGCCCGAGTAGTCCCAGGCCGTGAGCACGAGATCGACCCGGTGGGTGCCGTCGAGATCGAGCTCGAAGCGGAGGTTGTCGACGAAGTCGCCGGCTGGGTCGGTGGGGGTCCCGCTCAGCTGGGGCTCGACGAGGCTGAGGCTGGGCGTGCCCGTGTCGGCGAGGGCGAAGGCGCCGAGGTACTCGATGTAGGCCGTGTTGCCGGGGTGGGCGGTGGTCTGGCCGTGGGCATCCACCAAGACCGAGGAGCCCTCGGCGTCGCTGGAGACGCTGACCTTGGCCGGGAGCTCGAGGCGCAGGTCGGTCGGTTCGAGGGTGAGCACGTCTCCGCGCTGGGCGTAGTCGCCCACGCTGAGGTCACGGCCGACGCGGGACAGGACCAGCTCGGTCTCGACCCGCAGCGCGCCCGCGGGGATCTCGATCGTGAATCCGTCGCCGCTGATCGTTCCACCCATGGGTCCGAGGGTCGCGCGGGCGACCTCCGTGTCCTCTGGGGTCGCGCAGGCGTTGCCCAGGACCCAGGCGAAGCTCAGGGCCAGGACCGAGCCGAGCGCCAGTCGTGTTGTCATCAAAGACCCAGGCGAAGACGACTCCATAGATAGGCAATACACAGGCAGGCGGTGTCGCGTCAAAGCGATCTTTGCTGCCACTTTTGTCAGCATAGAAATTCAATGTGCGATCTGACTCGCGTGGCGAACAGCGCTGCTCGAAAACGAGAGCGGCCCTCCGGTGGGCTGGGCAGGCCGAAAACATGGGTCTATATGGGTGTAGGGGGTGATTTTCGAAGAATCGCGAACAATGGAGGGCTGGATCTCGGCGCGCGAAAAAGTTGGTGCGGATGGCGCGAAGGGGCGTCAGGGCAGCGGGAAAAAAATGTTCGCTCCTCTCGATAGTGAACAAAGTGTGTGTCGAATGACCCACAAAACAGCGCCCCGGTGAACGCGCTCGTGTACGGGCGGCCAGTCGGTGTGCGGACCCGCTATCCTCCCGTCGAGCCATGGCCCGCGCACTTCGAAACTACGAACCGGTCGGCCCGGCCTTCCTCGACGCCGGGGGCTCGGGCCACGCGCGGGCGAGCGTGACCCTCCCCTGGAGCGCCGAGACCGTGTTCCGCTGCCTCGAGGATGGCGATGCCTGGTGTGAGTGGATGGGCCTCACGCGGGTGACCTGGACCTCTGCGCGGCCGCTCTCGGTCGGGGCCACGCGGACCGTCGAGGCCTTCGGCGACACCTTGGAGGAGCTGTTCTTCACCTGGGAGCCCGGGCGCTGCATGGCCTTTTGCGTGGTTGCGGGGACCAACCCGCTGCTGCTCGCCCTCGCCGAGGAGTTCAAGGTCACGCCCCTGGGCGCGACGCGCTGCCGCCTCGACTACCGAGGCGCCATGCGCATGCGCCTGCCGAGCGTCATGTGGGTCCCGGCTGCCGCGCTCATGGGCTGGGTCGCGGCGCGCGGATTCAAGCGCTTGGCGAACTACCTGGTCACCCACGCCGATCGCTACGCCCGGTAGGGGGTGGCGAGATCCCTGACCCCGGGTTCGGCGACTCGGGAACAGGGCCGATCAGGGCCGATCAGGGCCCATCAGGGATCGTGCTGGTCTGTCAATGCTGATAGGCGGAATCACGTATTGTCGTCACACAAGCGTGACAGTCGTGTCTCGAGCGCGGACCCCGGAAAGAGCGAATTCGCTCGATGGAATCAGCGCCCAGCTTTGCGCTTGGCTTTGGCCTTTTTGCTGTTCTCACCACCGAAGAAGTAGGTGATCGAAAGCCCGAAGAACACGCCGCCGTGCTCACCAAATTCGACGCCCAAACCGGGGCCGTCGGAGGTGCCGAGGCGGCCGCCCGCGCCCGAGCCCGGGTTGGAGTCGGCGTTGTCTTGGCCGTCCGGTTCGCGCTGGCCGGGGACCACCCGGACGACGAGGCCGAACTCGGGGGTGATGGCGACGGCGTCACCGATGAACACGTGGGTCGTGATCGGGATCTCGAAGTCGATCTCGAGCGGGCCCTCGAGGGTCTCGTCGTTCTCGTCGTCGTCGGCGCCGAAACCAACATAGAGCACGCTGCGAAACCCGATTCCGAAGTCGGCGGAGATGGGGCGTGAGCGGTTGCCTTGGACAGGCCAGTAGAAGGCCTGGATGCCCGCGCCGAGCAGCCCGACGGTCTTGGTTTGATCGAAGTCCCCGTTGTCCCCCGCCTCTTTGTGACTGTAGGTCGCCATGCCCAAGAGGGCGCCGATGCTGAGCTTGGGAGCGGCGTAGTAGCGCAGTGAGAGGGCATTTACGCCGGACAGAGAGCGGGTCCCACCGAGGCCGATGCGGCCCTTCATGGTCGGGCCGTCGATGTCTTCATCGCGGGGTTCGGGCTTGGGCTTGGGCCTGGGTTCGGGCTCGGGCTCGAAGTCCTCGTCTTCGTCGTCGTCTGGATCCTCGACCTCGGCCTCGGCTTCTTTGTCTTCGTCCTTCGGCTTCTTCTTCTTGGTCTTGCCCTTTTTGCCCTTCTTGCCCTTGGTCGTTTTGGCTTTGGCGTCGGCCGGCCCGTCGTCTTCCCCGGGGCCGGCTTTGGCAAGCGGAGACATAGCCAAGACAGCGAGGCCCGCGGCGAGCCCGATGAAACGCGGAACGTAGGCCAGATTCATAGGCGCGGAAGATACCGCGAGCGACGCCCGTGACCCAAGGTGCGGGAAACACGGGGCCCCGCGACTGTCGACCTGGCGATCGCGGTCACGCGCTCGGCAGCGCAAGAGTCGCAAGATTGGGGTTTGCCTACACGTCGGACCTGGGATTGGGAATCTGCTTGGGTTTGCGTGCAGGATGGGCCTATGATGAGTGGCGTTCGGTAATCGATGGGAGGCGGGTCGTCTGTCCCCGATGTGCATGTTCGACGCCGACGCGGGCTGGAGTCCTATGAATGACCTGACTGATCTGTCCTCCTCACTGGATCCCCGAGCGTCGGCGCAGGGTCTGCGCATGTCAGCGTCGAGTTTGCGAGCGTCCACGCTGAGTTTGCGAGCGCCCACGCTGAGTTTGCGAGCGTCCACGCTGAGTTTGCGAGCATCGGCGCTGTTGGGGGGCCTGGGGGTGCTCGCCTGTCTGGGCACGGGCGCCTGCATCGACGTCGAGGGCATGGACCCGGCCAACCCGCAGCGCGGACCGGGCGAGCTGGTGGGCAACGGGAACCCGATCACCGACGGCGACTTCGCCGGAGGCTTCGACGAGGCCCCCGTGCCCAACGACGTCGTGGCGCCGGTGGCCGAGCCGATCTTGTGTGACGCGAACTGCGAGAGCTACTGCGACAACTTGGGCCTGACCAACCCGGTCAACCGAGGTGTGTGCACGAGCCTGTGGGGCGTGGGCTTGGCCTCTCAGCCGGTCGACCGTCGCCAGGCCTGCCGCAAGCTCTACGCCGACATGATCGGTCGCTTCCCGACCCCGGCGGAGGTCAATGACATCTGCCTTCAGGACGACTGGGGGGACACGGTCAAGGCTCTGCTCGACACCGATGAGTTCATCCTGGTGCAGCAGCGGCGCTGGGCCGACGCCATGCTCTACAACAACAGAGCGGTCAACATCGAGCGCATCTACGACATGGATGAGCTGGTCCGCAAGGTCTACCGGGGCCTCGTGTCCTGGGACCTCTTCGCCTCGGTCGCCGCCTCGCACCCGGTGCTGACCCGGCGCTACGACACGGCCGGCGACAGGGCCGAGGCCGCGTTCAAACTGTTCTTGCATCGGCCCCCCTACGAGGACGAACGCAGCGACATGGGCCGGCTCTACGCGATGTGGAACAACGGCTACCGCGACCACTCGCACCTGGGCCGGGTGCCCGATGCCTATGTCGACTACAGCTGCGCGCTCGCCGAGGAGGCCGAGCCGGCCTCGGGAGCCTGCACCAGCATCCTGTGGGGCTACAACAAGGTCGAGCTCGTGGCCGACGATCGTCGTGAGGGCCCCGGCGAGCAAGAGGGGCTGATGTGGAGCGGCTACATGAGCGCCGACGAGTGGGAGGCGGTCCAGCTCCCCGGTCGGATTATGGCCAAAGAGAACACCTTTTGGGAGGCGGCCATCGACGACGTGCTGCTCCAGTACCTGGGCTACGACCTCGGCACGAAGGTGCCGGGGGTGCGCTTCGAGCTGGTCCGCTACCTGCTCGACCACGACGCGGACATCCGCGCGGTGCACTATGCGGTGGCGACCTCCATTCCCTACCTCCAGAGCTCGCAGGGCTACGACGAGGTCGACTTCATCTGGGCCGAGGGGCCGCTCAAGCAGACCCCACCCGAGGTCTGGGTCGACTCGGTCAAGCGCACCACGGGCTATCAGCTCGGGACCTGTGACCACCGCATCTCCCATCCGGAGGACTACCTCGAGGGCATGATGGGGCAGGGCGAGCCCAACGGGTGGACCTTCGCCCTGGTCAACAACAGCCGCTGGGTGCTCGACAACCAGCGCGACTTGGTGACCAACTACCGGGGCCTGGTCCAGTCGATGGGTGGCTGCCCCACCAACGAGGTCGACGGCCGGTTCACGACCGTCTCGATCTTGAACACGGCGGTCCAAGAGTCGTTTGTGGCCGAGGTCTGTGACCCGGGCCTGCTCGGGGGCGGGGCCTCGATCTCCGTGCTCTTGCCCGAGGGGATGAGCTCGGGATCGGCGCTGACTCTCGACGCGGCGGAGGACATCGTCGCGCGTCAGACTCGCCTCTTTTACGGTCGGGAACCGACCGAGTCGGAGCTCAGCGCGGTCGAGGGTTACGCCGACAGCTGCTCCCCCAAACCTTGCACGGCTGAGTCCTTCGCTCGCCCCGTGTGTTTCGCTCTGCTGTCTTCGGCGGAGATGCTCTTTTACTGATTTGGAGCCGGCATCATGAGTAAACAAGACGACGATACCTTCGGCACCAGTCGACGCGGCTTTCTCAAGACCGTGGGCGCGGGCGGCCTGGTCGCGGGCGCGGCCTTCGGGGCCCCCTACCTCTGGATCCCCAAGGCCCACGCGGCCACGGTCGGATACGGCACGGCCAAACACCTGATCTGCATCCGCCTCTCGGGGGGCTTTCGGTTCCCGACGGCCTTCAACTCGGACGTGGGCGCGGAGTTCAGCCCCTGGGGCACGGCCGACTCGGTCGCCAGCGGGACCGAGTGGGGGGTGGGCGAGCTGCTCTCACGCTCGGAGTGGCTGACCGACGACCTCAGCACCCTGGGCATGCGGCGGGTCACCGACTTCAGCAACGAGATCGCGGTGATCCCTTGCATCGACCACGAGCCGCTCGCGGGCTCGGCCGACGGCAACCACCTGACGGGCCTCGAGCGCTACCTGACGGGCTACGTCAACGGCCCCACCGGCCTGTTCACGATGATCAACTACGGCCTGCGCGAGAAGGTCGCGGCTGCGGCAGCGGACGGCCAGACCCTGCTGCCGGCGATCATCATGGCCCAGGCGGCCATGGGCCGGGGCTCGGGCAAGTACGGGGCCTACCGCCCGCCGGTGCTGCGAGGCGACGACCTCGAGCGCTTCGGTTTCAACACCGACGCCCTGCTGCCGGCGTGGGCGCGGGAGATGACCAACAACTACGATTCTCGATTCCGGGATCTCCAGCATCAGCCCCACATCCCCACGGTCGACGCCTACCTTCAGTCGCGCGAGGCCACCAAGGCCTACTCGGAGATCTTCTCGAGCGAGGCGCTGAAGGTCGACAACGGCTCCAACGAGGTCATCAATGGGGTCAGCAACGCCAACTTGGCGCTGGCCTTTGGAGAGGGCGGTGGGAGCCGCAACCTTCGTCTGGCCCTGCGCCTGTTCGCCTTCGGTTGTCCGGCTGTCTACATCGACCAGGGTGGCTACGACATGCACTCGGGTGAGGAGGAGGGCCTCCCGCCGCGGATGGCCGACCTCAACCGCCTGCTCTCGGCGCTGCGCTGGGCCCTGCAGACCATGGACCACCCGAGCGGGGGGACCTACTGGGACCACACCATGGTCACCCTGGGCAGCGAGTTCTCGCGCAGCAGTCGCGGTGGACGCTTCAACTCGGCCCGTGGCAGCGACCACGGCGGCGACTATGCGACCCGCTGGATGTCCATGCCCTTCTTCGGCGGGCCGATCCTCGCCGCGGGTCGGCGCATCGGCGAGACCCGGGCCTCGGACCTCGAGCCCCTGGGCAAGGTGATCAGCTACCGCTCCGCGATGAAGTCGATGATGGACGCCCTGGGCTGCGACCATGAGGAGTTCTTCCCGGCCGACCCACCCACGGACGACCTGTTCCAGGCCTGAGGTCGACATGCGACGGACGAACAAATCCACACACAAGCGGGTCCCGGGGATCCTCGTCCTCGGCGGCGCTCTGGCCGTGGGCGCGTGCACGACGAGCTCCGACTTCGACCCGGGCGAGATCGACTTCGAGCCCGACCGGCCCGAGCCCACAGAGGTCCTCGATCCCGATCCCTACGTGGGCGACGACGAGATCGTGCTCGAGGCTCAGGCCATGTTTCGGACCGGCCTCGATGTTCACGAGAACGTGATCTGGCGGACCTGCACGCCCTTCGACGGCGTGTGCCACAACAGCAAGGAGTTCCCCGATCTGCGGACGCCGGCGAACTTCCTCAAGGCCTTCACCGCCGGCTGCAACATTCAGTATGGCGAGTACCAGTCGGTCTACGACGGCTGTGAGCGGACTGGGGACCGGTTCCGCATTTCGGGGGGCGGGCTCAACTCCGGGCAGCTCGAGATCGCGTGGATCGAGAGTGTCTCGGGCGACTTCTACGAGGGCGAGGGCCTCCCGCCCGAGGATTCACCAGGTCTGCACATTCACCTCGCCGACCCGGTGCCAGGCGAGAATTCGAGGGTCTACACCGCGGGTGAGTTCCGGCGAACCTTCGTCACCGAGGGTGAGGTCGGCGAGTTCACCTTCACCGACTACACGACCCTGTGGTCGATCCTGCCTGGGCGCACACACCTCATCGGCGAGGTCCGTCCCTTCCAGCAAGACCAAGTCCAAAACCTGCTCGCGGTCGGGATCATCGAGGGTGACCCCAACCGCAACGGGGTGTTGGGTGCCCGGGAGGGCGTGCCCAAACACATGTTGAGCCCGGGAAATCCCGAGGACAGCTACCTGATCGCGCGCCTGCGCGGGACCATGAACGGAGAGGACGTGCCCGGCTCGCGCATGCCTCTGGCCAACCAGCCCCTGAGCATCGCCGAGATGCTGGCCCTGTTTTGCCTGGTCGAGACCATCCCCGAAGACCCGACCGACGCCGACTTGGCGCGGGGCATCGACTACGCCAGCTGCACCTACAGCGCCAACCCGGCCGAGCTGAACCTCTTGGGTGAAGGGGTGACCTGGGCCGCGCGGATCGAGAACATCCTCGAGTTCAACTGCAGCGGCTGCCACAACGAGATCGACCCGGCCGGCGATCTGACCTTGATCGGCGAGGGGACCTACGAGCGCCTGCTCGAGGCCTCGAGCCAAAACCCCGAGCTCAACCTGATCTCGCCAGAGGATCCGGCGTCGAGCTACCTGTTCCTCAAGATCACCGGTGACGACAGCATCACCGGCAACCCCATGCCCTACAACCCGCTCACGGGAGAGGGCACCTTGACCCAAGCCGAGATCGCCGACATCGAGACCTGGATCATCAACGGCGCCGTGGAGGACGAGTAGATGCGGGCGCGCTCAGAGCTGACGGCCCTCGGCCTATCGCTGTCGATGGCCCTGTGTGTGGGCGGCCTCTTGTTCGGGACGGCCTGCAATCAAAAGTCCGATGTCGAGCTCGAGACCTACGGTGACGAGGCGGCGGAGGACTATGGCTGCATCATCGGCGACCTCGACTGCGAGTGCGCACCCGGGAATCTGTGCGACTCGGAGCTGACCTGCGTCGACGGGACCTGCCTGTGTCAGCAGATGTCCTGCGGTGAGCCCATGGGGCCGGTGACCAGCGCCGAGGACGAGGACAGCGGGTCCGAGACGGCAGACACGGGGACCGAGACGGCAGACACCGAGACCGGGGACACGGGGACCGAAGAGAGCGACTCGACCGAGGATGGCGAGTCGACCGAAGAGAGCGACTCGACTGAAGAGAGCGACTCGACCGAAGAGAGCGACTCGGGAACCGACACGGACACCGACACGGATACGGGAACCGACACGGACACGACCGGCTGATCCTCCTATAGGCCGACTTGTGGCGGCGGGTGGCAGTCGTGCTATCCCGCCGTGATGGCCGAGCGAAACTCCTGCCACGAACAGAACCGACGGTCCTGGAACGCCGTCATCCCGGCCCACAACAGCCACAAGCGGGGCCAGGCTGCGTTTCTTCGGGACGGTGGCAGCACTTTGTTCCCCGAGGAACTCGAGCTGTGTGGGCCGCTCACCGGCAGGCGGGTCGTCCACCTTCAGTGCAACTGCGGGCAGGACAGCCTCTCGCTCGCGCGCGAGGGTGCCGAGGTCTCGGGCATCGACATCTCGGACGTCGCCATCGACTTTGCCGCCGAGCTCTCGGCTGAGAGCGGGATCGTGGCCGACTTCCTCCGGGCCGACCTCCTGCAGTGGTTCGATGATTTCGATGATTTCGATGGGGGCGGGGAGAGCGACGAGCGCTTCGACCTCGCGTTCTCGACCTACGGCACCATCGGCTGGCTCAGCGATCTCGATCGCTGGGCTCGGGGCGTGGCCAAGGTCCTCCGGCCCGGGGGGCGGCTGGTGTTGCTCGAGTTCCACCCCCTGGTGTGGAGCCTGTGTCCGGATCCCGACAGCTACTTCCACGCCGGGGTGATCGCCGAGTCGGGCGGGGTCAACGACTACGTGGGCGAGGGCCTCTCACCCTCGGGCTACGAGCAGGGGGTGGGGCCCACGGGCTCGTTCGCCAACCCCGAGCCGGCCCACACCTACCAGTGGACGGTGGCGAATATCGTCCAGGCGACGATCGACGCCGGCCTCCAGATCGAGACCCTGCGCGAGTATCCCTATGCCAACGGGTGCCGGCTCTTCGAGGGTATGCGCGAGCTGCCGGGTCGCCGCTACGCCATGCCCGAGGGAGCGCCCGACATGCCCCTCATGCTCGGGCTCGTGGCCCGGAGGCCGAGCTCAGCGACCATGCCGCGATGCCGCGATGACGCGATGACGCGATGACGCGATGACGCGATGACCCGAGCTTGATTTCAGAGCGCTAAAAACAGACCGAGCTGTTCTCGTTGCTGATGCACTTCATCCCCTCCGGGCAGGTCTTGCCGTCGCTGCAGTCGAGCTGGCAGTAGGGGCTCTCGACCTTGTTGCACTCGGGCACGGCCGAGCCGCCCACGTCGGCTTGGCAGGTCGAGTCGTCGTCACAAAAGTTCGTGCAGAAGCCGTCGAGATTCTCGTCGGCCCCCGGGACACCGGCGCAGCCGTCGAGGCCGGGGCAATCCTCGTCTTCGAGACAGTGTGAGTAGAGCTCGCCGACGCCAGGTTGAGGCTGGTTGCTGCATTCGCTGGTGTCGAAGCTGCAGTTTTCGGCGCAAGACAGCTCGCCGAAGTCGTAGCCGACCTGCACACAGGTCTTGTCGTCGAGGGCGGGACCATCGCAGGCTTCGCCTGGATCGAGGACTCCGTCGCCGCAGGTCTCGGGGGTGGCCGTGCCGGCGTCGCTGTCTTCGAGGTCAGTCTCGCCGTCCTCTTCACTCGTGTCGCCCCTGTCCTCGGTGCCGTCCGCCGGGACACAAAAGCCGACCACACACTGGAGGCCCTCATCGCAGACGATGCCGTCGAGGCACCCGCCGGTCTCCTTGCCCGTGCCCTTGCCGGTGCCCGAGGTCGCCGGGAAGCAGGCGGCGAGCGAGAGAGCCAACAGCGCCGTCGAGGCACCAGCCAGGAGGTCTTGGCAATGACGCATAGTCTGCCCCTTGTATCGCATGTGGCGGGCCGCGGGCAGTGCTAGCAGCCCGTGGCAAAACCCATCACGCCACCTCGCTTGGCCCTTCCGCCGATGACAGTGTTGCCGAAACTTGCAGTACGCCCGGTACAGCGGCGTTTCAGCGCCTCGCCCTCGACGAAAAATCCTGCGCGAGGCGACGCGATGGGTTTTGCCACGGACTGCTAGGGATCGCGGTCGGCCGACCTGCTCAACTCGGGGACTGGTCTTTCAACCAGGTTTTGAGTCGGTCCATGCCCTCGGCGTAGGGGATCTGGACGGTGTAGCCCAGGTCACGCCTGGCCGCGGAGATGTCGTACCAATGGGCGGTCGACAGCTGGCTGACCAAGAACTTGGTGATCGGGGGCTCACGCTCGATCCGAAACAGGGTCCAGAGCCCCTCGACGATGGTCGCGGCGACCCGCGCTTTGGCGACCGAGATGTTTTTGTCGGGGGCCGGGAGCCCCGCGGCTCCGAGCAAGTCGGCGATGAACTGGGGCCCGGGCAAGGGGTCGCCCTGGGTGATGAAGTAGGCCTTGCCCGCCGGGGAGGTCTCGGGGTCCTCGCCGGGGGTGCGGGTCCGCAGCCGGTCGTAGGCGAGCAGGTGGGCGTGGACGGCGTTGTCGATGTAGAGGGTGTCGATGGGCTGGGGCTCACCGATCGTGCGGACCCGCCCGGCCTTGGCCCGAGCGAGCAGGCGCGGCAGGAGCGAGGTGTCGCCGGGACCCCACACGAGGTGCGGACGCAGGGCGCAAGTGGCGAGCTCGGGGCTGTCGGCGGCCAGGACATCGCGCTCGGCGAGGGCCTTGGTCGCCGGATAGTGGGTCTCGAAATGGTCGGGGTAGGGCACCGACTCGTCGATGCCGCAGAGCCCCTCCCCACTATGGACGACGCTGGGCGTGCTCGTGTAGACGAGGGTGCCGATACGGTGCTCGCGGCAGGCCGCGATCACGTTGCGGGTGCCGGTGGTGTTGGTGGCGAAAAACGCCTCGTAGGGACCCCAGATGCCGATTCGCGCGGCGACGTGGAATACGGCGCTGCAGCCTTGGAGGGCCTCACTGACGACCCCGGCGTCGGCGATGTCGCCCCGGTGCAGGTCGACCCCCGACTCGCGCAGGTCGGGGTAGTCGCCCCGGCACAGGCCCCGGACCTCGAGCCCACGGTCGA
>CAYVJQ010000002.1:170976-214566 GCA_964451725.1 uncultured Nannocystaceae bacterium | reverse complement strand
GCCCTACACTAAATTATGAGGCTGCTGCTGTCTCACTCTTGTTGGCACAGAGGGCTGATGACGGCGATGGCGTCCAGCGCATCTGCGTGATTGAGTACTGCGGCTGTGTCCCGGCCGGCTGTCGGCAGAGTTGGGATCTTCTCGCACGGTGACGAGTCCAACTCCCCGCTTGAGACCAACCAACTGAACAGGCTCGAGGCCGTGCGCATCACCGCGTTCGCAGCCCCGTTTCCCGCTGTTGGCAACCGACGCTCGAGCTTCGCCAACTCCTCGAGACTTCGATCTGCGTCCCTCGCTTCAGCGAGACCCAGGTCGGCCTTTCGGCGTCCCAGGTCGGCGACGGCACGCTGCATCCTGACCAGGTCCTTCCGAGATATTCGAGGCGTTGGGAGGTGAGAAATCCCGTAGCTCTGGTTTTCGAAATGAGCCCGCCAGTGGGACTCGTACATCCGGATGGTTTTTGGACTGAGCCTCTCTCTCTCTCGTTTGTGGAGGAGAAAAGTCTTCCACTGCTCGGTCAGCGCGACTCCCCGTCGTGCGACGAACGTCTTGGGATCGTTCCCTGCATCCAGCGAGGCTCGCCACACGCGGGCGACCTTTCGGGCCTCGGATACCCCCATCCGCACCTCGCCGATCGCGCTCGTCCGGTAGACGCCAAGCGTCGCCGAGTACTGGCGCCGAGCGAGTCGGTAGCGGAAAACCCATGTCTTCCGACCCGACCCAAGAACACGGAGTCCAAGGCCGATCTGCTGGGCATCCCAGAGGACGCCGTCAGCCTCTGCGGTCGCCGAATCCGCCAGCTTCGAGGTGATCCGAACGCCAGAACTTCGCCCCATTTCCGTGGGCATCCTGTGAGCACATAGAAGAGTCAAGCTCAGCTTTCGGACCCAGCAGGCATGCTCTCCGAGTCTGGCCAGGGCCGACGATGCCTGTTTACTAGACCGCGCTGGGGCCCAGTGAATGGGCGGCCACGGGCGATCGGCAAAAAAAGAGCCGCCAGGGGTACTGGCGGCTCGTGTGCCGGGGGGCGGACTTGAACCGCCGACCTGAGGGTTATGAATCCTCCGCTCTAACCAGCTGAGCTACCTCGGCACGAGGTTGCCCCTGCCAAACCGGGCGGGACGGCTATGTAGGCGAGTTGGGGAGCCTCGTCAAGCGCCGGGCCTGAAGCCGTACACGCCCAGGAAGCCCCCAGAGCGCCCTCAGCCGTTTGTGTCGGAATCGGCGAGGCCCGTGTTCAGGAACCTAGCCGCTCGCTCGAGGACATCCCGGCGCCACTGGAGGGTCGAGTGCACGCCACCCACAAACTCGGGTTCGAGGCCGGGCAGGAGCGCGGAGCGGGTCGCTACGACGCCGTCGTTGTCGCCTTCGATCCGGGGGTTGTAGCCGCGCTCGTCACCGGTCCCGCCGACGAGGATGAGGGTCTCACAGCTCGGGGGCGGGGGTGGCAGGTCGGCGACCCGCGGCGGCTGGAGCTCGCCCGCGGCCTGACCGTAGAGCCAGCGGAAAGGGGGGAAGTCGCGGTTTTGCTCGGCCAAGACCGCACCTTGGTTGGGCGGGGCCAACATGACCAGGCGCTGGCGGGGAGCGATCTCCAAGATTCCTGGGCGTGCGAGTAGCGCGCGGGCAACCAGTCCGCCCATGCTGTGGCTCAAAAGACCCAGGACCGGGAAGGGAGCGCCCGCGAGTCCGGCGACCCAATCTGAAACTTCGGCCTCGATTTGGAGGGCGTGGCCCTCGAGATCGTCCCGCCGCGTCGCGTATCCAAAGGCGCGTGCGCGCAACCCCGCACGCTCGAGAACGCGAGCTGTCCGGCGCATTCCCACGGACGATCGGAGCGCACCATGCAGGAGAACGACCGGGATACCCTCGGTCATGCCCTCGGCTCAGTCGCCCTTGGGAGCGGTCTTCGACGAGGGCTTGGCCGCCTTTTTTGGGGCAGTTTTGCTCGACTTTTTCGAGCCCTTCTTACCCTTGGTCTTCTTCTTGCTCTTCTTGCCGTCGTCCCAGCCCGGAGTCCAGGGCCCGCCCAGCCATTGACGGACCGCCTTGGGGTCCTGGGCGAGCTCTCGAAGGCGAGCAAAGTGAGCCACGGCCACGAGTCCCACGATCACCACAGCCGTGATCTGGCCCAGGGTGACCGGTCCGCCGATGTCGGGCGTGGAGTCGTAGCGGAAGGGATCTTCGATGAGGTACCGGACGACCCCGTAGAACGCGAACGCGAACAGAGCGACCTGGCCCGAGTACTGTCGGCGAGCGCGGACGAGGAAGCAGCCCACCACCCCCACGGCCGCACACGCGGCGGCGTAGAGCTGTGAGGGGTGGACCGGAAGGGACATGTCTGCGGGCACCCGGAGACCCGAGAGCTGGGCCCGCTGAACGGCGTGCACGGGCGAGTCGGCCGGAAATTGGACGCCGAGGAAGAAGCTCGGGTCGACGTAGTGGCCAAAGTCCGCGCCGGCCATGAAGGCTGCGCTGCGCTCGATCACGACCCCGATCAAGAACGCTGGGGCGGCTGCGTCGAGCCAGGCCCAGGGCGGCACCTTGCGGCTCTGTGCGTAGGCCGCGGCGATGATCGTGCCCGCCAAGAGCCCGCCAAAGCCCGAGAAACCGCCCGCCTGAAACTCGATCAGCTTGACGGGATCGAAGTCCCCCGACTGAAACAGCCACATGGCCCGCGCGACGAGCAAGCCGCCCGCGACTGCGACCACGTACGCGGTGCCGAGGACGTCGGCAGGGAGCTTGTCGGCTTTGGCCAGGCGCAAGCTGAGGACCCAACCGAGGATCAGCGCGACGGCCAGCAAAAGGCCGTAGGCGCGAACCGGCGAGTCGCCGATGGAGAACAAGATCGGATACATGATGGTGCGAGGGCAGGGGGCCCCATGCGAGCCGGGGGGAGCCTATCAGTCCAGCGTGGCGACACCAGCGACCCGGGTTCGACTGCACGTGCGCGAGCACCCAAGTCGACCGGGTCGATCACTTCAAGTGAAGCGAAGTCGACCAACCTTCGGTGGGTCGATCGAGGCCCCGGATTCAGGGCTGGAGACCTGCGCGGTCTCGCTGGATCGGGGGTCGCCAGCGGGCGCCGAGTCTAGTCGGCGTAGACCGCTTCTTCTTTTTCCTGGGCTTCCTTGCACTGGATGCACAGGGGCGCCTCGGGGCGGGCCTCGAGGCGTTTGATTGAGATCTGCTCTTCGCACTCCTCACATGTGCCGTAGGTCCCCTCTTCGATCTTGCGCAGGGCGACCTCGATCTTATTCACGAGGTGGCGCTCACGACCGCGAAGGCGAAACGAGAAGGCTTGCATGTACTCGCTCGAGGCCTGGTCGACCTCATCGAAGCGATCGTCGGGCGAGAGGACCATCTCGTTCGACAGGGTCTCCTGCGCCTGTTGAAACAGGCTCTTACGCTTTTCGGCGAGGAGCCGAGTGAAATTTTCAAGCTGCTTGGGGCTTAGTTCTGAGGACGTCATCCGACGAAATCGTCCTTTCGGAAGGATCCGGTGATCGGTGGGCCGGGAGATTAGCCGCTGGGTGATGCACGCGACAAGGAAAATAGTAGTGTGAAAATCGCGCCCGGGTCGAAGCGAGCGGCCCGCGCTCCCCGGGCGGAATGTCGGGTCGTGCATTCAAGTGGTTGACTGCGGACGCACGTTACCCTACCGTTTTGCAGCGATCCCCGCACGGGAGAACTCGACTACGGATGGCCAGCTCCGACAAGCGCAAGCAGAGCCTCTACTTCCCAGAAAAAATGCTTAAGGAGATTCAGCACGAGGCGACGCGACAAGATCGCTCCCTCTCCTGGATTGTCCAGAAGGCCTGGAAGCAAGCTCGCAAGGAAATCATGAAATTCCCCAGCGTCAACGATATCGAAGACGATATGGAAGACGATCACCGCGGCAAGGCCGAGTGATCTCGCGACTCCAGCCTCACCTTTGTTGATGTCCGCCGCCGAGCCGCGCCGACCGCTGGTCGAGTGTCATTGGCTCGAGCGTGACGACGGCGCGCGAATCTACGTCCGGAGTCTTCGGGCTCGAGGGGACGCCGGGATCGACGGTCGTCCCACGCTGCTCATTCTCGATGGGATCGGCTGCGCGGGCTGGGCATTTCGGCGCCTCGCCCCGCGGCTGGCTCAGCGTTACCGCGTCGTGCTCATGCACTACCGGGGGCATGGGAAGTCGCCCAACCCACCTCGGCCGTGGCAGCTGGGCATGCACACCTTGGCGGACGACGCTGCGGCAGCCTGTGACATGCTTGGTGTCGACCGGGTGGTCGCGCTCGGTTTTTCCATGGGTTTCCAGGTCGCGCTCGAGTTCTATCGGCGCCACCGGACCAAAACCGTAGGTTTGATCTCGCTCGCCGGCCCGCCGGGCCAGCCCCTGTCTTCATTTCGGAGCACGGATCTATTCGCCATGGCGTTCCCCGCCTTGGTGGCGACCACCAACATCGCCAAGCAGATGACCTCGAAGATCTGGCGCTCCGTGCTGCCCAGTCGCCGGGTCTTGGACATCGGGTTGCGCTTCGAGGTCAACCGGGACCGCATCGACAGCCGTGATTTCGAGCTCTACCTGCGCGGGATGTCGGAGATCAGTCCCGAGCTCTTCCTCGCCATGCTCGAGCAGGCCCAGCGCCACTGCGGCGACGATATCCTGCCCCAGATCCGAGTTCCCACCATGGTGGTGGCCGGTGCGCGCGACGAGTTTGTGCCCATGGATCGCCTGCGGGCCATGGCCTTCGCCATCCCAGGGGCCCGCTGGGAAGTGCTCGATCAGGCGACCCACGCTCTCCCGGCCGAGTACCCGGAGGAGCTCGAGCGGCGGTTGAGCGAGTTCCTGGCCGAGCTTTGAGATCGGGTTTGGGTTCGGCTAGAAAAATTGCACAAAATCGCCGCGCGCAGAGAGCTCCACCGCGTGGAAAGGCAGGCAGGCCTGCCCTACGCTGACGACGATGGGTGAGCCCGAACGAAGCATCGTGCCCCTGCGGGATCCTGGACAGCAGCTGGTGCCCGGTCCAGCGATGAGCCCAGGGAGCGCTCCCCCCATGTTGTCTGGATGGGGCGGACTGGCCCAGCCGGGGGTCGAGGTGTTCGGGGAGGACCTGGCCAAACTGAGCGCGGGGCGGGTGCTCTCGCGCGGCTTGGGCCGGGCCTACGGGGACTCGGCGCTGCCCCCCCCGGGCGAGCTCGAGGTCGCTACGACCACGATGGCGGATCGGATTTTGGGTTTCGATCCGGCCACGGGGATCTTGCACGCCGAGGCCGGCCTCAGCCTCCTGGCTCTCAACCGAGTGATGCTCGCCCAGGGCTGGTTTCCACCCGTGACGCCCGGGACTCAGTTCGTGACCTTGGGCGGGGCCGTAGCCTCCGACGTACACGGCAAGAACCACCATGTCGCCGGTTGCTTTGGCGAGCACGTGACCCGCCTGCGCCTGCGGGTAGCCGACGGCCGGGTGCTGTGGTGTTCGGCGTCCGAGCACGCTGAACTGTTTTTGGCGACCATCGGCGGCATGGGCTTGACCGGCCACATCTTGGAGGTCGAGTTTCGCATGCAGGCCGTGCCGAGCTCGTGGATCTGGCAGGTGGCCCACCGGATCCCCAACATCGATGAATTTATGGAGGCGCTGATCGACGCCGCACGCGACTGGCCCATGACCGTGGGGTGGATCGACTGTGTCTCCAAGGGCAAGTCACTCGGACGCGGGACCCTGTTTTGCGGGCGCTGGGCGAGCACCGCAGAGGCGCCTGGACACTTCGCCGGGCCCAAGCCGCGTATCGCCGTGCCCTTTCAACTCCCGAGCTGGACCCTCAACGGGCTCACGGTCCGGGCCTTCAACAGCGTCCTCTACTACAAACAACCCAAGCGCAGCGAGGGCCTGGCCCACTGGGAGAGCTACTTCTATCCGCTGGATCTGATCCATCACTGGAACCGGATCTATGGTCGGGCCGGGTTCACCCAATACCAGTGTGTGCTCCCGCGAGCGGCCGGCTCCGGCGCAGCCCGGCGATTCTTGGAGGTCCTCGCCCAGCAGACCGGCGGGACTTCGTTTTTGTGTGTGATGAAGGACTGCGGCGACGAGGGCAGGGGCCTGCTCTCGTTCCCGAAAGCCGGGATCTCCATCGCCCTGGATATCCCGGTTCGCAAGGACACACAGGCCCTCATCGACGCCCTCAACCGCAAGGTGCTCGATGAGGGAGGGCGGATCTACCTGACCAAAGACGCGTTCACGCGCGCCGAGGATTTTCAGGCGATGGACGGGCCCCGGATCGCGCGCTTCATGGACGTCCGGCGGCGCTGGGACCCCGATCTGCGTCTACGCAGCGCCCAGTCGGTGCGCCTCTTGGGCGACCCGACCTGACCCGGCGGCCGACCTCGGCCGAGCGAGGCCCCGGCTTGCCGACCTTTGGAGAAACGCGCTAACACGCCCCCATGCAGGTGGCTTTTTTAGGCGCGACCAAGGGCATGGGCCGATCCTTGGCGAGGTTGATGGCAGCGCGCGGGGATCAGCTGGTGCTGCTGGGCCGCACGCCCGACGAACTCCAACGCTCGGCCAAGGACCTCGAAGTACGCTCGGGATCGAGCGCCGAGATCCACACTGTGGCCTGCGATCTGAGCGACCCGGCGAGCTTCAGCCCCGCGATCGAGGCTGCCCGAGCGCAGCTCGGGAAGCTCGACTGCGTCGTCGTGACCGCGGGCATGTTCGACACCCAAGAGGTGCTGGAGGCGGACACGGATCGAGCGCTGGCGCTCTTGACCGTCAACTTCAGCAACACGGTGGCGTTTTGTGAGCACGCTCGAAAGACCCTGCTCGACGATGGAGGCGGCAAGCTGTGTGTGTTCAGTTCGGTCGCGGGGGACCGAGCGCGCAAACCCGTGGTGATCTACGGCGCGTCCAAGGCCGGGCTGTCCGCTTACCTTGAGGGTTTGGACCACAGGTTTCGAGATCAGGGCCTCGAGACGATCTGCGTCAAACCAGGGTTTGTACACACGGGCATGACCGCGAACCTGAAGCCGCCCCCCTTTGCGGGCGAGCCGGACGCGGTCGCGCGTCGGGTGCTGCGCGCGATCGACCGTGGCAAAGCGGTGGTTTACGCGCCGTGGATCTGGCGCTGGGTCATGTTGGCCATTCGGACACTGCCTCGTTTTGTGATGCGCAAGATCGGGTTTTGAGATCGGCGCGCGATCGTTGTTTGGTTGCTACGCTGGGACCGACCGTGCGACCCCTCCAACGCCAGCGATGCCGCGCCTGCGGGTCCGACCTGCTCGACCACTTGGCCACGGGCCACGAAGGCTGGGAATGTGGCCAATGTGGGCTCGGGGGCGGCCGCGACTTGGTACGTGTTCGCTGGCACCAGAGCCGCACCAGCGCGGATGAGGCTGCGCTCGAGATCGCCAGCATGTCCGAGCAAGAGCGCTGGAAGACGGCGATCAACGCCATGCGCCGCGCCCAGATGCTCCTGCTCATGCTGCGCTGGGCCCTCGACGGTCGCCGGGGTGAGGACTCGCCGCTCCTGAGCATGCGCCTGTCGGTGTTGGTGTGGAGCAGCAAGTGCATGCGTGAGGCGGCCGAGCTGGTGGGGGGCTGGCTCTACGTCTCCCCCGACGAGCGTTGGGACCTGTTCGAGTTCGAGGCCTGTCTCGACAACGACCTGCGGGTGATCACCGGAGAAGCCGCGAGTGTGTTCGCGTCCCACGCGACCTACCTCGAGGCTCTCGTCGAGCGTCACCTAGCGAGCGTACAGATGCTCGTCGAGCGCAGCGAGCACCTCGACGGCCCCCCCGTGCCCCTGCCGTCTTGAGTCGAGGGCTTGAGTCGAGGGCTCGAGTCGAGGGCGATCGGCCGGGCTCAGAGGATCACGCCGCCCTCGGTGAAGATCATCAGCGTCACCGGGCCATCATTGAGGAGGTCGACCTGCATATTCGCGGCGAAGCGCCCGGTCTGAGTGGGGACGCCACGCTCGCGCAGGACGTCGGCGACCGCCATATACAGGGGCTCGGCCCGGGCGGGGTCCTCGGCCCGGTCGAAGCTCGGCCTGCGCCCCTTGCGGACGTTGCCAGCGAGGGTGAACTGGCTGACCACGAGGACGCTGCCACCGACCTCGCTGACGTTGAGGTCCATGGGCTTGCGACCCGGAAATATGCGCAGTCCGGCGATCTTGCGTGCCGTCATGTGGGCGTCGGCGAGGCAATCACCTCGCTCCACACCTACCAGCGCCAGAATACCGCGATCGATCTTGGCGACGACCTCGTCTTCGACCCGGACCTCGGCCCGACGGACCCGCTGCAGCACGGTCTTCATGGCCCCGAAGCATAGCGCTTTTGGGTCGACATCTACTTGCATGCGGGGCCGCCGCTTGCGTACCGTGACAACGTGGGCGAGCAAGATGTCACCGGAGGCAAGGATGACGCGGAGCTCAGGGCGTTCATGCGGGCGATCCTCGCGGATGTGCACGCGCTCGAGCACATCATCGACAACGGCATGGTCGAGCGGGGGGTCCGACGCATCGGCGCCGAGCAGGAGATGTTCCTGGTCGACGAGACGCTCTCGGCGGCACCTTTGGCGACCCAGGTGCTCGAGACCGCAAACGATCCGCGGCTGACGACCGAGCTCGCCCAGTTCAATCTCGAGGCCAATCTTTCGCCCCAGGACTTCAACGGGGACTGTCTGCACAAGCTCGAGGCTGAGCTCACGGAGGTCCTCGAGGTCGCGCGCCGGGCTGCGGCCGAACACGACGCCCGGATTGTGCTCGCGGGTATCTTGCCGACGCTGCGCAAGCCCGATCTCTCCCTCTCCAACATGACGCCTTTCCCCCGCTACTTCGCCCTCAACAAGGCGATGCATCGGATGCGCGGCGGGCAGGACTTCCAGGTCCTCATCAAGGGCAAAGACGAGCTCGAGATGAGCCACGACAACGTCATGTTCGAGGCCGCGAACACGAGCTTCCAGATCCACTTTCAAGTCAGCGCCGAAGAATTCGCCAAGCTCTACAATGTCGCCCAGGTGGTCACCGCGCCGGTCCTGGCCTGTTCGGTCAACTCCCCGGTGCTCATGGGTAAGCGGCTGTGGAACGAGACCCGGGTCGCCCTCTTTCATCACTCTGTGGACACGCGCAACGAGGCCCACAAGGCCCGGAGCGCCCGGCCGCGCGTGGGCTTCGGCGATCGCTGGGTCGACGACTCGGTGCTCGAGATCTTCCGAGAGGACATCGCCCGATTCAGGGTCGTCCTGTCTTCCGCGCTCGATGAGGATCCGATGGAGGCCCTGCGCCAGGGCCGGGTGCCCGAGCTCAAGGCGCTGCGCCTGCACAACGGCACGGTCTACCGCTGGAACCGGCCCTGCTACGGGGTGGTCGACAACATCCCGCACCTTCGAATCGAGAACCGGGCTCTGCCTGCCGGCCCGACCGTGATCGATGAGGTCGGGAGCGCGGCGTTTTATTTTGGGCTGATGGCGGGGCTCTCCGACCTGGCCCCGGACGTCCGCAAAGTCATGGAGTTCGAGGAGGCTCGGCACAACTTCTTCTCCTCAGCGCGCTACGGCCTCGACGCGCGCCTGAACTGGATCGATGGCCGGGTCTACGATGCCTCGGACCTGGTGCTGAGCGAGCTCATCCCGCTCGCCCGGGCCGGCCTCGAACAGTCTGGAATCCGCCGCGAGGACATCGACCGCTACATCGGCGTGGTCGAAGAGCGGGTGAGCCGCAAGGTGACCGGAGCCCAGTGGGCCATCACCTCGCTCGCGGCCATGCCCCAAGACGGCCCGCGAGACGCGCGATCTCGGGCCCTGGTCGCAGCCATGCTCGAGCACCAGCGCGCGGGTGATCCCGTGCACACTTGGCCAGCCGCGGCGTTCTCCAAGGTCAGCGATGTCCGCGAGAACTACCTCCGAGTCGGCCAGTTCATGACCACCGACGTGCCTACGGTCCACCCCGAGGACCTCGTCGATCTCGCGGCGAGCCTCATGGATTGGGAGCGCATTCGCCACGTCCCGGTCGAGGACGAGGGCAAGCTGGTCGGCTTGATCTCCCACCGGGCCGTGTTACGTCTGGTCGCCCGTGGACACCTCGACCGCGCCTCGTCGGAGAAGGTGGCCGTCCGCGAAATCATGCGTCCAGACCCGATCACGATCGCGCCCGAGACCACGACTCTCGAGGTCCTGCAGATCATGCGCGACCACAACATCGGTGCGCTGCCGGTGGTCGACGGTGACAGGCTCGTCGGCATCGTCTCCGAGCGCGACCTGATCGCTGTGTCCAGTAAGTTGCTCGAGAACTACCTGCGAGGGGAGTGAGTGCGAGACTCGCGTGGGCCAGACAGCGTGGGCTCGGTCCGGATCCCTCGTTGGCTGGGATCGCTGGAGGGTGAGAACCCTGGGCCGACCATGGTCGTGGTCGGGGGCATCCACGGCAACGAGCCCGCCGGTGTCCATGCGGTCCGACGTGTGCTCGCCGAGATCGAGGCCCGAAAAATCCCGCTGAGCGGGCGCTTGATTGGCCTCGGTGGCAATCTGGGCGCACTCGCTGCCGAGGTCCGGTTTCACGACCGGGACTTGAACCGACAGTGGTTTCCAGACCACCTCGAGGCCCTGCGGGTTCGAGATCCGGCCCTCGACACACCTGAAGACAAGGAGCAGCGCGAGCTCCTGCTGGTCTTCGAACAACTGGACGAGGCCTACGACCACCCGCTCGTGATCATGGATCTACACAGCTTCTCGGCCGAGGGGCCCCCGTTTTCGGTGGTCGCCGACACGCTGCGCAACCGGCCGATCGCCTACTCGCTCCGAGTGCCGATCATCTTCGGGCTCGAGGAGGCGGTCGAAGGCACGCTCCTGGGTTATCTGGCGGACCTCGGACACATCGCCGTGGCCTTCGAGGCGGGCCAACACGACGACCCACGCACGGTCGAGAACCACACTGCGGCAGTGTGGATCGCCCTGGTTTCGGCCGGGCTCGTCGAGCGAAGCGACCTGCCGGGACTCGCCGAACACGAGGCCCGCCTCGAGGAGGCCGGAGAGGGGCTCCCCCGAGCAGTCGAGATCGTCTATCGCCACGCGATCGTCCCGACCGACGAGTTCAGCATGGACCCGGGTTTTCACAACTTCCAACCTGTGCGCCGTAGCCAGCGCCTGGCGACAGACGCCGGTGGCGAGGTCACGGCTCCCTACACAGCGCGCATGCTCATGCCTCTGTACCAAGGGCAGGGCGAGGACGGCTTCTTCCTGATCCGAGATCTGGGCAACGCCCAGCTCCAGCTGTCCGCCGCCCTGCGTAAGTTCAAGATCGACGATCTCTTGCCCTACCTGCCCGGCGTGGATGTGGACGATCAGGGGGTGCACGTCCGGGGCCTTGCGGCTCACCCGGCGGTCGAGGGGGTGCTGAGGCTGTTCGGCTACCGGCGTCCGGTGGCGTTGAGCGAGGGCGAGGGCGGCCTGAGCCTGGCGCGGCGTCGCCAAGACGAGAGCCGCCGTCGAGGGCGGGGGGCGCCGCGCTCGGTCGAGCCTGCCGAGCGCGATTGATCTCGGATGGCGACCCACAGGCGGGCCAGCTCTAGGGCCCAAGCGGGCCACGGGCCGCCCAGGGGTACCTGATCCAGACAATAAAAAAAGCGGCCCAGTAGGGCCGCTTCCCGTCGTTGTCGGGGCGAAAGGATTCGAACCTTCGACCCCTTGACCCCCAGTCAAGTGCGCTACCAGGCTGCGCTACGCCCCGACGGGACAGGCGAAATAGCAGCTCCCTCGCGCGGGGGCAAGCCCAACTCGAGAGTTTTTGTGGGCCGGCTCCGACGACCTTGGTCAGCGCGTATAACTCGACCCGTGAGTCGACCGCTGATTCTGGTCTCCAACGATGACGGGGTTCGCGCGCCAGGGCTCCGCACCTTGGCGACGCTGGCCGCCGAGTTCGGGGATGTGACCGTCTGCGCACCCGTGGAGGAACGCAGCGGGTTCAGCCACGCAATCACCCTCCACCAGTCCCTGCGCAGCTCTCCCGCGCCCGAGTTCGGCCCGAGGTGGTTTGCGGTCTCCGGGACCCCCGTGGACTGCGTGTACATGGGCGCCCTGCACCTGTGTGAGCGCCGCCCGGACCTCGTGCTCGCCGGTATCAACCCTGGCTACAACTTGGGTGCCGACGTGTTCTACTCGGGCACCGTCGGAGCGGCGCGAGAGGGCCTGCTGCGGGGAGCGACCGCGCTGGCTGTGTCGATCGCCCGCGAGGCCGAGCCCGAGGTCGCGCTGCCCTTCATTCGCAGGCTGATCCCCATGTTGCTCGAGCGCGCGAAGATCGGCGAGCGCCACCTCCTCAACCTGAACGTCCCGGCGACGGGGCCGGGCGGGCAGGGGCTGCCCCAGACCATGAAGGTCACTCGCCTGGGGCAGCGGCGCTACGAGGACCAGGTCGACGTTCGCCGAGACCTCATGGGTCGAGACTATTTTTGGATCGGCGGGCCGCCCATGCCCATCGACCACGACGACGGCGAAGACACGGGGGCGGTCGGGCAGGGCTTCGCGGCCCTCACCCCCCTCGAGATCGACATCACCGCGCCCGACATCGACGAGTGGGCCCAACGCCTCGACAGCGACCAGTCATGACCCAAAACTCCGACTCCGCCCGTGCCCTGCTCCGTGACAAGGTCCGCAGCATCCCCGACTTCCCGAGCCCGGGTATCTTGTTTCGGGACATCACGCCCATCCTCGCCGACGCACAGGCCTTCGCAGCAGCCGTCGATCTGCACGAGGCCGAGGTCCGCGATCTGGCCGGCAAGATCGATGTGATCGTCGGTATGGAGTCGCGCGGGTTCCTGTTCGGCCCAATCTTGGCCAACCGAATGGGGGTCGCATTTGCGCCCGCCCGCAAGCCTGGGAAGCTCCCAGCTCCGACCCGTGAGGCCAGCTACGCCCTCGAGTACGGCACAAACACGCTCCAGATCCACGTCGACGCCTTCGCGCCCGGGGCCCGGGTTTTGGTGGTCGACGACCTCCTGGCGACCGGGGGCACAGCGGCCGCGACCGGGGAGATCATCGAGGGCCTCGGTGGCGAGATCGTCGCGTACCTGTTCTTGATCGAACTCGAGGCTCTCGGCGGACGGGCGCGGCTGGGTACGACGAGGATCGAGGCGCTGCTGCGCTACTGAATCCGCGCTCGCGTGTTCACAGCGCTTTGATCCGAGCCCAGAGCACATCCGCTTCGAAGAACTCGAGCTCGGCCTGGCCCTCGAGGACATGGATCTGGTCGACGATCCAGCGGTTGATGGGGCAGGGGACACCCACACGATCTGCGAGCGCGACGAGCTCTCCGTTGAGCGCATCGATCTCGGTGAGCTTGCCGCGTTCGAGGTCTTGGAGCGTGCTCGAGCGCGCCCTCGGGTCGACCGTGATCATGGATTTGGCGACCCGCAGGACGATGGCGTCCGGCAGGGGCAGCAGGCCGGCGATCATGCGCGGCGGGAGCTTGCCGACCCGAGCCGGGCGCTCGCCGGCGGCCGCGTAGATCCTCAGGGCCTCACGCATGGATGCCGCGAAACAGCGACGCAGCGGGCGCGAGCGCAGCGAATCGGCGATCGAGACCCCCGCCAAGGAACAGATCGCATTGTTGAGGTTGAGCAGGAGCTTGCCCGTGGCCACGCCGCGCATGTCGGTGTGAAGCTCGAACTCGATCTGGGCGCGCACACACAGGTCCTCGAGCCGGGCCAGCGGGGCCGCGTGTGCACGGCTGGCCTCGACCATGATCGGCCCGGTGGTGGCCTGCCGGTAGACGGCCCGGCCCTCCTCGTCGACGCGGTTGACGTTGAAGCTGACCATCCCCGCCAGAACCTCGAGCCCCGCCGCGCGCAGGAGTCCGGGGTTGCGCAGACCGTTCTGAAGCGAGATCACGGGCGCGCCCGTGCCCGCCGTCATCTCGTGCAAGGCCGGAATGACGGCCTGCGTGTCCCCCGACTTCACACACAGCAAGATCAGCTCCGAATCGGTCAGCACACTCGGCTCGGTGCCGATCCTGATCTCGGCGGGCGCGGGCACGGGCGGGCCGCCACCGCGGGCATCGAGGGAGGCGGTGTGCAGGCTCCCCGAGGCGTGGAGATCGACGAGGGCCTGGCGACCCAGGAGGGTCACCTGGGCGCCGGCCCCCGCGAGCCGGAGGCCCACGTGAACTCCGATCGCACCCGCGCCGAACACACCTACACGCAGGCCAGCTTTCCCCTCGACCACACTCACAGCTTGGCCCCGGAAGCTGAAGCTGAAGCCAAGGTGACGCGGCGGGCATCCAGGGCGTCCAGGGCCCAGTCGTCCTGGGCATGCGCGGCGATCAGGATCGCCGCGCCCGCGGCCTGACGAGCCCGAAGCCAGGCCATCAGCCGCTCTCGGCCCCCCGCGTCGACCCCTGCGAAGGGCTCGTCGAGGACCAGCAGGGCACCCTGACCCGGGACCAAGCAGGCGAGGGCCAGACGTCGGCGCATCCCGACGCTGTAGGTCGTGGCGAGCAGTTCGAGGGCCGGGCCGAGATCGGCGAGCGCCTCGGCTCGAGCGAGCGCCCCCGGCTCGTCGAAGACCTCGGCATGAAACTGCAGGAGCTCCCGGCCCGTGATCCCGGCGGGGACATCGACCTCCTGGGGCAGGTAGCGCAGGGCCGCGCGAGCCTCGATCGGGGCATCCCTGAGGCTGTGGCCGGCGATCGTGACCGCGCCCGTGTCGGGGATGACCGTGCCGCAGACACAGCCGATCAGGGTCGACTTTCCCGCGCCGTTGGGCCCGAGGAGCGCGACGGTCTCACCGGGGTCGAGCGCGAGGTCGACATCGACGAGCACGCGGTTGTCGGCGTAGCGTTTGCTGAGCCCGGAGACCAAGAGCGGACGGGGAGAGGCGCTCACCCGCGCAGCCTGGGACGGAGGGTACAGGCCTGTCAACGGCTCGAGCGATCCTGGGTGTCGCTCGCCCGTGCTCGGACAGCAGCGCTGTCTGTTTACGAGACGAGAAAACCTCCGGCCCACGGGATCCACGAGGGACTTTGTGTCACCCGCGGGTCGGAGATGCGACTTCGGAGCGTAGCTTCAATGCGCTCCGCCCATACAGACCCGGGCCTCGGCGTGCGGGTTTCTCCTGGGTACAGGTTAATTTTGGGGCGCATTGCGCAGCCCGTAGACCACGACACAACCCCAACCGACGATCAGCGCGAGACCCCCCAGCGGCGTCACAGCGCCGAGGATCCGGGGCCCACCCAGAGCCATGGCGTAGAGGGTGCCCGAGAACAGCGCCACGCCGGTCACAAACCCGACCGCGGCCCCACGCCGAGCGGCGGTCCAAGGCCCCCCGCCCCAGGCGACGATCAACAGCGCGAGCGCATGGGTGAGCTGATAGCGGGCCGCGGTCTGCCACCACGCGAGCTGTTCAGCGTCGACCCGATCCCGGAGTCCGTGGGCGCCAAAGGCCCCACAGGCGACCGCGAGGAGCCCGAGGATCCCCGCGCCGACCATCACGCTGCGCGCGTTAATCCGGTGGGCAGGAGGGAGATCGGGTGCATCCTCTGTGGTCGTCACGACGGTCCTGGTGTGGCCCCCGCCGGCTTCGACTCTGCAAGCAGCGCTTGGTCGAGCCAGCCTCGGAGGTCGGTGATGGTGCCGCTGTCGAGCTCGACTTGATAGGGCACGTCGTCGCTGAAGCTGCGGGTCGCAATTTCGTCGAGCCACGGGTCCAAGCTGACGAGGTCGTAGCCGATCCAGTCCCACTTGGTGCTCAGCATCGCAGCGAACTCCTGGGCGGTGTAGCGGGTCCCCTCGGCCTCGGGCTCGTCTTCGGCCGGCGGGGAGATGAAGCGCAGGCCGCTGTGGCGAATGACCTCGAGCGCCCGCTCGATCTCGGGGTCCACGGGCGGGCGCTCAGGGAGCGGTGGCAGCGGTTCCTGGTCGGCCTGGTCGTCAGGCTGGTCGGCCTGGTCGTCAGGCTCAGGCCGATCGGCCTGAGCCTGCGCAGGCGCGGCCGCGACAGGTGCACGGCCGTCCTCGCTGTGTCCGATACGTGGCTCGAGCCGGGTCCCGTCGTCACGGCCGCGGGACCCACAGCCGAAGCTGAACGAGGCGAGGGCCACAGTCAGGACCACCGTCGTCGGGCGCGGGCCGGTCGACGGCGAAAACCAGGGCCTCATCGAGGTCAGCCTACCTGATCAAATTCAGCCTGGAGCGCCAAACCCCGGTGTGGCCGGCGGTTCGAGGTGCGGCGCGCCCTGTCCCTGGTCGGGCGCAGGGGTCTCGGGGTCTTCCACAGCGACCACTCCCCCGGGCACAAACGTGGGGTCGTAGCTGTCGATTCGCGGGCCGTCGAGGGCCGCCGCGGCCTCTCGCCGAGCCTGGGCCGCCTCGGTGCGGGCCTTCTCGGCGTTCCGGTCCGGAGGGCCGATCGGTCGGTCCTGGGTAAAGGCGTCGCGCCGGCTCGAGTCCCGAACATGGACGACGACCGAGCGCCGGAGGTCGCTGGGGAGGTAGCCGGTCCAGCCGGTGGGCAAGGTCGGTCCGGTCCACTCGAACACCCAGCGGGCATCCTGGGGCGCCAAGTTGACGCAGCCGTGGCTCTTGGCGTTTCCAAACCGGTCGTGCCAGTAGGCGCCATGGAGCGCGTTGTGACCCTGAAAGAGCAGGACCCAGGGCACACCCTGGACCATGTAGGGCTTGTTCTCGTAGGCCTGGTTGGCCATGGTCATGGACGCGACCTTGGCCCAGATCGGGTAGTCGCCGCGCGGCGTGGGCATGCTCTTGCCCGAAGAGATCGCGGTCGCGAACACGGCCCGCCCGCCTCGGTAGGCGACCAGGACTTGCTCGCCGAGATCCACATCGATCCATTGGTCGTTGCCCACGTGGGTGCCGCGCCATTCCTCGAGCACACCCCGAGGCGACTCGGCCGCGAGGTGGACCTCGTTGAGTTCCGCACCGTCGATCCATAGGCCTTCGCCCACGCGCCAGTACACCCGCCCCGCTCCGCTCCCGCCGAGCTCTCGGCGCTCGAGCAGGGGGACCCGGGTTCGCAGGTCGAGCTTGATGCGCTTTTCACCCTCGGCCCCGGGCGCGGATCGGGCCCAGGTGCCCTTGGTGCCCTTGGTCCAGGCGAAGCTCGGACCGGCGAAGCTACCGGTGAGCTCGACCCCGGTCCACGCGCTGCCCTGACCGCCGTAGCGGATCCCGGTCTTGGGGACGAGCGCGCCCTCGGGTGTTTGGATCCACTCGTAGCTGTCGTACTCGAGGCTGCGCGAGACCACCAAGCTCATGCCCTTGGTCAGCGGCCGGCTCGGGATCCCCGCGTCGATGTCCGCGTAGCTGTTGTACATGGGGACACCGTCGGACCGGACGTAGGCGTAGGTGTGAGGGAGGCGGCGGCCGCTCTTGAGGGGCAGGGCCGCGCCTGGCTCTGGAGCCAGGGAGCTGGGCTCGACGTGCTTCGAGCAGACGAAACCGAAGGGGAGGACGGCGTACCAGGGCTCGCCGTGGCAGCCGCTCTTGTCCCGGCTCTGGACCACGCCCCGGACGACCAGACGGGTCCCGTCGGCGATGGTCGCGGTGCGCCGGTGGGGCGTCCAGGGTCGGCCCCTGATCACGGTCTCGGGCCAGACGGCCTCGACATAGGCGACCTCGGAGTCCTCGATTGTGACCTCGTCCGGCGTCGGGCCAGGCTCGATACCGGTCAGAGCTTGCAGGGTTTGCGCGAGCAACAAGGCGGTGATGGTCATGGCGGGGTGGGGGGCCGGCGGGGTGCAGCGTGGGGGCGGCTCACGCTATCATCGCGGCACGTCCGCGGAAAAACATACGCCTGAACGCGGCCCTTCATTCCGGCGCTCCGCGGTCCCGGTTGGCCGGCGCTCCGCGGTCCCGGTTGGCCGGCGCTCCGCGGTCTCGGCTGGCCGGCGTTTCGCGCTCCTCGCTGGCCTGGTCGTGGTGCTCGCGCTGGTGTGCACACCGTGGACTCAGATCCCCGGCGACAACGCGGATGGGGCGGGCATGGTCGCCCACCTGCACGCATTTTTGGGGGCCGGCGACCTGCTCTACGACGACGAGTACGCGGCGCTGCACATGTCGCCCCTATTCGCGTTCGTGACCGAGGAGGGGCTGGTCTCGAACCACTGGCCATTTGGCGCAACCTTGCTCCAGGCTCCCGGGTGGTTGCTCGGGCGGCTGGGGGCCCGTCTGTCGGCAGACCTCGTGTCTGCCCGAGCGGTGACCTGGGTGCTGCCGGTCCTGGGTCTGCGGACTTGGGCCTGCCTCGCGGGCCTGTGGCTCCTGGGACGGGTGTACCTGTGGCTGCGGGGGCGGGGAGTCGGGCGCGGGCCGGCGATCCTCGGCTGCGCTGCGTTGGGTCTGGGGACGCCCCTGCTGTACTACGCGACCGAGGCGCCTACGCGCCCCCACCTGTGGGGAGCGATCGTCGTCGCCGAGCTGGTCATGCGCTGGCTCGACGCGATGGAGGCCGAGACCGACTCCGCGGGCGAGGCGGGCGAGTGGGCCAGCCTGATCGACGCTGTCGTGCTGGCGTCGCTCGCAGGGTTGGCGACCGCCATACGACCTCAGCTGGCGCCCCTGTGCGCCTTGGTCGCAGCCGAGCGCCTGGGCGCCACCCGCGGCAAGCCGTGGACGCAGCGCCTGAAGCTGCTGGCGATCCACGGGGGGATGACGGCGGTGATCTGGAGCTTGTGGCCGGCCCTGATCGTCCGCTCGCAGCTGTGGATGTACGGCGACATCGGAGCCTCGGTGAGCGGCGCTGGGGTCGACACTCACCTGCGCGCATTTTTGCTGTCGACCCACCACGGCGCCCTGATCTGGTGCCCCGTGTTGGTCGTGGGTGTGCTCGGGCTCGCCGTGGGCCTGGCCCAGCGCGAGCGTGGCGCAGGCTTGCTGCTCGCGCTCTTGGCCCTACAGATCTGGCTCGACGCCGGAACCCGAGAGATCGAGCCGTTCAGCGTGCTCGGCACCCGGACCTGGACTGGAGGCACGGCCTTCGGTCCACGCAAGTTGCTCGACGCGGCGCCCCTGATGTTGCCGGGGATCGTATGGCTGACACGTTGGCTGGACGGGCTCGACCCGGGCGAGGCCCAGCGCTGGCGACGGCGCCTGGGGGCGGCCACGATCCTCGCCATCGTGCCCACCGTGCTGCTCTCGATCGCCGCTTGGCTCGAGCCCAGGGTGACCTCGGAGATCCTCGATGGGGAGCGACTGACGATCGCCATGAGCCTGCCCTTCGACCCGGCGAACTGGTCCCACGCGCTCGCCACTCGGGCGTTGCCGCTGCGGGTCAGCGCGACGATGGCCGTCTGCGTGGGCCTGCCCCTGGCGGTCGTCGTCGTCGCGGGCCTGGCCGCGCAGCAGGGGCGCGACTGTCGAGAACTCGGTGGCGAACCCGATCCCTCCCCGAGTGCTCCCGAGCGTCGAGGGGGCCTCGCGCTCGCCCTGGTCGCTGTGCTCGCCAGCGTGTCTGCGCACGGGGTCCTGTCGCGGCTTCAACACCGGAGCGAGCTGCTCTTGAAAGCACAGCCTCAGCGCATGCCGACGGCGCGCGCGAGCATGAACCCGTGGCACGAGGCGACGGTCCAGGCGATCCCCGGTCACCACGCGCTGCTGCGGGCCAGGCTCGGCGCCGATGCTGTCGACTGACAGCCGGTGGTGGAGTTGGATTTTGACTCGAGCCCCGACCCGTCTAAGCTGCAAGTCGGCCCTTCGCGGGGCCGATCGATGCGCACCTCCAGCTGACGACGACCGTTCTACGACGCCTGGCGCCAATCCACCGATGTGTGGTTCGGCACCTGCGTCGACCTTGGTTCGACCTCCAGCTGAAGGCTTCCCCAGTGCCCCGAATTCTCCTCGAGGGTGTCGTGTTCGAACACGACACTGTTCGCGTGTTTCCCAACCCCCTCACCCTCGATCTCGGTCCTGGCTGGACTGGCGTGGTCGGCCCCAACGGAGCCGGGAAGAGCACGCTCCTGGGCCTGCTCGATGGGTCGCTCACCCCCGACGCAGGCCGCGTCCGGGTCGAAGCTCGGGGGGCGTCCGTGTGCCGAGTCGGGCAGACCACGGACTGGTCCGACCGCTCGGCCGAGGCTCTCGTCGCGCTCAGCCAAAACTGGTCTCGGCGGGCTTGTCGGATCGTCGACACGCTTGCCCTCGACACCTCACTGCGTGGGTCTGTGGATGACCTGGAGCGGCGTTGGCCATCCCTGTCCCCGGGCGAGCGCCAGCGCTGGCAGCTCGCCGCGGCCATGGCCATGGGTCCGACGATCTTGCTCTGCGACGAGCCCACCAACCACCTCGACCACGAGGCTCGGACCCACCTGCTCGCGGCCCTGCGCAGCTTCGACGGACTCGGTGTGCTGGTCAGCCACGACCGTGGCTTGCTCGAGGGGGTCTGTACACGGACATTGTTCATCGACCCCGGCGGGCAGGTCGATCTGCGGGACGGCGCCTACGACTCGGCGTCGGCCGCTCGGGAGCGAGATCAGGCCCACCTTCGAGATCAGGCCTGCGCGGCGAGGGCCGAGGCCGAGCGCCTGCGCCGACGAGTCATCGTCGCGCGAGAGCGCCAGCTGTCGACCCAGCGCTCTCGCTCACTCGGGTCTCGCAAGCGCACCCACAAAGACCACGACGCCAGCTCCTCGGCTCGGAAGGCCCGCAGCGCCCAGGCGGCAGCCAGCGCCGACGCGAGCCTGCGCCGCAGCCTCTCGGCCCACCAGCGCAGCCAGGCCGTCGCCGCGACCTTCGAGATTCGAGATCGGCTCGGTGGGGCCCTGTCCGTAGACTGGGATTCGCCCCGAAAGCGCCGTCTGTTCAGTCTGACACCAGAGGATTTTACGCGTCTCGCCCCGGGCCCGTGGGCGCAGCTCCCGGGTGGAGAGAGCGCGCTGAGGATCGAGCGTGACACACACATCGAGCTCGCTGGCCGAAACGGCACGGGGAAGACGACCCTCCTCCGCATGTTGCGACAGCGCGCGCTGGAGGCCGGCCTGCCTCCGGAACGGATCTTGTTTGTGCCCCAGGATCTCGACCGGGACGCCCGGCTCGAGACTCTCGAGCAGCTGCGCAGCCGCCCCGCGGAGGTCCGGGCCCGGGTGCTCCAGATCGTCGCGCGGGCAGGGGTCGATCCCAGTCGTCTGCTCGCCAGCGCCGCGCCCTCTCCGGGCGAGGCTCGAAAGCTGGCCCTCGCCTTGGGCCTGGCTCGCCGAGCGTGGCTGTTGTTGCTCGACGAGCCTACCAACCACCTCGACCTCCCGTCGCTGCGGGCGATCGAAGACATGCTCTGCGCCTACCCTGGGGCGCTGGTGCTCGTCTCCCACGACCGCGCGCTGAGTCGAGCCTGCACCCGCGAGCGCTGGGTCTTGGGTGGAGCTGGGTGAGCGCAGGAGATGGGGGAGTGCAGGAGGGCAGGAGGGCAGCCCCTCGGCTCGCTCAGTCGGTCGGGCGTGCGGGAACCACAGGCAGGCGCGGTCGCTCGGCCGCCAGCCCTGTGCGCCGCGCGATCAGCCATTCGTTCCCGTAGCGAGGCTCGCGATCGATGGGCGGGAGCTTCTCGAGCGCCCTGACCCAGTCTCGGTAGCTCGCCCCGGCGTGCACGGCCTCGATCGCGGCGTGCCCGACCTCCGGGCCACGCTGGGCGAGCTCATACTCGATCGCCGCCCACTTCGGCGGCTGGGGTCGAATCTCGATCTTGCCCTTGAGTCCCCGGCGGATGCGATCGAGGCGGGCAGTGGCCGGTTTCACACCCATGAACGGCGTCCGATCGAGGGGCGTATTGCGCTTGGCCACGAAGGTGCTGAAGGTCAGGGTCAAGCGCACGATCTTACCCAGCTCGAGGGCGAAACGGATCAGCTCGTCGGCGTCCTCGTCCGTCTCCCCCGGCGCGCCCATCATCTCGTAGACCTTCATGCGGTGGAACTTCTCGGCGGCGATGAGCTGCGCCGCACGCAGGAGGTCCTGCTCCGTGACCTTGCGGTCTAGGGCCAGGCGCATGCGCTCGCTGATCCCGTCGGAGGCCACGGTGATGGTCCGGTAGCCACCCGCCGCCAGGTTCTTGAGCAGGCCAGGCGTCAGTCGATCGGCGCGCAGACTCGACACACCCACACCCTTGCCCCGCTCCACGATCCGGGCCACGAGCGACTCGAGCTGAGGATGGTCGGTGACTGCGGCGCCGACCAGCCCGACCTTTTTGGCGTGTTCGGGGACCAGGCCGAGGGGGAGCTCGATGTTGAGCAGGCGCATCCCTCCGGTGGTGCCCCCGCGCATCACACAAAAAGTGCAGCGTCGCGAGCAGCCTCGCTCCGGCTCGATCAAGAACATGTTGCTGAGCTCGGTGTCCGGGCTGACGATCGCCGAGCGGGCGGGCAGCATGGCCTGCGGTCCCTTCGCCATGTCGGGCAGGGCTTCGAAGTGGCCGGGCTCGACCTCGCCCCGGATCGTGTGGGGCAGGGACTGGGCGACCACGTCGATGGCCCGGCGGCGTCCAGGGGTGTCGAGGATCGTCGCCACCGCCTCGGGCAACAGGCCCTCGGCCTCGCCGGCGATCAGCAGATCGACAAAGGGGAGGATTACGCTGGGGTTGCTGTTGGTGAGCGGCCCTCCGCCGATGATGATCGGATCCCGGGGACCCCGGTCGGCGGCGAGCAGGGGGATGCCGGAGCCCTCGAGCAGGCGGATCAGACCGCTGACCTCGAGCTCGTAGGCCACCGAGATCCCGATGATCGGGTAGTTGGAGATCGGGCGCTCGGCCTCGTAGCTCAAGATTGGACGCCGTGGCTGGGGCCAGCTCAAGGCCATGCGCTCCCAGGCGTCCGGCAAAAATGCGCGGTGGCAGCCGGGGCCGTCCTCGTTGAGGATCCGGTACAGGGTCTGAAAGCCCAGGCTCGACATGCCCACGTGGTAGGGGCTCGGATAGGCGAGCAATATCGGGGCAGGGCGGTCCAAGCCCAACGTGCCGATCTCGCGCCCTCGTCGGCGCCGGATCAGCTCGCGCTCGGAGTCTCGGCTCGCTCGGGACCTGGCCATCAGTTCTCCAACTTCAAAGCGGGGACAGGCGGACTGGGAGAACGTGAGAGCCGCGGCGCCCAATGGACGTCGCGGCTCACCACACAGACCCGGTCGGCCTAGAAGCGGAGCTCCACCATCGCTCCGCCACCGCCGCCGGGGAGCATCAGGGGACCGAGGCCGCTGACCTCGATGGCAGGCTTGCCCTCGGCATCCGGGTTCGTCTCTCCGCCGCCGTTCTTTTTCTTGTTGACCATGTGGATCGCCAACATGGCCACGCCAGCCGCGAGCGCGGCTCCACCGATGCCCAGGCCCACGTAGCCCAAAATATTGCCGGTCCGAAGCTTCTGCTCGAGCTCGAAGGGGCACTGGTCGGCGGCGACGTTGCGGCAGGCGTAGTCGCCGGTCGGGAAGCCGGTCTGGGTGAGGTTGGTCGACAGGTCGGTCAGGCTGTTCGACGCCCCGTTGGCGACCCCCAGACCGATGATGCCGATACCGACACCAACGACGCCGACCGCCGTCAGAGTCGCGCCACCAATGAGCAATCCGCGCTTCTCGTCCTTTTTTGCCTTGCGGGCGGCCGCGGCGTCGTGTTGACGCTCCGACTTGGTGCTCGCACCGAGCGGATCTTCGTCGTCTGTCGGGTTGGCGTTGTCGGTCGTCGTACCGCTGGTGCCGCCTGTTTCTGTGGGCTCTTGCGTCGCACAGCCCGAGACCGAGACCTCACCCAAGATCTGCTTGGCCTCCGCGATCTTGTCGCCGTGTTTCTCCGGGTCGCCGTACTTCAAGAAGTGCTTGAGGTAGCTGTTGGCTTTGTCGCAGTCCCCAGCGTTGAAGGCCGCGACGCCGACCTTGTGGGCGAAACCGTGTTTGCCCGGGACGAGGTAGTAGGCTTCTTCGTAGAGGGGCACAGCCTCCTCCCAACGGCCCTCGGCCGCGAGACCCTCGGCCGCGACGTACTGCTGCTTTGCGCGCTCGAGTTTTTCCTCTTCGCTGAGGTCGGCCGAATCTGGAGTTGGGGCGACGGGCGCGGCCTCGGCTGGTGCGGTCGGCGTAGGGGGAGCAGCGAAGGCGACGCCTGGAACGCTCAGGGTCAACGCAAGGGCAATGGGTACTCGAATACGGCGCATAGTCTCTAAAACCTGGCTTGGTCGAAGGCTGGACTAGAGGTCCTCGAAGTCGTCGGCGCCCGGCTTCTTCTTGGCCGTGGTCTTTTTCTTCTTTTTCTTCTTCTTTTTCTTTTTGGTCGTGGCCGGCGCGGGATCGCCCGCTCCGGGGTCGACGGCCGCGTTCGGGTCGACCGGCGCGTTCGGGTCGACCGGTGCATTCGGATCGACGGGCGCGTTTGGGTCGACGGGCGCGTTCGGGTCGACGGGCGCGTTCGGATCGACGGCCGCGTTTGGATCGACGGCCGCGTTTGGATCGACGGCCGCGTTTGGATCGACGGGAGGGGTCGCACCGGGCGTGGCCGGCAGCTCCTCGGGTTTGTCCTCGGTAGCGCTGTCGCCGGCCTTCTCGGTTTCGGCCTTGTCGTCTTTGGCGGCGACAGGCTCGTCTTTGTTTCCCCCGAGAACGAGCACACCGACGACTCCAACGACCAAGATCGCTCCGCCGATGATCCCACCAATAAGCAAAGAGTTGCTCTTCGGGGGCGCCTCGGTGGGCACGACGACCGCGGGGGCCATGTTGGCAGCCGGCGCGGGTTCGGGCTCGGGCTCGGGCTCGGGCTCCGGCTCCGCGGTCGGGGTCATCGCCAACTCGTCGACGAGCTGACCTAGCAGGTCGTCAAAGGCATCCGCTTCTTTGTTGGGCTGATTCACGGCCGCGAGTCCTTTCGACACCGGTTGAGCGTGCCGCCGGCCAGACTGTCGCTGGCGGCGTCCACCCCGGTGGTCTCCGTGGACTCAGTGTAGCGTCCAAGCACCGAGCCACACAAGTCGGTGGAGATCGTTGTTCGGGTCCTTGGGCTTCAACAAAAATTGTCGATGCAGGCCCGGCCGTGCATCCGAGCGAAACACCGGACTCGGCGGTGCCGCTACGGCGAGGACGAAGGGGTCCACGCTCCAGGCTGGAGCGTGGACAAACCCGCAACAAGCGCGTCGATGGCTCCGACGAGCGCGGCCAAGCGACGGCGATCACGCTGCGCTGCCCGCGTTTTTTGCTCGCCGCGGTGGCCTGATCCGTTCGCTGTGGCCCCCGATGGCCGGTCTTGATCTCGCTCCAGGTCGAAACTTCCTGGGTCCGGGACGGGCGCGAGATCAAATCGATACTCGTCCATATAAAGAGCGCGGCTGACCTCGAGTTGGAGCGCGTGGGTGCCCTCGCTCGGTCGGCCGAAGTGTCGCGCGATGTACCCCCCGCGATAGGGGTCGTCCACACTCAGCGTCAGCGGCCAGCGAGCCGCCCCGCGCCGCTCAAAGTGGTTTTTGAGGCTCGGGGCCTGGCCCGAGAGAGCCTCGACCGCCAGGGCAGCGATAGGCTTGGAGCAAGCCGTGCCGTCGAGGGTGCCCAGGACCATGTCACTGCCCACCGACCCGGGCATGCTGTGGGCATCCAAGAGGATCGCGTACCCGAACTCGGCGCGGCGCCTGGCCAGCAAAACCTCGAGGGCGCGGTGGTAGGGCGCATGAAAACGCCGGATTCGATCCGCGAACTCCCTGTGGCCGAGCGTCGTGAACAAGGGGATGTTGCCCACTGCATTGGCCCACACGACTCCCCGGTTGCGGATCACCCGGCGTGACCTGCCCACTCGCAGCGAGGACAGGGACGGCCTCGGCCGGGGGGCAGGGTGGTCCGGAACCAGGGCCGGGTCGATATCGTCGTCGGCCCGGTTGAGGTCGACGACCAGGCGGGAGATCCGAGACCGGAGCGTCGCGGCACCCAGAGCCTCGGCGCGGACGTAGAGCCGGTCGACCGCGTAGTCGGCGTTGCGCGGAAAGCTGACCTGCGGACGGGTGCCGACACCCGCGGGCCACTCGAGGCCGACATGGGGGAAGCTGACGACGAGCGGACTCGGGCGGGCGCCCGCCCGAAACTCGAAAGGCGGTAGGTCGCCGGGAGAGAGCCCGACATCGATCGCCTCCAGGGCCTCAGTGCTGCCGGTTGTGCTCATGCCGCGCAAAAAAAATCGGCCTCCACTCTTTCGAGTGGAGACCGGTGCTGACCCTGCCGGGAATCGAACCCGGGATTGCGGCGTGAGAGGCCGCCGTCCTAACCGCTAGACCACAGGGCCATGCGTAGCGTCTCGTTCTCGTGAGATGCGGTCAGGAAAATTCGGGGACAAGGATTCGAACCTTGACTGGCGAAACCAGAATCCGCTGTCCTACCATTAGACGATCCCCGAATGCTTGAATCCCAGACGGGGTGTCTGGGCTGGTAGGCACCTCGTTTGAGGTCGACGGAATGTGGACTAGGCGGGGCGGGGTGTCAAGGCTGACGATGGGGGCCCTGGGGCGAGCATGTGTGAGCCTCCCCGCACGGGTTGGTGGGTCCGCGATGATGTAGAGGTTAGGATCGCGCGATGCGTGCCCAGCTGTTGTTGCCGAGCCTCCTGCCCGCGCTCTTGGTCGCCAGCGCCCTGACCGTCGGATGCAAAGATCGCGGCGCGACAGACTCCCCCGACTCCAAATTCAAATCCGATACGGACAGGCCTGTCGATGCTGCGCAGGGTCCCGATACACCCCTGAGCGGGGGCCTCGAGCCCACTGGCGATCCGGCGCCAGCCCGCGCGGGACAGGAAATGGTGCTCGGGACACACGGCGCGGTGGCCAGCGCGGAGGCCAACGCCAGCGAGATCGGCGTCGAGATCCTGCGTGCCGGAGGCAACGCCATCGACGCGGCCGTCGCTGTCGGCTTCGCCCTCTCGGTCACCCATCCGTCCGCGGGAAACATCGGTGGCGGCGGGTTCATGGTGATCCGTTTCCCCGACGGCCGCGCGCGCGCCATCGACTACCGAGAGGTCGCCCCGGGAGCAGCCGGGCCGGACATGTACCTCGACGACAAGGGGGAGGTCACCCAGGCCGGCCGCGTCGGCGCCCTGGCGGCCGGCATCCCTGGGGACGTGGCCGGTTTTTGGTACGCGCACGAGAAGTGGGGGGCGCTCGAGTGGGCCCAGGTCGTCGGCCCTGCGGTCGGCCTCGCCCGGGACGGCTGGACCCTAGACGAGGAGCACGCCAGCGACCTCCAGTCGGGCAGCAAACGCATGATCGATGCGGGCTTCAGCAGCTCGGCCGAGGGCTTCCGCAAGCCCGACGGCAGCGACTACCAAAGTGGAGACGTGTGGCGTCAGCCCCTGCTCGCCGCGACCTTGCAGAGGATCGCGGACTACGGCCGGGACGGCTTCTACGAGGGTGCGCTGGCCGAACACATGGCCAGCGAAGTCCAGAAGCTCGGCGGGATCTGGACCGTCGAGGACCTCGCCGGCTACGAGGTCGTGGAGCGGGATCCGCTGCGCTTCGACTATCGGGGCCACGAGATCATCGCCATGCCTCCGCCCTCTGCGGGGGGCGTCGTCCTGCGCCAGATCCTCGCCGCCAGCGAGGTCTTGAAGCTCGCCGACAAACCCTGGCACTCCGTGGACCAGGTCCACTACTACGTCGAGATCCTGCGTCGCACCTACGCCGACCGCAACGAGCTGCTCGGGGACCCGGCGTTCATCGACATCCCCCTGGAGACGCTCTTGGATGTGGATTACGTGGGAGACCGGATGGCGGACATCAACCCGCGCAAAGCCACACCTTCGGCCGATGTCGGCGCAGGCGCTGCCATCCCCGAGTCCGAGCAGACCACCCACTTCTCCGTGGTCGACAGTTCGGGTATCGCGGTCGCCAACACCTATACGCTCAATGGTGGATTTGGAGCCAAGCTCGTGATCCCCGGGACCGGGGTGATCCTCAACAACGAGATGGACGACTTCACGGCCAAGGTCGGCTCACCCAACATGTTCGGCCTGGTCCAGGGCCCCCAAAACGCGATCGAGCCCGGCAAGCGCATGCTCAGCAGCATGACGCCGACCATCGTCACCAAAGACGGGAAGCTGCGGGCGGTCCTGGGCTCCCCAGGTGGGCCGACCATCACGACGACGGTGGCCCAGCTGATCCTTCAACTGATCGACTACGAGCGCCCCTTGCTCGACTCGGTCCGCGAGTACCGTATCCACCATCAGTGGCTCCCCGATACGATCTGGGTTGAACAGGGGATGGATCCGGCCTTGCTCGAGGGCCTCGAGCGCCGAGGCCACGAGACCGCGAGCCGGAGCTGGCGGATCGGTCATGCGAACTGCATCGAGGTCGACGCCGAGACCGGCGAGCTGCGGGCGGTCGCCGACGTCACCCGAGACGGCGGATCTGCGGCGGCCTACTGAGCGGATCCCCGCGTAGGTCAGAGCTCGATATCGCGGATCAGGGCGTGATCGAGGATCAGTTTGGGGGCGTCCATGTCCTCGAGGCTGCCCAGCTCTAGATCCTCGACCTCTGCGCTCAGGGTGACGCTGCCATCGATGTGCGGGACCAGGCGCACGGCGATGGTTCCTCGGACACCATCGAAGACGGCGTCGACCTGCCAGGGCTCTCCGTTGTCCAGACCACAGTGGCCTCGATAGACGTTGCTGCCCTCCGCCCAGCGGACGGTCAGCCGGTCGTCGGGCAGGGTGTACTCGGCGGTGACGACCTCGCCCGCGCTCAGGGCCTGGGCCGCGAGACCGTCGTCGATACCCAACAACAGAGCCTCGTTGCCGTCGATGTGGGCCGCGATCACCGTGAGGTCGTCGCAGGCGGCCTGCTCGGAGACACTCGCCATGTCGAGCAGCTCCGGGTCTGGAGTATCCGGGTCGTCGCAGCCAGTGAACACGCAAGCGGCGAGACATGCGGCGAGCAGGGGCAGAGCGAAGGACTCGAGCGATGCGCGGGCCATGTGCTCAAACTAGTCGGCTCGTCCGCCCCGGCAATGTCGTCAAAAACCGGTGCTAGGGCGCAAATGTCGGTTTTTGGGGGGACACCCATGTCGGTGTGTGAACCCGCGGTCGCGAACTGCGTCCGGGTGCCGACAGAGGGCTCTCCGGACTCGAATACCCAGAGCTAGAGCCCGGGGCAGCCGTGTCAGAGCGACTCGAGCCGCCACCAAAAAGAGGCCCCTACGCAGGGGCCTCTATCCAGGCACGATCACCCGGTGCGCATCTGCCGGCAGGTCTCAGTCGGCCTTGGATCCACCGAGGCAGGGCGGAGACTCCGGGACGACCCCATTTCGGCTCATCCACTGCGCGGCAGTCAGCGCCTGGATAGAAAGGGCGTGCACCCCCCCGGCCAGCTGCGAGGCGAGAGCTTGGTTGACCGCCCGGTGGCGAGCCACCAGGGTGTCTCCCGCGAACATCTCGCTGATCACGATGACCTTGAAGTGGGTCTCGGATCCGGGCGGGACGTTGTGGTTGTCCGACTCATTGATCACCTCGAGCACGCTGGGGGAGAAGCGCTCGATCAGGGCATCGTGGATGCTCGCCCGCATCTTCACGCGTCGACCTCCGCCGAACTGGGCGCCTTCGCGGGCGCGGCTTCAGACAGGGTCGAGGCGATGATCTGCGCGATGTCGAGAACCTCGATGTCCTCGTCCTTGTCGAAGTGCTTCATGCCGTCGGAGATCATCGTCTTGCAAAACGGGCACCCGACGGCGACCGCGTCGACCCCGGCCTCGACGATCTCCTGGCTGCGATCGACGTTGACCCGCTTTTCCTTGTCCTCTTCGATCCACATGCGACCGCCGCCGGCGCCACAGCAAAACCCGTGTTCGCGGTTGCGGCCGAGCTCGACGAAGGACCCGGCATCACCGACCGCCCGTTGGATGGCCTTCCGAGGCCCATCGTAGACCTGGTTCCAGCGCCCCAGGTAGCAGCTGTCGTGATAGGTGAAGCGTTTTGCCAGCGGATTCTCGACCTTGAGAGCGCCCTCGTCGAGGAGCTTGGCGATCAGGTCGGAGTGGTGGATCACCTCGTAGTCCCCGCCGAACTGGGGATACTCGTTTTTGATCACGTGGAAGCAGTGGGGACAGGTGGCGATGACCTTGGTGATCTTGTGCTCGTTGAAGAGCTCGACCTGCTCGGCCGCCAGCTCCTGAAACTTGTCCTCGGCGCCGAGCCGACGGAGCGTGTCGCCGGTGCACTTCTCTTGCTTGCCGAGCACCGCGAAGTCGACCCCGGCGGCGTGAAGCACCCGGACCAGCGCCTTTGTGGTCTTCTTGGCCCCGTCGTCGAGGGCCCCGGCACAGCCGACGAAGAGCAGCCACTCCGCGTTTGGATTGTCCTCGATGGTCGGGACATCCAGACCATCGGCCCAGGCCATGCGATCACCGTTGTCGTTCCAGGGGTTGCCCTGGCCGTCGGCGATGTTGCCGATGACCCGGGTGACGTCGCCGGGGGTGCGGCCGCCCTCGTCGTTGAGCACGATGCGGGTCCGCATCTGTAGGATCTTGAGGGGGTGCTCGATGAACACGGGGCAGACCTCCTGGCAGGCGCCGCAGGTCGTGCACGACCACAGGGTCTCGTCGTCGATGCGGCCGCCACTTTGGGCGGTCAGCGGTGGGAGTTCACCGAGCATGCGCTTGATCTCGCTGATCTTGTCGGTCTTCGCCGTCTCCGGCAGGGCCTTGTAGGCGGGAGACTCCTCTTCGAAGTCCTCGGGGAAGCCCTCTTCCCCCGTGTCGGGGTCGTAGATGGGCACGGCCCCTCCGGCCTCTTGAAGGGCCACGAGCAGGCCGCCCCGGGCCTTCATCTCATCCTTGAGGTCGTGGATGAGGTGCATGGGCGAGAGGGGCTTGCGGGTAGCGAAGGCCGGGCAGTAGGTCGTGCAGCGAGCGCACTCTGTGCACGAGTAATTGTCGATCAGGGACTTCCAGTCGAAGTCCTCGATGCGGCCGACACCCCAGTTCTCCCAGGGGATGGGCGCGGGCTCACCGTCCTCGTCGACGTCGTCCTCGTCGGGCATGAGCAGGAGCTTGGGCATGATGCCGCGCTGCCCTTGGCGCCGCAGGAGGATGTTCGGGCCCGAGCCCAGCACGTGGATGTGCTTGGAGAAGGGCAGGTAGTTGAGGAAGGCCAGGACCACGCCCATGTGCCCCCACCAGTGGATCTCGGCGAACAGGTGGGCGTTGCTCTTGTCGATGTCGACAAACAGGTGCTCGCTGCCGCCACCGGGGAGCGACGCCGCCCACTCGGGACCCGAGAACAGGCCCAGGCCCGTACCCAGCGCATAGGTGACGATCACCCCGTCCTCCATCTCACGGTTGTAGGCCATCTCGAACATGTGGTGTCCGAAGTGGGTCAGGACCACGAGGGTGATGCCTCCCAGGATCAGCATCGCGTCGAGGTTGGCGGGCACGAAGCTCGGCTTGATGAACAGGCGCCGGATGAAGGCGTAGACGAGCGCGAGGAACACGACCGTGTTGCCGCAGTCGACCACGAGCTTGAGCCAGGCGTGGCCGGTCTCGCCCAGGATCGTCGCCAGGGTGAAGCCGTACTTGCCGAACAAGCCGGTGATCAACATATCGACCAGGCCGATCTGGAGGATCAGAAAACCCCAGTAGAGCGCCAGGTGGTGCCAGCTCCTCCGCTCCTCCGCGACCTTCTTCTGGCCGAAGAAGAAGGTCATCAAGCTGGCGATGCGCTCCCCCCAAGTCTCGTCGAGCAGCGCCGGGCGACCCAGCGCCGCGATCTTGATGAACTTCGAGAGGTTCCAGGCGAACAGGGCGAGCGCGCCCAAAACGACGGCAATAAAAACGGAGATCTTGATCATGCCGGGGTCCAATGCGGCGGATACGCCGCTGCGGCGTATCCACGTTCGCGCGCTATACCACAGCGTGTGCCACGATGGTGAAGCGGCCATTCTGAGCCCGCCGCGGAGATGCTGAGCACGCTCAGCATCTCTCACCCGGGGCTCGGAGGCGTCCGGGATCTCGCGCGGAGCTCGCGGAAACTTCCAAGTTCGAGGCGCAGCTCCGCGTCGGGCGCTGAACGACCGGCTCTGATAGCCTGGCCCCCTAGGGAGGTCCTCCACGCGTGCGCGATTTGTTGCTGATCAGCGATCTCCATCTCGGCTCGCACCTCAAGGCGAGGAGCCGGGGAGAGTACGTGCACTTGGCGGCTCGCCTCGATGAGAGCCTGCCTCAGTTCCTCGAGCACTATGCCGCGCTCGGGACTTGGCAGCTCGTCGTCAACGGCGATTTCATCGATTTTTGGAACATCGAGATCGGTGCCAGCGACGCGACGGCCGAAGCGGTCGCGGTCGAGCGCCTGCACGCGGTCCTCGATGCCTACCCCGGGGTCGAGGATGGGTTGGTTTCGTTCTTGGAAGCTGGGAATTCGATCGTGTTCGTAGCTGGAAACCACGATGCGGAGCTCCTCTACTCCGAGGTCTGTCGGGCGATGGCGGAGCGCCTCGAGGGGGCCGCGGGGACGTCCAAGGGCGCGACCGACCCGGCCGCGCTGACCACGACCGGGGTCGTCAGACTCACCGACGTCGGCGCGGGGACGGTTCGCTTCGTGCCCTGGTTCGTGCGCGAGGGAGGGGCCTGGATCGAGCATGGACACGTCTTCGATCCCGCCTGCTCGACCCACGCGCAGCTGTCCCCGACCCGGGGCGGTCGGCTGGTCAAGAGTGTGGCGGAGGTCGCCACTCGCCGGTTCAGCAACCGCATGCCGGAGATCGACTACGGATCCGCGGACAAGTTCTCGACCATGGACTACATCCGCTGGGCGCTCGCCCGGGGGTGGCGATTCATGGTTCGGGTGTTGTTCCTCTATCTGCGCATGGTCGGCGGCATGTTGGCGCTCTGGGCCCGCAGCGGACGGGTCGACAAGGCCGGGCGGGATGCGCATGAGGCTCGACTCGGGAAGATCGCCGAGAATGCAGGACTGCAGATGAGCGCGCTGACGGCCCTGCAGAACATGGCACCACCGCCGAGCTCGGCGAGCGTGGGGGGCGTGCTCTCGGTGACCGCCCTGGATCTCGCGCTGAGCTTCCTCGCGCCGGTCCTGATCTGTCCCCCGATCTCCTCTGCGCTCGGGTGGGGCCTGCTCCCAGGTATAGGCATCGGTATAGGCCTCGGCGTGCTTGCGGTGATCGGTGTCAAGCGTCGTCGGACCCCGCGAAACGTCGCCCAGGACATGCTCGAGGTCGCGGCCAGCGTCGGTGAGGTCACCGGGACGAAGATCGTGCTGATGGGCCACAGCCACCGGGGCAGCCTGGAGAGGCGTGGGTGCGTGATCTATGGAAACAGCGGCAGCTGGCTCGACGGCTCTCACCTCGTTGTTCGTCGGGGCAGGGCGGGGGACCTCGTCGATGTCGAGCTGCGACGGTGGCGAAACGGCGGGGTCACTGTGCTGGAGGCCATGGGTATCGACGCACTACCCGCCGCCTGAGCGCGGGCGCTGTGTTTTCTGGCTTTCGTGCTCGGATGCCCGGTGATAGCGTCCCGTCGTGGCAGGCGAGCACATCCTCATCGTCGAAGACGACCCGGCCGTTCAGACCTTGCTCCGTAAGGCTCTGGGTGCGCAGGGCTACCGCGTGACCCAGGCCGACGACGGTGTCGCGGGGTTGACCGCGCTCGAGAGCGAGGACCGGCCCGACCTGATCATCGCCGACATCATGATGCCGCGCCTCGACGGCATGACCTTCGTCAAGGCGATCAAGAACAACGCCAGCACCCGCTCTGTGCCGGTCATTTTTCTGACCGCCAAAAACGACCCCCGCAGCGTCGTCGAGGGCATCAACGTCGGGGCCAAATACTATGTGACCAAGCCCTTCTCCCTCGACGAGCTGCTCTCGAAGATCCAAAAGGCGTTCTGACCCACGGCCCGGCGACCGGGCGGACCGGACCGGACCGGACCATCACCGTGCGCCGTGCACCATGGGGTTTGCGCTCGGTCCTGTTGGTAGACTCCCAGCATGTGGGAGCCCCAGACCCTCGACGAGACGACTCGCGCGCGGCTCGCAGATATCGAGCTGCTGACCTTCGATATCGACGGGACCCTGACCGACGCGACCACCTGGTGGGTCGGGGAGCAGGGCGGTTGGGTGCAGCGCTATGACGTTCGCGACGGCGAGGCCCTGCTGAGGATGGCGGGGCAGGGCCTCGCCGTCGTTCCGCTGTCCCGCAACAAGACGCCCGTGGCCAGGCGACGCATGCAACACCTGCGCTGTGAGACCGACTGGGTCGGGGTCAGCGACAAGATCGCTGCGCTCGCGGAGATCCGGGCCCGGCACGGAGACCTCGACGCGAGCAAAGTCGCTCACATCGGCGACGGCCCGGACGACGCGGTGATCTTCGAGCGTGTCGGCCTCGGGATCGCGGTCGCCGATGCGCATCCCCGGGCGCTAGAGGCCGCCCATCTCGTGCTGACGCGCCCAGGAGGCGGGCGGGTCATCGAGGCGCTCGAGCTGTGCCTGCGCGCCGCCGGGAACCGCCGCCTGCAGGGCGGAGAGGGATGACGATGACCCGAGCTTCGAACACCGGCCCGATCTTGGCCGTGGGGATCATGAGCGGTACGTCGGGAGACGGGGTCGACGCGATCTTGTTGGCCCTCGAGAGCGAGCGAGACCGACACACCCCGCGCGTGCTCGATCACGCACATCTGCCTTTCGAGGCCAGCTTGCAGGCCGAACTTCGAGACCCCTGCGCCATGACATTGCCGCGCCTGTCCGAACTCCACGCCGAGCTCCCGCGCCGCTACGCCCAAACCGTGCGCATGCTCGATGGCTGGGAGCACTGCCACGTCGTCGGCATGCACGGTCAGACGCTGTGGCACGGCCCCCCGTCGGCCGCCGCGAGTTTGGGTCACAAGACCCCGAACACCCTCCAGATCGGCAGCACCAGCATCCTCGCTGAGGCCCTCGCCAAACCGGTTGTCGGAGACCTGCGCGCGGCCGACATGTATTACGGAGGGGAGGGGGCCCCGATCGTGCCTTTCACCCACTGGTTTTTCACGCCCCGTGGCCAGTCCGATCGGCTGGTGGTCAACATCGGCGGGATAGCGAACGTCACCCACGTCACCGAGGCCCTCGACGACGTGGTCGGCTACGATATCGGCCCGGGCATGATGATCGCCGATGTCCTGGCCCGGCGGATGAGCTCGGGCGACCTCGAGTTCGACCGTGATGGGGTCCTCAGCCGCGGCGGCAAGGTCTCCCAGTCGATCGTCGACCACATCCTCGCGCACCCGTTTTTCTCCAAACCGCCGCCGCGATCCACCGGTCGAGAGGACTTCGGTCAAGCCTATGCGGAGCGGGTCATGGAGCGCTTCGGAGACGTCCCCGATCGCGATCTCTTGACCTCCGTGCTCGCCGTTACGGCTCAGACGATCGTGCGGACCGCAGCGGTCGAGCGCCAGGGTGTCCGCTGCGTGTTGTTGACGGGGGGCGGCGCCAAAAACCCGACCTTGGTTCGACTCGTGGAGCAGGGCCTGTCCCTACCGATCGAGCGGGCCGAATCAGGGGTGTTTGCGGCCTCGAACCACGAGCCGGCCGCGATCGCACTGATCGCTGCGCGGACGCTCGCGGGGTTGCCCAGCTCCCTGCCCGGGGTGACCGGAGCGAGCCGTCCGGCGGTGCTCGGGCACGTCGCACGACCGACGCCGCAGTGAGCCTGAACGCCAGAGGGGGCGAAAACGCTGTGCCCTTGGCCTTGTGACCACTCGGCAAGTTCGCTCCAGCCCAGCGTCTTGACTGGGCGCGGCGCACAGTGGTCTAGTATGGGCCACCGCGCTGCGGGAATTGAGGATCCATGTCTACGAATTATCGCTGTCTCGCGGAGATCGACCTGCCCCTGGCGAACCTCGAGAAGTACGAGGCGACCCTCTACCTGGCTCGCGATGTGTTTCTGCGCAATGGCTGGGACATCGAGCTCAACCTCCTCTACAACCAGTGGAGCCCAGGCTCCAACGCGGATCCGGTCATCGAAGCGAAAGCGCAGGGCACGACCTTGCACCTTTGGTCGATCCCCGATTTCGACTCGCTGGCCATGGTCATGGCGCTCGCGGCGGACAATTCCCACTATGTCGACTCCGAGCAGCTCATCGATGGGGAACGGCAGAATCTGTATACGATTCTCCCCTACGACCCGGCGTTCTTGAACCCGGAGCTGCCGCTTCCCAAGGCCAAACACTACATGCTCGAGTGCCTGCATCTCGGTCGGGCGCCGGGACCCCGCAGTGACCTGCTGTTCCGCATGTCCCACGCCGTGGTCGAGATGGACAGCAAGTTCGGGTGGAAGCTCGCGTTTGCCGGCAACGCGGCGACCGGGGTGATCGACCAATATATCAACATTTGGGCGATGGACACGATCTCGGACGAAGCCGAGGTCTACTACCGCAAGGGGCCGAACCCCTGGTCGGAGGCCTGGTCGAAGGCGGTGACCTCTGTCGATGTACGCTGGTGGTTGGGGCGGGACCTGCCCGAGCTGCCCAAGTAGGGGTCACTTGGGTCGCCCTCGAGCCTCGGAAATCCGTTGACTGGTCCCTCCAACGAGCTCGCCACTGGCCAGCGCATAGGCCCCTTCGAAGTCGACCGTGTGCTCGGGCGCGGTGGCATGGGGGTGGTCTATGCCGCCGTCCACGTCACTCAGGGCTACGTCGCGGCGGTCAAGACCTCGACCGCGGTCGACTCGGGGATGATGTCGAAGCTCCGGCGCGAGGCCGTGACCCTCGGCCGGCTCAGGCATCCAGGTGTGGTCGGCGTGATCGCCAGCGGGATCGAGGGTGGCCACCCCTGGTACGCGATGGAGCTGCTCCCGGGCGCGACGTTGTCGGACCTGGTGAGTCGCTACTGGCGGGCGGAGGAGACCCTTCCCGAGCTCGAGCTGCGTCCTGTCGCCGACGACACCCACGGCATCGTCAGCGCGCCGACTCTCGCCAGTGAGATCCCGGCCGCCAGGGCGACTGCTCCCCACCGCGCTGCGATCGGGAGGTCCCCCGACGACAACCCGGCCCCCAGCGAACAGACCTTGACCATGGGTCCACTGGGCACGGGGGACACGGCCGTCGAGCACGTTGGTGAGCCGCGGGTGCCGACCCGGGAGCCGCCCCTTGGACCGCGGCCACTCGCGGCAGCAGGTCGGCTCGACGAGGTCCTGCCCCTGGTCCGAGGCCTGTGTGAGGTGCTCGGCTTTGTCCATGGAGAGGGCATCATCCACCGGGACCTCAAGCCGGCGAACATCTTCGTCCGGCCCGGGCGCCTGCCTGTGCTCGTCGATTTTGGTCTGGCCTCGGAGGTCGTCGCCGCCACGGGTCGGGAGGTCATCGCCTCTGTCGGAGGCGTCGCAGGGTCCCTGGCCTACATGGCTCCCGAACAACTTCGGGGCGAGCTGCTCGATGCCCGGGCAGACCTCTACGCTCTGGGCTGCATCCTCTACGAGCTGGTCACGGGGGTGCGCCCCTTTGTGGGCCGCGGGGTGGAGATCATCAACGGGCATCTCGAACAACGCCCACCGGATCCCTCTGCCTGGGTGAAAGGGATCCCGACGGCGCTCGAGGAGCTGATCCTGGGCCTCATGGTCAAGAACCGGGATGGGCGCCTGGGCTACGCCGAGGATGTCGACGCGGTGCTCGCTCGCCTCGGCACGCCCGCCTGCGCCTGGGCCCAGTCTCTGCCGCCACACCAGCCCTATCTCTACCGACCGCCCTTTGTGGGTCGACAGGTCGTGCTCGCATCGATCATGCGACACATCGATGCGCTGCACGAGGGCCAGGGCGCCCTCGTATTCATCGGAGGGGCGAGCGGCTCAGGCAAGACCCGGTTGGCGCTCGAAGCTTCGAGCGCGGCCCAGCGCGCGGGGATCTCGGTGGTGACCGGCGAATGTATTCCGAGCTCCAACCTCGGGGGGCCCGTGCGGGAGGCGACTGGCCCCCTCCAGCCCCTCGCGCAGCTGTTCGAGCTCGCCGCCGATCGCTGCTTGGAGGGCGGCGAGGCCCAAGTCGCGCAAGCCGTCAGTCAAATGTTCGGTTCAGGGGCCGCGGTGCTCGCCCCCTACAGCTCGGCCGTCGCCCAGCTACCGGGCGTCGCTGAACAGCCGACCCCCGAGCTGCTCCCGGCCCCCGCGACCCGCACCCGTCTGTTCAGCGCCGTGGTCCGAATGTTGCGCGGCCTGACCAGGACCCGGCCGCTGCTGTTTCTCATCGACGACCTCCAGTGGGCCGACGGGCTGACCCGAGGGGTCCTCCGTCACCTTCGAGAGACCCTCGGCGAGGACCCCGTCGCGGCGCTCATGGTCGTCGGTTCCTACCGGAGCGACGAGGACCTGGGCGACCTCCAGGCCATCGTCGATGCAGACTCGGTCGTCTCTCTCTCGCTCGGTCGGATGCGCGAGTTCGAGCTCGGGCAGATGGTCAGCGGGATGCTCGCCATGGCCGAGCCGCCCGCCGCCTTCGTCTCGTTCCTGGCCCATCACAGCGGAGGAAATCCCTTCTTCGTCGCCGAGTATCTGCGCACGGCCGTCGCCGAGCAGGTCCTCGTTCGAGATCGGGCAGGCCGCTGGCGGCTCGCCAATTCGGAGGTCCCCACTGCGGCGATCTGTGAGGCCCTGCCTCTCCCCCGATCCCTACGCCAGATGGTCGAGCTGCGCCTCGCCAAGCTGTCCCCGAGCACACGCACGGTCCTCGAGGCGGCCTCGCTCATCGGCCGAAGTTTCGACAGCGAGCTGCTGCGGGACATCGTCGAGCTCGACGACGGCACCATGCTCCGGGTCTACGCGGAGCTCGAGCGCCACCAGGTGATCGAGCCCGCCGGCAGCGGGCGCTACCGCTTCGCGCACGACAAACTTCACGAGCTGCCCGCGGCCCAGCTCGATGCGGGGCCCCGACGGGCGCTGCACGCCAAGATCGCGGCGACCATGGGCGCCCGCTACGGGGACGACGCCGGGCACGAGCACGCGGCGATCGGACGCCACTGGGCCGCCGCCGGGGAGGCCGCGCGGGCGGTCCCTCATCTGCGCGCGGCCGGTGATCGGGCGACCCGCTTCCACGCGGTGGGTGCAGCGATCGGCCTGTTCCGAGCTGCCCTGGTCGAGGTCGAGCATCTCGATCCAGCCAGCCCCGCGGTCCGCCGCGAGGCCGAGCGCCTCGACGAGCGCCTCGGCGATGCGCTGATGCTCGACAGTCGACACGACGATGCGCGCGCAGCCTTTCAAAAGGCGATCACCCGCGAGGAGGACACCGACCTCGCGCTGGGTCTTCGGATGATGCGCAAGATCGGGAAGGCCTGGGAGGTCGAACACCGCTTCGAGGAGGCCCTGAGCGCCTACGGCGAGCTCGCGGCAGCGATCGAGGTCGCCCGGGTCCCGGCGGTATCTGTCGCCCCTACACACGATCACGAGCGAGGCGAGCTCGAGCCCCCGGGGGTCGTTCTCGGGCGTGAACAGATCCAGCACATGCTGGGCCGAACGTGGATCTACTACTGGACCGGTCGCCTCGAAGAAATGGACGCGACGATCGCCGCGCTCCGACCTCAGATCGAGGCCGAGGGAACAGCTCTGGACCGCTACCGCTTTTTCCTGGCGATCGTCACCCACGCCTACCGACGCGAGCGCTACCGCGTCACCCCCGATGTCGTCGCGGCGGCGCAGGCCTGCGTGACGGCGGCCCAAGAGGCGAACGCCGCCGGGGAGCTCGCCTTCGCCCGCTTTGTCCATGGCTTTGGCCTGTTGTTCGCAGGTCGACTCGACGCCGCCGAGCTCGAGATTCATGAGGGTTGGCAGGCCTCTCGCCGATTTGGGGACGCGGTCGGAGAGACCCGCGCGGTCGCCTATCTGGCGCTCATCCAGCGCTGCCTCGGCCGCGTCGAAGAGGCCCGTCGCCTGACCCCCTCTGTGATCGCCATGAGCCGCAAGACCAAGCTCGGCGACTACGAGGGGCTGGGGCTGAGTCTCCAGGCCTGGATCGCCATGCGCGATGGCGAACCGGGGCGAGCGCGCGCTCTGTGCCGCAGCGCCCGAGCGCGCTGGGACGAGCTCAGTTTCCCCTTCCCCTTTCGATGGACGGCGACCTTGATTCAGCTCGCGCTCGAACTCGAGACCGAGCCTCCGCTGGCGCTCGTCGAGCTCGCTCGTGAGCTCATTTCGGAGACCCAGCACCACCTGCCAGAAGCCCTCGACGTACTCTTGACTCGGGCCGTCGCCGAGTACGAGACAGACGAGATCGACGCCGCGCGAGCGACCCTCACCGAGGCGGTAGCGCTGGGGCGAACGCTGAGGTATCTGTGATTCTGCCGTCACTTCGACGGCTATTGCTCGAGTGAAGGACAGCGAATGGATATCGTCGTAGGTGCAACAGGGTTTCTCGGGTCGGCGATCGTCAGGGCTCTCCGCAGTGCCGACCGCAACGTCAGGGCGCTGATCCGGACCAGCTCCGATCCCGAGATTGTAGCGAGCCTCGAGGCTGCCGGCGCCGAGACGGCCGTCGGTGATGTCAAGGACCCGGCGAGCCTGGTGGCCGCCATGGTGGGCGTCGACACGGTGCTCATTACGACTTCCTCCACGCGCTCTCGGGGCGAGGGCGACAGCATCGACTCGGTCGATCGCCAGGGGAACCTCAACGTGGTGGCCGCGGCGAAAGCGGCTGGCGTCCAACACATCGTGTTTGTGTCCTTCCCCCACTCCGAGGTCAGCTTCCCGCTTCAAGACGCAAAGCGGGCGGTCGAGGCCGCGCTGGAGAGCAGTGGGATCGACTACACGATCTTGCATCCGCCACATTTTTGGGAGGTCTGGTGCAGCGCCGCCCTCGGTTTCGACCACGGCAACGCCAAGGTCCAGGTGTTTGGGGACGGCGACGGCAAACACAACTGGATCTCGCTGGGGGACGTGGCGACGGCGGCCGTGGCCTGCCTCGACAACCCCGCCGCCCGGAACAAGACCTTCAACCTCGGCGGGCCCGAGGCCCTGTCTCAAAACCAGATCATCGCGCGCTTCGAGGCCGCGAAAGGCCGCAGCTTCGAGATCGAGCGGGTCCCCGCGGAGGTCCTCCAGGGCCAGGTCGACGGCTCGGGCAACCCGCTCGAGAAGTCCTTTGCAGCGCTCATGTTGATCACCGCTCAGGGCGGTTGGGAGTTCGACTCGGCCGAGGCAAAACAGGCGCTTGATGTTGCCCCAGGGCCCATCAGCGAGTTCATCAAGCTCGCGTGAGGCCGTGACTCGGCCCCTGACCACGATCGTCTATCCCCCTTTGTGGGATTCGATCGACAGTCCACCCTTGGGGCCAGCGGTGCTCGCGGGCGCCCTGCGAGCGGCCGACCTGCCTGTAGGCATGGTCGATCTCAACCTCGACTTTCACGATTGGCTGTTCGCCGACGACACTCTCGACGGCCTGCTCTCGGCGATGCTCGGTCCGGGCTCTGAACCGGATCCTGAGCGAAGCGAGGAGATCGCGGGCCTACGCGTGTTGTCGGCGGCCCCCGTGCACGAGCGGGCGACCCTGACCGAGCGCACGGCTCCACTGATGGCCCTCGGCTTCACCTTGGGCATGCTCGCCCGGCCCTTGCTCGGTCCACAGCGCTTCTTGGTCGGGGTCGACTCGTCCAAGGTTCGACTTCACGATCTCATCACCGGTGGCGAAGACCCGCGCTTGGAATTTTGGGAGCGCTGGATCGAGACCCGCATTGAACAAGTGGTCGCCCCGGGGCCCGCGGTCGTGACCATGACCATCTCCTACGTGGGCCAACTCCTGCCCGCGATCATCATCGCCCGGTGCCTGCGGCGGGTTCTCCCGAGCCTGCGGATCATCGTGGGAGGGCCCTGGTGCACCCACCAAGCCGTCTCAGCGATCGACCTACGTCCTTTGTTCGCGGTCTTCGACGGCATCGGTGTCGGGCCTGGCGACCACGTCGTAGCGAGGGTGGCCGAACACGTCGAAGGGGGAGGGGAGGGCCTGCCTACGGTGCCCGGGCTGTGGATCACCGGACATCCACGCCCGGAGCTCGACCGCCCCGCGCCGACCCGACCCGACTTTTCAATCATGCCCCTGGCGCGCTACTTCGCCGGCACGGCTCCGCAGTTCCCCCTCGAGTCCTCGCGCGGTTGCTGGGCGGCGTGTCGCTACTGCAACTACCCTGCGCTCAACCGGGGCTACCGCGTCAAGGCGATCACACAGATCCTCGAAGAGGTCACCGACGTCCAAGATCGCTACCCGGGCGCCGAGATCACCTTTGTCGACGATACGATCCTGCCCAAGCGCGCCCTGCTCATGGCCGCCGAGATCCAGGCCTTCGCCGAGGCCCGGGGCCATCGGGTGGAGTGGTCGGGGTGCATTCGTCCCGACTCCAAGCTCGACACCCAGCAGTGCGCTGCGCTGGCGGCTGGCGGGGTCAAGCGGGTGTTCATCGGCTTCGACGCCGCGACCCAGGACATGCTCGACAACATCGACAAGCGGGCCTCGCTCGCCGACCTCAGGGTCCTCGTCGGAGACCTCAAGGCCGCGGGGATCACCGTGGCGGGCAACTTCATCGTCGGCCTTCCCGGCGAGACCAAACGTGCGCGCGCGGCCATCTTCGAGATGATGGACGAGCTCGGCCTCGACCCTCACTACGTCACGACCTCGCTCTTCGCCCTCGTGCGTGGGTCTTGGTACTACGAGAACATGGACGAGGTCGGCTGGCCCGAGGCCTGGGTCGAGCAGGTCAGGGCAAACGATGTCCTCACCGACTTCTTGCCTTCCCGGTCACTGGCCATACTCCAGTGACCAACGCTGGCGCTCAGAATCGGGTTGTCAAGCCGACGGGCATTCGTCTACGCTGGGTCCGATGGCCGACCACGACGACAGCACCTTCATCGATGACATCGTCATCAGTGGCGCGACCCCGCGGCCCAAGCTGCTGACCCACGCCGAGCTCCTGAAGCTCCCCGATGTCGGTGACAACCTCCTGCCGGTGGTCAACAACCTGCTCCAGCGAGGCGTCGTCGTGGCTGCGATCCCGTCGATCTCGGGCATCGGCGCGGCCTGCTACCTGTTGAACCTCGCGAGCATGAAAAAGCCCGGCGGCTGACGGACAAGGGCCACAGGCAGGGCACCCACCGACTGGTCGCCCCGCGCGACACGGTGGCGCGGGTCTCCAAGCACGCGCGGGCCTTGGGCATCACCCGGGTCGCAAACGTGACGGGGCTGGATCACGTAGGGATCCCGGTCGTCGCGGTCTACCGTCCAAACGCCCGCTCCATCGTCGTCAGCCAGGGGAAGGGCATCGATCTGTGGGCCGCGAAGGCCTCGGGTCTGATGGAGGCTGCAGAGTCTTTCCACGCTGAGCACTGCGATCTCGCGCTGCGCCTGCGCAGCTACGCAGAGATGACTCGAGTCCGGCCGGTGGTCGACGTCTCGCGCCTCCCTCGGGTGTCGGTCACGAGCTTCCACGCCGATCGGCCGTTGTCCTGGTGCGCGGGGGTCGACCTCATGCAGGGAGACGGGCGAGGGACGGGTCCGGAGTCGAATCCTGAGGTCTGGGTGCCCTACGAGATGGTGCACACCAACTTCACGCTCCCGCTGCCGACCGGGAGCGGCTGTTTCACCATGAGCTCCAATGGGCTGGCCTCGGGCAACCACCTCACCGAGGCCATCAACCACGGGATCTGTGAGCTCATCGAGCGTGATGCGCTGGCCCTGTGGG
>CAYVJQ010000002.1:156043-170876 GCA_964451725.1 uncultured Nannocystaceae bacterium | reverse complement strand
GGGGCAGCCACTCACGGGAGGGGCGGGTGCTCCGGTCCTCGATCGACGATCCACATTGCCTGGCCCTGCTCGCTCGCCTGGACGCGGCCGGGCTCGCCTACGGGATATGGGACATCCGCACGGACATCGCCGTGCCCTGCTTCGCCTGTGTCTCGGTCGACCGGGAGCCGAACCCGGTCGGGCAGGTGTTTGTCAGCCACGGCTCCGGGGCCCACGCAAACCCCGGAGTGGCCCTGAGCCGGGCCATCTCCGAGGCCGCTCAGACCCGCCTGACCTTCATCGCCGGCGCCCGGGACGACGCTGATCGAGCCTTCTTCGAGCGGGCCCGCGACCCCGCCCGCGCCCGCCGAGCGCTGTGCGCGATCGATGAACTCGAGGATCCAGGTGAACCCCTTGGGGTCCAGGGATCAGCCCCTCATCGAGACTTTCAGGCCATCCAAGGCGGGGACACGGACAGCTTCGAGGGCGACCTCGCGTGGCTCGAGGGCCGCCTGCGCGCGGTCGGAATCGATGAGCTCGTGGCTGTCGACCTCGGCCAACCTCGCTTCGACCTGAGCGTCGTACGGATGATCATCCCGGGACTCGAGTCCCTCCACGACATCCCAGGCTACGTGCCGGGGGCCCGTGTGCGCGCCCGCTCGGCCGACCCCAGCGCCCACAGGGTCGACCTCACTCTCGGCCGAGCTGCTCGACCGGAGGTCCCCGCATGAACCCTCGGCCCCGGGTGATCGTATTTCTCGGCCCGACCTTGGCCGTCAGGGAGGCTCGCGGGGTCCTCGATGCCGACTATCGCGGGCCGGTCTCCCAGGGCGAGGTCTATCGCGCGGTCGCAGACCCCCGCGCCCCCCCCCTCGCACTGGGGATCGTCGATGGGTACTTCGCCCGAGTCCCGGCGGTGTGGCACAAAGAGATCCTCTGGGCCATCGATCAGGGGGTCCACGTGTTTGGTGCCAGCAGTATGGGTGCCCTCCGGGCCGCCGAGCTGCACAGTTTTGGAATGCGGGGTGTCGGGACCATCTTCGAGGCCTTTCGAGACGGGGTCCTCGAGGATGATGACGAGGTCACGGTCAGCCACGGAGGCCCCGAGATGGGATTCCCGAGCCTCTCGGTCGCCATGGTCGATATTCGAGCGACTCTCCTTGCGGCGGCGGGCGACCGGGGCGGGCGACCGGGGGTCTTGAGCGACGGCGAAGCCAGCCGCCTGATAGCGATCGCCAAGGCCATGCACTACGTGGACCGTCGCTACCCCGCCGTGCTTCGAGCAGCGGGGGAGGCGGGCTTCGATCCTTCGCGCTTGGAGGCCCTGCAGGGCTGGCTGGCCACGCCTGGGAACACGATTCATCAAAAGCGGGATGACGCCCTGGCCCTGCTGCGGGCGCTCGCAACCTTGTGTTCGGGTCAGAGCACGACGCCGGCACCCCGGCTGCCAGAACGCTTTGAACACACCGACGCCTGGGTCCAGGTCACGGCGACCCTCGATCGGACTCTGGGCGCGGCATCGGTCGGCGAGCCCAGGACAGCGCGGCCGTCGGGCCTCGACAGGGCCCTCGAGGCCGCCCTGATCGATGAGCTGCGGCTCGCAGGGCTGGCGTCGGCGAGCCTCGACGGTGCGCTGGCCCGGAGCCTCGCCGACCTCAGCGCCGAGCGTCACGAATTCGAGGCCGGGGAGGGGCTGCTCGCCGAGGTCGCCAACGAGTTCTTCCTGCGTCGGGGCCAGCTGACACCGGAGCAGATCCAGACCTGGCTCGACACCCACGAACTCGACACCCACACCCTGCTGGAGCTCCTGCGAGGGGAGTCGAAGCTACGCTGGGCACAGACCCTCTACGGCCCCGCCGTACACGCCAAACTCATCGATCAGCTCCGGGCGAGCGGCCACTATGGTCCGCTCTTGGTCCGGGCGCGTGAAAAGGTCCGTGTCCTCGAAGCCCGTGGGCTCGAGGCTGGACATGAGCACGAACTCGATCCTGGCGCGCTCGTGGCTTGGTTCGCGCGGCGTCTGTGGGTGTCTGGATCCGGCTTGCTCGACCCTGGGCTCTCGGAGACCGACGCGCTCGAACCTGCAGTCTGTGCGCGCATGCTGGGCTTCGACGATCACGATCAGCTGCTGAGGGCGCTGACCCGAGAGCACCACTTTGTGACCTGGCTCGACTCGGGGGCTCCGGGGGATCACATTGGCGAGTAGACCGTAAACATCTCGACTTCGGTCATCGCCACCAGGCGATGCTCGCGGTCGGGGTGAATGGCGATCGGGGCCGCGGGGAGCATCTCCACACGATCGATCTCGTCACCCTCGAGGACCTCGAGGACCGCCCGCCCGCCGGTGAGCATCACGCTCATGTCGCGTCTGTTTCGGGTCGAGACCAAGACCTTCTCGCCTGCCCGAACCCGGAGGATCTTGCAGGTGAAGTGCTCGCCCTTGGCCCACACGAATTCGCCGCCGAAGGAGCGCGCGTCGAAGGGCGGACCAAAGTCACCGCCCGCATCGTCGGCGTTCCCCTGAACGTCGGGAAGCTCGGGCTCGGGCTCGTCCTTGGTCATGGCGGTAGTCTACCGTTTCGAACCCTGCGCGGACAGCAGGGGAGGGGCCGTGGCTCAGGCCTCAGGGAGACCCTGGTTTGGGTTTTTGAGCCGCAGACTTGCCGGATTTGCCCTTCTTGGACTTGCCGGACTTGCCCTTCTTGGACTTGCCGGACTTGCCGGACTTGCCGGACTTGCCCTTCTTGGGCTCGGTCTCGCCCTCGGACTTTTCTTCGTCCTCCTCACCCTCGTCGACATAGGCGTCCTCTTCAGGCTTGGCGTCACCACCCTCGACCCTCCGCTTTTGCAGCGCGAGCCGAGCTCGGCGGGCCGCATCGTGATCCCAGGTGTCGACCTTGCCGTCACCGTTGATGTCGTATCCGATCCGATCGATCTGCTTACCCATGTAGTAGGTGAACATGTCGGCTCGACCGTCGGCATCTCGGTCGGTCTCGACCCGGATCAGACGTCCGTCGTCATACACGCGCCAGGAGTCCGCGAATCCGTCTTGGTTGAGGTCTATCTCATCCCGAGAGAGCTCCCCCTGGGTGTAGTAGCGGCCCATGTCGATGCGGCCATCGAAATCCTGGTCGTACTGTTCGCGGGTGACCTCGCCGCTCTCGTCGTAGTGGATGAAGGCATCGAGGCGACCATCGAAGTTCAGGTCGGCCTGCTTGCAGGAGATCTTCTCGCCCTCGGGCCCGGTGGTGTAGAGGGTCACGAGGTCGGCGTAGCCGTCCTGGTTGATGTCGACCTGGTGCTCCCGCTTGTTCCTGCGATCACAGCGTTCACCGTCGACGGCCAGGTACTCGAGGTCCCTGGCGTTGCGGTTTCGCCCCCGGGTCCCAGGTTCTCCCTCACCGGCCGCGCCCGGTCCGTCGCTGTTCGCGCTCGGGCCACCGTCTTCGATGCTCTCGTCTGGCGCGTCGCTGTCGGCTTTCTTGCCCTTGTTCTTGCATCCGCCGCCCGCCAGCAGGGCCAATGAACACGAGAGCGCGACGACAGACCACGCGCGTGTGGGGGCTTTGTGAGACTTCCGCACCGTGCTCGAAGGTTAGGCTGGGGCCGAGGACCGGGCAAGCAGACAGCGGGGAGAAGGGGGATAAACTGAGCCTCAGACCTCGGTGAAGCCATCGTGGAGCTGCGGCCATGAACAGGCCGCCGCACGCCGAGAGAGCCCCGGACAACATGCGCGCGCTCGACCACAGCGCACTCTCCGCCTGCAGTGTGCCCAGGGCGTCGGAACCCACGTCGCCCCGGCAGCGAAGGGGGCTCCGGCTGTTCGGCAAGCCTGCGGTGATGTGGTAGTTAGCCCAGCCGCGAACCCCCGTCATGAGCACAAACGCCAAGCCGGCTGGTGAGAACCAGGATCTCCCCGTGCGGGAGCACATCCGAAGCTTCTGCATCATCGCCCATATCGACCATGGCAAGAGCACCCTCGCCGATCGCCTGATGGAGCACACCGGGCTGCTGGGCGAGCGGGACAAGACCGCTCAGTACCTCGATCGTATGGATATCGAGCGCGAGCGCGGCATCACGATCAAAGCCCAGGCCGTACGCATGAAGTACACGGCCGAGGACGGCAAAGAGTACCAGCTCGACCTCATCGATACGCCCGGCCACGTCGACTTCAACTACGAGGTCTCCCGCTCGCTCGCGGCCTGTGACGGTGCACTTCTGGTCGTCGATGCGGCCCAGGGTGTCGAGGCTCAGACCCTCGCCAACGTCTACCTGGCCATCGATGCGAACCTCGAGGTCGTCCCGGTCATCAACAAGATCGACCTCCCGAGCGCCGACATCGAAAAGGCCAAAGCCGAGATCGAAGAGATGGTCGGCCTCGATGCGAGCCAGGCCATCTGCGTCAGCGCCAAGACGGGTATCGGCATCGACGAGCTCCTCGAAGCCATCGTCGCCTACGTCCCCCCGCCTCGGGCAGATCCCGCAGGGCCCGTCCAGGCACTGATCATCGACTCCTGGTGGGATGCCTACCGGGGCGTCATCTCCCTGGTCCGGGTCATGTCCGGGACCTTGAAGGCCAGGCAAAAGGTCCGCTTCATGGCCACCGACAAGCACTACGACGTGCTCGAGGTCGGCGTGTTCGCGCCCGAGCCCACGAAGCTCGAGGTCCTCGAGGCCGGCGAGGTCGGGTTCTTGATTTGCAACGTCAAGGAGGTCGTCGACTCGAAGGTCGGCGACACCGTGGTCCTGTCCTCGGACACGCAGAGCACGGCCCTGCCGGGCTTCAAAGAGGTCCAGCAGATGGTCTTCGCGGGCGTGTTCCCGACCGACAGCAACCAGTACGCGGACCTCCGCGACGCGCTCGGCAAGCTGACCCTCAACGACGCCAGCGTCACGTGGGAACCCGAGACCTCGGACGCGCTCGGGTTCGGCTTTCGCCTCGGCTTCCTCGGGCTGCTGCACATGGAGATCATCCAAGAGCGGCTCGAGCGCGAGTACAACCTCGACCTGATCACCACGGCGCCCAGCGTGAAGTACCGCCTCACGCACACCAGCGGCCAAGTCGAGATCATCGACAACCCGGCGCACTTCCCCGAGTCCGGCGACATCAAGATGATCGAGGAACCGATGATCATCGGGCGCATCCAGCTGCCCGAAGAGTACCTCGGACCGGTCATGAAGCTGTGTCAGGACCGGCGTGGCCTCCAGGTCGACCTGACCTACATGACCCAGACCCGGGTCCAGTTGACCTATGAGCTCCCCCTGGGTGAGGTCGTGTTCGGATTCTACGACAAGCTCAAGTCGGTCTCGCGTGGCTACGCCAGCCTCGACTATGACTTTGGCGAGTTCCGACAGGCCGACCTCGTCCGCCTCGATCTCCTCGTCAACGGCGAGAAGGTCGACGCCCTATCGCTGATCACCCACCGCGAAAACTCTTTCTCCCGTGGCCGCGACCTGTGCGTGAAGATGAAAGAAGAGATCTCGCGCCAGCAGTTCGAGGTCGCCATCCAGGCGGCGATCGGTTCGCGGATTATCGCCCGGACCACGGTCAAAGCCCTGCGCAAGAACGTCCTCGCCAAGTGCTACGGCGGTGACGCGAGTCGGAAACGCAAGCTGCTCGAGAAACAAAAGAAGGGCAAAAAGCGTCTCAAGGCCGTCGGCAACGTCGAGATCCCGCAAGGGGCTTTCCACGCCATCCTCAAGCTCGATCAGTAAGTCCCCCCGCCATGTCTGAGCAAGGCCCCAACGATCACGAGCAAGCCGACGAGTCACTCGCCGACGAGGGATCCCGAGCAGCCGGCAAAGACGCGCGGGCCAATCGCAAGCGCGAGGCCGCAGCGAAGTCCAAGCCCAGCCGCTCGGCGGGGCACGTCCGCTCGGGCGCCCGCATGCTCTCGCGAGAGGCCAAGAAGGTCCTCAAGCGCCATCGCGCTCGGATCGCCGAAAAGGTCGTCGCCGAGATCGAGACCACGGTCGAGACCATCGATGGTCTCCAGGCCCAAAAACCCAACGAGGACCTCGTCGCGCTGGAGCTCGAGGCCGAGCACCTCGACGAGTTGCTCCATCAGCACGCCTCCTTCGCCCGCAAGAGCGCGCTGCGAGATTCGTTGGAGAACATCGCCATCGCCATCGGTGTGGCGCTTGCGGTCCGCAGCTGCGTCTACGAGCCCTTCAAGATCCCCAGCGGCAGCATGATGCCGACCCTGAGGGCGGGGGATCACATCTTCGTCAACAAGTTCGCCTACGGGATCCAGATCCCCCTGACCACCCGCGTGGTCGGAGAGGACTGGGTCGACAGCATCGCCCGCGGCGACGTCATCGTGTTCCGCTACCCCTTGGACGAGGCGGACGACTTCATCAAAAGGGTGATCGGCCTGCCCGGCGACAGCGTGCGGGCGACCGTCGACCGCCGCCGGATCGAGATCAAGCGGGCGGGCACAGATGAGTTCGAGGCCATCGAGCGGGAGGCGGTCGACGACGAGCGCTGCCTCAACGAGGCCTCGAGCGCCGCGGTCGATGGTTGCACCGTGTTCCGGGAGGTCCTCGACGACCACACCTACACGGTCCGCTACCGCGACGACATGCGCTCCGCCGACCCGAGCATGACCACCTTCGTGGTCCCAGAGGGCTTCCTGCTGGTGATGGGCGACAACCGCAACGCCTCTCACGACTCGCTGGCCTGGACCGTTCAGGTCGACGCCGTGTCCGCGAGCGGACTGATCTCGCGCATCGATGTTCGCGACCTGAGCGACCACCACGAGGGGCGCATCGAGCTCCATGACGAGGTCAAACACGTGGTCGCCAACGACGACGCGAACGTCGACCGGGCTCGCTACCTCGCCGAGCGCCCGTCCCCAGCCCACGGCCTCGAGCTCGAGACTTGGCGGGCCTCGTCCTTCACCCTCGAGGCGACCTACGCTGCGGTCGCCAAGCACGCCGATGCGGACGAGCTGGCGACCATGGACACGCTGCTCGACGGCGCGCGGATCAGCCAGTCCGAGCGCGCGCGCCTGAGCGAGCTGGGCGAATCCCTGGGCGAGTTCTACTTCGGCCGAGACGAATCTCGTTTCGACCTCGTGTTTCGGGCCCCGGGGGACGACGTATTCTTCCACCTCCACTGCGGTCGGGCCCGCTGTGAGCGGCGCAGCGACCTGGCCGACCGAGTCGGGAGGATCCTGGAGGCCTACGCGGCCAACCCCGACTACGACTCGCGGGAGCTCCTGGTCCGAGAGCCGGGCCGTCAGAGCTCCTTCCCGGGGCGCGGCAAGGTCGAGGAGCGCTACCTCGAGCGCCAGTTCGGCCGGCGAGGGCAGGGGGTTCGTCTCCGCGCCTGGCGCAAGCCCAACGAGGGGATGGCCGCACTCCGCGACGCGGCCTTGGCCGATCTTGATCCGGATCTGGATCGGGGGACGTCCACGGCAGCGGCGATCACCGACCTCAGCGACGACGCCTGGGTGGTTCCGCTGGCGTCGGGCTGGGCGGTCGTCAACGCCGACGCGAACCATGAAATGCTGACGGTCCTCGAGTGTGGGCCCAAGCGCTGTGACACCCAGGCAGAGGCTATCGAGTTGGCAACGGCGATCGCCGGCCGCTTTGAAGATGTCCTCGCGGACCCGGAGCGCATGCCCGAGCTGCTCGGCCAGAGCGATGTCGGGGGCCTCGCCGAGGTGCCTGTCGCCGCAGCTGAGGAGTACTACTGGGACCACCTCGAGTTCCGAGGCAGCGTGCTCGACGACAGCCACTCCCTGACCATCGAGGTCGAGCGCAAGCCGGAGGTGGGTCTGCAGCCCGCGGTCGACGCGCAGAAGGCCAAGTTGGACAACCCTGAGTCGGTCGCGGGCCTCGGGCCGAGCGCCTGGTACGGGCTCGGGAGCAACGGTCACCAGTTCGTGTTTGCGATCGCCGAGACCGAGCTTGTGGTCTCGATGAGCTGCCGGGTGGGCATGTGCCCAGACCGGGAGACGGCGCGCGCGCTTGCGGACCGCGCATACTCGAAGGGCCTCGACCCAGAGAACTTCCTCGAGAAGAACGTCTCCCGGCGCCGGCCTTTCGTGCCACGCGGAAACGTCAAAGGTCGCGCCGAGGTCATCTGGTGGCCGACAGCGCGGTTCTGGAAGAAGATCGACTAGGGTCTGGGTCCGACACGTGTGGACCCGGGACCCCGCGGTCTTACTTTACATAATATACCTTATCGGCGGTTTGGATGGCGCAACCCCACGCTACCTCATACCTACCTCTGCCGCGTAAGCTCCTGCGCCAGCCTGTGTTTCGACGACCATGCATCGACGCCAGCTGCCCATTCTCGATCCCTGCCATGAAGATTGGGACGCGATGCAGGCCGAGGACGGCAAGCGATTCTGCGACGTCTGCACCAAGCACGTTCACGATCTGTCGTCGATGACCGAGCGCAAAGCACGCGTAGCGCTCGCGGTCGAGCGGACCGAGGGCCGAGTCTGCGTCCGCTACCGCGTCGCGGCAGACGGCGAAATCCGCTTCAAGTTGGAGACCACAGCGGCACTCGGATGGCGTGCGACTCTCGCGGCTGTGGGCATGGCCGCGATGATGCTCGTGGGCTGTACAGACAGCCAGCCCATCGAGGTACTGAGCGACAAGTGTATCTACAAGACCGGTCCCTGGACGTTCGCGGTCGAACGCGGCAAAAGCAACTGCCCTGAGCCGGATTTGACGGAGGGTGTCGCTATCGAGACTCCCGTGTCGGAAGGCGACTTCTCGGTCGTGGGCGAGATCGAACCCGAACTCGGGGATCAGCTGAAGGCCCTATCATCGGCGGTTTGGCATAGGCTCTTGCGCTGACCAGCGTAAGCTCTTGCGCCAGCCCGTACGTTCGACGACTGCCATGCACCGACTTCAACTGCCGATCCTCGATCCCTGCCACGAAGACTGGGACGCCATGCAGGCCGAGGGCGGCAAGCGGTTCTGCGACGTCTGCACCAAGCACGTTCACGATCTGTCGTCGATGACCGAGCGCAAAGCACGCGACACACTCACGGTCGAGCGGACCAAAGGTCGAGTCTGTGTCCGCTACCGCGTCGCCGCAGACGGCGAAATCCGCTTCAAGTTGGAGACCACAGCGGCAGGCGGATGGCGTGCAACTCTCGCGGCCGCGGGCATGGCCGCGATGATGCTCGTAGGCTGTACAGACAGCCAGCCCACAGAGGTGACGGGCGACAAGTGCACCTACAAGACCGGCCCCTGGACGTTCACGGCCGAGCGTGGCGAGGGCAACTGTCCCGCACCCGATCCGACGGAGGCTGTTGGAATCGTGACTCCCCTGACAGACGGTGACATCGAGGTCATGGGCGAGGAGAAGGGGATCGACGAACCTGAAGCCCTGCTGGGCAAAATTGGGATCGAAGACCCCGATCCCGATTTCGAGACGATCAAGGGCGACGTGGAGGATCCCATGCCGGTCAAAGGCGAGGTCGCGGGGCCCACTGAGATCGAGGAGATCGAGGAAATGGGCGACGTCGCAGCTACCCTCGATCCCCGCGAGGAACCCTGTGCCGGGGACGGCGGGACCCCCCCCAAGGGCCCCCGCCGGCTCTAGCAGCCCCTCACGACATTTTGAGAGCCCCGCCCCCTCCCCAGGGAGAGCGGGGCTCTCTGCTGCGCCCGGCAGGATTCGAACCTGCGGCCCCAGGTTTAGGAAACCTGTGCTCTATCCGACTGAGCTACGAGCGCGTCGAACCGCCGGGAGTGTGGCCGCCCGATCGGGTCGACGCAAGGGGCGAAGGCTGAGAACGCCAGGGTCCAGACGGCCCGCCCTGCCCGACCTGACAGCGTGTAGATTGCGGGTCCAATGCGTGCTGACCTCAGCGGCACAGCGCTCCCCCCAGGAGCCCTCGTCGTGCCCGTGCTCGTCGCAGCGCTCTGGTCTGGACTGCTCGCTTCGACCCCGGCAGCGGACGTGGCGACCCAGCGCAGCCTCGTGTTTCTTGGGGGGCCGCTGGTCTTGCTGGCGGGGCTACACGCCCGCTTGTTCCCCTACCTGCACGCGCCAGCGCGCCTGCGCTGGTTGCCCGCTCCAATCACCGCGGCCAGGCACTGGCGAAGCGCTGGAGCGAGGCACCCCGTGCTGCTCGGGGTGACCGTGCTCGCGGGGTGCCTCGCGGTCGTCGTCGGCGCCGCGGCCGGTCCAGGACACACGGCCCTGACCCTGAACACGGGTGTAGCGGCGGCCGACTTTGTGTGGTTGAGCGCCATTGTCGTGTTGCTCGAGCCCGCGATCGCCGGGCTCGGCGCAGCGCTGGGCCGGCGGTTCCCCGATCAGAGCTCGACGGCTGAGCTTCAGCGCAACCTCGGCGGTGGCTGGACCTCGGCGGAGGCGGTGGTCCATCTCTATGGCCCCGCGCTCGGGATTGGGTTGGGGACCCTGTTGGCGATGCCCGGACAACTGGGGATCGAGCGCTGGGCCGACACCGGCTCGCCTCCCTCTGGAGTCCAGTTGACACTCGCTCTGGCGGCCCTCCCGATCGCTGTCGGGCTTCGCCTGTGGGCGCCTCGGGCCTACGCTCGCGGCCTATGGGAGGCGGTCCCGTGGCTCGCCGAGGCGACAGCGACCCTGGCGGGCCCCCCCCTGCCCGAGCCCACACCCGCTTGGCTCGACGCGATCCCCGACCCCTGGGCGCGCTTGGTGGCCATCCAGTTTGTGCGGACGACCCCCCTGCCCCTCCTTCGATTGCTGGCGCTGGTCGCTGTCACCGCCTACCTCGGCAGCCGAGCTGGGCTCCCCACCGGTCCGGCCTTGGCGGTCGCGCTGGGCGTGTGTGGCCTCTGGCTCGCCCCCCTTCGTGACTTGCACGAACGGGCTCAGAGCCGGGCACGCCTCGCTGCCGCCCTCCCTCTGGGCCCGCGACCCCGGGCCGGTCGGGCAGGATGGCTCGTGAGCAGCATCCTGGTCGGGCCGCCGGTGGTCCTCGTCGCAGTGATCTCTCTGCGCTGGCTCCTCGGATGACCCAGATTCTATGGACTGACTTCTAAAACTTTGATTTTACTTTGTAATTTCAAATCGACAACGCGGCGTTGATGGAGCGGCCTGCCAGGTTGGAGGGGCCTGTGACTCGGGTCCAAAACCTGGCTCTGGACGCTGAATACTGGTAGCTCTCGCCCGTCTTTGAGCCGTGGCCGCCAACGCGCCGCGCCCTTCGTCCTCCAGGGAACAACCCAGCATGAATCGACTCCGCGCCCGAGTGCTCACTGCGACCTTGACCGCCTTCACGGGCTTGACCGTGTGCGCAGCCACCTTGCTCGCCTCCCCGGCCGCCCACGCCGAAGATGGAGCGATCGACGCATTCAAAGCCAAACACGAGGCCGTCGCCGCGCTCGTCAAAAGCGGCGCCAAGAACGACGAGCTCCAGGCCAAGGTCGACGGACTCTTGGACTACAGCTGGATCGCTCAAGCCGCGCTGGGTGGACCCGATCGCTTCGCCTCGGTCTGCGGTGAGCGCTGTGACCTCTTCGAGTCTCTGCTCACCCAGCTCATCCGCGAGAACTATCTGCGCATGATCCGAAAGGCCGACAAACACCCGGTCGAGTACGTCGGTCAGGTCGCGGGCCGCAACGGGGTCTACAAGGTCAGCACCCGCATCAAGATCGACAAGAACGGGCGCAGTCAGACCATCAACGTCGACTACGTGATGCACAAAGACGACCAGGGCGAATGGAGTGTCCGCGACATCATCACGGACGACGTCAGCCTCGCCCGGACCTACGCCTACGAGTTCAACAAAATCGCGAAGTCCTCGGGCATCGACGGGATCATCACCAAGCTGCAGGACAAGCTGGCGAAGCTCTCCGCCAGCTGACCCCGATCCGATCCGCTATGCTTCGTCGGTGGGCCACCGCTCCCGCCAAAACTTTCGAGACCGCAGCCTCCCCTGGCCTGCGGTCTCGGACTTGGTTCATGAGACTCGAGCTCGACCCCTGCGAGGCGTCCGCCGAGCTCTGCTCGCTACCGGGCTCGCTACCGGGCTCGGGGCCGCGCTCGGCATGGGCGTTGGATGCAGCGATCCAGAGGTCGTCGGTGAGGGACAGTTCGGGCGGCTGATCGCCCTGTCCTCGGATCCGTTGAGCCCCCTGCCCCGCCTCGTCTGGCACGACGGTGCGGCGTGCCCAGGAGACGCCGGCGGCTGCCAGAGCTTCTGCGCCGGCCCGCCCGGGAGCTGTCCACCGGGCAGCTGTATGCCGATCCTGATCGACAGCGGCTCACCGATCTCGATCTTGCCGTCCCGCGACGGGAAGTGGAGCCTCAGCCAAGAGTGTCTCGAGGTCCGCGCAGGCGGGGGGCTGAGTTCGGGGGGGAACCCCGATCCGGACACACTCGCGGGGACCACCGCGGCTTTTCGCTTCAGGGACGCGCCCATCGTCCGGGCCCCCCCTGACGAGATCGGGGGCTGGGCCTGGGAGGTCGGAGACGACCGCAACCCGGCGACCGTGGGAGGGATCATCGGGGGCAATATCTTGCGCGACTTCGCGGTCGAGATTCGGCACGGCGCGGGTGAGCAGCCCGGGATCGCGTTCTTCTCGAGCTTCCCCGGGAGCGAGGCAGTGCTCGCCGATCAGGGGCGCGCCTACATTCGGCTTCAGTACCCCGGTCGCCTCGTCGGTCGTCTGCTCAACGATCTTTGCGAGGTAGGGCCGGGGCTGGACTGCCAGCTCTCGAAGCTCAACCTCATCCCTTCCAACGCCGTCTCCGCCTACGAGAGCACCCGGGCCCTCGTCGATGCCTGCGTCGCGCCGCCGCCTTGCGCCGTGGAGTGGGACCGAGACCAGAACCGCTGCATGCTCGCCCGTGACCGAGACGCGAGCGCGAGTTGCAGCGACGAACGAGGCCAGAGCGCGACCTTGTTGGTCGCCACCGGTGTGCCCAGCCTGGTGCTCTTCGACGACAGCGCCGACCTGCTCCTGGGCCCCGTGGACAGCTTGCCGAGCTGCGACGCCCTGCCCGAAGACAGCGATGTCCACGGCTGCGTCGAAGGGGTGGAAGGTCGCCTCGTACTCCCCGGCTGGCCCCCCCTCGAGGGCCTGAAGCGCGTCCGCGTGCGGGCCCTGGCGCTGCTCGAGGGACTCCAACAACCCTCGGGGGCGGCGCCCTGTGAACGGCTGCGTCGGCGCCTGGAGGGCCTCGAACACCAATGTCGCGGGTTCCGGGAGGTCGGGCGCCCCGTGCGTCCGTCCCCCAACAACGACGAGTCCGTCGGTGACGCGGCCATGGTGTTTGGGGAGGTCACGTGGTCGAGGGGCCAGGGCAGCCCCGACACGAGCCGGTGGATCGAGACTCTCATCGTGCCGGCGGCCGCTGCTCCGGTGCAGGCGCTCCGGCGAGAGGTGGTCCCCGAGGGCGCTCAGCCCGATGGCCTCGTCGGCGGAGCGCTGCTGCGCCAGACCGAGACCGTGCTCGACTTCACGGAGGCGGAGACGAGCCCGGGCGTGCGGGTGCGCTGCCTCAACCCGAACGAACAGTGCATGGCCGTGCCGGCCTGTGGTGCCTCGTCCGACGATGTCGACTTCCCCAACTCGGAGGGCGGTCGGACCAGCTGTTGCTTCGGCCTGCCGAGCAATCTGATCATCGAGGTCGTGCTCTCGGGTGAGGGCAAAGAAGCCCCGAGGATCGAGGATGAATGCTGTCCCGCGCTGTCTCGTGCGGCCCTGAAGGACCTCCAGTCGGAGAGCCTCGGCCTGTGTACGGGCGTCGACCTACCTTGAGCCAGGGTGGCTCTCGGCCAGGGCTGGCTCAAGGCTAATGCAGGGTCTGGCTACCCTGCATACCCACGAGCTGCTGAGGATCCACCCCGATCGACATCAGGGCCTCGGTCCACATCGCCGCGGGGTCGGTCTCGAACAGAAAACTGGGGGAGACGCCCCTCCTCCCCGAGGACTCGCCCTCGCCCTCGCCCTCGACATCGAGGACGGGGACCAAGACCCAGCTGCCGGTGGCGATCTCGGCCTCGAGTTGACCGCCATCCCATCCCGCGTAGCCGAGCAGGAACAGGAACTGGGAGCCCGGGCCGCCGAAGCTCGGATCGTCGGCCTCCAAGACCGACTCGAGGGAAGTCGTGAGCCACAGACCAGGGACCAGCTCGCTCGCATCCGCGTCCCAGCCGGGTTGGTCGTGGAGGAACCAACCCCGGATCGGTTCGACCGGACCACCGAGTCGGACCTCGGCGTCGGGCCGTCCTCCCCACTCCAGCTGGAGTGCCGCGGCGACCTCGGGGATGGTGGTCTGCATGGGGTTGTTCAGGACCAGCCCGAGCGCCCCTTGCTCACCGTGATCGAGCATCAGCACCACCGAACGGTGGAAGTTGGGGTCGAGCAGCTGGGGCACCGCACACAACAGATGCTGTGCGAGGCCAGTCGTCTCCCGGTCTCGGTCGGCCATAGTGGGATCGTAGCGCACCTCGACATGAGCGGCACGCCCCCTCTCGCTGGCTCGAGGCGAGCATGAGGACGACACCGACAAACCCGGCCGAGAGCCGCATGGCGATGGATCCAAAAGACAGAGAGCCCAGGTCCCATGACCTGGGCTCTCGCGTACCAGAGGCCGGACTCGAACCGGCACAGAGTCTCCCCCGGCGGATTTTGAGTCCGCTGCGTCTACCGATTTCGCCACTCTGGCACGAGTTCGGGGGACCGGAGGATTAACACGAGCCCTCGCCGACTGCAAGCGTACGCGCGAATGCCCGCGCAATGCGCAGCCCCCTACCCCGTCTCTGTGTCCGACTCGCCCGAGCCCGATTCGTCTGTCTCTGTGTCCGACTCGTCCGAGCCCGATTCGTCTGTCTCCGACGCCCCGTCTGAATCGGAGTCCGACGCCCCGTCTGAATCGGAGTCCGAC
>CAYVJQ010000002.1:103247-155943 GCA_964451725.1 uncultured Nannocystaceae bacterium | reverse complement strand
TCCGACGCCCCGTCTGAATCGGAGTCCGACGCCCCGTCTGAATCGGAGTCCGACTCGTCCGTGTCCGACTCCTCGCCGCTCGTGTCCGTGCTCCCCTCTTCGCTGCTCCCACCCTCGTCGGCCATACGCAGGACGACGTCGCCTCCACCCGCCCGGATCTGGATCGCCCGGCTCCCCGAGCCCAAGGTCCGCAGGTAAGAGCCCTCACCGATGTGCGCCGCGGTGTCGAGGTCGAGGATGATCTGCCCCGCGTTGCGGACATCGATGTCGAGGTCTTCGGCGTCCTCGAGTTCGATCGTCACCGGCCCCTCGCTGTCGACGAAGACGGGCGCGAAGGCGAGGGACGAGACCCTCGTGTGCCCGTCCTTCGTGCGCAGATCGACGCCGGCACCCGTGCTCACTCGGATGTTCCCGATCCCGGTCTCGACACGGATCTGTTCAAGGCCGCCGAGGACCTCGACATTTCCGCCGATGAGCTCGATCGAGACAAAGGCATCGATGCCTGTCACGAATACGTCGCCGGCCCCTTCGATCTCGTGCGCGAGGCTGCTCGAGGTCTCGAACTTCAGGCTGTCGAGCTTCGTGATGTCTCGGATGTCGATCGGCAAGACCGCGCTGAGGCGGCCGATGTGCCCCCAGGTCTCCCAGCGCAGCTCCGCCTTGGCGGCGTCTTCGAGGGCAGACTTCGCGGTCCCCCCGAGCGTGCTCCAGCTTCCACTCCAGTCTGCGCGACTGCGGCTGGGGTCGCCGATCACGGTCAGCTCGGTCGCCGGAAGCTGGATCTGGACAGTCTGGAGGTCGTCCAAACTGGCCCCTTCAGAAAAATTGAGCTGACCTCGAAGGCCGAACACACAGGCCGAGACCGCGAGCGCCAGGCCGACGCTGCCCACCCACAGCAGAGCCCAGGTCCGGGAGCTGGGCATCGTCCGAGGTTCTGGGAGAGTGGGCACAGGTCGAGGTCTCGATCAAAAGTAGATCGACGTCCCGACGCCGAACTCGAGGATGGGGGCGTAGCGGGGCAGCGCCCGGTCGGCCGAGTAGAAGCGGGTCGTCACGGGAACGCTGAGCTGGGGGCTGAAATCGAGGGACAGACGGTCGAGCAAGAAGTAGCGCAGGTTGAGCTGGGCGTAGGGCGTGGCCCCAAACTGTCGCTCGTGTTCGGGCTCGGCCTGGCTCGGCCCGAGCGCCCCGGGGACCTCGGAGGAGGCGATCTGCATCGACACCCCGACCCCGAGGTCGAGCCACAAGCGACGCCGCTCGTAGACCCGATAGTCGGCCCGGAGCCCGAACTGCCAGACCATGAAACCGTCCCTGCTCCCCGACTTGAACGAGAGATCGGAGACCCCGACGTGCAGGCCCTCGGCGGCCTGGCCCATGAGCGAGACGCTCCATCCGCTGTAGAAACCAGGGCGGTCGACGTCGGCCCGAAACCCGACACCGACGCTGCGGACCAGGCCGATCCGAAGCTTGTGATCGAGGATGGGATCGATGGTCTTCTCGGCGGCCGTGGTCCCGGCGTCGGTCAGGCTGTAGAGCCACAGCGCCGGCAGGGCGCTCGAGAGCAGACCGAAGCCCGTGAGCCGGGCGTACTCCAGGCCCAGGGGCCGCGTCCCGTCGTTGGGCAGCTTGTAGAGAGCGAGCGCCCCGAACCCGCTGGCGACCGAAGCCAGGAACAGCGCGACTCCCTTGCCGGCCTGGTGATTGATGATTTGTCCCCACCCTGGGAGCACCAGGGACATGAACGAGGCTCCGACGGTCCTCCTGATTTTTTGCCGCCGCAGCCGAGCGCGCTCGGCTGCCCCCGGCCGCGGAAACATGGGTGGGAGGGCGGCCAGTCGCTCCCGCTTTGCCTGGGCGGCCATGTCGAGGATCCAGGTATCGCGGGATGCGATCGCAGTTCCATTCCACACTAGCTCCGGACCGGAGACGACGATGTTGTGGACCCGTCCCGCGGGGTCGTGGATGGCGTAGATGCCGGCTCCGAGCTGAAGCCGGGGGAGGTCTTCGAGTTCGGCGCTCTGGTCGGCGTGCCGACTGAAAGACCCGACGAGCAGGCCCTCGCTGTCGAGGACCCTGTACTCCCCCGGGAGCTCCGGCGCGAACCGTAGCGAGCTCTGCGTGGGGAGGGTCAGGGGAGAGACGACCTGCCCCCGACCCTCGACGGGCGGGGACAGGCACAGCAAGACGGCAGTCGCTAGTGTGAGCACGGATCCCTGCTCCAGGGACCGATCCGATGGCCCGGACTCGGTCCCTGGACGCCGAGCACGTAGGGCCGCGGCTGGTCCGCGACCTGCACGCAGCGCAGCATCCGACACTCGTCGCGGTGCATGCGACGACCTTCAGTTCGGGTGCGATGATCGTGCCCGGTCAGGTGTGCGAGCCCGTGGATGGCGAGCAGGGTCGCCTCGTCGAGGTGCCCCGCAGCTGTCTGGACGGGAGCCTGTCGCCTGACGGCCTCCCAGTTGAGCGCGAGGTCACCCGACCCGAACAGGAGCCCGTCGCGCCCCCCCCCGTCCGGGTCGGGTCCCAGATCCGCCCCGGGACCAAAGGAGAGCACGTCGGTGGGCCCGGTCTCCCCCATGTAGCGCAGGTGGAGGGCGGCCATCTCCGTGTCGTCGACGATCCGGATCCCGAGCTGCTCGAAGCCGGCGCGAGCGATGCCCTGCCGACGCGCCGCCTTTCGGATCCGGCGCCCGAGTTCGCGGATCGAGAGGGTGGAGATACAGCCGCTCATCGCGGGTGCGACGACAATGCGTGTCGAGGGGTACATGGCGTTCAGTCGCTGTCGATGACGCGGTAGACCTCGGCGTCGATGAAGGCCGAGAACAGGTCGCTGTCGAGTTTTCCGGCCCGGACCTCAGCCTCGAGAATCGCAAGCGCGCGCTCGAGGGGCACCGCTTTTTTGTAGGGCCGGTCCGAGGCCGTCAGGGCGTCGAAGATGTCGGCGATCGTCATCATGCGGGCCTGAACCGGAATCCGCTCGGCCGAGACGCCCTTGGGGTACCCGCTGCCGTCGAGATACTCGTGGTGTTTGCCGGCGATATCGGGAACCTGGGACAAGGACCGGCCCCAGGGGATCTGAGCCAGGAAGGTGTAGGTGTGGACGACGTGGCTCTGAATTTCGAGCCGCTCGGCGTCGGTGAGGCTGCCCCGGGCGATCAACAGGGAGTCCAGATCCTCGTTCTCGAGCAAGTGCAGACGTTCTCCCGTGCCCGTGTCGAAGCTCCGACCTTCGAGCGCCCGGATGCCGGCAGAGCAGTCCTCGGTCAGGAGCGAGGGGCGGTTGGCGGTTCGCACGAGCTCGAGCAACGCGTCGATCTCGGCACGGATCCTTACGGCCTCGATCTCGAGGTCTGCGATCGCCCCAGGGTCGTTTGCAACCAGCCGGCGCTCGAGCAGATCGAGACGCAGGGCCGTCCGCATATGGTCGAAGCGGGCCATGATCCGGGTGTGCTGAATGGGGTGCAGCTTGGAGGCTTTGACCAGGACGTCTTCGCGGACCCCGACCTTGCCGAAGTCGTGGAGCAAGGCGGCATACTCGATCTCGCGCAGGGCATCGCGGCCGTAGCGAAGCCCCGCCAGCGGCCCGCTGTCGGCTCGATCGACGACCTTGGCCAGGCCCACGGTCAGGGCCGCGACCCGCTCGCTGTGCCCGCTGGTGGTCGGATCCCGCTGCTCGATGGCCTTGACGCTGGCGCGCACAAAACCCTCGAACAGGGCCTCGATCTCGGCGTACAAGTTGGCGTTGTCGAGCGCGACGGCCCCCTGGGCCGCGAACGCCCGGCACAGGCGCTCGGCGTCCGCGTCGAAGGCCACGACCTTGCGGTCGAAGTCGGCGGCGTCGACCAGGGGGCTCGGATCGCGAGGGTTGGTCCGCGCGTTGATCAGCTGAATCACCCCCAAGACCTCCCCTCCTGGCGCCCGCATGGGCACGGTCAGCATCGAGCGAGTCTGGTATCCCAGCCGCTCGTCGAAGCTGCGGTCGTGGCTGAAGGTCCGGCCCCCGAAGCTGCGCTCGCTCGGGTCGGCGCTGTAGAGGTCTGTGAGCGTGATCGAGCGCTCTGAGAGCACACAGGCCCCGACCACCGAGCTCTCGTTGATCGGCACGCTGAACTCGGCCAGGTCACTGCTGCTGATCGAGGCGTTCTCGGCGAAGCGAAAGCGTAGCTTCCGATCGCCGAGGGGGAGCTCGCGCGGACCTTCGACCAGGTAGATGGAGCCCGCGTCCGCCCCTGCCATCCGCCGGGCCTCCCGCAGGATCATCGCTAGGATCGCGCTCGGGTCGGACTGGGCTCCGAGCGCCGCGCCCACATCCAGGAGGCGGTCCACCATCTCGGCCCTGTGGCGCTGGCTGGCCATGGTCAAGGCGGCGCGCAGGGAGTGGTCGACGACGGCCGCCGACGCGGGCAGGGAGAGCAGCTGGACACGCTCCTCTCCGAGGTCGGCGAGGGCCTCGGCCAGGGCTCCATCCGCACCGACGATCAGGGCGGCGTCGAAGTTCGTGCTCGGCAGGGATGCCCCGACCGCGAGGACGGCGAGCTCGGCCCCACCGCGGTGCACCCGAATGCATCCTCGCACCGCCTCCGAGACGACGACCTCGGCCCCATTTTCCCCTTTGCGCATACACAGCGCGAGCCGGGCTTGGACCTCCGCGAAGCTCTCCAGCGCGCGGGTGGGCGCGGCCTGCCTGTCGGTCGTGCTCATCTGCCGACCGCGAGTATAGCCTGCATCGTCAGCGTTGCTTCCGCCTGCGTCCCCGCCCGCGAAGGCCCGCGGTGCGGCCGCGAGAACCGTCATCGGCGAACGGCGGGGGCAACAGGGGCTCGTGGAAACCGGTGCGGCTGGCCTGTTGGAGCTCGACTTCCGAGAGTAGGACCGCCGGTGAGATCCCGGCGACCGGTACGGAGCCGCTCTCGGCCCAGCAGTAACCGTGGTCCATGCCGGGACGCCCCCCAAAGCGCACCACTTTTTGGAGCGCCGAAAGTGGGGTCCCGATGAGCTCGAGATCTCGGACTCGCTGGCGCTCTCCCGTGTCCACGTCGATGAACTCGACCCGGGCGAGCTCCCCCTTGAAGACCTGGAAATCGTAGCTGTCGGTCGAGGTCTCGCCGGCGCGAATGGTGTGGATAACGGCGACCTGCCGACGCCCCTGGGCCCGCGCAAGCGCGATCAGCTCGGTCTCGAGCGCCTCTCGAGTGAGCGAGAGTTCGGGTCGGCCCTCGACGACGAGGTTGGCCATCCGGGCCATCGGGCGCTCGATCCCATCTCCGCGGCCATGACCGTTCGAGCGCCCGCCCTCGACGGTCTCCGGCTTGGCGCCGCGGAGCTTGGGCAGGGGGCTGCGACTGCGCAGAAAGTCGACCAGGATCCCGTCGCTGACCAGCAGAGTGGACTGCGCTGGGACCCCCTCGTCGTCGACCCGATAGCTGCCCCACAGGCTCCGGCCCTCGAACTCGACCAGGGTCGGATCATCGCGCACGTCGAGGCCCTCGGGCAGCACGCGCTCACCGAGCATGTGCGCGAAGGTCCGGGTCTCGCCTCGAGCGACGAGGCGGTTGCCCTCGAGGCGGTGACCCAGAGCCTCGTGGAACACGGTGCTCGCCGCCTGCCCCGACAACAGGGCGGGGCCGATGAAGGCCGCAGGGCTCTCGCTCGACTCTCGCAGCTCTCGCAGGTCGTCGAGCACCGCGTCCAAGAGCGTGTCCATCTGCTCGCGCGAGGGCACCTCCTCGACGCGGCGAGCGGGGACCGAGCGGGCGCTCTCCACATAGACACCGTCGTCGGTCAGGACCCAGGCCCGGATCTCGAACTCGAGCCACAGATCGCAGGTCCGGATGCGCGCGCCCTCGCTGTCGATCTGCCAGCGGACCAAGCGCTCACCTCGAATCGAAATCTCGGGATCGTGGATCTCCGGGTGGTCGAGGAAGCGGCGAGACAGATCCTCGATGTCTGCCGCCCAAGCGTCGAGTTGCTCGGTGGGCAGGTCGAGGACGTCCACGTCCTCATACAGGGTGGTCGGCCGCTCCTGCGTGAAGCTGGTGACCTCGTCGCGGAGGAACTCGGACACGAGCGCCTTGCGGTGGTCGTAGTAGTCGGACTGGGCCTCGTCGAACTTGAGCTGGGTCAGTTTCCACAGCGCACAGCGCAGCGCCATGGGATCCATGTCGTCGGGGGCCACGAGCCAGTCGGCGCTCTCTCGCTCGGAGGCCTCCTCCCCGAGCCCCCCGTCCATGACGTTGTCGAAGGCGTGCGAGCCGACCCGCAGGTCCACGGACAAGCTGCCGACTTCCCGGTCTCGACGTCGGATCAGGGACCCGTGGGCAGCCTGCAAGAGCAGGTCCCGACGTCGGCGAAGGGCGTAGAGCAGGTAGTAGGGCCGCGGGCTCCCGGGGACCCGCAGGCCGGAGAGCGAGCGTTTGAGCTCGGCCTGCATGGCGTCGAGGATCGGGTCGTGTTCGCCGGGCATGAAGCGGCGAAGCATGGCGGTCCCCCCGACTCCCCGCAAGCCCCCGCGAGCCGCCCCAATCCGACAGGGGCAGAGTCGAGACTCAGTCGCTGCTGCTGTTGGCCTGGCCCTGACGCCGTTCTTCCCGGCGCTCGGCTCGCTCCCGATCGTCGCTCTCGTAGGCCCGAACGATGTCCTGAACCAGGGGGTGACGCATGACGTCGGTGCCAGTGAACCGACACAGGCTGACCGAGGTGATACCCGAGAGCACACGCAGCGCGTGGTTGAGGCCGCTCTTCTCGCGCCCGTGCAGGTCCTTTTGCGTCGGGTCCCCCGTGACCACCGTGTAGCTACCCATACCGATACGCGTGAGCAACATCCGCATCTGCTCGCGGGTCGTGTTTTGGGCCTCGTCGAGGATCACGAACGCATCGTTGAGGGTCCGTCCACGCATATAGGCCAAGGGCGCGACCTCGATGATCCCCTGTTCCATCATGCGCGCGACCTTGGCGGCGTCGAGCATATCGTAGAGGCCGTCGTAGAGCGGCCGCATATAGGGGCTGACCTTTTCTTCCAAGGTCCCCGGGAGGAAGCCCAGGTTCTCCCCCGCCTCGATCGCCGGGCGGCTGAGGATGATGCGTCTGACCTGCTTGTCTTGGAGCCGACGCACAGCCATGGCCACGGCCAGAAAGGTCTTGCCCGTGCCGGCGGGGCCGACCCCGAACACGAGGTTGTTGTTGCGCATGGCCTCCACGTAGCGCTTTTGGGCCAGGCTTCGCGGGGAGATGGCCTTGCCGCTGGAAGTGGTCAGCAGGACGTCGTCGTAGACCGTGGTCAGCTTGGCGCCCGGGTTCTCGCGGAGGATCTCGATCCCGCGGGCGACATCGGTGGACAGCATGGGCCGACCACTGCGCGCTTGGACGTTCATCTGCTCGAGCAGGCGCTGGACGAGGTCGAAGTTCGAGGCGTCACCGTGGAGGGTGATCTCGCTGCCTCGAATGTGCAGGCCCACGCCGGTCGCTCGCTCGAGCTCGAACACGACGCGCTTGGAACTCGAGGGGGAACCGAGCACGAGCTGGAGCGCGCGCTGGTCGTTGAACACGAGTTTTCGGGTTTCTGTACTCACGACGATCCTCTATCCGGCCGCCAGGCGCGACCCTCACCCAGCATAGCCGCGGGGTGGCCAATTCAACTTCATTTTCAATGGATTCAACGACACCCTGAGGCCTTCGGGGCCAGCGTGGGCTCGCGGTATCTCACGACGGCCGGAAGCTACCACGGCTTCGCCGGGGGTCAACGCGGAGCGCTCGACAGGCATGATCGTCGAGCGTCGCCCGACCGCCTCGGCCACCGCGCGAGCCCCACAAGCCTATGTCCGATCCTCGTCGACCCCCGCCCCCCCTCGTGTTGTCCCACGGTCCCGACGAAGTCATCGATCACCGCGTGTACGACCTCCGGGATGGGCTCGAAGGTATGCGCGATCTGATGGACCGGCTGCTCGGCCCCGAGGGCTGCCCCTGGGATCGGGAGCAGACCCTCGAGACCCTGCGCCCCTACTTGATCGAGGAGGCCCACGAGGTCCTCGAGGCCCTCGAAGACGGCGACGCCGACGAGCACCGCCGCGAGCTCGGCGACCTGTTGTTTCAGGTCGTCTTCCACTCGGCTCTGCGCGAGCGCGAGGGCGCCTTCGATCTCGACGGCGTCATCGAGGCGATTCGCTCCAAAATGATTCGCAGGCACCCGCACGTGTTCGGCCCCGACGGCGGTCCCGCTCGCTGCACTCCCGGGGAGGTCGAGGCCAACTGGGCCCAGATCAAGGCGGCTGAGCGAGCTGCAAAATCCGAGTCCAAATCAGCCGGACCCAGCCCGGACCCGGCGGTCCCCGATCCCCTGGCCGGAGTCCCGCGCACCCTGCCCAGCCTTCAGCGCGCTTGGCGGCTCCAGAACAAGGCTGCGGCGGTCGGCTTCGACTGGCCCGATCTCGAGGGCCCGCGCGCCAAGGTCCAGGAAGAGTGGGCCGAGCTCGAGGTCGCTATCGCCAGCGGGGTCGAGGCCGACATGGCGGAGGAGTTCGGCGATCTCTTGTTCGTACTCGTCCGCCTCGGCCAAAAAATCGGAGTCGAGGCCGAGTCGGCTCTGCGCGCGGCGAACAAAAAATTCGAGCGCCGCTTCGGACATGTCATGGGCCGCTGTCACCAACAGGGCCTCGACCCCGCGGGGGCCGGGCTGGAGATCCTCGATGGATTCTGGGACGAGGCCAAGGCCCACGAGCGCGAATCGTCCTGAGCGGGAGCACCGGATCGAGACGCGACGTCCTGGCTAGGTTCCTGGCCAGATCCCACGACCGACACGACAGCCGCGTCATGTCGCGTCTAGCGACATGTGCAACCTGCGGGGCACCGATTCGTTCAGATGTACAGCCAAGGGTGCTCGGTGGCCTCGAGTGGATATGACCGGTGTCTCGTTCGTCGCTGTTCGGCCTTGGCCCTGCGCTTGCAACATATCGTCTCGTCAGACTGTGGGCCTTGGCCTCCGGTCCACATTCTCGGTCCCCCCCCGAGCCACCCCCTAATCCCCAGGAGCAGACATGGTGTTCAACTCGGATCGCTCGGCCTCCCCACACGGCTACCGCTACGTCGACCGGGAACACGCCGAGCGCGCCCAGAGTCACCTCCGGGACGCGGCCGATGCCCTCTCCATGTCCCTGCTGACCCTGGATGGGACCCTGGACGAGGGTCGGGAGGGCAAGCTCGCTCGAGCTGCGAGCGCGCGCCACCTCCTGGCCGAGGCCGTCACCGCCCTGGCCAAGGCCAGGGTCTACAACCCCGAGATCCGAACCTACGCCGTCAACGTGGTCACCAGCAGCGAGCGTGATGTCGACCGGGAGCTCGCCCGCCTGCACGAGGTCGCCACGGCGCTGACGTGGCGCAACCATGCGGTGTTGCCCACGCGGGATCAGGCCGAGCCGCTCGCTCCTGAAGACGAGGCGCAGCTCGCTGCGGTCCACCGCGACCTGGCCGCACACGCGCGCCTGAGCCGAGCGACCCGCCACAAGTGGCTACTCGGAGCCGCGCTGTTCGGCGTCCTCGGACCGGTCTTGGGTGTGGGCCTGTACCTCTTGGCCGCATTCAGCGGGGCCATGGCGGCGGTCGAACTGGCGCGCAGCTCCCCTCCCCCAGCCCTACCGGCGACTTAGAACGGCGACCGCCGCAGCTCACTCCGAAGGCAAGAACGGAGCGGTCTCATCAGCCTCGGCGGGGCCGGAGGGGGCCATGGGCACGGCGCTGGTCCCCCGGTCGTCGGACTGGTGATCGGCGAACTCGAACACCAACATCTGATAGCCGTTCACGCCCGGCTCCAAGCTCCAGGTCGGGGTCGCCTCCCAACGCAGGGCCAAGACGACGACCACATCCTTGCCCTTGCGGCGGATCCTGACCTCATTCACAGGCGTGTTGAAGTACTTGGTGATCAACTTGCGCCGGTTGTTGCGGACCTTGATGGCCGTCTGCGGCAGCCGGACCTCGACGCTGAGGCCGTCGACATCGACCGTGGGTTCGACCGCAGCGCTGAGTTGAAAGAACACCCGGGAGGTGTCCGTGCCCCGCTCGAAGCCGGTCCAGGTCAAGACTGCCGACTGACCGCCGATCTCTCGCGGTGCGAAGGGAGGCAGGGATCCGTTGCCGACCTGGACCCCCTGGTAGTAGCCAATCGGGTTGATCATCACGAAGGGGTCGTCCTCCACCCTGCGCACGTAGTTCGGCCCCCCGAAGCTCGCCCGATGGCTGAAGCCCCAGGCCCCGGAGAGGTCCGTGTCGGGCGTACGTTGATCGATGATCAGCGGATCGGAGGGCGCGACGGTCACGCCGGACCCCAGCTCCGCGGGCGCGGGTGGGGCCACGTTCGTACCGCGGGGGGGCGCGGTGGACACGAGCCCCACGCCGCCCGCGCTTCCACTGTTGGACGGCGGCGGTGGTGGGGGCGGTCCAGCCCACGCACTCACCGAGAGGAGCATGAGCGCGACACTGCCGGAGGTCACCACGAGACGTCGACGATCCATCCTCCAATGCTAGCGAGCCTGACCCTGGTTTTCCAAGCAACCCGCGAGAACAGCCCTCTGCTGGCCCATGGGGCTCGTCAAGGATTGTCAGCGCGGGCGAGCCCCGGGCCGACTTCGAAGCGACGGGTCTGTGAGCGTCGGGTCGTCCCGGTCCGCTGGATCGACGTCCAGGGCCCAGGCGCGCAGCGCTCCGACCAAGATGTGTGAACCACAGACCAGCATGCAGGCCCCGGCATCCCGGGTCTCGGCGAGGGCAGCCAACAAGCGCGGGTCACCGGCACCCACAAATCGCCGGGCACAGGTCCGGGGCGGATGCTGCCCCTTCTCCCGCTCGCTGAGGTCGACCCACCAAAGCGGGGCGACGCGGCTGAGCGCCCGGGCCATGGCCTCGCCAGGCTTGTCGGCTCGGCACCCGAACACAGCGGCCACCGGCCGAAGCTCGAGCGTGACCAGGGCCGCGAGCAACGCCTCGATCCCCTGGAGGTTGTGGGCGACGTCGAGCCACATCTCCCCGACTCGCTCGAGCCGCCCGGGCCACGACAGCCCGCGCAGCAGCTCGGCGGAGGCCGGCTCGCCGGTGAGCTCTGATAGCCCCGCCAAGGCCAGGGCCGCGTTGTGGCCCTGGTGAGCGCCGAGCAGCGGCAACTGTCGAGGACCCTGCCGCTGGTCTGGACCCTCGGCGGCGAGCGGAGCGACGACTCGCAGCGTCGCGCCCACACGCGCGGCCTGAGCACGCAACACGGTCCAGGCCGTGGGTATCTGGGCGACGCTGATCGCGGGCGCACCGGCATGCAGGACCGCACCCTTCTCGGCCGCGATCGCCTCGATCGACTCCCCCAACACCGCCTGATGATCGAGGCCGATCTTTGCGATCAAGGTGAGGGCCGAGGGCAGGACCGAGGTCGCGTCGTAGCGCCCGCCCAGGCCCGCCTCGAGCACGACGTGGGTGCAGCCACGGGCGACGAAGTGCGCCAGCGCCAGCGCGGTGAGGACCTCGAAGAAGCTCAGCGAGACACCTGCGCGCTGTTCGGCGCGGGCGACCCTCTCGACACCCACACGGATGACCTCGTCGGAGACCGGGACCCCGTCGACCCGGACACGCTCGCCGACTCGATGCAGGTGTGGGCTCGTGTACAGCCCGACGGGGCCCTGCACCCGATTGCCGAGACCATGGGCGAGCATGGCGGCGGTCGACCCCTTGCCGTTGGTGCCGACGATCTGGGTGACCACAAAGGGCGGCCGCTCGACGAGACCCGGCGCGAGCACGGCGAGGACAGCCTCGAGCCTCTCGGTCCCCAGCTGAATGCCGAGGCTACGACGCGCGAACAGGACGGCCCTCCACCCTTGGCGAGGTCGGTCAGGGGTCGCTGGGGTCGAGGCCATCGCAGTCCCGGGGGAGTCGAGGCTGGTCAGTTGGCTGTCGCGCCCCGAGCCGGTTCGCCACCCTCGGGCTCGGGCTCGGGCTCGGACCCTGGCCGATCGTCACCAAAGCCCAGCAGGCGCATGATCAGACCGAGGTGCTCACGCAGCTCCAGGCGACCGACGATGCGGTCGACCATCCCACGCTCGAGCAGGAACTCGCTGCGCTGAAAGCCCTCGGGGAGCTCCTGTCCAATGGTCTGTTGAATGACCCGAGGACCAGCAAAGCCGATCAGCGCCTTGGGCTCGGCGATGATGATGTCGCCGAGAAACGCGAAGCTGGCCGCGACCCCACCCGTAGTCGGGTGCAGGAGCACCGAGATATAGGGCAGGCCGGCCTCGCGCAGCCGGCCGCGCGCAGCCGAGGTCTTGGCCATCTGCATGAGCGACAAGATGCCCTCCTGCATGCGGGCCCCACCCGAGGCGGAGAACACCAGCGCGGGCCGCTGAAGCTCGAGCGCGCGCTCGAATACGAGCGCACACTTCTCACCGACGACCGAGCCCATGGAGCCGCCCATGAACTCGAAGGCGAAGAAACCGGCGCTCACGTCGACCCCGTCGATCTTGCCGATACCCCCCACAAATGCGTCTAGCCGCCCGCTCTTGCGCTTTGCGGCGACGATCCGGTCGCAGTAGGCCTTGCTGTCGACGAACCCGAGGGGGTCGCCAGACTCGAGTTCGGCGTCCATCTCGACCCAGGTTCCAGGATCGATGGTCGCCGCGACCCGCTCGTCGGTGGGCATCACGTGGTGATGTCCACACTCGGGACAGACCCTGAGATTCTGGATCAGCTCCTCGGTGTAGGTGATTTCGCCACAGGCATCACACTTGGTCCAGAGGCCAGGGGGAACCGAGATTTTCCCTCCTGGTTCGGGTCGATCGAGTGCGTCCTTTTTTCGTCGCCACCAAGCCATGGTCTGTTTTCTGTGCTGACCCATGCGAGGTGGGCGAGCGGAGGGTATGATCCACACGCCGAAGCTCCCTGGCAAGCGTGGACTCGACAGAGCGCGCGACCTCCAGGTGGTCAGGCCCTGGTCGATGTGAAGCAAGGTTGGCAGCGAGGGGGTTCGGATGGTCTCCACAACCCAGGCAGATCCGCGTTGGACCCGCGGCGCGCGGACCTGCCCCAAGTCGACTCGGAGATACCCCAGGGAGCCCTGGCTTCCATCGGCCGCGCGCTGCAACACATCTTCGAGCGCTACAGCGGGACGGCGATGCGCAAGGTCGTCGGGGTCGCCGACGGCTACTCGGTCGATGGCCTCTACGTCGCGTTTTTGGTCCTGCGTGAGCCCACCGCGTGGCCCGTGATGCGCAGTGAAGACCGGAGCGCACTGGAGCTCGCCAGTATGCTCATGAACGGCTTTGGGATCCTCCCCAACACCGCCTACATGCAGGTCCCGCCGGCCGATGTCGACGTGCTCGTCGACCGCAGCTTTCGCGAGATCGGTCAATGGGCGCGCCAGCAGCTCATCGGCCACCTCAAGCGGGAGTACATGGCGCTGCTCGAGGAGTACGCGGAGCGCCTCCGACCCCTGCTCGAACCCGAGGGGCGCCCCCGCGATCTGCTCATGGACAAACCCACGATCACGATCGAGTTGATGGACCGCTTCGAGCGCTGGTTGACGACCGACAGCAGCTTGGCCTGTCGCGGCGCGATGACACAGATCTTGGCGCGCCTGTTCGGCTGAGAGGGCTCGAGCCCGGGTCCCGCCCCTGGCTTGCGGCCCCCCCCCGGCCTTGGTATGGCCGGCAGCGATGACAGCGGGCAAGTCCGAACTGACCTACGCCAGCGCCGGGGTCGACATCGAGGCGGGCAACGAGGCTGTCCGTCGCATCAAGGCCCTGGTCCAGACTACCCGACGGCCCGAGCAGCTCGACGGCCTCGGGGGCTTTGCGGGGCTCATGTCCCTGCCGACCGGGCTCGCCGAGCCGGTGCTCGTATCTTGTGCCGACGGGGTCGGCACCAAGCTGCTGGTTGCGATCGCCATGGACCGACACGACACGGTCGGCATCGACCTGGTCGCCATGAACGTCAACGACCTGTTGTGCACGGGCGGCCGCCCCCTCTTCGTGCTCGACTACGTGGCCACCGGGCGCCTCGACCCCCGGAAGATCGAGCAGATCGTCTCGGGTGTGGTCGCCGGCTGTCGCCAGTCTGGCTGCGCCCTGCTCGGTGGGGAGACGGCGGAGCTCCCGGGCATGTACGCGGAAGGCCACTACGACCTGGCGGCGACGGCCGTGGGTGTGGTCGACCGGGCTCTGATCTGGGCGCCGGCACAGACCGCGGCGGGAGATGTGGTCCTCGCCCTGCCCTCCTCTGGCCTGCACAGCAACGGCTACTCCCTGGCCCGCAAGGCCCTGCTGTCCAAGGACCACGCGGGTTTCGAGCTCGACGACCCACTGCCCGGCGGCTCGCTGGAGTCGGGTGTGCAGACCGTGGGCGACGCCCTGCTCGAGCCGACGCGGATCTACGAGCCGGCGTTCGCCAACCTGCGCGGGCTCGAGTTCGGGGCCGTACACGCGGCCGCCCACATCACCGGCGGTGGGCTGATCGAGAACCCGCCGCGCGCCTTTGGTGAGCAGCTGGCGGTCGAGCTCGAGCTCGGGGAACTCGAGCTCCCGGCGATCCTCCGAGCGGTGGCCCGCGCGGGTGTCCCGGAGCCGGAGCTGCTGCGGACCTTCAACTGTGGGATCGGGATGCTCCTGTTTGTGGATCCCGCCCGGGTCTCCGAGGTCTCCGAGGCCTGCGAGCGCGCGGGGCAAGCTGCGCTCGTCGTCGGTCGTGTCGTCGAGCGTGGTCAGGCCGATGCCCCCCAAGTCCGCATGTCGACCGGTCCCAGCTGGTAGGCGGGTCGGACGGTCGTCATCCGCAGCCGCGCTGAGGTGCGGCCGACGACGCCTTCAGCCCTCGTTGATCCAGAATATCGCTGGCCCGGCCCAGGACCTGAGCATAGGCCCGGCACCCCAGACAGTGGCAGACCACCCGGTTGACCGTGGTCGGAGAGACGTCGCTGGCGACGGCGGTGAGCGAGCCACAGGTGCAGCGAATCGAGAATTCGACCATCTACCCGTCACAGTGCGCCCCCACCCATCCCTGTCCACGCCCGACTCGAGCGCACGGGGGCCGGACTCGGGGCGGCGTGGTCAATCCGAGCGATCGCGGTTTCGGTAGCGGCGCGGCGAGTCGCCCAGGCTGCGCCGGAACTCTCGATTGAGGTGGGACTGGTCGAAAAAGCCACACTCCCGGGCGACCCCAGCCAACGATGGCGCTCCCGCCTTGAGCCGGCTTCGGGCCGCGTTGAGCCGTTGGAGGCGAAGATAGCGACCAGGGGTCAGGCCGATCTGGGTACGAAAGAGGCGCTCGAAATGACGGCGACTCAGACCCGACTCGAGCACGATTCGCTCGAGCGTCACCTTCCCCTCCGTGTCCTCGATCGCTGCCAGAGCGTCCTCGACCGACTCATGCAGCGCCTCGACCTTGGATGTTCGGGGGACCAGCAGGGCCTCGAAGGTCGCGCGCGCCGTCTCTTCGTGCTCACCCAGACCTGCGAAGCGCGACTGCGAAACCGCGTCTGCGAGTTCGAGAGGCGTACACTCGAGAGCCCGGGAGAGCGAGCTGCGCACAGCCATCCCGAACAGGCGGTAGAAACCGCCCGGGAAGAACCGGACTCCCAAGAGCCCCCGCCCCGGCTCCAAAACCACGCTTCGGGCCTGGGTGCAGGGTCCATCCCAACAAAGCACGCCCGTGGCCAGTCGGGGCGGGCCGGCCACAGATTCGACCCGATGCACGGCGAGCTCCAAGCCGACGTCGCCGTCGGCCTGCATGGTCCCGGACCGGGCCTCGGCCGCGGGCCCGACCCACCAATAGTTGCGCACATAGACCGCCAGGCCTGCGCTCGGCGCACGGATGATGGGCCTGATTTGTCGCATCTGTCCAAGACACCGGCCTCGACCGGAGCCCAACATTAGCGCGATGTCGGCAGCTCAATCTCGCCTCGATCGTGTATTGGCGACCCCGTCTGTGCAGCGGGTGATCCTCCTCGTGCTTCGTTTTACCCTCGCCGCCGCGTTTCTCTCTGCGGTCGCCGATCGCCTGGGCCTGTGGGGACCCCCGGGCATGGAGGGTGTGGCGTGGGGCGACTACCCCGCGTTCTTGGCGTACACACACGTTTTGCTCGCCGGCTTGCCCCGCGGTCTGAGCGATGTCCTCGGCGGCCTCGCCACCGTTCTCGAGATCGCCCTCGCCCTCGCCCTCACGCTCGGGTTTCGACTTCGGTGGGCTGCCGTGGGCAGCGCGGTCTTGCTGGGGAGCTTCGCGCTCGCCATGTTGCTCTCCCTGGGACCCAAGGCCGTCTTGGACTACAGCGTGCTCACGGCCCTCGCGGCCGCCTTGGCCCTCGCCGCATCGTCCTCGGAGGCGGGTCCCGAGCGGGAGCCCGACGCCTCGCAGATCTGATCGGGGACGAATCCAGACTGCCCTGAAACACTGCTACGATCCCCGGCCGTGGCGGCGACGACCAACCACTACGACCTGATCGTGATCGGCACCGACCTCGCGGGGCTGGTCTCGGCGGCGCTCGTCGCCCGGCGAGGAAAACGGGTGTTGGTGATCCCTCAGGGCGCCATCGATGGGGCCTATCGCTTGGGCCGGCGGCCCTTCGCCCTCGACACGGCGCCGCTCATGCACCTGAGTTGCCCCGCGGCCCGGCGTGTATTCGAGGAGCTGGGGCTGTGGACTCAGATCCGCCGGGAGCACCGCAAGCTCGACGAGCTGCGTCACTGGGTCATGCCCGGCCACCGCCTGGACGGGGAGGCCGACGGCGGCAACTGGATCCGAGAGGTCGAGCGGGAGTGGCCTGGAGACCCGATCGCCGAGGCCTGGGCCCAGCGTGCGCAGTGGAGCCAGGCTACCGACGCGCTCCTCGACGAGCTCCTGGCCTCGGACAACGCCCTGGTCGCCGACGGGTTCTGGGCCCGGCGGTTTCTCAACCGGGTATCGAGCGAGCTCCCCGACGCCAACGTCGACGAGCTCGCCCCCCTGCCCGCCGACCATCCGATCCGCCAGCAGGCCCGGGCGATCGAGCCTTGGGTCCAACACCTGGTGCCCTCCCAGCTCGGCAAGGCGGCGAGCCTGCGGATCGCCAGCTTGTGGAGCCGTGGACCCACGGACCGAGCGGGGGGCGCGAGCGGCCTGCGCGAGCAGCTGATCCAGCGCATCCAGCTCAAGAGTGGCGAGGTCAAACCGAACCTGCGTGTGGGCGAGGTCCTGCTCAAGCGCGGCCGGGTCACGGGGATCAGCCTGCTGGGCAAACGCGACTGCTACGGCTGCGACCACATGCTGATCGCCAGCGATCCGCGGGACCTCATCGACGGCCCCCTGGTCGCCGACTCCCTGCCCGCACCGCTCCAGGTCAGCCTCGCCAACATCGTGACGGCCGCGCGCCGCTACGTGCTGCACATCGACATCGACGAGCGCGGCCTGGGCCCGGGCTTCGAGGGCACGGCGATCTGCATCCCCGAGGCGTCGTGGCTCGAGCGAGACGGCGTGGGCCTGACCTACCTGCGGACCAGCGCGGCGGCCGAGGGCAAGCGTCGGATCTCGGTGACCCATCTCGTGGGCCCGGACGAACCCCTGGACGACATGCGTGAGCGGATCTTGGATGCCCTCGACCAGCGTGGCGTGCTGCCCTTCGCCCGCCCCTGGATCTCCCTCTTGCACTCCCCCCACGACGGGCGTGAGGCGACCGATGGCCGAGGTCGCAGGCTGGTCGACTACGGCCAAGACACGGCCCTGCGGCTGACTCCCGCGCCCCTGTATCGGCTGGAGGGGGGCGAACCGAGCCTGGGCGTCGGCGTGCTCCCCCACTCCTCGGGGGTCAAGAACCTGTATTTCGCGTCTCGGCTCACCTATCCGGGGCTCGGCGTGGAGGGCGAGTTCACGGCCGGGTGGGCTGCCGCGGGCGCCGTGGTCGGGGCCGGGCGCGCGGGCTTGGGTCGGAACCTGTTCCTCGGCCGGGGCTGAGCTCGGACAAAGACCGAGCCCGATCTGTATGATGTCCGGTGATGGCGTCTCTCGCGTTCGCCCCTGTCCTCTCGAACACCCTGCCCTCGGAGCGCGCTGTGTGGCTCGCGGGTGTCCTGCTCGCGCTCGCCGGCGGCTGTGGTGGAGGGACCTCGGAGCGCAGCCCCGTACCGATGGGCCCGGCCCCGGAGACCAGCGCAAAGGCCGAGCGCGCGGCGGCCCGCAAACAAGCGAAGAAACCCTGGAACCGCCCCGTGCCGGAGATGCCAGCCGACTTTGTCCCCTTCCCGGCGCCGGACCTGCATACCTTCGAAGGGGTCTGGCTGATCGACAGTGAGGTCTCTGGAGAGCGGGAGGTCTGGGTCGTAGGGGCGCCCTCGGAGGTCGGCTCGAGTCCCCTCAGCATCGTCGACCGCCACAGCCGAGTCCGCGAGTATGGGCTCAGCCTGTTGAGTCCGTGCTCGCTGCGCCTCCTGGACGAGCAGGGCCACGCACACAAGCGGGCGATGGTCAGCATCGACGGGGTCCCCTCCGTGACCCACACCGGCGCGGTCGCGGTCATGGCCAAAGACGATTCGCAGCTCGTGTGTGTGGGCCGACACCACTATGTGATCGACGCCGCCGGCGAATGTCGGCGGCACGCAGAGATGCTCGGAAGCTGGGACAGCGATGTGGTCGGTGCCGAACACTGCGCCCGGACCGAGGCGGGCCTCAGCATCGACGGGGCCACGCTCAGCCCCCTGCCGGGACAGGGCCGCATCGCCCTGGATCCGATCGCGGCGAACGCTGCCGCCCGGAGTTTTCCCTCGCGTGAGCAGGCCGAGGCCGCGCTCCAGGCCGCGCCAGACTCGACCGAACCGGTCGCGGCGACCGAGACCTCAGGGACGACGACCGGAACCCTGAGCACCAGCGACTGAGGCCCCGATCAGCGACAGCCCAGGGCGATGTCCCCCGGGGCGTGGCACTTGAGGCAGACCCGGCGGTTGCGGGCCTCGAGGACCGTGCATCGGGTCGAGTTGGCGAACCCGGCACCGTGCGGGCTGACGTCGAGCCCGGGGGTGGCCGCGCTGGTGGTCGCGTGACAGGCCAGGCAGGTGTCTTCGTCGTGGCAGCTGACACAGGCTGCGATGTTGCGCTGCGCAGGGCCGGCGTGGCCCTGGAGTGCGCCCGGTGCCCCCGCCCAGTCGCCAGGGTGAAAGCGCAGGGCCGACCCGACCCCGAACGCGCTCTCCTCTCCCCCCTCGCTGGCGGTCGTCACCCCCACTCGGGTGTGGCAGGCCTTGCAGTCGCTCTGCAGCCGGTGGCAGCTCGAACAGTCGTTCACGGCCGAGCGCGCGTCGAGGCCGTGGCTGGTCAGGTAGTCGGCCGCGTGCAGGCGCATCGGACGGATCGGCCCGGCGTGGCAATCCGCGCAGAAGTCGTCACCGTGGCAGCTCGCGCACAGCTCGGGGTTCGCCTTGGCGATGCCGACGTGATCCTCGACAAAGGCGAGGTCGTGGGCTGCCCCTCGGGCGGCGGCGCCACGGGGCAGGAGCTTGGGCGCGACAGGGTCGTCGCCGATCGTGGTCTGGAGCCGGCCGTCCTTGCCCGAGGGGTGGCAGGTCGCGCAGTGATCGCTGGCCTGGCGACCGTCGTGACAACCGAGACAGTCGGCCTCGCTAGGCAGGTCGGCCAAGGTCGCGCGCTGGACTCGGCTCAGGTCTCCGTGGCAGGCGTCGCAGTCGGTTCCCCGGGCGGCGTGGGCTCGATGGGAGAAGATCAGGTTGGGCTTGGGGAAAATGGTGGTCGCGGTGACCCGCTGGCCGTCGACACGCGTATGGCAGTCGGCACAGTGGGCGACCTCGCCCTCGGCCCCGCGCGGGTGCTGGTCGCCGTGGCACAGATCGCAGGACTCGCCCGTCGGCAGGTCGTTCTGTGAGGACAGAGCACTGGTGCCGATGTTCTGGTGACACTGGGCGCAGCGCATGCCCTGGGCGAGGTGCAGACCGTGATCCATGCGGACCCGGATGTCCTGCTGGGGGTAGACGGGGCCACCGGGGCGCCGCGGGCCCTCGCTGCGGCCGACGGTGGTCGGGACGGCGCTGTCGGGTCGCCCCGGGGCCGCGAGCGCCCCAATTTGGCCGATCTGGAACAGCCCGAGCCCAGACACCAACGCCAACGCCAAGATAGCGACGACCCCGATCTCGATCCTGGCCCACCCGCCTCGACTGCCGTCCGGACGCGGGATCATGTCCGCCTCCCCACGCGCAGACCCCAGTCGAGGCTCAAGATGCCGAGTCCACGAAAGCCGTGGGTCAATGCGGGTGTCAGCAGCTCCTCCGCCAGGATGGTGAAGTGCACACCCTTCCAAAGTTGAAAATCGGCGCCGGCTTGAAGGCCCAGCCCCCATCCACTTCGGTCTTCGACCAGGTCGTCGTCGTAGCGGGTGAAGTAGGCCCGCAGGTCCACACCGATCCGGTCCGCGGCCACGCGGATCTGGCCGTCGACGCTGCCCCCTGCCCGCGTCCCGCCCTCTCCCCCCTGCACAAAGGTGTCGACTCGAAGCGCGCTGCGTCGGCCCTGGCGCGTCACCGCGAGCGCAGCCGTCCAACCGAGGTCGACCTCGCGCTCGGGGAACTGCTCTCGAAACAGACGCAGGCTTCCGCGACCGAGCAAGGTCCATCCCCCGCCGGCTCTGATCTGGTAGCTGATGCGCACATCTTCGATCGGCTGTACGGCGAACAGGTTGAAGATCGAGTCGAGGTCGAATTGGGGGACCGTGCGCAGATACTGGGCCCGGATCAGGTGGCGCTTGGAGATCGCGATGGCGGCGCCCGCCGAAATATCGTCCATGCGCAGCGTGCCGAGGTTGAGGCGCAGCGCCGCGAAGGGGGTGAGCACACCCTCGAAGAGGCGCAGGTCCACGGTCGCCGAGACCAACTCTTGATCGACGCCGCTGGCCAGATCCTCGGTGCTGCCGTCCTCGCCCGCCTCGAGGATCTTTCGGTTGAGTTGCGCCGGGGTGAAGGTCCGTCGGTAGGCGAGCCGGGCGTGGACCCTCGGGACGTCGACGACCGAGATGGCGGCGCCGAGCATGGGGGAGCTGGCCCGGTCCGCGGGCTCGTCTCCCCCGGTCCCGTCGAGCGCCCAGGTCGGCCACCCAAAGGCCTGCGCGCCGTTGACCTGGAGGCCACCAAACACCTCCAGCCCGAGCTTGGCCGGGGTCTTGACGCGGACCCAGCCGCCGTCGAAGGCGTACCAGTCGAGGCCGCTGAGCTCGAATTGGCGACCCGCCCGAAAGTCGAAGACACCGCCGATATTTCTGCCCTGAACGTAGCCGTAGAGCAGGTCGATCTGGCGGCCGTCGAGGCTCTCGAGGGCCGGCCCGGAGCGCGTGCCCGCATCGCTGAGGTACTCACCGAAGTCGTGGCGCAGGCGCATCGACGCGACGATCTCGATCTGCCCGTCCTCGGGTGCGCGGCGCCACTGATCGGCCTGGGTCGGGGGCAGGAGCTCGTAGACCCCGAGGTTGACGTACTGCACCAGACGTCGACGACGGATCAACCGGGGTGTGGCCCCCGGAGCCACGATCACGTAGCCCTCGCCGATCGTCCGGGCGCCCACGTGGACCTCTGCTGCGTGGGCCTGACTCGACCCGCCGAGCCAACAACCGGCTCCCACGGCCAACAGCGCGAGCAGCCGCCGCGACCCCGAGACCAGACCCGAGACGCGCCGCGGACCACCGCTCTCGCCCGGGGTTTCCCGAGTGTCGCCCGGCGGCTTGCGTCGGGCCCGGAGCGGGGCGACCCGATGTCGACGAAGGGCTGAGATCATCCGCGCCCGACATGCTATCAGGTCGAAGACACGGCCACGGGCTCCGCGCGCACCCCTCCACACACCCACTCCCCTGCGAACGACAGGTCCAGACGGTCGTTCGCAGGGACCTCGGAACCTCGGACGGCCCCTCATGTCTCGCCTTTTTGTGCCCCGCGTCGCCCCGATCGCCGCCCTGGATCCAATGCCTGTACTCCTTCCGCTCTCCCCTGTGGAACCCCTGCCCGTTGGATGCCCCCCGGCGCGCTTCGCTCAGAGCACCCCTGTGGGCACGCGGGCCCGGGGCCTCGCCTGCGTTGGGGTAACCCTGGTGCTGGCCGTGGGCGGCTGCGCTTCATCCAGTTCGCGGGGCAGCGATCACCCCGGGGCAGAGCTGGTCGCCCAGGGCTGGATCGACGAACCGATGCTCGGCCCGAGCGCCGATGTAGAGGCTCGTCTGCAGGTCCTGGCCGAGGCCGGGCCCGAGGGCCGTGTCCTGCGCCTGGACCGACTCCTCGACCTCTACGATGCCGCTCGCTTCGCTGGAGACCAGGGCGCGCGCGGGGTCCTGTGGGCGGCCCTCGGCGGCTACTCGAGCTCACGGGGGATCGACGCGAGCCGCGAGGTCGTGCTCCGTCTCCTCGACGAGGCCTACGCCCTCGAGGATCTGGCGGCGCGCGATCCCGAGGCACTCAGTGAGGACGCGTCGACCTTCGTGGCCGACGCCATCATGTTGCTCAGCGCCGACATGTTCCTGCCGGACTCGGCGGAGGCGCTCACGGTCCAGACCCTGGCCTACCGCGTGCTGACCGAGACCGGACACCCCCGGCTCACCGACAACGCCCACTGGCGAATCTACGATCACATCTACGGTGTGCTCTCGGGGGCCGTCGAGAGCGGGCCGGAGCTCCGGGACGAGGTCGCCGTACACGCCCTCTACGCCGAGCGCGAGGACATCTCGGCGTGGCTGGACGATCTCTCCCCTCACGCCCAACCGCCTCTGCCCGGGCCCGGCGTGCTCTGGGACCTGCTGCTCGAGCACCGTGACGCGCTCGCCGCCAGGCCCCTGTGGCAGCCCGTCACCCAGGCGCGCGCGGCCGGGGAGCAGGAGCTGCGCGAGACCATCCACGCCCTCCTCCCCCAGCGTCGAGACCCGAGCTGGGTGCTGCCGGCCCTCACCCGCGGCACCGCCCAACGCGAGAGCCTCGCTCCCGTCGTCCTGCTGCGGCCCGGCGAGCTCGTCCTCGACCCGGGGGCCGAGGCCGAGCGCAGCTTCCAGGTGGGGGCGCCGGGAGTCGGATCCACCTCTGTCGTCGCCGGAGTCGAGGGGCTCCTGGCCCGCGATGGTCGCGGCATCGTGCTGGTCGCCGCCGATCCCCAGCTGCCCGCACCCGAGTACGCGAGCGCCCTCTCCAGCTTGGTTCTCGCTCGCGCCGCGGTCCTCGAGTTCGCGGTCTATGAGCCTCGCCTGCCCCGGACCCCCGATACCGATACCGATACCGATACCGATACCGATACCGATACCGATGCCGATGTCGTCCTCGCGCTCCCGCTCTACATCGCGCGCGCCGACGACCTCGGTCCGGGAGCCCGAGCCCTGCGCGAGGCTCGGATTCAGATCCATCTGGGTGGCCGCGGGCCCCGTTTTCGCGTCGACGGGCGGTGGCTGAGCGAGGCGCCGAGTCTCCCCTCCGAGGTCCAGGCGGTCGCTCGACGCCTCCACCTCGCCTACCCGCGCGAGCGCGCCCTGACCTTGGTGCTGGCCACAGACGTCCAACACCGACAGGTCGTCGATCTCCTCGGCGCGCTGACGGGGGGACTCGACCCGGCGTTCGCAGCGGTGGGCTGGACGCCCGAGCCTGCGCACCTACCCAGCCCCCCTGTGGAACCCGAGGCCGACCGCCGCTTGGGCCTGCGCCTGACGCTCGCGCGGACCCGTTGGCGCGTCACCGTCGTAACCCCCACGACCGCCCGAGATATCGGAGAGGATGTCCAGGTCCGCCTCGACCGGGCCGGCGAGTCGCTGCTCGCGTGTATGCCCGAGCTCGAGGCCCCCGCGCCCAAGTCCGGCGTGACGGTCGGCCTGGCCTTCGACAGCGGTGAGCTCGAGGATGTACAGCTCACCCGTGGACGCCGTCCTCTAGGCGCCTCCCAGGTCGAGGCCTTCGAAGCGTGTGCGCGCGAACGGCTGATCGGGCTGCGTCTGCCGGCCGTGGACGACCCCGGCGACCCGGGGTCGTCCACGCTGAAGTTCACGCTTCATTTCGAGCCCACATCGCCCTGATCGAGACTGGCGGGGCGATGTGATCGCCCGTGGTCCCGGCGCCGCCTCGGCTGCTAAACTATGGGGGTGTCTCGACGCGCTGGAACTCGATCCTGGCGTCCGCCGTCGCTCGCAGCGCTGACGCTGGTGGCCCTGGCCTGCGGCTGCAACGACCAGGGCGCGAGCCGGGAGGCCGCAGGCGCGAAGCCTGAGGCTGAGGTCGGCGTCGACCGAGGTCCCGCCCTCGATCTGTCGGCCTCGGGGGCCAGCGCGCCCGACACCGACACAGCCGAGATCGTCGAGCTGCGCCTGCGGACCCCCGAGGTTCAGCTCGGCGATGCCCTGCGTGTGCACGTCGTGGTCAGGGTCGCGGGCGACTTGGACCTCGACGACATTCCTGCGGTAGCGATCACCAGCGACACCTCCCTCGCCATCGAGTTGGTCGGATCTGAGCGCCTCGACGACAGCCAGATCACGGGTCCCCAGGACGGCCCCGGCACCCAGCGAGTTCGCTTCGACTTTCGCGTGGTTCCGTCGGCCGCCGGAACCTTCGAGCTGCGGCCGGTCCTCTCCAACCAGGCAGGAGCAGGGACCCTGGAACCGGCCACCCTCGAGGTCTCCCCTGCGCGCAGCCGGAGCGAGGCGGCCGCGCTCCTGGCCACCGACGCGGCCAAGCTCGAGCGCGGTCGCAGCTTGACGCGCCAGGGCGACTACCGACAGGCCATCGAGGTCTTCCAGCTCGCGCTCGAGACCCGCCGCGACGACCCGACCGTGCTCTCGGAGCTCGGCTGGTCCGCGTTCTTGGCGGGGCGCCTGCCCCTCGCCCGTCGAGCCACGCGCGCCGGTCTGCGCCACGCCCTTGGCAGCGGGGAGCGCCGCGGAGCGCTGCTGTACAACCTCGGCCGGATCGCCGAGGGGCAGAGCGACCCCGAGCAGGCCGTGAGCGCCTACCGTCGCTCACTCGCGGTCCGCCCAGGCAACAGCAGCGTCAGCGCGCGTCTCCTGGCCCTGGGCGCCGACCCCTGGCCCCTCACCTGCGCCCAGGGTCGCTGCGTCATCGCCTCGGATCTCGACCCGGTCCGCGTGTGTGAGATCATCGAAGAGGAGAGCTGCCCGCTGACCGAGGGCAAGGCCTGCCGCTGCACCCTCGACGACGCTCGGCAGCTGGGCCACTTTCGGCTCTTGCACCTCGGCGGTCAGACGGGCCAGGTCTACTGGCTGCTGGTCGCCTCGGACGACGGCGCGGCCACCCGTTACGACCTCCTCGACCCGCTTCTGGTGATCCCCCCGGCGCCCCCCGACGGCGGGGCGATCGGCGGGGGGATCCGGGAGGCGAGCTTGGTCGAGATCCCCGGCCGCTCGGCCCCCCTGCTTCGGATCCGTTTGACCCTGTCCCGGATCAGCGGCGTCGGTGGAGGCGAGCGAGCCGAGGTCGATTGGGAACGGCTGTGTGCGTTCGGAGGCGAGATCGGTGCAGACCCGATCCGAGGGCAGACCCCGCGCTGCTCCCCCTCTCTACTGGTTCGCCACCTCCACGACACCCACGGCGTCATCGGTGCGCCCGCCGACACGGGGCTCGTATTCGACGCCGCCCTCACCATAGAAGGCGACAGGGTGCTCCCCCCGGAGCTCGGTTCCCGCCGACGCTGGACCTCCGCCGAGCAGTCCGTGCTCGAGGCTGACTTCCCCGGGTACCAATTTCAGGTCCTGACGAAATCGACGCCGACCTCCCGCCTGCTCGACGGCGAGCTCGAGAGCCCCGCGGCCACGGCCCCCACGCCGGCCTCGGGCGACTCCAACCCCAACTGAGCCGGAGCCGCGCGCTCGAGCCTCAGCGCGCGCCCAAAAGCTGCTGTTCGGCCGTCTGGACCTCGGCGGCGAAGCTCGCCAGTTCCCGGTAGGCGGAGACCTCCACGATCCCGGGTTCGAGGGTCGAGCGACTCTCGATGACCACCTCGGAGGTCCCGACCCCACCGGCCACGACCCTGCGCCGATAGCTGCCCCGAGCGCCGTCGATGGAGACATCGCCCGGGACATCGCTGAACTTGCGACCTTTGAGCTTGACCGTGACCTTGGCCTCGAGCACCGGCGCATAGCTGATGACCATGCCGCTCCAGCGGCTGGGCAGGCGCGTGTAGGCTGTCGCCTGATCGAGGGGGACCGCGGCCGCGAGTGTCGCCAAGGTCCCGTTTTGGACGACCCCGCCGTTGCGCACGGTCGCCGAGAATCGTGCGACCAGCGGCTGGTCGAGGTCCCAGTCATTCTCGAATTCGAGGTCGACCAGGTCGAGGCCGGCGATCGGCAGGATCCGTCGGAGTTCGGCGTCGGTGAACACCTCGCCGAGCTTGTCGGCATCCACCCGGTCGAAGACATCTCGCCACATGATGGCCTCGATCCCGCGCAGCTCGAGCTGGCCCCGGAGCCGCCCGCTGCCCTGGGCGTCGAGCTCCAGCTCGATCTCCCAACGCCGCAGGTCCCCGTGTTTCTTCGAGTTGGCGGGCACCTGGACATAGCCACCCGCCGCCTCGTCTCCCTCGAGCTGAATGCGCACGGCCCGACCCGACGCGTAGCTGGGCGAGAGGTAGCCCAGCGGCACGACCTCGGAGGAGGTTCCTACCAACAGCGGCGGGGCCCCGGGCTGGAGCACGGCCAGCATGGCCGTGTCGTAGGTGTCGATCAACGGGTTGCCCTGCTCCCGGATCGTGGGCCCGAAGCGATCGCGCAACAACCACAGCTCCGTGTCCACATCGATGACCTCGAGCATGGCCCGCAGCAGCAGCAGGCGGTTGCCCTGGCGGGCACCGAGGGTGACCGTGGCCGGCGTACTCAGGTCTCCGGCGACCTCGATCTCATCCACGACCCAGCGCCACAGGGCGTCGACCTTGTCGTAGGTCGAGTCGTACTGCTCGGTCAGCTCGAAGGCCAGAGCCCGGAGCTCCGGGTTGCTGCGCTGGGCCGGACGCAGCTCCATCGCCAGATTGTCGATCCAATGTTCGACCTTCAGCGGGACCTGGACCTGGATCATGGGTAGCTCGTCGAGCATGGACCGGGCCTGGGGCTCAGCGCCCAGACGCGGGACCTGATCGGCGCGAAAGCTGAGCGCCACATAGGCGCTGCCGCCGGGCTCAGCACCCAGATCGAGGACCCGACGCTGGGGCGTCGGCGGGTTGTTGCGGGCCTCGATGTCGAGCCCGGGCTCGAGCGCCGCGGGGACCACCACGATCAACTCGGAGCGGTGAAAAGGGGTCTCGGGTGACTGGAAGCGAAACCGGCCCAGGTCGATGTGCCCAGGGAGCGCCGGCGAGGGGCCCGACTCGTACACAAACTCGATCTCGACCACGTCGTCGATCTCGAGGCCGCGCAGGCTCAAGCCGTCCTTACCGGCGATCGACTCGGGCTCGACCACGCTCCCGTCGGGCTTGATCGAGTGCATGGTCAACAGCTCCACGCCCGGCTGGCTGAACTCGCCGTGGGCGTCGATCGCCTGGTCTGTGAGCAGGTGGAACATCTGGTGGACGATGTGCCGATGCCCACCGTTGGGGTAGAGCATGCTGACCTCACGATCGAGGAGCAGGACCTCGCTGACCCCTTCGCTGGCCAGACCCTCGGCCCGGTCGCGCCGGTAGCTGGCGAGGGCCTCACGACCGTCCAGACGCATGTCCATCAGGGCGTCGTGAATCCCGACCCGCTCGCCGACCTCGCGCAGCCGCGAGTTGTGGGGGAAGCGCTCGATGGCCGTCAGGACATGTTCGCGGGCGACTCGAGGGCTGCTCGATTGGGCGTAGAGATCTGCCAGCTCGATATGGGAGAGCGCCCGGTAGGGGGCGAAGCTCAGCATTTTCTCGTGCCAGGCGATCGCCTCGTCGTAGCGTCCGTCGGCGACGGCGATCTCGGCCATCGCATCCATCGCGTCCATGTCGTCGGGGATCTGATCCAGACGCTGCGCCCACAGCCCGCGGGCGACCTCGAGGCGTTGCCGACGCAGGGCCAGGCGCGCGCGCAAGCCCACGCTTCCCGGGCAGCTGCGCAGGTCTTCGGCGAGCTGATCCTCGACCTCCACCTGGTTGCGGTCTCGGGCCTGTTCGCGCCGGGCCAGGAGCACGTCGCAGCTCGCGGGGTGCAAGAGGGCGGCGAGCTCGAGGGCCTGATCCGCCTTGTGCTCGCTGCCCCGGGCTCGATAGGTCTGGTAGCGCAGGATCGCCGCCGGCAGGTTCTCCAGTGAGACACGCTCGCTCCCGTCGCTGCTCTCTGGTTCGGAATCGAGGGCCTCGAAGACCTCGACCACCTCGGCGACCTCGCCCCGATTCAGGCGCAGGGAGAGGGTGCCGAGCAGCGCCCGGGTCATACTCGGCTCGATCTCCAGCGCGGTCTCGAGCTCCGCCTGTTGGCGGGTCGTCGAGCTGATCCGCCCCCGGCTCGGATCGATCAATTCGAAGTCGGCGAGCAAAAGGTGGGCGCTGGCGAAGCCGTCGGCCTGCTCTCGGAGCGGGCCGCTGATCTGCTCCGCCCGGTCCGTGTCCCCGTCGGCGAGCGCGTCTTCGAGGGCCAGGTAGCTGCGCAGGGGCGCGTATACAGGCCCCCGCAGGCCGAGTGTGGCCCCGCCCTTCTCGGTCCACGGCTGGATCTCCAGCAGGGCGTCGGCCTCGGCCAAGGGATCTGCGCCCTCGGGCCAGCGCAGGCCGCCCGAGGCATCGGCGAGCTCGCCCTCGGGCGAGATCTCGAGCGGGCGACCGAGGGCGTCGGTCGCCCGCACGGCCACCCAGGCCCGCTCGTTGGGGATCGCAGTACGAACTTCCAGGCGGTGGCGCCCCGGTCCAGTCGGCACGATCAACGCGGGCTCGTCGACCGGAAACCGGTCGCTGCGGTCGCTCGCCCAGACCAGGGCCTCGTCGACGTAGACTCGGGTGGGAAATTGGGCCGAGAGGGTCAGGCGCAAGCTCTCACCGGGCACCTCCACCGTGGTCCGCAGGCGCCGGATCCCCGACTCGGGCTCCGGGTTCCAGACCCGGAAGGCGCACGAGAGGGCGGCGTGGGAGACCTCGGGATCGAGCTTGAAGGGCGGCTCTCCAGGCTCGCCGGGCGCCGGCATGCGGGCCAGCTCCAGGGCGCCTCGGTAGCCTTCGAGCACGCTGATCTGCCAGTCCTGAACGCAGCCTTGTCGGGCGTAGAGGCTCCGGTAGTCGCCCCCGCGCACCCGCTCGATGTGGGCCCGGGTGGAGATCAACTGGATGGTCGCCTCGGCGGGGTAAGTCTCGAGATCCAAGCCCTCGAAAAACTGGATGAAGGCGTCCTCGTCGCCCAAGCGCAGGCCCAAGTTGGCGTCGATCATGCGCGCGGCCGAGGCGGTCAGGGCCATGGCCTGGCGCCGCAGGTCACGGTTTTTGTGCCCGGGTGCCTCGGCGATCAGCTTGCTGGCCTCCACCCAGACCCGGTCGGCATCGAAGTGATGGTTGGCGATGGTCGCTCGGGCGTGGCGGGCCAGGGGCAGCGCCGTATCTGCGGTCAGCCGATCGAAGTGCGTCGTGGCGCTGCGCACATCCCCGAGGTGCAGCCAGTAGACGTGGGCGAGATCGAGGCGCGCCTGGTGGTCGTCAGGGTGTTTCAGCAACCACCGCTCGAGGCGCCTCGCGTGGTCGCTGGCGCTCGCGCTGTCGAACTGAGCATCGTGCGCCCTCGGTCGACAGCCCGCGGCCAAGGGCGTGATGAGGACGGCGAGCAAGGCCACCCGCGACAGGCGGCGAGGCCTTGTGGGAGTGGGATTCGAGGACCCAAAATCAGACATCAGCGTACCTCCCCGGCCTCGAAGCTCTGTGCCATGGCGGCGTCGACCTCCGCCAAGAACTCACGAAAGGCCGCGTACTCGGCCGCTTCGACCCGCGCCCGCCTGAACTCGATATTGCTGTCGACGGTCGCCGTCTGTCCGGCCACCTCCACGCGCAGCTCGAAGTGGCCGAACGCCGACTCGACCTCAGCCTCGACGGGGATCTGAGAGAAGCGCAGACCCCGGGGCAAGGTGTATTGAATGTGCTGGCTCTCCCGCGAGGGCACCCCGAGCTGGAGCGGATGCACGCGCTGTTTTTGGGCAGCGTACCCCCGCAACAGGTCGGACTCGTGGCCGAGCGCCCGCCAGCGCAGGCTGGACCCGCCTTCTAGCACCGTCGCGTAGGCCGGGATGTCGAGCTCGGCGTCGAGCTCGACCCGGGTCAGCACATCGTCGATACCCAAGAATGCGGCGCGGGCTACCGAGGCGCCCGGGTAGGTCGACGAGATCATTTTGGTCAATCGCTCCTCGCGCTGGTCCTGGGCCTCGAGCCCGCTGCGCCAGCTGGAGGCGCCCGTCCCCGTGAGGGTCATGTCGTAGTCGACCCTCGCCGATCCGTCGGCCGCCAAGTGCACGCCCTGGGTGAAGTGAGCGTGGTTTTGGTCGGGACCGGAGAAGGGGATGGTTCGGAAGCTGGCCCCCTCCCCGTCCTCGATGATCACCACGCTCGCCCCTTGGTCGCCCGCGGGCAGCTCGAAGGCGCCCGAGAACTCCGCCGTCCCATCCATATACAGGTCGTACTTGGGCACATAGACGATCGCGTGGTTGAAGGCCGAGAGGCTCGCGGGAAGCGCTGCGATCGATCCCATGTCCCGGGTCCGCACGAGCACGAGGTGGGCCTGGACCCCGATCTCGCCGAGCATGACCTTGAGCAGCGAGGCCTTGTCTTTGCAGTCGCCGAAGCGGCGGTTGTAGATATCCGTGGTCCGATAGGGCTTGTAGCCGTGGATGCCGAACTCGAGGCCCACGTAGCGCGTGGACTTGATGACGTGGCGGTAGAGAGCGGCGACCTTGTCTCGCTCGCTCGCCCCCTTGGGCAGGGTCTCGAGGGCCTCGGCGACCCCGCCTTGGATCGCGTCGTCGACCAGGAGCTGGCCCTCGACCAGGCCCCAGTACCAGCGCCCCACCTCGTCCCAGGTCGCGTAGGTGCTGACGTGCAGGTAGTCTGCGACCTCGGTCCACCCCGGCGTGTCACCCTCGGGACGGATGCCCTCGATATGGGTGCGCACGAGTCGGTGGACGGCCCGCGCACCGTCCTCGCTGACCACCCGCTCGAGGGGGTGGTTGGCATGCAGCACCATGTCGACCGGAGCCTCGATCAGGTACTCCAGGTGACGGTTGGGCTCGACCCCATCCAGCGGCACGAGGTCGCCGTAGTACTCGTCGAACTTGTTGCGGGAGGCCACGTCCCGGCGCACGAAGGCGACCTCGACCACGTCGCCGACCCGCAGCCCCGGGAACTCGACCGAGACGCCGCGCTGGTCGTAGTACATGCGGTAGCCGGCGTTGCCCACGGAGTAGTGTTGGGTGACACCGATGTCCTCGATCCGACCGTCGCTTCGATACACACGCGCGCGCCGGACCTCGACATAACTCTCGTCGGGTTCGTAGCCGAAGTCGTGGCGGGACTGGCTGGCGATCCCGCGCTCGTCGAGGATCTTGATGATGCGGTGATCCAGGCGTTCACCGAGGCCGTTGGAGCCGATGCGCGTGGCCACCATGCGGTGCAAGATCGCGGCCGAGCGTCCCTTCCAACTCGCGGGGGTGGGCTCGTCGGCGACCGCCTCGACGATCGACTCGAGATCCACGGCGTAGCGCGTGAACACGTCGTCGCTGCTCTCGCCCAAGGTCGAGAGCAGGTCCCGGATCTCGGGCTGCTGAGCGTTGAGCTCCAGGCTGCGCTGAAAGGCGAGCACGGAGGCCCCTGGGTCGCCGGCCCGACTCTGCAGGTAGCCGAGCGCCGCGTGCAGTTCGGGATCTTGGGGTGCGAGCTCGACGGCCTCGCTGAGCGCGGCGAGGGCCGTGTCGTAGCGGCCGGCCGCCTCCTCGAGCCGGGCCAAGCGTCGCCAGTTGCGGGGTCGGCCGGGCGCAGCCACGACCGACGCCCGGCCGAGGGTGACGGCTGCGTCGACCTCTCCGAGCCGGAGGTGAGTCTCGATGCGCCGCTCGATCACGGAGGCGTCGCCCCGATGATCCCGGCTGTGCTCCTCGAACAGAGCCTGAGCCTCGCGCACCCGGCCCAGGTCGTAGAGGCGGTCCGCCTGGGCCCTCAGCACGAGGGCAGAGTGCGGGTAACGGGCGCGCAGGTCCTCCACCCACTCGAGGGCCGCGAGCTCGAAGCCGTCGCTGGCCAGCTCCTCGATCCGGGCGAGCTCGATCATCGCGTCGTCCGGGGCCACCGTGGCCGCCTCCTCGAGCAGGGCCTCGGCCCTGCGCTCGAGCCCCAGGGCCGCGTTCGAGTAGGCCAGCTCGATCAGCATTTGGGCGAGGTCACTGCGGACCCCGGCGACCTCCACAGACTCGGGTCCGGCCCCCGCGGGCCGATCAGCGAGCGCCGCGCGGGCTCGGGCGACACCCGACTCCAGGGCCAGGCGCGCGCGCCCGGAGTCGTCCTCGAGCAGCGCGACATACAGCGCGCTGCGCGGTGACGCGAGCGCCGACTCGGCCTCCCGGGCTTGGTCTCGGGCCCGGAAGTCCTCGGGCGCGAAGGGGGACGTCCACCGGTAGAACTCGGCGAGTTCGAGTTCAGCCTCGGGCCTGACCTTGTGCCTGGCCCTGGGCCTGCCCTTGTGCGCGCTGCCGCCCGGTTCGGCCGCATCCTCGAACATCCGACGCAGCGACAGGGGGGGCGCCGGGGCCCGGCGATCGGGGTCGACCTCGCTGGTGTCGCCGGTCGGTGCAGCGACCGGGAGCCCTGCGCTCGCGGAGACCGGGGGGGTCCCGGTCGCCCGCAACCCCGAGATCGGCGACCCGTCGGCCGCGCTGACCCGCGCGAACAAGCCCCAGGCACCCTGCTCACAGCCCACCTTGATCAGGACCCGGTTCCAGCCTGCCTCGAGCTCGATGGCGTAGGCATCCTGGAGCGGATCGGGGCGACGGTACGACTCGCCCGCCCCGACCAGCGCGTCCCCGACCCAGACCTTGTGGGCCCCACCGGTACCCAGGTGCAAGACCGCCGTCTGGGCCTTGGGGACCTCGATCCAGGTCGTCGCGTAGGCGCTCACATACTCGTTGGGACGCAGGAACTCGTCGAAGGAGAGATAGCCTCCTCCCAGCGTGTCCTCGGGGGCGTAGGGACGCCACGCCAACGGCTCTCCCGCGAGCTTGCCCTCGAAGGTCTGGCCGAGGGCGAAGGCATCGCGCTCGGGTCCAAAGGCCTGGCTGTGACCGCCGCCGTTGGCGTTGTCGAACGGCCCGACCACCTGCCACGAGAGCACCCGCCCGGAGTCGGCATAGAGCGCTCGAGCTTCACTGAGCTCCCCCGCGTCCTCGTGTAGACGGGCCCGGACATCCACGGCCAGCGCCCGGACCAGCGGGTGGCGCCTCGGGTCCTTGCGGATCCCGTCCGTGAACGCCACGAGCTCCGCCATGGGCACTTCGCCAGAGAGCAGGGGCAGACCCAAGATCGCCAGCGCGGCCTGGTGGGCGCGGCCACGCTTGGCCACGGCGATCGCTCGCCGATGGGCGAGCTCGCGCTGCCAACGACCGGGCAGGCCCGCGGCAGGGTCGAGGACCCCGGCCGTCCACAGGGGCGCGTCGAGGTCGGAGCTGACTGCGCCCTCGAAGTTCAGCACCACCGGCACCTCGCTCTGCGTGCCGGCCTCGGCCCGACCTTCGAGGCCGGCCCCGACCCCGAGGATCCCAACCAGGGAGACCAGGGAGATCAGGGCGGTGGCACGAGGATGGGAGGGGCGCGACTCGGCGCGCCAGCGAGCGGGATCTGCGGGCAGATTCATGACCTTTGCTGTCGTCTCGGCGCGGCACCAGGACCGCCGCACACGCAGGACGAGGATGGAACATCCTAGGGCAGCGTGCCATAGTCTCGATCACCGTGCTCCTGGGCCTGATCAAGACCCTCCGGCCTAAACAGTGGATCAAGAACGCCTTCGTCGGCGTCCCCTTGCTGTTCGGCCAGAAGTTATTCGAGGTCGACTCGCTGCTGCGCGTAGCCGCAGCCTTCGCCCTGTTTTGCCTGGTCTCGGGCTGCGTCTACATCATCAACGACATCGTCGATGTCGAGAAAGATCGGGCGCACCCGAAGAAGCGAAACCGGCCGATCCCCTCTGGCGACCTGTCTGTGGGCTTCGCGCGGAACTTCAGTATCGTCGTCATGCCCGTCGCGCTCGCGCTCGCGGTCCTGCTCTCTCCCTGGTACGCGGCTGCCTTGGGCGGCTACTTCTGCCTGAACATCCTGTACTGCTTTCAGACCAAGAAGGTCCCCTACCTCGACGTGCTCTCGATCGCCACCGGCTTTGTGCTTCGGGTGGTCGCCGGAGCCGTGGTCATCGATCTCTCACCGTCCCCGTGGCTCCTGGCGTCGACGGCCCTGCTCGCCATGTTTCTGGGTTTCGGCAAGCGTGCCCACGAGCTGGCCCAGTCGGACGCCCAGACCCGCTCCGTGCTCCAGCACTACTCGGCCGACGCGCTGCGCTGGATCCTCCACACCCTCGCGCTGCTCACGGCCGTGGTCTACGGCCTCTACACCCAGAGCAGCCACGTCGCCGAGAACTTCGGCGACGCCCCGCTGATCTACACCCTGCCGTTCCCGATCATCGGCATCCTCCGCTTCATCCACCTCGTGACTGCCCGCCCCGACGCCGAGAGCCCCACCGAGGAGATGCTCAAGGACTGGCTGTTCATGGGCAACTTTGCGATCTGGCTGCTGGTGACGGGCGTGGTCCTCTACTGGCACGGCTGACCTGCCGGCTCACGCTCACCCCTCGTGCTCGGTGCGCTCCGTACGCTCGATCAGGGGCAGCGCAGGGCGCTCGGCTTCCCGCGCCGCTCGGGCTTCCCGCGCGTAGGCGGAGGGATCGGCCGCAGCGGCGGACAGGGGGTCCGAACGCAGCGCCTGAGCCAGCAGGTCGAGCTGCTCCCGCACCCGCCCGAGCGACTGGCGAGCCTGATACACACCACTGACCGCGGCCGGCTTGGTCTTGGCGGCCCCCAGGCGGAGCTCTTGGCGGGCGCCGGCGATCGTGAACTTGCGCTCGTAGAGGAGCTGTTTGATCCGGAGCAGGTTCTCCACGTCCCGGCGGCGATACACACGCTGCTGGGAGCGTGATTTCTGGGGCTTGACGACCGAAAACTCGCTCTCCCAATACCGGAGGACGTGGGCGGCGACTCCAATGATCTCCGAGACTTCGCCGATCTTGAAGTAGAGCTTGTCGGTCCCCAGATCGAGGTCCGCCTTCGCACGGCGACCTGAGGTCTTAGTTTTGGCCCTGGTTTTAGCCTTCGACCGAGAGGTCTGGTCGACCTTTGCCCGACTGCGGGGGGCGTCTTTTTCGCTGGGTCCGGGCATGGTCTACTGGGTCTGCGTTCAGCGGGACTCGTCGTTGAGCGCCGTCTTGAGCACGTTGCTCGGTTTGAAGGTCAGCACGCGGCGGGCCTCGATCGTGATCTCGTCACCGGTCTGGGGATTCCGACCTGGGCGCGGCTTCTTCTCGCGGACGACGAAATTGCCGAAGCCCGAGATCTTGATCTTCTCGCCGGTCTCGAGCACCGCCTTCATGGTGTCGAACACTTGGTCGACCAAGTCGGCGGCCTCCTTTTTCGAGAACCCACCCACTTGGTCACAGACCCTGTCTACGATGTCGGCCTTGGTCATCGGGTTTCTCCTGGCCTGATCCTCGCCCGTGCCAGACCACGGGGCAAGTGCTCGTTATCGTTGATTGTTTTCAACCCTTGTCCGCGTATCGGTCGAAGCCTCAACGGACCCGGAGATCCGGGTCGAGGGCGCGCAGGCGCTCACAGGCGCCACTGACCAACAGGTCGTGCAGCGCCTGGACCTCGGCATCGGTGACACTGCGTTCAGCTGCCCGATAGTGCAGACGCAACAAGAGGGCCTGCCGGCCGGGTTCTACGCCCTGTCCCCGGTAGGCCTCCCGGACCTCGATCGCTCCGCGGACGCCGGCGGCGTTCGAGGCTGAACCCAGGGTCAGAGGATCGTGCCCGGGCATGGCTGACATGGCTGACATGGCTGACCCGATCGCTGCGACCGCATCGGCCGCGCTGACCCGGTCGGCGAGGTCCAAGGAGAGATCGCGGGCGCTCGAGGGAAACCGCGGGCAAGCCGCAAACTGTGGCGCCTGCTCTTCATCGAGGCAGTCGAGCCACAGCTCGCCGAAGCCGATCTCGAGCTCTCCGAGATCGCGTGCTCGCGCGAGGTCGGGGTGGAGTTCGCCAGCGACCCCGACCTGGAGGTCGCCACACCAAAGACCAACCTGAACACCCGGGTGGAGCCAGCCTACCGCCGGCCCCGGTCGAGGCTCGGCCCAGTGACCGACAGCCTCGAGCGCCTCGAGCAGATCCGAGACCACACGACGGACCTGGCCGCCCTCAGGCTGAGCCCCCGGCTGAGCTCGTCCTGCCCGGAGGATAGCCGCGCGACCGGGCTCTCGCGGCAGCCTCCGGTCGACGGCGGCGGTGGGACCCTCTGGCCCCTCCCCTGCGAGCTCGAGCGTGTCCTTCGAGGTCGGCCAACAGTAGATCCGGCCGACCTCGAACAGGCCCAGCTCGCGATCGTGCCGTCCGCTGTTGACGACGGCGGCGTCGAGCAGACCGGGCAACATATGGGTGCGCATGACCCCCAGTTGGGCCCGCAGCGGGTTGCTGACCCGGACCCGGCGCTCGGCCGAGATCTCGGTGAAGGGCTCGAGCGCCGTCTCGCTGGTGAACGCGAGCGAGAGATGCTCGTGCAGCCCCGTCCCCCCCAGCGCGTCAGCGAGGAGCTCTGCCCGGCGACGCTGTGGGTCTTCCGGGATCGGACGGGGGACCTCTCCGCCGCGGCTGTGCTCGGCCGGGATCCTGTCCAGACCAAAGTGGCGCATGACCTCCTCGATGAGATCGACCTCCCTGCGCAGGTCCGGCCGGAAGCTCGGGGGTGTACAGCGCCACAGCTCGGCGCTCGCGCGATCCACCCGAATACCGAGCCCGATGAGGATCCGGCGCGCCTCGTCGGTGGGGATATGCAGGCCCAGGAGCCCGCTGATCCGCGCTGGCCGCAGGTCGATACAAACCACCGCCGGCCGCTCACCCTCGGCCTCCCGAACGGCCACGCAGCTCGCCCCAGTCAGCTCTCGGAGCATAAACAGGGCTCGCTTGGCGGCGAGTTCGAGCTTGCCACCGTCATCGACGCCACGCTCGAAGCGGTGGCTGGAGTCGGTATGGAAACCGTGCCGCTTGGCGCTGCGTCGAACCCCGCGGGGCTCGAACCACGCGATCTCCAACAACAGGGCACCTGTGTCGGCCTCGACCGTGGACTCGGCCCCGCCCATGATCCCGGCGACGGCCTGGGGCCTGACGGCGTCGGCGATCACCAGGTCGTCGGTCTCGAGCTCGATCTGTGTCCCGTCGAGGGTCGTCATGGGCTCACCGGCGGCCGCGCGACGCACGATCACACCACCGCCCTCGAGCTTGTCGCGGTCGAAGGCGTGCAGGGGTTGACCGGTCTCCATCAACACGTAGTTGGTGATATCGACGACATTGTTGATCGCCCGCAGCCCGACTCTGTGCAGGCGGACCTGCAGGTCCAGGGGCGAGGGTCCGACCTCGGCCCCGGTCAGCGCATAGCCGAAGTACCGGCCACATCGCTCCTTGGCCCGCAGCTGGACGAGCGACTCGTCGACCGGCAGATCGGCCGGCGGCACCCAGACCTTGGGGCTGCGCGTAGACGTGCCGAGGGCGACCGCGAGGTCGATGGCCACACCAATGTGGCCGAGGGCGTCGGGTCGGTTGGGGGTCACGGCGATCTCGATGATCGTATCGAGGATCGCGGGCGCGCAGTCTTGGAGCTCGGCACCGGCCTCCCAGGTGCTGGGCAAGACCATGATGCCGTCCCCCTCCGCACCGATCTCGAGCTCCGTCTCCGAGCAGATCATGCCCCGCGACTCGATGCCCCGGACCTCCCGCGCCGAGATCGCGAAGTCCCCGGGCAGCACGCTGCCGACCGGGGCAAAGGCGACCTTGCCACCGGGTGGGGGCAGGTTGTCCGCTCCACACACGACCTGGATGATCTCCCTGCCGTCGAAGAGCTGGACCAGAGACAGTTTGTCCGCGTTCGGGTGGCGCTCGACCGCCCGCAGCTCGCCGACGATCACGCCAGGGAGCGCGAAGGAGGTCGAGCCCTCGACCTCGAGGCCGAGGCTGGTCAGCAACTCGGCGACCCGGGCGGGAGTCAGCGCCTCGGAGGCCGCTGCGCCGTGCCCCCCCATGGCCATGGCCATGGCCACGGCTGGGGTTGCTGGGGGCCCCAGTCGAATCGGCGCCCCCGTGAGCAGCTCGTTGAGCCACCGACATGAGATCAGCATGGGAACTGCTCCAGGACCCGAAGGTCGCCTTCAAAGAAGTGTTTGAGGTTGGGGACGCCGTAGCGAAGCATGGCCATCCGATCGATGCCGAAGCCGAAGGCCCAGCCTGTGTAGACCTCGGGGTCGATCCCGCAGTGTTCGAACACCGCCGGATGCACCATCCCTGCCCCCCCCAGCTCGATCCAGCCGGTGTGTTTGCACAGGTTGCAGCCCGCGTTGATCCGCAGCCCTGGAGCGGGGCCAGTACCTGGACCGGCGCAGAATGGACACTGCATGTCGAACTCGGCCCCCGGCTCGACAAAGGGGAAGTAGCTCGGGCGTAGCCGGACACTCAACCCCTCACCGAAAAATGCGGTCACGAACCCGAACAAGGTCGCCTTGAGGTCGGCCATCGTCACGCCCCGGTCCACATACAGACCCTCGATCTGGTTGAACATGGGCGAGTGGGTCGGGTCGTCGTCGCGACGAAAGACCTTGCCCGGCGCGACGATCTTGATCGGTGGGGCGTGGCTGAGCATGGTCCGCACCTGCACCGGCGAGGTGTGGGTACGCAGCAGGAGATTCTCGTCGATTTCGGGCGCCGCTTCGTCCGAGCCCCGACCGCCTGGATCATGGGGATCATGGGGATCACGGGGATCGACAAAAAAGGTGTCCTGCATGTCCCGGGCGGGGTGCTCGGACTCGAAGTTGAGACGATCAAAATTGTAGTCCTCGACCTCGATATGAGGACCATCGAGGACGTCGAAGCCCATCCGCCGGAACACGGCCTCGAGCGCACGACGGGTCGCCGTAATCGGGTGAACGCTACCCGCCCGCGACCGGTTGGAGATCGCGCTGAGGTCGACCCGGCGACTCAGCTCTCGCTCTCGGGCCTCGCTCTCGAGGCTCTTCGCCCGCGCGCTCAACCCGGCCTCGATCGCCTGTTTGACCGTGTTGAAGGCCATACCGAGGGCCTTGCGCTGATCGGGGGCGACCTTGCCCATCTGCTTGCGCAGGCGGGTGACGGAGCCCTTCTTGCCCAAAAAACGAACCTGGAGATCGTAGAGGCTCTCGTCGTCACTGGCCTCGGGCAGGGCAGCCTCGAAAGCTGCGAGCTCGGCCTGGAGCAGCGCGTCGGGGGTCTGGGGGCTGGAGGTGTCGTCGGCCATCGGTTCTCTCGCGGATGCTAACGGATGCAGATGTGAGTGAGGGGGCGGGGCACAAACGCAAAAGACCCGGGCACTCGGCCCGGGTCTTCGCTGCACGGCTAGAAAGTCGATCTCAGAGTGCAGCCCGGGCGACGTCGACGACCCGGCTGAATCCGGCGGGGTCGACCACGGCGAGGTCCGCGAGGACCTTGCGGTCGAGCTCGATGCCGGCCTTGTTGCAGCCGTCCATCATGCGGCTGTAGCTCATGTCGTGCTGGCGTGCGCCCGCGTTGATGCGGACGATCCAGAGCCGACGCATGGTCCGCTTCTTTTGTTTGCGCCCGGTGTAGGCGTGCATCCAAGCGTGGTGCACGGCCTCGATGGCACGGCGGTACATGGTGCGGCGACCTTCGCGGAAACCGCTGGCCGCTTTGCGGATGCGGTTGCGACGACGGCGGGCTTTAAATCCTCGTTTAGCGCGGGGCATGGCTCACTTCGCTCCGTAGGGCAGCAGCGCGGTGATGCGCTTTTGATCGGGCTCCGAGGCAATCGTCATCCCGCGAAGCTTGCGGATGCGGCCAGGGCCCTTCTTGGTAAGGATGTGGTTCTTGTGCGAGTGCTGACGCTTGACCTTACCGGTCGAGGTGAAGCGAAAGCGCTTCTTGGACCCGCTGTGTGACTTCATCTTGGGCATTGCAGTGAACCTCTGATGCTCGTGCAGCCCCCATCTCGGTAACCGAGTCAGCTCGGTAGCCGAGCTGTGGAGGGGCCGGATATCTACACCGAAGTGTCCGGTGTATCAAGGTCGTGCGCTGGCGACCCGGCACCTCCCTCGTGAAGGTACCAAGGCGCGCTGCGGACATCCGCAGCGCGCCTTGCGCAAATTCTGTAGTCTCGAAAACTGGCCTCAGCTGGCCGGTGCTGGGGTCTTGTCCGCGGGGACCTTGTCCGCTGCGGGGGCCTTGTCGGTCACCGCGGGCCCTGGATCGGGTGCCGCGGCCGGAGCCTCGTCGGCCTCGGGCTTGGACGTGCCCTTGCTCTCGCTGGGTTTCGCGGTGGCCGATCCACCCGACTTGGGCTTGTCGCCCGACATCGTGCTCCGTCCCTTGTTGGCCGAAGCTGGAGTGGGAGAAGGCCGGGGCTTGTTGTCGCGGAGGCTCGCCTTGGGCGCCAGGATCATGCTCATCCGGTTGCCCTCCATCGAGGGTGTCTGGATGACGGTCGCCAGATCCATGACTGCCTTGATGACCCGGTTGAGCACGTCTCGTCCGGTCTCGGGGTGGACGATCTCGCGGCCGCGGAACTGCACCAGCAGCCGGACCTTGTTGTTGTCCTCGAGAAAACGACGCGCGTGCTTCACCTTGAAGTCGAAGTCGTGGTCGTGGGTCTTGGGCCTGAACTTGACCTCTTTGAGCTCCTGGCTCTTCTTGTTCTTTTTGGTCTCGCGCTCGCGCTTGGCAGTCTCGTACTTGAACTTGCCATAGTCCATGATCTTGCAGACCGGTGGCGTGGCCTTGGGGTTGACTTCGACGAGTTGCAGACTTTGCTCGTCTGCGCGCCGCATGGCCTCCTGGGTCTGGATGATGCCCAGCGAGCTGCCGTCGGCGTCGATGACCCGGACTTCGCGAACGCGAATCCGTCGTCCAACTCGGTGCGTCTCCCGCTTGCGTGGTGCGGGCTTGGATCGTTTACGTCCGATTGTAGTGTTCTCCTGAAAAGTGCCTGTGCGGTGCCTTCGCGGCGCCAATACACGGCCGCGGGCACGTTGGCCCGCAAGTATGGTTTCGTCAAGCCTTCCTTTTGACCCACAGACGCGGCCGAGGGTGCCGTCGTCGACACGCGGCCACACCAGCCGAGGGCCAAAAAGAACGAGCCCCAGGAGAGTATCTCCTGGGGCTCTTAGGGCTGGGCGGTTTTGAACCGCCGACCTCTACCGTGTCAAGGTAGCGCTCTACCCCTGAGCTACAGCCCTACAAAGGTCGGCCACGGCGCTATGCCGGGGTCGGGTAGGTAGCGCGCGGCGACGCTGAGGTCAAGCACTCGCCACCCTCGGAGCGTTCCCGTGCCGTGGGACTGGGCTCACGCTTGTCGACCCTCGACGCCCGGCGTGGACACGGGTCCGCGACTGGACACATACAGGCTGTCGATCAGGGCCCGGTGTCGGGCCTCGACCTCCCGACGCTTGAGCTTGAGGGTCGGGGTGACGAGATCCTGGTCGAAGGGCGCGCTCGGCAGGGCGAAGCGCTTGATGGTCTCGAAGCGCTGGAGACCCGCGTTGAGTTCGGCGACATACCCGGCCACGATCTCCCGGATCCGGGGATGCCGAGCGAGGTCAGAGTAGGCCCGACACCCGAGCCCCTCGCGCTCGGAGATCGCCATCATCTCGGCCTCGTCCAGACTGATCAGGGCGACCACGTGGGGGCGCCTGTCCCCGGTGACCAGCGCATGGGCGATGCCCTCCCGGGCGCGCAGCGGATTCTCGAGCTTCTGCGGCGCGATGTTCTTGCCCCCGGCCGTGATGATGAGGTCTTTGAGCCGGTCGGTGATCCGGAGGAAACCCTCATCGATCTCGCCCACGTCCCCCGTGTGCAGCCAACCATCCTCGTCGATGATCTTCGCGCTGGCCTCCGGCAGGTTGTGGTAGCCGGTCATGATGTTGTGGCCCCGCAAAAGGATCTCTCGGTCAGGACCGATCAGGACCTCACAACCCGGCAACGCTGGACCCACGGTGCCAAAGCGAAACCGGTCCGGGCGGTTGACGTTGGTCGCGCCGGTCGTCTCGCTCAACCCGTAGCCCTCCAAGATCAACACGCCCGCAGCGTGGAAAAATTCGGCGGTGTCCCGGGACAGGGGCGCGGCTCCCGAGACAAAGAACCGGAGTTTGCCGCCAAAGCGCGCCCGGATCGACTCGAACACCCCTTTGTCCGCGAGCCGGTGCTTGGCCGCCAACACCGGCGGGATCGCCCTCCCCTGTTGGCGGCAAGTGCTGACCCGGCGTCCGATATCGAAGGCCATGGCGATCAGCTTGCGCTCGGGGCGACTGCGACCCGCGAAGTCGTCCTCGATGACCAGCTGGAGTTTTTCGTAGAGGCGCGGCACGGCGCCCACGTAAGTCGGGGCGACCTCCAACATGTCGACCGCAGCCGAGGCCACACCGTGGTCCGCGAACGCGGTCACCGCTCCGCTCTCGACCGCCGCCCACAGCAGGTGGCGGGCGAAGATGTGGGCCATGGGCAGCATCAAGAGGTGTTGGTCCGTGCGGTCGACGGCGATGCTGTGTTTGATGGCCCAGGCCTCATAGACGAGGTTCTTGTGGCTGAGCACCGCCCCCTTGGGTCGGCCCGTGGTCCCCGACGTGTAGACGATGGTGAACGGGTCTTCGAGACCGACCTCGGCGACGGTGGCCTCGATCCGAGTATGGAGATCGTTGACGCCACGCAGGGCCTTGGCCCCGGCCGAGCGCAGCGCGTCGAGGCTGCGCTCCGAGCCCGCTGAATCCTCCAAGAAGACACTGTGGCGGGGCCCTGCGTCCTCGCCGCCCAGCCGCTCGAGCATCTCCCGACGCTCAAAAATACAGATCTCACAGCCCGCATCACGGAGCACAAAGCCCAGCTCGGACCCGGTGGAGGTCGCATAGATCGGCACGCAGACTCCCCCCGCAAGCGCGATCGCCAGATCGCAGAGCGCCCACTCGATCCGGGTTCCGGCCATGATCCCCACGCGGTCGCCAGGGCGCAGACCGAGCGAGCCAAGGAGGCCCGCAGCGATCTCTCGGCCGGCCCGCTCCCACGCCCGCCAGGTCATCGGCCGCCAGACCCCATTTTGCTTGTGGCGCAGGGCCGTCGACTCGGGCGTCTTGCGCACCCGAGCGAGGAACATCTGCATGACGTTCGGGTAGTTGAGGCCCTCGGCCGGCCGCGCTTTGAAACTTGACCTCGGCTCGGGAACCACGGGCCGCCGAGCATAGTTGATCTCGAGGCGCGTGATTCGCGTGAAAGACGCCGGCGTTCGAACGCTCGGCTGTCCCCCGGCCGACGCGAACACCTCGATCTCATGTGAAATTAGTTTCACGTACCCGTGGGATACGACCTTATACGAGTGGACGCGGCGACCAATTAGACCGACCATCGTGGCGACTTCGTGCTGGGGACCGCAGGGTCGCTCCGCTGGTTTTTCGATGCCGAGCCTCGCTGGGCAAAAGCTGGACAAGTACGACATGCTCGAAGAGGTCGGGCATGGCGGCATGGCTGTGGTCTATCGCGGACGAGACACGATCCTCGATCGCGAGGTCGCGGTGAAGGTCCTTCATGCCCACCTCGCAGGTCGAGAGGAGTCGCGACGACGGCTGCAGCGTGAAGCCAAGACCGTCGCCAAACTCCACCACGACAACATCGTCGAGATCTTCGACAGCTCAGATCCCACCGAGCCGGGCGAGAGCTACATCGTCTGCGAGTTCATCCATGGGATCACGCTCCGGGATTGGCTCGACGACGCCAAGTCGGCCCGGCCGGTGCTCGCGGCGATGATCATCCATCGCCTCTGCCTGCCCCTCGAACACGCCCACTCCCTCGGGATTGTCCATCGGGACATCAAGCCCGAGAACGTGATGATTCGAAAGGACGGCTGCCTGAAGCTCATGGACTTCGGCATCGCCCAGATCCTCGATACGCAGCGGCTCACGACCACAGGCCAGCTCCTGGGCAGCCCGGCCTACATGGCCCCCGAGCTCATCAGCGGCAAGCCGGTCGACAAGCGCATCGATATCTTCGCGCTCGGGGTCATGCTCTACCAGCTGGCCACGGGCGAGCTCCCGTTCTCGGGGCGCAACCCGGCCCAGGTCCTCAACCGGATCCTCGAGGGTGACTACAAGCCACCGGCGCAGATCGAGCCCAAGGTCGACGACGACCTCGCGGCGATCATCGCCAAGGCCCTCGCCCTGTCTTCAAAAGACCGCTACCAGACCGCCCAGGGGATGGCCAAGGCGCTCGAGGAGTACCTGGCACAGTTCGAGCTCGAGGTGACTTCGGAGGAGCTCGAGCGCTATTTCGCCGATCCCGAGGCCTACATCGTCAAGCTCGATACACGTGTCTGTCGGGTGTTGATGCGGGGGGCGACCAAGGCCATGCGTGCGGGTCAGGGGGCGCGTGCACTGAAGCTCCTGGGCCGGGTGCTCGAGATTGATCCGAGCAACAAACGCGCAGCATCGATGCTCGACAAGGTCCGCGTCCGCGGCCAACGGATGCGTCAGATCGCGGCTGCGGCCGGGCTCCTGGCTGCGATCGGCATCGTGACCGCGAGCGTCTTGCTGATCCGCCCCGATCCTCCAAAGCCCGAACGGGTGGAGAGCGAAGACCCGCTCCTGGCCAACGGCGCCTACTCGCACATCCCGATCCGCACGCCCCTCGCCCCCGCGCCCACAGAGGCGGAGACGGGCGACAGTGGATCCGAGGGTGAGCTCGATGCAGAGGGAAGCGGCGGAGACGAGATCGGCGAAGGGGGGGCCGTCGGACCCAGCGGCACCGGCGGAGGTGCGACTCGCCCACCCCGAGACCGGCCCAACTGTCGGATCCGCGTAGACGGTCTCCCGGCGGCCGTACTCGCTGGGGGCGACTACAGCCTGTCGATCGCGGGGACCCATAGGGGCCTCCCGACCTCGGGCGAGCTCAAGATCAGCACGGTCGGCAAGACTAAGGTCTCGCTGATCGGCGACAGCTACTCTGGCGTCATCTACGTCGACGAAGAACACTGCAAATCGGGGACCCAGGTCCTGCGAGCCCGCACCCGACCTGCGGTGCTCAACTTCCAGGCCGGCGCGATCCCTCTCGAGGAGCTCAGCGTTACCTGCAAGAGCGGGTGCAGTGTGCGCGATCGACCCGCGAGCAGCTTCCCCTCCCTGCCCTTCCCCAAGAACAGCACCGAGATGGTCGTCGTGCTCGTGTTCCGGTCGAAGCACTACAGCAAGCGCGAGGAGGAGATCCGCCTCTATCCGGGCAAAAACAAGGTCGTCGTCTCGCTCCAGAAGTTGTAGCCACGAAGTTCCAGCGGACGGGATCGAGTTGGAACGGAGGGCTCAGGATTCCCGCCTGGACAGTTTTTCCGGTACCCTCCCGGCCGAGTCGGCCCGCGGATGCTGCGACGAACCTTCAGCGCACCCTTGAACGATGAGGCCTCGCGCAGGCGTCATGGGTCCGTCGCCCAGAGGTCGGCGGCGTTGTTGGCGCTATTTTCTGTTTCCCTCGTGTGGTCCGCGGTCGATGCTGCGCCACCGACGACTTCCCTCGCGCCGGCCAGCGAAGATCCCGAGGCCGTCGAGCGGCGCGTCGATCAGGCCATCGAGGCTTGGCGTCAGGGCCATTGGACCGAGGTCAGGGATCTCCTTGAGCCGCTGCTGCGCGCCGACGACGGCGGGATCAACGATCCCCGGCTGCGCGAACAGGCCCTGCGCTACCTGACCGAGGCCACTCTCTACGACGCTGGCCTCGAGGCCAGGGAGGCCGAGATTCTCGCCCGTGGCTACATCGAGCGCCTGCTGGAGGCCCAGAGCGACTGGGCGCCTCCCAGCGGTCTACACGGACGCCCCTTCTACGACCTCGCGGCCGAGGTCAGGGCCGAACACGACGCCGAGGCGGCCTCGGCTTGCCAGGGCCGCCTGTTGACCTGCGAGGCCGACCTGCGCCAGCTTCAGGTCGATCATCGGAACGCCCGAGCCCGCTACGACGACCTCCAAGCCGACTACAACGCGCAGAACGTGCAGCGTATCCAGGTCCGGGAGCGCAACCGAGGACTCGCCCTTCTGCCCCTGGGCGTCGGCCACTTCACCGACAAGCGCTACGCCCTGGGCGGCCTGTTCCTCGGCCTCGAGGTCGCAGCGGGGGCCGCGGGCCTCGGCTTGCTCCTGTATCGGCAGACCGTCCACGGCTGCACACGGACCGCCGGGTTTCAGCCCCGATCGCTGGTCTGTAGCGTCGATGTCACAAACGAAGACGTGCCGAAGCTCCAAGACGAGATCGAGCGCAACCGCAACGCCGAACTGGCCATGGGCTACGTGATCATCGGCCTCGTGGTCGCCGACATCACCGTCTCGCAGGTCCTGTTTCGGCGCTTCGAGTTCGTCAAACTCGACGAGGTCCCGCGTAGCGAGCTCGACGCCGACCAACCCGCGCCCGAGGGCTTGGCCGTGCCCAGCACCACCTCGACACCCGAAGTCAGTGCTAGGCTCAGGATTCGTCCGAGCCCGGTCATCCTGCCTGGTCGCGGCGGCCTCCCTGGTGGCGGCGGCCTTGGCCTCAACATCGAGTTTTGAACCCGATCGTCCATGCCCCACCTTCAATATAAGGCTCCCGACGGCGCCCTCGTCCGCTTCCCCCTGGTCCGTCGTCTGATCACCCTGGGGTCGTCGAGCGAGAGCGACGTGCTCGTCTCGGGCTCGGACGTCGCCTCCGCCCACGCCACCTTGAGCCACGATCCGGGGCGTTTTCGCCTCGAGTCGACCGCCCGCTCGAACCCCTTTTTCGTCAACGGCAAAAAGACGCGCAGCCTCGAGCTGCGCCACGGTGAGCTGTTCGTCATCGGTGATGTCGAGTTCGTATTCTCGGCCACCGACGACGCCGAGCACCCCCGAGAACCACCGACCAGCGAGAGCGAGATCCAGCTCGCGGCCATGAACCGGCTGCAGGACTTCTCCCGCCTGCTGACCGCGCCCGCCGATCTCGACGGCCTTCTCAATGAGCTGATCGACCAAGTCGTCAGCTTGACCAAGGCCAGCAAGGGCTTCCTCGTGCTCGCAGGTTCGAGTGTGTCCCCACCCCCACCGGGGACGGACCCGGCGATCGCCAGCACCCACTATGAGGTTCGGGTCGCACGCAATATCGAGCGAGAGGCCATCAGCGACGCCGAGGCCCTGCTCTCGGACGACATCATCCGAGAGGCCATCTCGACCAAGACGGCCCAGATCATCTCCGATGCGCTGCACGACACGCGCTTCCAAAACAGCCTCTCGGTCATCAACCTCAAGCTCTCGAGTGTCATGTGTGTGCCCCTGCTGGTCCGCGGGGAGCTCCTCGGCCTGATCTATGTCGGCAACAACGACGTCATCGCCCTGTTCACACGTGAACAGCTCGAGACCCTCGAGGTGTTCGCTAGCCAGGCCGCCCTGTTCATCAAGAACGCGACCCTGCTCAACGAGCTGCGCAGCGAGAAGACCGAGCTCGCCGATCGCCTCGAGAACGTGAAATTCGGCTCGATCATCGGGGCCTGCCCACGCATGATCGAGGTCTACAAGCGGGTCGAGAAGGTCGCCAGCACCGACATTACGGTGCTCATCACTGGTCAGACGGGAACCGGCAAGGAGCTCATCGCCCACGAGATCCACAACCGCTCGCCCCGGGCCAAGGGTCCCTTCGTGACCGTCAATTGCGGGGCGATCCCCGAGAACCTGATCGAGTCCGAGCTCTTCGGCCACGTCAAAGGCGCGTTCACAGGCGCGATCGCCAATCAAATCGGGAAGTTCCAGGCCGCCGACAAGGGCACCATCTTCCTCGACGAGATCGGAGAGATGCCGATGGCTCTCCAGGTCAAGCTGCTCCGGGTCCTGCAAGAACGGCAGATCCAGCGGGTCGGTGACGCCAAGACCGTCCCCATCGACGTGCGCGTCGTCGCGGCCACCAACCGAGAGCTGCGCAAAGAGATCGAAGCCCACAACTTCCGCGAGGACCTCTACTTCCGCCTCAACGTGATCGGGATCGAGCTCCCACCCCTGCGCGAGCGAGGCAACGACGTGTTGCTCGTGGCTCGCTACTTGGTGAACCGCTTCTCCGCCGAGTTTGGGGGCCGCTTCGACGCCCAGACCTGCTTCGACGAGGGCGCCGTTCGGGCGATGCTCAAGTTCAGTTGGCCCGGCAACATCCGTCAGCTCGAGAACCACCTCAAGAAGGCCATGGTCCTGGCCGAGGGGCCCAAGATCGGAGCCGGGGACCTCGATCTCGACGTGCCCGAGGGCTCCGAGTCGCCCGAGGACATCGTCCCCCTGACCGAGGCCCGCGATCGTTGGCAGCGCGAGTACATCAACAGGGTGCTCGCCCTCAACGACGGCAACCGGACCAAGACCGCGCGCGACCTCGGCGTCGATCCGCGGACCGTGTTTCGTCACCTCGAGAAGCTCGAGCGTGAAAAGCAGGAGGCCAAGGGGTGACCTATCAAGGGCAAGGGCAAGGGCAAGGGCAGGGGCAAGGGCAGCGCCAGGGCCGGGTTCAGGGCCGGCGCGTTGGGACCGGAGCCGCCGGGAGCCCCCATCCGTGGGGCCGCGGCCTCGCGGTGTTCACCCTCGGGTGGCTCTCGACCAGCGCCTGCATCATCCCCGACACCTTCATCCAGGTGCGGCCTACAGACGAGAACGTCCACGCGGTGCGCCTGGTGGAGGGCATCCCCCTGTCGAAGGATGCCAGGGCAGCCTGCGACGCCGACAGCCTCGAGTGCCCCCTCCCCGACTTCACGGCGCTGCCCAACTACCTCAACCCCAACGACGATGCGTTCGGGTTTTGTATCTGCGGCGAAGACCGGGTCGACGATGGTCAACTCGGGGGAGTCTCCCTGTTTGCCGAGGACGCGGACGAAGACGAGGGCAAGCCCGCCGACCAGCTGTTCGGGGCCCTGCTCCTGGATTGGAGCCCCAGCTCGCAAGAGTCGGCCTTCGACTTCGTCGCCTACCGCAGCTACCTCGACCCGCGCGCCTCTCTGGATCTCTACTTTGCGTCCTACGAGACCGCGGTGATCAAGCGGCCGCGCCCCTTTGTTCGCTCGATCAACCTCTACGACATCGAAGGTCGCTTCGACCTGTGCAACGGCGCTGGCGTCGAGCTCACCCCGGGCACCCACACCCTGACCATCATGGTCACCGACAGACCCTGGTTCACGACCAACTCGCCCTCCGACGGCGACTTCGAGACGATGTCCGTGACCATGGAGGGGGTGCCCGACATCGCCGCGGGCGCGACCTACGACATCGAGACCTATGTGTTCACCTGCCTCGAGGAGGGCGACGAAGGGTGCGACTGCGCCGACGCCATGGACTCGGGCTGAGGAGCCTGGAGCGAAGGGGCTTGGAGAGCGTGGGCACGCTCGTCGGCCTTGGTCTCAGCCTTGGGTTGGGGTGCAGCACCGTGGACCGCGGGCCGATCGCCGAGTGTCGGACCGACGCCGACTGTGGCACCGGGGCCGTGTGTTCGGTCGCCCAAGGCGGCATCTGTGTGCCCGAGGAGCTCCCACCGCGGTCGGTCCTCGGCTTCGACATCCGGGCTGGAGAGGTCCGGGTCGAGCTGCACGGCTGTGATCCAGAGATCTCGACCGAGCTCGGGGGCTCGGAGCTCCGCGTGGCCCGGCGCGACACGATCGCCGCGGACTATCAGCTGCGCGTCGACACCTTGCGCGCCGTGTCCAGCTGCGGGCTGGAAGAGTGCGCGGGGGAATGTGACGCGCTCGCCCTGACCTGCCTCGAACCCATGGACGCGACCGCGCGACTCAGCGCCGACTCCCGCCTCAACCGGACCCGGGTCACCGGGCCGGCCGAGAGCTACGTGACCATGCCCGACCCGCCTCTGGGGGAGGAGGAGCTCCCTACCCCCCTCTCCTTCAGCTGGGCGCGCTACGACAGCCTCACGCTCGAGGCCCACGCTGCCGCGGTGCTCGATGTCAGCCCTCCAGACGAGGTCACGACCCGCGCCCACTTCATGTGTGTCCTCGCCGAAGACGCGATCGTCGCCGCAGACGGGGAGCTGTCCGTGCTCAGCCGGGAGCGTTGCCAACGCGGCATCTTTGGGAACGAGGGGGCGGTGCGAACCGCGATGGGCCTCCCGATCGCAGGCGCCAGCATCGATTTTTCCTACGCAGAGGCCCTGGCGTCACCGAGTACGGTCCTCGGTGGTGCAGGACCCGCCTGCGAGGGCAACGAAGACTGCGGCGCCGGCTGGGCCTGCGACCCCGATCTCGGGCGCTGCGGCCTCGATCTTCGGGGCACAGCTGCCGGGTCGGCCGTCACCCTCGACGATGTCCCAGGGGCGTTCCAGGCCGCCCGCGTCTACACCTACTGTGAAGATGAGGACAGCGGCGACGATCCTCTGACCCGCGAGTTTTCGGTCCGGGTCACCCCCAGTGACGAGAGTGGCCTCCCCGTCACGACCTACAGGCTGACCCAGACCTTCAGCGACCCCCCGACACCGACCTCGGACCGGCGCGTCCCCCTGGACGGAAGCTTGTGCCTGCCCGATTGGCAGCCCCCCGTGTCCCTGTCCTTCTTGCCTTTGGGCCAGCCTGTGCAGCTGCTCACCAACGAGCTCGGGACCTATACCTGCTGCTCGACCGAGTGCCTGCCCGTCGGCGACCCTGAACTCGTCCCGCCGACGCCTCCACCCACAGTCGAAAGTTGCAGCGACTTCGAGCGTATTCGCTTTGAGACCAAGTGGACTCTCGACGACCCGGAGACCTGGGCCGACGATTTCGGCTGCGACATCCCGACTCAGCAGGCCACCGACGGCTCGCGCGGTCGCTTTGTCCGGGATGTGGCGTCTTGTGAAGAGGACCTCGGCTGCGTCGTCCCGCTGACCACCGGCGCCGTCGAAGATCTCTCGCGCGAGTACGTTCTGACCGTCGTGCAGCCGGTCGGGTCGGTGTTTCGGTCCTACCGCGACACCATCGAGATCGGCCCGGACGTGGTCCAAAGCGGCGATCTCGGTGAGATCGAGCTCCGACCCCGGGTCCTCCTCCGAGGCCGGATCACCTGCGCAGAGGGCAACCTGGACTGCTCGTCGATCGACGCAGTGTTCGCGGCCGAGCGCCTGATCACCGACAGCGACGAGCCGGCGTCCCCCGGCCCGTTTTTCTTCGAGGCTCGGGCGGACATCAACGGCAGCTTCGTGCTGCCGGTCGATCCGGGCCTCTACGTGGTCACCGCCTATCCCGCGGTCGGCGAGCCCGGCGGTCCGGCGCCCTTCACAGTCCTCGATCTACGCGAGGACTCCCCGCGCGTGAACATGATCGACGGCGTCCCCAACGTCACCATCGCCCCCGCCTTCGAGCTCGAGGATGGCCTCTTGGTCCGGGCCCTGCTTCGGGAGTTCGATGTGTCGACCGTCGTCACCCCCATCGACACCGGGTCGTGGAATTTTCAGAACGATGAGTTCCTCTACGACCTCAACGATCCCGGCACCTGCCACGGCAGCTCCCAGCGTGGATGTCTGATCCGGCGACTTCGGCCCACTGATGCGTCGATCTCCCTGTTGATCACCAAGCGCTTCCAGTTCACGACCCGCAGCGTTGGACCCGACAGCTGCCCGGGCTGAGGCCGAGATCCGGTTCGGGCATGGATCTATGAAGAGAATCGTGTCCTGTGCGCGATCTCCTCACAGGTGTCGGCGCGAGACACGCTGGTGTCTGTACCGAAAATGGCGATCCCCCCGCGATCTCCCACCCTACCCGGATTTTTTTGGGGTCTGAGGCTGGTAGGTGCCTCATGGGTCTTGTGGCCCATCGCGCATACCGCCCTCGGTCTGGGTCAACCTTGACCCAAGGCCGGGTTCCTGAAAGACTTCGCGACACTGAACGAGCCTCAATCACCGAGTCGACGTCGCGTATTCACGTGGATCCGCATCTCGGGAACGGTCGGCCTCATCATCTTTGCCCTCTGGGGTGTGGTGATCGGGCTGTGGCAGCAGAACTCTTCGCTGTCCAAAGACCAGACCGACTGCAGTTACCGCGTGGATCTCTTACGCGAGCGACTCTTGGCCCTGATGGACAGTGCTCCGAGCCCCAGGTGGCTCGGCGCAGACACCCGTCAGACCAACCACGAGGCTCACCACGATTTTTCCACTCTCCTCCGCGAAACTCACGCGGTCTGTGACGATGCGAGCCCCAAACTGGCGCAGAAGCTCGAGCGAATCGAAGCGATTCATGATCGAGAACGCGAACGACGGGACGACGCAGCCGCAGCGCGTGCAGAACTCATCGCGCTCGAAAGTTCTCCTCGATGACCGAGACACCCGGATCCGACTCCAAAACGGATCAATCCCCTACCCCCGAAACCTCTCCTGTCCCCCCCGCTGAGGCCGCTGGCGTCGATGAGACCCCCGATGCAGCAGCTCCCACCGAACCCGCCCCCGCGACCTCCGAGCAGGCCACGGACGTAGATCCCGGCGCTGGGTCGACCAGCGATTCGACCAGCGATTCGACC
>CAYVJQ010000002.1:101260-103147 GCA_964451725.1 uncultured Nannocystaceae bacterium | reverse complement strand
TTCGACCCAGGGCGAAAACGCGGACGAAGAAGAGGACGAGTTCCCGACCGCCGAGACCTGGGATGAGCTCGAGATCCCGGAGCACCTCCGTCGCTCCATCGACGCGCTCGGGTGGACCGCCCCCACCAACGTTCAGGGCAAGACCTTCGCTACGATGATCGCCGGGACCGATGTCCTGGTTCAGTCGCAGACCGGAAGTGGCAAGACCGGGGCATTTTGCCTGCCCTGGCTGGCCAGCCGCTTCGTGCCTGGGCCGGCAAAAGAGACCGGAGTCCAGCTCATCGTCCTGCTTCCGACCCGCGAGCTGGCCAAGCAGGTCTGCAACCAGCTCATCGAGTTGGCCGCCAACTCGCCCGTGGAGGTCCTCCCGGTCTACGGCGGCACGGCCATGAGCCCGCAGCTGGAGGCCCTCGAGCGCGGAGTTCACGCGGTTGTCGGTACGCCCGGCCGTATCCTCGACCACATTCGCCGGCGCTCTCTCGACCTCTCCAAGGTCCGGGCCGTCGTCCTGGACGAATGCGACGAGATGCTGTCCATGGGCTTCCTGGAGGACATCCGCTCGATCCTCAGCGCCTGCCCGGACGAGCGCCAGGTCTGTCTGTTCTCAGCGACCGTCCCTCGTGACATCGAGCGCATCGCTCGGCGCCACATGAAAGATCCGGTCCGCATCGAGCTCTCGGGCGACGAGATCGCGGCTGCCGAGATCTATCACGGCTACTACTCGACCCGCGGGACCATCAAGACCCGTGACCTGCTCGATGTGGTGATGGTCGAAGATCCGGCCGCGGCGATCGTATTTTGCAACACCCGTGAGGAGACCCGGTTGGTCGCCAACGTGCTGCGCAAGCAGGGGTTCTCCGCCCACGCGCTGTCGAGCGACCTGACCCAGGTCGCGCGTGAACACGTGATGGCCAAGTTCCGGGACCGGAAGCTGCGCTTCTTGGTCGCCACCGACGTCGCCGCGCGGGGCATCGACGTCAGCCACGTCAGCCACGTCATCAACTACTCGTTTCCGGGGAGCTCGGAGACCTACGTGCACCGCACCGGTCGGACCGGCCGTGCAGGGCGGCCAGGCGTGGCGCTGAGCATCATCTCGCCGCTCGAGCTGGGCAGCTTCTACACGCTCACCAAGAGCTACAAGAGCATCCAGTTCGTCGAGCGCAAGCTGCCTCCGAAGGACGAGCTCGCCGCCACCCGCACCGAGGTCAAAATCGACCAGGTCAGCTCGAAGTACTCCAAGCCCGTGTCGCCCGAGTGGCTGCTCTTGGCCCGGCGCCTCGTGCAAGACCCCCGCGGAGAGCGTGTCCTCGCGTATCTCTTGCACGAGGTCATCGAGAACAACCGACTGGCCGACCCCGCCCCAGAGGCCGATGCCAACGCCGAGGAGGCCGTCCCCGATCCGGCGCTCGAGTATCGGGTCCGGGAAGACCGCAGTCGCGGGCGTCGAGAGGGGCGTGGCCGCGATGGTGGCCGCAGCCGTGACGGACGTGGGCGTAGCAGCCGCGATGGGCGTGGCCGCGATGGTGATCGCCATGGAAGCCGGTCTAGCGATGATCGTGGGGATCGTGGAGACCGCGACACCCGCAGCGATCGCCCACGGGATGGCCGTCAGCACGACGATCGGTCGTCCAGCGAAGAGCCGCGCCGTCGCCGTGGGCAGCCTGAAAAGAGCGAGACGCCCCCCGCTGACTCCACCGTCGAGACACGAGATTCGGTGATCGCCACGACCGATGACGCCGTGGAGCCGACCGCCACAGACGTCACAGTGGATGTCGAGGCCAACGCCAAGGCCGACGACGCCGTGACCACGGAGACTCCCGCAGCCGCGGAGACTCCCGCAGCCGCGGAGACTCCCGCAACCGCGGAGACTCCCGCAACCGCGGAGAC
>CAYVJQ010000002.1:96909-101160 GCA_964451725.1 uncultured Nannocystaceae bacterium | reverse complement strand
AGGAATCCAGTGCATCGGAGGAATCCAGTGCATCGGAGGAATCCGACGACTCGGATTCCCGCGAAGCCCGGGACTCGGGTGATGGCGAGCGCCGCCACAGCCGAGACAAGCGTCGCCGACGTCGGTCTCGAGGAGGAGGACGCTCGGACGACGACGTTCAGCCCACGCAGCCGATCGAGAGTCCGCGGGTCTCCCAAGACCAGATCATCATCGACATCGATGAGCAGGAGCTGGACGCGGTCCGCGATGCTTTTGGCGAAGTCGACGAGTTCGATGAGCTGACTCTGAAGGGTCGCCGACGCGCCGTCCTCGACGAACTCTCTGAAGAGGTCGAGGTCGAAGACCTCACGGCATCGGACGCGGCTGCGACAGAAGAGGAAGACGACGACGACGACGGCGAGGAAGAGGCTGAAGGTGAGGGTGAGGATGGCGAAGACGCCGCAGCAGCCGAGCCCGATGCCGACGGTGGCGAGACTCCCGAAACCGAGACCGATGCATCCGCAGGGGCGGCCGAGGGCGAACCCAACAAGAAAAAACGTCGCCGTCGCAGGCGTCGCAAGAATGCCCCTCTGCCCCCCCCCGAGTTGACCTGCCCGCCACACAAGGATTTCTGGGAGATCTGGGCAGCCAAGTACTCCGCCGCCGACTTCCAGCGGGAAGAAGACAGCAGGCCCGAGCCGGAGCCCGATCCTGTGCCCGCTCCCGCCTCCCGGGCCTTCACCGCCGAGCCGGCGCCCGAGAGTGACGTCCCTCTGCTCGAGACCAACGGCGACGCGACCTGGATTCGTGTCAGTCTCAACGTCGGTCGTCGCCACGGTCACAAGTCGGCGGGGGTCCGTGCGCTACTCAAGCGTTTGACCGGCCTCCACGGCAGGGCCATCAAGGACCTCACTGTCCGCGACTCGACGAGCCTGTTTCGCATGGATGAGAGCCACCTCGAGGGCGTCGCTACGAACCTCGATGGCAACCTGGTCGGCGAAGTGAACCTCAGCCTCCTCAAGATCGACGAGGACGGCGTCGCGCTGCGTGTACCGGACGCCGAAATCACGCCGCAGGCGATCGAGGCGCTGCTCGGTCTGGATACAGCCGATGCGTCAGCTGAAACCAGCGATGATGAGGAACCGGACACCGAAGACGGCGCCCCGTCAAAAATCGGCGCGTCTCCCGCGGACGTCGAGCCCGCCCGAGACAGCGAGCTCGCCCAAGACAGCGAGCCCGCCCAAGACAGCGAGGGCTCCGAGCCCTCCCAAGACAGCGAAGACGCCAGCGAAGCGGTCCAGGACAGCAACTCCGATCAAGGGGAAGCATCTCAGGACAGCGACGACAGCGAGAGTTGATCCCGAGATCGAGCGAGGCCTCCATGCGAAGTGGCCGACACCCACTCGCCCCCTACCCCAGCCCTGAGCAGCGAAACCGGGAGCTGGAGGGGCTGGCGGCTGGGTGTCTCGGCGTCGGTCGGCAGGCGGAGCTCGTCGTCTACGGTACGAGCGTCGAGGGCCGACCGCTCTCGGCGCTGAGGCTGGCAGGACCGGGCAGCGGGGCACCCAAAGTGTTGGTCTGCGCCAATACCCACGGCCCCGAGTTCATCGGGAATCAGGTCGCCCTCGGCCTGATTCGGTCGCTCATTCAGGGCAGCCCACCCCCTGCGCTCGTCGAGCTCGTCGACCGAGCTGAGATCTGGATTGCCCCCTGCCTCAACCCCGACGGCTACGCCCGCACGTGGGCTCGGGAGGGTCGGGGTTCGCTCGCCAGCCTCCGCCATAATGCGCGCGGCGTCGACCTCAACCGCAATTGGCCGCTGCCCCCAGGCGAGCGTCGACGCCGTCTTCCGGGTGCCGGCAGCGATCGGCCCGGAGATGCGACCTACCGGGGCCCCGAGGCCCTGAGTGAACCGGAGACAGCGGCTCTGGAAGGCTTGCTCGCGGCCCAGAACTTTCTGGCCAGCGCGAACCTCCACAGCTTCATGGGGACCATTTTTCCGCCCAGGGTCCGCGATCGTGGCAGTGCCCGGCGCTACACGGCCCTGGCCCGATCACTCCGGGCCGGACAGGGCCACGCCTACCTCAAAATCGCCAGTCGGACCTTCGACACCTTTACTGGAGAACAGGAAGATCATCAGCACCATCACCACGGCTGTTGGTCTGTGTGTGTCGAGAGCTTCCCCTGGCGAGCGAGCTTCGCTCAACACCTCCGCGCACCCAGCTTGTTTTGGCGCTTCAACCCACGCAATCCCCAGCGCTGGGTCGACAATGACGTCCCTGGAATCGCGGCCTACCTCTCGGCTGCGGTGGCCCTCGGCGACCGCCCCCGCTCATAGAAAGACAGCGCCGCAGGCGAGGTGCCTGGGCGCTGTCTTCTATGAGCGAGGTCTCAGCGAGTTCGCTCAGCCGCGGGATCCAAAGGGGTCCTTGAGATCCGGAGAGACCCGGCGCGGACCCTTGGTTTTGGTGTCCGCCTTGGGCTTGTCACGGTCGGGCTTGTCGGTCTCCGGGTCCGGCTTGGTGTCGGGCGTCTTTTTGGACGTCTTCTTGGTGGCTTTTGTCGGCTCCTTGACGGGCACCGGGACCATCTTGAACTCGAAGTTCTTGTCGCGGATCGGGATGATCTCGATGTCCCGATCGAGGAACCCCTCGGCCCGCAGCGTCAGCTTGATCGGGTCCTCGGACTTGCGGACCTCGACCCCGTCCTCGCTGTTGGTCATGCCGTAGATGGCGTTGTCGGCGGTGTCGAGGATCTTGGCAGCGACGGCTTCACCGTCGGGTCCGAGCGTAGCGATGTGATAGTTGACCGTCGCTATGCCAGGCGCGATCTCGACGACCTTCTCCTCCGGGGGAAGCGGCATTTCAACCGCATCGTCGACCGGCGTTCCGACGACCGCCTCTTCTTTGGTCTCGACCGGGTCGTTCTCTGCGACCGTCTTTTTGTCACCCGCGAAGGCGAGGAACAGGCCGACCCCCGCCGCCGCCGCGACCAGACCCCCGACGATCCCGATCCACAGGCCCTTGTTGGACTTGGGCTGTTCGTAGCCCACCGCGACCGGCGGAACGGTGCCGGGCATGACCGTGTTTCGGCCGCCGGTGAACGCCATCTGTCCCGTCGATGGACGGGCGATGTTCTCCGTGACCACATCGACGGCCCCCGCCCCAGTGCCGACGGCCTCGATCGCCGCGCTCATGGCCGCCATGTCGTCGAAGCGGAGCTCCCGGTCCTTCTGCATCGCCTTGAGGATGATCGCTTCGACCTCGGGCGGGATGTCTGCGCCCTCGGCGACCGAAGACGGCGCCTCTGGGACCTCGAACATGTGCTTGGTCAAGATGCCCATGAACGTGTCCGCGATGAACGGGACCCGGCCGGTGAGCAGCTCGTACATGATCACGCCGACGGCGTAGACATCGACCCGGTGGTCCGGCTTGGCGCCCTGGGCCTGCTCGGGCGACATGTACTCGGGCGTGCCGAAGATCATGCCCGTGCGGGTGAGGCCCTTGCCCTCCCCCTCCTCGTCGGAGGTCACCTTGGCGATGCCGAAGTCGAGGACCTTGATGAAATCGTCGGTGTTGCCCCGCGAGATGCGGTAGCAATTCTCCGGTTTCATGTCGCGGTGGATGATGCCGGCGGCGTGGGCTGCCGACAGCGCGCGACAGATCTGAATTATGATCGGCTTGACCCGGGCCCAGGGCAGCCGGCCCTCGGACTTGACCGTGTCGGACAGGTCCTCGCCCTTGAGGTGTTCCATGACGAAGAACACGGAGCCGTTTGGGGTGTCGCCAAAGTCGGTGATCTCGACGACGTTTTGCTGGCTGATCATCGACGCGGCGCGGGCCTCTTGGAGAAAGCGCTCACGTAGGTCCTGCTTGTGGGCGAACTCGTGGCTGAGAACCTTGATCGCGAATTTCTTTTTGATCGCCGTGTGCTCGCTGAGATAGACGGTGCCCATCCCGCCTTCGCCGAGCTTTTTGAGCACCTCGTAGCGACCGAGCAAGGTAGTCCCGATCAGATCGGTGACCATGGGCGCGCTGTGTTGCAGGCCGACCGCAGCAGGAACCGCCGCACCGCCAACGGCGACCATCGTGCCACCACCGCCGACATTGGGGATGTCGGCCGCGCTGGCGACCATCGTGCCACCGCCACCGACATTGGGGATGTCGGCCGCGCTGGCGACCACCGTGCCGCCACCGAGGACCTTGGGGACGTCGGCTGCGCTGGCGACCACCGTGCCGCCACCGAGGACCTTGGGGACGTCGGCTGCGCTGG
>CAYVJQ010000002.1:89030-96809 GCA_964451725.1 uncultured Nannocystaceae bacterium | reverse complement strand
GCGCTGGCGACCACCGTGCCGCCACCGAGGACCTTGGGGACGTCGGCTGCGCTGGCGACCATCGTGCCACCGCCACCGAGGACCTTGGGGACGTCGGCTGCGCTGGCGACCATCGTGCCACCGCCACCGAGGACCTTGGGGACGTCGGCCGCGCTGGCGACCATTGTGCCACCGACGGGCGGTGGGGGCGGGGCGCCCCGGCCCGCCTTCGGAGGAGGCGGGGGCGGGACGTCGCTGGAGCTGGCGACCACCGTGCCGCCGCTCGTGTTCACTTTAGGTTCAGCCATGGATCGCTCATCGGTTGAGACGTACGCCTAGCGTACCGCATTTTCTGTTGCCGGGCTGGGCCCGCGGGTCCGTGCAAGTGGAGGTCCGAGCCCCGTCGGGGGCCGATGCCGCCGATACCGCGATGCCACCTCGTGACCCGATCTTTTGGGGCTCGTTCACGCCCACGCTCTGGGACTGATCCACCGGGAGGCCTATTCGCGCCCAGCTTGGGCGGGCCCCGAGTTCGCGCGAATCGCCCATCACAAGACGGGGAACGCTCGACGTCCACGATCGTCTTTCGCTGCCCAAAAATGGTCGCCGCTTCAACCTGGAGAGATCGCGGGGTACGGCCGGAGCGCGAACCGGTGGATCTGCCGAGCGGACCCCTTCCCGTGGTATCTGGCCCCATGTCCAACCCGCCGGTGATCGTCGGTCGCCACATCGATATCGCAGAGGTCCACCGCGTCGCACGCCTCGGTGCGAGCGCGCGACTGAGCTCGACCGCACACGCCGAACTGAGCGAGACCCGAGCCCTGCTCGAGCGCTCGCTCGCCGACGGTGCGACGATCTACGGCGTCAATACAGGTTTTGGCGCCCTCTCCGAGACCCGGGTCCCCGACGACAAACTCCGGGAGCTCCAGCGCAATCTGCTCCGCAGCCACGCGGTCGGCGTCGGCCCCGAGTTCGGCGAAGATCTGGTCCGGGCGCTGCTCATGCTCCGCGCCCACACTCTCGCTCTGGGCGCATCCGGGGTCCGCCCGGTCGTCCCGGAGCGGCTCTTGGAGCTGCTCGAGGCCGGGGTCACCCCCTGCGTCCCGAGCCAGGGCAGCGTCGGTGCGAGCGGAGATCTGGCCCCTCTGGCCCACCTCGCGCTCGCTGCGATCGGCGAGGGGGAGGTCTCGCTCGAGGGCCAGCGTATGCCCGCCGAGCTCGCCCTCGAGCGGCTCGGCATCGAGGCCCTCGCGCTCGGACCCAAAGAGGGCCTGAGCCTGATCAACGGGACCCAGGTGACCACGGCGATCACCGCCCTGGCGATCTACGATGCCAGCGAGCTCTTGCTCACAGCTGATATCCTGGGAGCTCTGAGCCTCGACGCGCTCCTGGGCACCGGGCGGATCTGTGACCCGCGCATCCACGCCGGCAAACCCCACCCGGGGCAGCGGCGCTCCGCCGAGACCATCGCCGAGTTGATCCGCGGCTCGGCCCTGAACCAATCACACGCCAACTGCGGGCGGGTTCAGGATGCCTACTCCCTGCGCTGCATGCCCCAGGTCCACGGTGCTGCCCGCTCGGCCCTGCACTATGTCGCCCGAGCGGTGGAGATCGAGCTCAACAGCTTCACCGACAACCCCTTGGTCCTCCTGCGCCCGGACGCCGATCCCAACGACCCCGATGATCCGGGCTTCGACGTGCTCAGCGGTGGCAACTTCCACGCCGGCACGGTGGCCCTGCCAGCCGACCACGCGACCGCGGCGCTCACGACCTTGAGCACGATCAGCGAGCGCCGCCTCGACCGGTTTTGCAACCCGCAGAGCTCCCGGGGCCTGCCGGCCTTTCTGAGCGACGACCCGGGCCTCGAGAGCGGCTTCATGATGGCTCAGGTCACGGCCGCGGCGCTCGCCAGCGAGTGCAAGTCCCTGTCCTTCCCGGCCTGTGTCGACACGATCCCGACCTCAGCCGGCAAGGAGGACCACGTCAGCATGGGTCCGATCGCGGCCCGCAAGCTCGCCTCGGTGGTCGCAAACCTCAGCTGTGTACTGGCGATCGAGGCCGCCCATGCCGCTCGGGCCATCGACCTGCGCGAGGCCCGGAGCAGCGACCGCTTGATGGCCGTGCACGCCGCGATCCGCCGCTACGTCGGGCCCTTCGAGGGCGACCGAAGCATGGGCGCCGAGTTCGAAGCGCTCGCCGCTGCGATCCTCCGTGGCGAGCTGCGCGAGGCTGCGGGTTTGGAGCATGAGCTCGCCACTCCCTGTCTCTGAGCGGCCTGCCCGTCTGAAAATAGAGTTCAGGGCCCGCGGAGGCGCCAGAACTGCACTCGCCCGATCCGCGGGGCCGAGCGATCGCGTCGGTACTCGCGCCGCAACAGCGCCTGCAGGGCCTCGAACTGCCGGTGGGGCACGGTCGATCCCAAGACGATATAGGTTGGGCGGGTGCGCTCGAGATCGGCGACCAACGCTGTCGCGCGCTCTGAATCGACGAAGCGCAGGGCCTCGGCCGGGCGTCGCCAGCTGTCGTTGTTGGCTTGGCTGAGCACCCCCAGCGACTTGTAGATCCGACTCCCGGAGCGCTGGCCGGTCATGGGATAGACGTCCCAGAGGTGCCAGCCCCAGACCCAGACTCGGTCCCCCGGCGTGGAGTGAGCGAGGACATGGTCGGCGATCCGCCGCCCGCCCGCGTCGTGAACCCGCGCCCGATCGATCCGGGTCGCGCGGTCGACCATGAGCTGCCGACCGACCAGCGCGAGCAGGGCGGCGCCGACGATCGCCCGCGGGATCCAGGGCGCGCGCGAGTGGGTGCCGAGCAGGCCCCAGGGCGCGGCCGCGGCCAGGCACAGGGGGGCTGCAGTCGCCAGGTAGTAGCCCTTGTAAAAGCGCAGCCCGAGGGTCGCCGCGAGCACGGTCGCGCCCGCCCAGGCCGCGATCCACAAGAGGGCGACGACCCGGGGTCGCTCGAGCGCCGCCCGCCCGCGCTCGGTGAGCACGACGGCCAGCGCGAACGCGGCGAGGATCAGCGGCAGACCGACAAAGTGGGCGGTCGCCAGCGCGGCCTCGCCCAGGTTGTCGACCAGCCCCCCACCTCCGCCCGAGCCCACATAGCGGAGCCCCCAACGATTGAGGAAGTAGCCCTTGAAGAGGGCGTCAAGAGCTCCAGCGCGCAGGTAGAGCGCACAAATGGGGAGCTGTGCGAGCGCGAACCCACCCAGCACCCAGCCGACCTCTCGTACCCCCGAGCGTATCCAGGGGCCGGTCCAGGAGCGAGAGCCCTCGTCCGTGGACCGCGGAGCTTCGGCGTCCGGAGCTTCGGCCGTCCGAGCACGGAGCGCGGCCATCGGCAAGAGCACGGCCAGCACGACCCCGTCCGGGCGCTTGCACAGGGCAGCCACACCCGCGCTGACTCCCGCGAGCAGCCACAGGGTCGCGCGCCACTTCGCCCCGCTGCGGGTGGCCTCGATCCCGAGCCAGAACGCTGCAATCTGCGGCAGGTTCGCCCAGGTCACATAGTTGGCGTCCATGGAGTCGAGGTGGGCGTCGTGCAGCGCGTACAAGGCCGCCCCGACCACGCCCCCCAGCCGCCCCCACAGCCGCCACCCCAGCCCGGCGACGAGGCCCAGGCTGAGCAGGGCGCAGATGTTGGCCCAGATCTGAAACTGGGCGATGTCGCGGGCCGCAGGTCCGGCCAGCCACTGCGCCAAGAAGAACGTGCCTGGGGCCTTGAGCTCGAAACTGTCGACGTAGGGCAAGGCCCCCAAGTCGAGGAGCATCCCGTTGTAGAGGATTCCAGCGACGTCGTGCGACGCGAACCCGCCCTGGGTGAAGCCCGGCCAGCGCAGCCACAGGGATGCCGCGAAGATGACCAGCAGAGCCACGCAGGTGCTCACTGTGGCTGTGGCCGCGACCGCCCGGGCCGAGGTCATGGATCCCGGCCGCGCGCGCTCGGTTGCGTTGCTCATAGGGTCTCCAGCGGGGTCTCTAGAACGGCTGGTTGAAGCTGATGTTGACGTTGACCGGCGGGAGCAGGCGGGCAGCGTCGGCCCCCGGTCGGCCCTGGGCCTCGGCGAGGTAGTCGGGGAAGGTCTCCCCCAGACAGCGACGGCCAGTCTTGCGACCCAGGGGTGCGGCGACATCGACCCGGAAGAACTGGGGCGTCACGCCCAAGATCTGCAGCCGGGCCGTGAGCCCGTAGCCGATCTGGCCATACCAACTCCGAGCGCCGAACAATCCGCCGTAGTTCTCGCAGTTCGAGAGGCTCGAGACGCCCCCGAACAGCACCCCGCCGATGGTCCGTAGCCACGCCAGGTTGAGCAGAGGGAGACGCAGGTCGTCGAGCAGCACGTGTCGGTACTCGACCCCCGTGAGCAGCATGGCGAGACCGAAGAGCTCGCTACCCGAGAACCCGGCCAACCCGTCGATGCCGCCGCCCCGCAGGAGCGAGCGAAACTCCGGGTCCGAGCCCAAGGGGACGACCAAGCCGAGGTCGAGGCGAGTGGCGAGGACATGGTGGTGAGCCAGGGGCCAGACCTGGCTCCACCCCGCCCCCACCCCCATCGTGTAGCGATGGTCGTTCGCGCCGTCCAGGCGCAGGGTCTGGCCGGCGCTGATCCCCGCGTACAGGTTGTGCCCTCGCTCGGGCCACAGCCCAAAGCGCTTCGTGCTGTGGACCAGGCGGAAGGCTTGACCCAGGCGCAGCCCGCCGTTGGCGTCGAGACCCTGGCGGTTGAGCCAGGCGGCCGTGGCCGAAGTCCGCAGGCGCAGCCGTCGTCGCTGGCGTGAGCGCTTGCGGCCCAACCAAAAATTGGCTGCCACGCTGCCACCGACAATGGTCTCGCGCGTGGTCGAGAGCGAGAGGTTGTAGGTGCGACGCAGATCTCGCTGAGAGCTGCCCTCGAAGGCGATCAGCGCGCTCATGGCGTTGAGGCGGGCCTGCGGCGTGGTCGCGTTGACCAGCTCGGAGGCGGCGACCTGAAACCCGATCCCCGTGTACAGAAACCGAGACTTGGCCGGGCGTCGATCGTTGAACAGGGGATCGTTGTTGTCGCCCCGATTGTGTCGACCGACCGGGCTTCGCGACTGCTGAACCAGGCGTCGGCGTGGATCCAGGCGGATCACGTCGATCTCCCGATCGGTCTCGAGCACGAAGCGATGCCGGTGCCAGGTCGGCTGATCGATGAGCGCCGGGCCCGTTTCGGCCTCTCCGTTCCAGACCAAGTAGTGGTCCTGACCGCCCTTCTCGACCACGTAGACCTGGATCGCTTCGAGCAGCGGCCGGTCGGCATCTCGGGTCACGACGATCTCGTGTCGCCAGTGGCCGGTCGGCAGGAGCGTCGAGTGCAGCGCCTCGATCGCGTAGTCGACCTCTGGATACACCCCCAACCATTGGTCGAAGAACCAGTCCAGGCGTCGCCCCCAGGCCTGCTCCGCGACCATCACCGGGTCGCTCTGCGGGCTGGCCACCGCGTCGACGTAAAACTGAGCGGTGGTCTGCTCACCCATGAGGTCGACCATCTTCTCGTGGATGCGGCGCCCGGTCGGCAGGTCGTTGGCGAAGTAGAGCGGGTGGTAGCGCACCGGCATCTTGTCCTCGCTGCCTCGAAAATAGGCCGAGGAGAAGGCCGCCTGCCCCGTATACAAGAACCGGTCGATGGCCGGGACGAAGGTCAGGGCGGCCAACAAGTCCGCGGCGTACTCGTCGCGCAGCTCCCGGTTGTGCTGCCAGAGTTGGGCCATCGCCACCCCCAGAGCGCTCGGCAACCAGATTCCCACCGAGCCGTCTTGCTGGCCGGAGAAGTGCCCGTGAGCGAGAAATTCGCCGATCGTCCGGGCGACGACGATGTCGTGAAACTTGGACAGGCGGCGGACCGCCAACATCTCGAGGTACTGATCGCTGACGGTGATCACCGTCGGGTGGAGCTCGGCCACAGAGGTCCGCACCGGCCCTTGAACGATGGTCATCTGGGCGTCGGGGATCGGCTCGATACCCAGGCTCGCGGCCAGGTCGATGGTCTCTCTCGCTATCGCTATCACGTGTCCCGACACGTCGCGGATCGGGGCCAGCAGATGCTCGTCGGGATACTGGTCCAGGGGCCGGCGCTCGAGGTGCAGGACCTGGATATGAACGCCCCGGTGCCAGGCCTCGCTACGGTGCCAGCGTGGGCCCCAAAACACGGATGGATAGGCGATCGCAGCCCGGGGGTCGCTGGCCTCTCGGGTGACCACGAGCTCTTGATCGTCGAGGTCCCGGGCTTGCTCCGGCGTCGGCGAAGTCCCCGGTTCCCACTCTGGGACAGCCCCAAAACGTGCGCTGCTGACGGTCCACGGGACCGGCGAGACGCTGCGCCCACCGGGGGGCAGCCAGACTCCGCCGCGAGCGGGCTCGCTGGGCAGTGGCGCGATGGCCCCGGACAGACTGCAGTGGCGCCACACACAGCCCAGGGGCCAGTAACGATGGGGGACCTCGACCACGTACTCCAAGGTCACCTCCCGGGCGCCCGGAGGGAGCGCGACGACCAGGTCACGGCGGGACCCCCTGCGCAGGACGGAGACCGGACGGCCATCGACGCTCGCTGCGCGCACAGTCGTGCGGGCCCGTTCGGAGGCCCCCGCCACGTAGGTCGAGAGCGCAATTTCATCGAGGCCGTCGGGCTCCTCGTGCATGAAATCGGCGAAGTCGAGGAGCACCAATTCGCGGCTCTCTCCGCCGTCGGGGCTCAAGAGATAGCGGGCCCGGCCCTCGACCTGGGCCCGGCGGCGGGGGATTCGTTTGGACTCCCGCCCTTCGATCGAGGGCGCTCGATCGCCGCCACGCCAGACGGTCAACTCGACGTCGACACCCGAGACCTTCGCCTCGTGGACCGGCCCGAGCGCCGAGGCGGGGCGGCGTGCGGCCTCGGGCGGCGCGGCGTGGACCGAGGATCCCAGTCGTGTCGCCAACAGGCACGTGAACACGAGCACGGCGCCGATCCACCAGGTCCTCGACCCCCTCGAGATCCACCCGCCGCAGCCGGTCGACGAAGACCGTGTTTGCTGGCCGGCTGCGCGCCTGGACGAGCCCCGACAAACGAACGATTTGGGTCGAAGAAGGAACAAGGACGAAGCTCGCCGACGAAGCGTAACGCGAGCGCTGGCTCGCGTCGCCTCCGCCGTGTACACGAAGCCCGAGTGGATCCTCCGAGCTGTGCATGTCCAGCGCTTTCCGATCCTTCAACGGTTCTCAAAACCCCTCTCAAACCCACGAATTCGTGGCCGTGTTTGTGGTTTCGTTTTTATGCTCCCCGCCCTTCGGCCAGTGTCGACCCGCGCTCCCGAGCCTGCGCCAGGGATGCGCGACCGGCCTGCGCTCGGGTGGCTCCAGCGTCGCCGATGGGGCACCTGGGCAGGTGCCCAGCGAGCGTGACCGGGAACCGAGAGCCCGCACTCATTGTTTGACAGGTCCACCCCGACGTAAGACGCTCATCTCATGCGCCGCCTGTCCGTTCATCTGCTCACCTCGGGCCTCGCCGCCAGCACTGTGTTGCTGCTTCCGGCCCTGAGCTTCGCAGCACCGCCATCGCTCCCCGAGGGAGCAGAAGACGCGCCGCCTCCCGAGGCCGACGCTGATCCGGCGACGGGAAGCGACGCACTGGTGACCTCCGACGGCCAACCGATGCCCACCGATACGGTCCCCGCCGGACCGGGCGAGGACGTCATCGTCGACGACTCGGAGTCCGATGGCACGGGTTTCGAGAGCGACGCGGACTTCGACGCCGGCGGTGAGGCGGACCTCGATGCTGCCTTCGACAGCGACAGCGACAGC
>CAYVJQ010000002.1:59080-88930 GCA_964451725.1 uncultured Nannocystaceae bacterium | reverse complement strand
CGACGCCGGCGGTGAGGCGGACCTCGATGCTGCCTTCGACAGCGACAGCGACAGCGACAGCGACAGCGACAGCGACAGCGACAGCTCGGCGCCCACCGATGGCGACATCTCGGTGGGCGCGGTCGGGCTCGGCGGCAACGATTACATCGACGGACCAGGCATGGTCCAAGGACGCAAGGAGCCGATGGCGAACTCCCTGCGCGGTCCCATCGGCCTCTACTACACCTCCCTGGCCGAGGTCGGCGGCAAGTACACCTTCCGCTTCCGCCTGCACACGGACTTCTTCGTGAAGAACGACTTCTTTTGCTGCGAGGGTGGTGGCGAGGGCGACCGACACGCCCGGCTCCGCGGCGCCGTGAACTTGGGCTTCACGTTCACGGAGTGGACCGAGGTCTACTTCAACATCAACAGCTCCTCGAACCGCAACACTCGGGATCAGGGCGGGCGCCAAGATCCACCCACCGTGTTTGCGCTCGGCGACATGAACCTCGGCGTCAAGGGGGCCTATCAGTTCCTCGACGGCGGCATCGGGCTGGGCGGCCAGGTCGGCCTCGGGCTGATCGCCGGCAGCGAGCGGCTCCGCACCGAGCGGGTCAACTTCGACATTGCGGCCATCCTCGGTGTCGACCTCCGCCACCTGACCCAAAAACAGGTCCCTGTTCGCATCACCGGCAACATCGGTTGGACCCTCGACAACTCGATCAAGCTGACGGACTGGGGCGCCATCGACGACCAGCTGTCCCGAGAGGTGCTGCGCTTCTCCTCGGGCGCGAACCACAGCCGGGTCAACACCAAGCTCGCTATCGACTTTCCGCTGCGCCTGGGCAAAGAGAAGCAGTTCGGCATCGATCCCTTCTTGGAGTACAGCTGGGACATCGCCACCTACAAGGAGGAGTCCTTTGTCGAGCTCACCGAGGAGTTTGGTGGGTCCCCGCTCAAGCGCTCTCAGGCCTGGATGACCATCGGTCTGCGCGCCAACCTCTACGATGGTCTGTTCATCGACGCCGGAGTCGACATCGGCACGACCTCCCCCAGCTATGAGTACGGCCCCCCCGTGGCGCCCTACCAGGTCATGCTCGGCCTCGGTTGGAGCTTCGATCCCAAGCCCCGCGTCAAGGAGGTCCCGGTGCCCGTGGAGGACACGAACACCGAGCCGCCGGTGCTCGAGGGCCGCATCTTGGGCCGCGTCGCGGACCTCGAGGGCAACCCCATCGCCGACGCGAAGATCAGCTTCCCGGGCCTGGCCAGCAACGTCATCTTGACCGACAGCGCCGGCATGTTCACGAGCTTCCGTTTCCCGGAGGGCCCCGTGACCATCAGCGTCGAGCTCCCCGACGGCTCGATCGTCGAGCAGTTCGCCGACGTCCGTGTGGGCGAGGACGCCCAAGTCGACATCATCGCCGAGGGTGGCTCCGAGGCGACCGGCGACGACCCGGTCTTCGATGGCACCTTCACCGGTCCCGACGGCCAGGGCCTGCAGGTCACCGTCGCCATCAATGGCATGGACATCCTGCAGAGCTTCGACTCCGACGACAGCGGCCGGATCGCCATCGCCCTGCCTCTGGGCGAGTACCAGGGGGTCGTGACCGCCGAGGGCATGGCCAGCAAGGAGTTCAGCTTCACGGTCACAGACGAGGGCGCCATCGTCAGCGAGGCGCTCACGGTAGGCGGCGACGCTGCAACCGGCCCGGTGATCGAGACCCCGCTGATCTCCGGTAGCAAGTACAAGGTCCGGACCAAGAAGCGCGTTCGCTACACCAAGAACGACGTCAATCTCGACCGCAGCGCCGAGGTCCTCGACCAGCTCGCGTCCTTCCTCAACGTCCATCCCGAGTTTGGGCGTGTGCAGGTTCGGGTCCACACCGACGACCGGGGCAACCCCAAGTCGCGCAGCCAAACCCGGGCCGACGCCGTCGTCGCCTACCTCGTCCAAAAGGGCGTGGCGGCCAACCGCCTCGAGGCCAAGGGCTGGGGCGCCAAGGATCCGGTCGCCGTGAACATCACCTCGGACGGACGCCGCAAGAACAACCGCACCGAGTTCAAGGTCCGCGAGTACGACGAGAGCAAGATTCCGGCTGCCGCCGAGGGTGAGAAGTAGGCTCCCCTCCCCCGCTTCGGCGCCGCAAACAAAAGGCCGCCCCTTCAAAAGGGCGGCCTTTTGTTTGCGGGTCCGGCCGGCTGTCGGCCCTACCGCCGACTCTGAGCTCAGAGGTCGGCGGGGACCGTCATGTCGAGCTGGTCGGCCAGGAACCCCCAGAGGTCGGCCCACTCCTCGATCTGCTTGGCGGTGGGCTTGCCCGCGCCGTGCCCGGCGTTGGTGTCGATGCGGATCATGACCGGGTTCTGACCGCTGTGGGCGGCCTGCAGGCGCGCGGCGAACTTGAAGCTGTGCGAGGGCACCACCCGGTCGTCGTGGTCGGCCGTGTAGACCATGGTCGAGGGGTACTCGGTCCCATCGACGAGGTTGTGATAGGGCGAGTAGGCGTGCAGGGCCGCGAATTGCTCCGGGTCGTCCGCGCTGCCGTAGTCGCTGACCCAGGCCCAGCCGATCGTGAAGCGGTGGAAACGGAGCATGTCCATCACCCCCACGCCGGCCAGCGCGGCACCAAAGAGGTCCGGGCGCTGGGTGATGCTGGCGCCCACGAGCAGGCCGCCGTTGCTGCGCCCGCCGATCGCCAGCTTGTCTTTGTTCGTCCACCCCTGGTCGATGAGGTACTCGGCCGCGCCGATGAAGTCGTCGAAGACGTTTTGCTTGTCGAGCTTGGTCCCGGCGACGTGCCAGGCCTCGCCATACTCACCGCCACCACGCAGGTTGGGCTGGGCGTAGATACCCCCCATGTCGAGCCAGACCAGGTCGGGCACGGAGAAGCGTGGGGTCAAAGAGATGTTGAAGCCACCGTAGGCGTAGAGGTAGGTCGGGGTGTCGCCCGTGGGCTGGAGGCCCTTTTTGTGGGTCAAGAACATGGGCACCTTGGTGCCGTCCTTGCTCTCGTAGAACACCTGTCGGGTCTCGTAGAGGCTGGGGTCGAAGTCGAGCTCGGGCTCGCGCCACAGGGTGCTCTCCCCGCTGGCGATGTCGTAGCGGTAGATGGTGTAGGGGCGCGTGAAGCTCATGAGACCGTAGAAGGTCTCGTTCGCGTCTTGCTTGCCGCCGAAGCCATAGACGGTCGAGATGGCCTCGGGCAGCGCGAGGCTGCCCTGGGCCTCGCCGGCCAAGCTGAAGATGTGGATCTCGTTCTTGGCGTCCACCATGTATTTGGCGAACAGCTTGCCACCGGTGAAGCTGACCGACTGGAGCGTGTGCTCAGACTGGGCGATCCGCTCCGTGGGCGCAGCGTCGGGCTTGGAGACGTCGATCGAGACCACCCGGCCGCGCGGGGCGTCGAGGTTGGTGAAGAAGTAAAAGACGCTGCCCTCGTTGCCGATGAAGGTGTAGGTGGCCTCGAGGCTGTCGATGAGCTTGACGACCGCGGGGGCCTTGAAGGCGCCGGCGCGCTTGGGCCTGGCGCCCCTGCGGACGGGCTTGGGGCTGAGCTCCGCGTAGTAGAGCATGTTGCGGACGTCGGTCCCCACCGAGACGTCGATGATCAGGTATCGCCCGTCCTCGCTGACGTGGCCGTCGAACTGCCAATCGGGCTGGGCCGCGTCGGCGTAGACCAGGACATCGTCGGTCTGCTTGGTCCCCAGGCGGTGGTAGTAGAGCTTTTGACTCTTGTTGAGCTGCTCGAACTCGTCGCCCTCGGTGGGTGCTTCGTAGGCGCCGTAGAAGAAACCCTGGTTATTCGAGGCCCAGGACAGACCCGTGAACTTGGTCCACTCGATGAGGTCGGAGAGGTCCTTCCCTGTGTCGATGTCGCGGACCATCCAGCGCTTCCAGTCCGACCCGGCGTCGGACAGGGCGTAGGCCATGTATTTGCCGTCGTCGCTGATCGCCAGGCCCGAGACCGCCGTGGTCCCGTCGTCGCTGAGGGTGTTGGGATCGAGCAGGACCTTGGGCTCGGCGTCGAGGGTCGGCGCCCAGTAGTAGACCGATTGGTTCTGAAGCCCGTCGTTCTTGGTGAAGAAGTAGCGCCCGCCCTCACTCCAGGGAGTGCCGTAGCGCTCGTAGTTCCACAGCGACTCGAGGCGCTCGCCGATCGGAGCCCGATCCTCGAGGGTCCCGAGATAGGCGAAGGTCACCTCGTTCTCGGCCTCGACCCAGGCCCGGGTCTCGTCCGAGTCCAGGTCCTCCATCCAGCGGTAGGGATCGGCGACCCCGACCCCGTGGAGGTCATCGACTTGAGGGGAAACCCGGGCCACCGGGTAGGCCCAGGGCGAGTCACTGTGGGTCTCGGTCACGGCTTGTTCGGGCTCGGTGGAAGTCGCGTCGGCGCACTTCCCCTGAATGATGCAGCCGCTCACGCTCAGCGCGAGCAAGGGTAGGGACAGCAGGAGGGCGGTGTGTCGCGTCGTGGTCATCGTGGATCTTCCTGGCGCGGGCGGCCGATCGACCTGAGCGGGCCCCTGCGGGTGATTCCGCGCTTGTATCGTTCAGACCAGGCGTTGCGCAAGGACTCTGGGCCAGGGGGTCCCTGGCCGATCGACCGCCGGCCCGTCATCCACGGGCCCAGGAGGGCCGTGCCATGCAGTAACGCCCTCAAACCCCGACGTGGGCTTCAGTCGGCTTCGATGTCGACGTGGATGAGCTCGGGGTAGAGCTCGCGCAGATCGGCTTCGATGTTGTCGACCTCGTCGGCGACCATCTGCACGATCCGGTCCCCGAATTCGGCGGCGAAGGCCTCGTAGGCCGCGTCGTTGGCCCCATCCTCGGTCCCATTCTGGGCGAGGCCAGCCGCCTCCTCGCCGACGAATCCGGCCAGCTTGGCGCCGAGGTAGCGCCCGTCGAAGTCGATCTCGGCGGCGAAGCGAAACTGGCCCGCGCCCACGACCCGGCTCTTGGGACGGCGGACCGCGCCGACGGCCGGATGGGCGTCGAGGTAGGCCAGGACCCCGTCCCAGATCGGCTTGGGGATGGCCGGACCCAGAAGCAGGCTTCGGTTTTTGACCCCGAGCCAGATAGCGATCATCCCGAGCATCAAGCCCACAATGATCGCCCCGGCCGCGTCGTACATGGGGTTGCCGGTCTGCTCGGTCAGGAAGATGGCCAACGCGGCGACGATCACCCCCAAGGTCGCTACGGCATCTTCGAGCAAGACCGCGGCGATGGTCGGATCGCTGGTGGTCCGCAGATACTCGGCCAGGCTCTGGTCCCCCTTCTTGGCGTAGATCGCCCGGAGCGCGCCGACCATGACGAAGCCGTCGACAAAAAACGAGGCCAAGAGCACGAGGTAGCTCAGCATGCTGGGCTCGACCTCGGTCGGGTCCAAGGCCGCATGCACACCGTGGTAGATGGTGATGCCGCTGCCGAAGACGAAGATGCCGACGGCCGAGAGCAGCGAGAACAGGTAGCGATCGTAGCCGTAGCCGTAGTGGAACAGGTTGTCGGCCGGGCGCTCGCTGGAGCGGATGCCGACCCACAAGAGGCCCTGGTTGACCGCGTCGGCGGCCGAGTGGACCGCCTCCGAGAACATCGCCCCCGAACCGGAGAAGAAAAACGCGGTGAACTTGAGCGCGGTGAGGACCGAGTTCCCGATCAGTGCGCCTAAGACCGCCCCTTTCGACGAAGCCATGACAGCGAGTTAGGCGAGGCCCGGGGCAGGGTCAAGGGCAAAACGGGTTTTCAGGAGGATCTGAACGTTCTCAGGGCGTCGATTGGGCTACGGGCCCTCAAAATGGCGACAGCGCGTTGCTCTTCTTGCTCGTCCAGGGCTTGGCCAGCGCCATCTGCAGCAGCACCCCACAGCTCTTGGGCGCCCCCCAGTTCAACTTCAGGTCGGCGCCCCTCCAGGCCCTGCTCGCACCGGCGAAGTGGGCGATCCCAGCGGTGCTGTTGAAGAACAGGGTGCCCGCCATGTCGGCGACCTCGGCCGGGGTGAGGTGGGTATTGGGGACTCCGGCGCCCGCGGTCAGCTTGACGCCGACTTGGAACTGGGGAAGCTGACCGTTCACGAAAGTGGCGACCTTCGATTGGGCCTTGGCCTGGTTCAGGGCCACCCGCAGCACCTCCCAGTACCAGTTTTGCTGCTCGTCTTTGTCGCTGTTGGTGATTCCGTCGTAGATCATCGGTCGGCAAATGATGTTGTTGGCGCCGAAGCGCGCGTCGAAGGTCTGCAGATAGTGAAAATTGTTGCCCCTGAAGGTCCTGCCGCCCGTGGGTGGAGCTGCAGTCAGCGGTCGGGTGAGCACGTCGACGAGGGTCTGGGGGAAACGGTTGTGGTAGGTGAAGGGCGCGCTGGGGTCGAAGCTCACGCAGCCCGCGGGCGCGTAGGCCAAGATCCGGTCGGGTCCGATGGCCTTGGCGACCTCGGCGTAGAGGGCCCGAAAGCGGTCTTGGACACCCTTGATCTGATCCGGCAAGGTGGGACCGAACCCCCCGAGTTGGGCCTGGGTGATCGGAACCTCGATGTCGAAGCTGATCCCGTCCCAGTCTTCCCCGAGCTTGGACTTGATGAAGTCGACGAGGTCCCTGGCGAAGACCTCGGCGTCGAATCCCGAGTTGGCGTTGAACAGCAGGCCCCGAAAGGCGTTCAACTTGGCCTTGTTGCGGTCGTCGAGGGCGTAGCCGACGAGGAGCTGGACATGCCGGGCGTGGCACATAGCGAACAGCCACTTGAACACCCGTACCCACGACGCCCTCTCGAAGGCGAAGTGGTGCTTGCCGGCCCGGCCTTTGAATTTGACCGTCGACAGCAGCGAGACGTCGTCGAGGTGGCCCTCGAAGAGGGCGTCGAAGTAGGTCTTGTTGTAGACCACGCCCGCCCCCGCACCGGGCAAGCTCCGCCAGCCCGCGACCTTGCTCGCCGTCGCGGCCGACTTGAGCTCGACGAGCATATCGACCCCCACCCAGTCGGAGATCCGGCAGCGATAGCGTCCTGCGCAGGTGGCATGGTCGGTCATGGGAACTCTCGGGTCGGGTCGGGTCGGGTCGGGTCGGGGGCGGGTCAGATCGAATCGTGAGCGTCGCGGACGGCCTGTCGGGTCTGCTCGTCGAACTCGCCGTCGGCGGGCTCGATGCCGACCGCGACTTGAAAGGCGGCGATCCGGCCCGGGTTGTTCCGGGCGTCGGGGTAGCCGAGGTTGTGCAGACGCTGAAAGTCGGCGTCGAGGGAGGTGTCTCCGGTGAGTCCGAGCACGACCTCGGTGCGATGGGGGAGCAGGATCGAGGCGTCGGCCTCGGGGTGGCGCTCCCCGAAGCGAACGACCATCCGCGGTCCGATCGGCAGGCTCGGCTCAGTCAGGATCCCTCCTTCGCTGGCGACCCCGCGCCGCAACACCCGGCCGCTGACCTCGATGGTGTACTCGGCGCTGGGGATCGGACCGAGCTGGGCGTCGACCAGACGCAGGCGCAGGCGCCCTCGCTTGGCCTCACAGGGGGAGAACCGGGCCAAGCGGTCGTAGAATGCGCAGGCCATGGTCCCGCCCCCCTTGGCGTGCTCGCGCGCCGACTCGCCGAACTGCCGGCGGGCGTCCCCATCCGGCCAGAAGCTGGCTCTGCAGCCGCCGCTGCCCTCGGAGAGGGAGGGACAGGGCCACTGTGCCCGCCTGAGCTCGATCGCCGCGTCGAAGAGAAATCCAACCACCCGCCGGTTGGGGGCGTTCTCGGCGTTGCGGGCCTCTCGGTCCTGGGCGAGGACCTGAGCCTGGGTCTGGGACATCAGGTAGATCGGGTTGAACTCGGTGCAGCCCTGGACATCGATGGCCCCGTCCGACTCCGCCCCCCGACCGAGGAAGTCCTCGTCACCCAAGGTGTAGGGCTGTCCGTGGCCGTCGACACACACAAAGTCCATGTACAGAGCGAACAACTCCCGGCGGGTGTTCGGGCCCGCCACGCCATCGACCGCCAGACCCCGGGAAGCCTGAAAATCTTGGACCGCCGCCTGGCTGCCCGGATCGAAGCCGGCGGCGAGCAACATCTCCCGGACCGCCATCTGACGCCAGTTGTCGCCGCCGAAGGGCTGCTGGTAGAGGGTCTCCCAAGCGTCGAGGTCCCGGCGCAAGAGGGCGTAGACGGCCTGGGCGCGCCGTCCGCTGAGGATCTTGTTGTAGGCGTCGTCGCCCGTCGGATCGGCGTGCCCGAACAGGGCCACCCGCAGCGCGCCACGGGTCAGCTCCTGGTCCAGGCGCGCGAACTCCCGGCGTCCGTCCACGCTGAGAAACGAGGAGTCGAAGTGAAAACGGACGTCCTCGAGGGCCCAACAGCGCAGAGGCTGGAGTGCGCGGCGAATGGTGTTGAGACCGTCGTCGCCGGTCGCTGCGACGACCAGCGGACGGCCGGTGACCAACGCCCGATGTTCGCCCGCGCTCCCTCCGGGAACATCGAGGGTCTCCAGGCTCGGCAGCTGGGGGTCAGACATGTCGGCCGTCCTGGCTTCGGGTTTGGCTTGCTCGCGCCCTCGCGGTCACCGCTGCCATCACGGTCATCCCTGCCCAAGCTCTCATCCGGCCTCGAGCTCTCGATCGTCGAGTTCGAGGAAGGTGACCTCGCAGTTTCCCGGCGGCAGGCCGATCACCCGGGCGAGGCCGAAGCTGTCGGTGGTCGCTGTTCGCGTCGAGCCATCGGGGAGGCTGAAATGGAGCGTCGTCCCGACCACGGGGACCTGCCGGTCGTCGAGGATCTCGATCTCGATCCAATCTTCGTTGTCGACCAGGGGCGCGGGCTGAGCCATCGGCACATTCGGGGCGCCGAGCTGCCCGGAAGCCCCCGCATCGATCAGGCCTTGCGAGAGCGCACGTGGCTCGAGGCGACGCTGGAGGAGCTGGCCGTGCCCACGCCCCAGCGCCCGATCCAGCCGATCGACGAGATCGGCGTCGGGGCAGTCTCCGGCGCTCTCGCCCATGACCGCCAGCTCGCTCGCTACCGCCCGCAGGTGCGTCCTCCCCGAGGGCGACCGGAGCATCTCCCGGAGCACGAGCATCCGCCGCTGACGGGTCGGCACGGGCTCCCAGTGGGTACCGGGGGCACCGGAGTTCAACCCCGACGAATCGGCCGGAACACCACGCTCGATCCGGTACCGCATTCAGCTCCCGAAGGCCTCGACCAGGGCTGCACGAAATGTGTCGTCGACCTCGCCGCTGATCTCCAACTCGGTCGCGTGTTGAAACAATTGAACGACAAACGCGAGCCGATCCGGGCCGGTGACCTCGCTCAGATCATCGAGGTCGATGTCGTAGCCCAGGGCAGCCAAGCGCGCGACCAGGCCCCGATCGGTGCTCACCGGGTCGAGGCCCGCGACCACCAAGGTGTGAACCTGCGACTCGAAGCTCAGGCTCAGCTCCCGGTCGCCGAGCTCGAGCGGAGTCTCGACGATCCCGTCGTCGAGCTCGAGCTCTTCACCCGCGAGCTCGACGCTGCCCTCGAGCGGCTCGCCGTCGAGACCCAGCAGACGAATCTTCAACTTTCGGTCCGAACGGGGCACACGGAAGCTGTGCCGAGTCTTGGTTCCCAGGCTGCGGCGCGCCGGCTCGAGATCCGGGATCGTCACCGCGTCGCCGGGTGCGAGCACAAAGTGGCTGTCTCGCATCTCGGCGAGGGCAGCGTTGTCGGGGTGTGTCCACAAGCTCTCGGCGTCGAAGAAGCCATATCGGCGAGCGACCATCTGCAGGTCCTCGTTGGCGTCGATGATGTGCTCAATCGCCATTTCGAGGGCCGAATTTAGCACGGAGGACGCGCGCACAAGGGGCCCAGCGTGGGCCGGCGGCGCTCCGACGCAAGACAAGGGCAGCGAGCCCATCGACGCCGTGGTTTCAGACCTGCCGGCGCTCGAGCCCAAAGGACGCAGCCTGGAGCAGGGCCCCGTAGTCGAGCTGGTGGCTGAGGGCCCCACCCTCGGCGGCACGCCTGAGCGCCGAGAGTGAGAAACCCGGGACCAATTCACGCGCGTAGATTCGGTCGACGCCGGTCTCGAGCAGACCCAGAGAGCGGGCCAGGGCGGCCACGACCAGGCGTGGGTCGACCCCCGCCTCGCGCAGCGTGCTGAGGTCGGGGGCCCCGTGGCGCTTGTTGAGCTTGTCGCCGTCGGGGCCCAAAACCAGCGGAATGTGGGCGTAGCGAGGCTCGGGCAGACCCAAGGCCCGACCCAGGGCGATCTGACGCGGGCTGCTGTCCCACAGGTCGGCCCCACGCACGATCTCGGTGATGCCCATGGCGTGGTCGTCGACGACCACGGCGAGCTGGTAAGCCCAGTCGGCGCCCTGCCCCCGGTCGGCCCGGCGCAGGGCGATGTCCCCGATCTCTGCCGCCACATCCTGGCTCCGAGTCCCGAGCACGAGATCGTCGAAGCTCAGGGGCGGACCCTCGGCCACACGCCAGCGCAGGGCCGCCGGGCGCTCCGGGTGTGTGGGCCCGTCCCGACAGGTCCCCGGGTAGGGAGCCTGTCCACCGTGCGGCGCCGAGGCGGCCTCGCGCAGCTCTCGGCGCGTGCAGGTGCAGGGGTAAGTGTCGAGCCGGGCGGCCGCGGCTGCGTAGAAGTCACCGCGCTCGGATTGGCGATAGGGGCCGTTTGGACCGCCGACATCGGGACCTTCGTCCCAGTCGAGGCCCAGCCAGCGCAGGTCTTCGAGCTGGCGCCGCTCGAGCTCGGGCCTGCTGCGCTGGCGATCCAGATCCTCCACTCGCATCACGTAGCGACCCCCCCCCGCCCGGACCGAGGCCCACGAGACGAGCGCCGTGCGGGCGTTGCCGAGGTGCAGCCTGCCCGTGGGGCTGGGGGCGAAGCGGCCGACGGGCGCCCGGGGATGACCGGGACGCCCGGTGCCCGAGTCGGGGCGAGTCGAGGCCATGGCTGAACCCTGTCAGCTCCGGGGCAGGTAGCGCGTCGGCAGGACGCAGGCATCGGTCTCGTCGGTCCAACTCAGGGACACCATCCACCAGCGAAGTCCGTCTTTGACCAGCGCCATGGAGTTGATCCCACGCCGGACCTGCCCGGCCTCGGCGCTGCGCACATAGGTGCTGAACACCTGCGCGACATCGCCGAACACCTCGGTGCGCCGAGTCAGCTCGCGCTCGACGAAGCCCTGCACGGCGCCGCTGTCGATCGCCGCGCGGATCCGGGCGATGTAGGCCTCGACGTCGGTCGACAGGAGCGGGCCACCAGCTTGGTCCGGGTCGATCCGCACCATCACGGCCTCGGCGTGAAACAGGCTCCTGAAGCGGTCCCAGTCGGGCAGTCCCTCTTCAAAGGAGACGGCGCTGTAGAGCGCGCTGACGATAGCGTCGATCGAGTCGACATCGACGGACGCCGCAGGGGGAGGTTTGGAGCTCGCTGGTGGGACGGTCATCGACTTGGGCCGGCCCACGCTATCACGCCCGCGAACGCCGCGAGCCGACCCTTGGTCCCGCGAACCGCCCTGCGCAGCTTCGGTCCATCACAGCGCCAGTGTGCACCAGGCCACGCCCCTGGTCCTGCCGCCAAACTCGACCCCAGCCGGCACAGCCACCCTTTCAGCCCGGTTTTGCGTGAGCCCACCATGAGCCCGGGGGATTGTCCCTGGCGACGAAAGGTGGCATTTGCGGCCCATGGCGGACGCTCTCGACATCTCGCAACGGAAGAAAGACCACCTCGCGCTGTGTGCCGGGGACAAGGTCGGATTCCGTGAAAAGACCGCGCTGTTCGAACAGGTCGAGCTGGTCCACTGCGCGCTCCCGGAGATGCACGCCGACGACGTCGACTCGAGCATCGAGCTGTTGGGCAAGACCCTGCGCGCGCCCGTGGTGATCTCGGCCATGACCGGCGGCACGGACGAGGCCGCCCGGATCAACAAGGATCTGGCCGAGGTCGCCGAGTCCCTCGGGCTGGCGATCGGCCTCGGCAGCCAGCGGGCCATGTTCGAGCGCCCGGAGACCGCCTGGACCTTCGAGGTCCGCGACCGGGCCCCGGACGTCCTCCTGTTCGGCAACCTCGGTCTGGTCCAGGCGCTCAAAATGGGCACAGACGAGATCCGCAAGCTCTGCGACGACGTCGGCGCAGACGCCCTTTGTATCCACCTCAACCCGGCCATGGAGATCGTCCAGCCCGGCGGCGACCGAGACTTTCGTGGTGGCCTCGACCTGTTCCGGCGCCTGGTCCAGGAGCTCGGGGTCCCGGTGATCGCCAAGGAGACCGGCTGCGGCCTGTCCCGGGGCGTCGCCCAGATGATCCGCTCGACCGGGGTCCAGCACTTCGACGTCTCCGGCTCGGGCGGGACCAGCTGGGTCGCGGTCGAGGCCCACCGCGCCACCGACGACCAAAAGGCGCTCGCCGAGGAGCTGTGGGACTGGGGGATCCCGACCGCCGCGTCCCTGGTTCAGCTGCGTGGCCTCGGGGTCCAGGCGATCGCCACCGGCGGGTTGCGCAACGGATCCCACGTCGCCAAGGCCATCGCCCTGGGTGCGAGCGCGGGCGGGCTCGCTGCCCCGGTGCTCAAGGCTCACCGCGCGGGCGGCATGCAGGGCGCCCACGACTTCCTGGAGCGGGTGATCGGCACCTTCCGCTCGCTCATGCTGCTGACCGGTTCGCGGACCGTCGCCGATCTTCAGCGCGCGCCCCTGCACCTGGGCCCCGACCTCGCCCGTTGGGTGCCCTCGGAGGGCTGAGTCCATGACCCTCGCACTGCGCCCCCACGCCGAAGCCTGCGGCAAGATCATCTTGCTCGGCGAACACTCGGTGGTCTTCGGTCACCCGGCGCTGGCCGCCGGGCTCGCCCGCGGGTTGGTGCTGCGGGCGACCCCGCTCGAAAACCCGCGCGCGCCGATCCAGATCTCGGTTCCGCGCTGGGGCGTGGACGTCGAGCTCCGGGTCGAGAATGAGCACCCTGTCGCCAGGGCCTGCCTGGAGGTCCTCACCCACTGCGACGGACCGGTGACCGGCTGGCGTATCGAGGGCGAGGCCACGATCCCCTCGCGAGCCGGGCTCGGGTCGTCTGCGGCGCTCTCGGTGGCGCTGGCCCGGCTCGCGCTGCCGGCCGCAGAGGGTACGGCCATGCCGGCCATGGAGGACGTGGTCGCGGCCTCCATGGTCGGTGAGCGCGTATTTCATGGCGAGCCCTCGGGCATCGACAGCGAGGTCGCGGCCCGGGGCGGGGTCATCTGTTTCGCCCGGGATCGGGGGGTCGAGCCGATCGACCTCGTCGAGCCCCTGCACCTGGTGGTCATGCCCAGCGGCGTCCCCCGTCATACCGGCCGGCTCGTGGCTGGAGTCCGGGCTCGACGGGACCGCTTCCCGACCGTGATCGACCCGGTCCTCGATGCCCTGGGCGCGCTCGTCGACGACGGCCGAGGTGCGCTCGAGCGCGGCCAGCTCTCACGTTTGGCCGGGCTCACCAACATCGCCCACGAGCTGCTCGGCGCCCTGGGGGTGTCCCTGCCGATACTGGACGACCTCTGTGCCCACGCCCTGGCCCACGGCGCGCTCGCGGCCAAGCTGACCGGCGCGGGCGGAGGTGGCTGTGCCTACGCCCTGTGTGCCAGCGCCCTGGACAGCGAGCGAGTGGTCGACGGGCTCCGCGAGTTCACGCCCCGGTCTCCAGGCCCAGCCCCCGAGTCGCCCACGTTTCCCGATTCCTCTCCCGATTCCTCCGAGCCCCCCGCTCCTCCCTTCGCAGTCGAAGTCTAGACATGAACGCCCCCTCGAACGTCGAGACCGCCCTGCCCTGCCGGGCCACCGCTCACTCCAACATCGCCCTGGTCAAGTACTGGGGCAAGCGTGTGGGCACGGACCCCGATCTCAACCTCCCGGCCGTGGGCTCCCTGTCCATGACCCTCGGGGCGCTGCGCTCGGTCACCGAGATCCACCCGGACTCGAGCGACAGCTTCACGCTCGACGGCGCGACCATAGAGGGGCTGGCGGCGACCAAAGTCTACGCCCACCTCGACCGGGTGGCTCGGCTCGCCGGCTGCTCGAGTCGGCCCCCCTGCCGCGTGGTCTCGACCAACCACTTGCCGACCGCGGCCGGGTTGGCGAGCTCGGCCTCGGGCTTCGCGGCACTCACGGTCGCGGCCGCGGGCGCCTTTGGTCTGACCCTGGATTTCGACCTCGACGCGGATCCTGGCGAGGGCGAGGGCGAGGGCGAGGGCGACCTGCGAGCGCGGCTCTCGGCGTGGGCCCGGCAGGGCTCGGGCAGCGCGGCCCGCTCGCTGTGGGGGGGCTTCGTCCGCCTCGACGCGGGCTCGGCCGAGGACGGCGCAGACTGCCTCGCGCGGCCGATCTACGCCGCGGATCACTGGCCCCTGAAGCTGCTCGTGGTCCACACCGCCCGGGGCGCCAAGGCGGTCGGGTCGACCGGTGGCATGGAGGCCTCACGCCTGAGCTCCCCCTACTACCCGGCCTGGGTCGAGACCTCGCTCGCCGACATCGACACGGCCGATGCAGCCTTGGGGGCCCGGGACTTCGCGGCTCTGGGCGCGGTCATGGAGCACTCCTGCTTCAAGATGCACGCCTGCATGCTCGCCACCCAACCGCCGCTCATGTACTGGAACGGCGCGACCCTCGAGGTCATCCGTGAAGTCTGGCGGATCCGCGCCGCCGGTGGGCCGGTCGGCTACGTGACCTCGGACGCCGGGCCGCACGTCAAGGTGCTGTGCCTGGCCCCGCAGGCCGACCAGTTGGCCGCGAGCCTCGCGGCCGTCCCCGGCGTCCACGAGGTCCAGGCGGTCGCGCCGGGTCCCGACGCGAGCTTGGAGCGAATCGAATCATGAGCGAAGCAGCAGCCATCTCGGCACCGGGTAAAGCGTTTCTGATCGGCGAGTACGCCGTGCTCGAGGGCCACGAGGCCGTCGTCACCGCCGTCGACGTCCGCGCCCACGCCCACCCCCCCAGGCCACAACACGGCGAGCGCCCCAGCCCCGACAGCCCCTTCGTCGCGGCCGCGGTCGAGCTCGTCAGCGGCTGGCTGCGCGGTCAGGGCCTCGAGGTCCCCGATCCCGAGGCCCTCCCGGTCGTGACGACCGTTGGGTTCACGGCCGGCAACCGCAAGCTCGGCCTGGGCTCGAGCGCCGCGGTCACGGCCGCGGTCATCGCCTGGTACATGCAGGCCGCCGATCTCGACATCGAGTCCGCCGCGGTCCGCGAGTCGGCCCAGAGCATCGCCCGGGAGGCCCACGCCATGGCCCAGCACGGCCGAGGCAGCGGCGCCGATGTGGCCACGGCCGTGTATGGAGGCACGATCCGGTTCTCCCTGGCCGGGGGCGCCCAACCCCTCGAGCTGCCCAGTTGGCTGACCATCGGCTTCTTCGACGCCGGCGCCCCGGCGAGCACGGGCTCGTTCATCCGCTCGGTCGAAGCCGGCGCGGCCGCGCAACCCGAGGCCTACCGAGCCGCCATTGCGATCTTGGCGGAGGCCAGTGAGACCTTCCAGGCGGCGATCGCCGAGACCGACGCCGACGCCGGCTTCGCCCAGGTCCAAGCTGCCTGTGCCCGACACAACGAGGGCCTCGCTCAGCTCCAGGCCATCGCGGAGATCTCGATCCTCACCGATCACATCCAGACGATCACCGGCGCAGCCCAGTGGGCCCAGCTCGCCGCGAAGCCCTCGGGGGCCGGCGGAGGCGATCTCGTGGTCGTGTTTGCACGCAGCGAGGCCAAGCTCGACTGCCTCGCCGTCGAGCTCTTCGCCTCGCACCGGATCGCCCTGTTGCGCAAGCTCTCCACCCACGCGCCGGGTCTCACCCGCGAGTCTCGGCCACCCGTGAACTCGCGCATCGGCGGCCTGTTCAAGCGCAGCCTCGACGAGCGGCGGGCCGCCGTGGCCGTCGCCACGGGCATGGACATCGGCCGCTTCGCCGATGCCGACCCGAGCGCGCTCTCGCCCCAGGCTGCCGACGCGATGATCGAGAATGTGGTCGGTTCGCTCACCCTGCCCATGGGCGTGGCCACTAATTTCTGCCTCAACGGCCGGGACTACCTCGTGCCCATGTGTGTCGAGGAGGCCTCCATCGTCGCTGGAGCATCGAACGCGGCCAAGATGATCCGGGCCGGCGGTGGATTCGCCGGGTTCTCGGATCCACCGTGGATGATCGCCCAGATCCAGCTCGTCCGTGCCGCACCCGGGCCGACCAACGCGGTGATCGAGGCCATCCAAGCCGAGTCCGAGACTCTCATCGCGCTCGCCGACAAAGCCCACCCGCGCCTGCTCGCCCGCGGCGGCGGCGGTCGGGGCGTCGAGGTCCGCGGCCTCGACGAGGACACGATCGTGGTTCACGTGCTCGTCGATTGCCGCGACGCCATGGGCGCGAATCTCATCAACACGGTCGCCGAGGAGCTCGCCCCGACGCTCGCCGAGATCAGCGGCTGGCGGCCGGTCCTGCGCATCCTCAGCAACCTCGCAGATCGCCGTGCGTCCCACATCTCGGCCCGGGTGCCGCTCGTGGCCCTGTCCGCCGGGGACCTCGATGGGCGCGCCGTGGCGACCCGAATCGAGGAGGCTTCCCGGTTCGCAGAGCTCGACCCCTACCGGGCCACCACCCACAACAAGGGCATCATGAACGGCGTCGACGCGGTGGTCTTGGCGACCGGCAACGACTGGCGGGCGATGGAGGCCTCGGCCCACGCCTACGCAGCCCGGAGTGGGACCTATGGCCCCCTGGCGACCTGGCGGGTCGAGCGCGACGACGATGGGGAGGCGGTCGCGCTCAGCGGTCAGCTGAGCCTGCCCACGGCCGTGGGTGTGGTCGGAGGGGCGACCCGATCCCACCCGACGGCGCGCTTGGCGCTTGAGATCCTCGGATCGCCCTCGGGCACGGAGCTCGGGCTGATCATGGGCGCGGCCGGACTGGCCTCCAACCTGGCCGCCCTCCGGGCCCTGGCCACCGAGGGTATTCAGCGCGGGCACATGTCGCTACATGCGCGTGGGGTCGCTCTCGCAGCCGGCGCAAATGGCGCAGAGGTAGAATTCATCGCGCGACAGCTCATCGATGTGGGAGAGATCAAACCCGAGAGGGCCGAAGCTCTGCTACGTGACCTACGCGCGGGCGCGTCACAGCCCTGAGCTCGCGCCCCGGAAGTTTTTGGCATGGCCCACGGATCCCCGCCCGCAAGCACCCCTCGTCTGTTCGCCGTGCCGCCCATGGCGGACGCCCACGACATGCTCGACAACCTCCCGCCGGCCCCCGACGGTGCGCCGCCCGGGCCGTGGAGCAAGGAGGCCGCGTATCGCTACTGCGAGCGGCTGGCGACCAGCCACTACGAGAATTTTCCGGTCGCCTCGCGCTTCGTGCCGGCCCCGCTGCGACCCCACGTCTGGGCGATCTATGCGTTCGCCCGCACGGCCGACGACTTCTCCGACGAGCCCCGCTTCGAGGGTCGTCGCCGCGAGGCCCTCGAGGCCTGGGAACGCTACCTCGAGACCGCCTACCACCGGGACATCGACCACCCGATCTTCCTCGCCCTGCGCGACGCGGTCCGCCGCCACAACATCCCCCTGGGTCCGCTCAAGAGCCTGATCACGGCCTTTCGCATGGACCTGACCAAGCACCGCTACGCGTCCTTCGCCGAGCTGCGCAACTACTGCGAGCACTCGGCGGACCCGGTCGGTCAGCTGCTCTTGTATGTCCACGGCCACCGCCAGCCCGAGCTCCACCGCTTCTCCGGTGAAATCTGCTCGGCCCTGCAGATCGCCAACTTCCTCCAGGACCTGAGTGTCGACACCCCCCGCGGGCGCTGCTACCTGCCCCAGGAGGATCTGGTCCACTTTGGCGTCACCTTCGAGCAGCTCGAGGCCGGCCGCCACACCCCCGAGTTCCGGGAGCTGATGCGCTTCTCGGTCGCCCGGGTGCGGACCATGTTCCTCCGCGGCCAGCCCCTGATCCGCAAGGTCTCCCCGGGCCTCAGCCTCGAGCTCGAGGCGACCTGGCGCGGCGGCATGAAGATCCTCGATCTCATCGAAGACCGGAACTACGAGGTCCTCGACTTCCGGCCCACCCTGCACAAGCGCGACGTCGTGGATGTCGCCGGGCGCTCGCTGCTGTCCTTCGGGCAGCGCTTCTTTCGGGGCGAGGTCTGATGGACCTCCAGAGCCTGCAAGCGAGCGCCGAAAAAGTCCTGCGCATGCTCGACAGCAAGTCCTCGAACTTCAAGTTCGCGTTCTTGTTTCTGAGCCCCGCGCAGCGCGACGGCCTCAAGCGTGTCTACGACTTTTGCCGTGTGGTCGACGATATCGTCGACGAGCGCCCCCCCGGCGGCCCCGGGCGCGAGCAGGCCCGGGCCGGCCTCGAGGCTTGGACCGCTGAACTCGAGCGTATCTATCGTCCCGACTCCCCCACCGGCTCGGCCCAGTTCGTCGCCGAGAGGCAGACCCGGGCCGTGGAGCTCGGCGTCGAGCCCAGCTGGCTGCCCGAACTCCACGGCGCCGGCCTGGCCGAAACCATTGCCCGTTTCAACTTGCCTCGCTTCGCACTCGAAGAGCTGATCGCCGGCTGCGAGATGGATCTCGAGACCACGACCTACGCCGACCTCCCGGCCCTCGAGCTCTATTGCTACCGGGTCGCCTCTTGCGTCGGCGTGCTGTGTATCGGCATCTTCGGTGACCAATCCGAGGTCGCCCAACGCTACGCCAAGCACCTGGGCCTGGCGCTTCAGTACACCAATATCTTGCGCGACGTGGGCGAGGACGCGGCCCGTGGGCGTGTATACCTGCCCTTGGATCTGCTCGCCCGCCATGGCCTGTGTGAGCAGGACATCTTGGCGTGTCGCTACGACGCCCGGTTCTTGGCCATGGCCGAGGAGTTCGCGGACTTCGCCGAGCGCGAATACCAAAAGGCCTGGTCCGAGCTCCCCGGTGTGCCAGCGCGCAGCGCCCTGTTGCCGGCCGAGATCATGGGCCGCACCTACTACCAGCTGCTCGCTGAGATCCGTGGGAGTCGCTACAACGTGTTCACCCACCGGGCGGGCCTGCGACGTCGAGACAAACTCAAGGTCGCGGGTGTGTCCATTGCACTCACCGTGTTGCCGCCGCAGCTCTCCGGCTCCCTCTCTGGCGCGCTGACCTCGTTCCGCTCGGCCCTGTCGTAGGGCCGCTCGAAACCCGCTACCATCGGGCGGTGATCCCTCCGCGCCCCCCCTCCTTCTTGCCGCGTGTATCTTCGGCAGGAGCGGGCCTACCGCGTCTGGTCCAGATCGGCTTGATGGCGGTTGCGGGTCTCTCGGGCCTGACAGCGGCCTGCTTCTCCGGCGACGGCACCCTCGGCGCGGTGTGCTTCAGCGACCTCGAGTGTGGCCTCGCTCAGCTGTGTCGTGACTCGATCTGCGGTCAGTGCGGCGATGGCGAGGTCCAACCCGGCGAGATGTGCTTCGGCAGCTCCTCCGAGGAAAACGTCGTGGGCGAGGTCTCGGACCTGACTGTGGTCACCATCGACGGTGACCTCAAGCTCGCCGCGGTCGTCAACGGCAGCTGCCCCATGGCGCCGTTGAGCCACTGCTGGGGTGTGTACGTCCTCGAGGTCGACCCCGCCGACGGCGACTTCGAGACCTCCACCCCCTTCGGCGTCACGCTCCCGGGGGAGGTCACCAAGCTCAGCGTCGGGGACTTCGACGGCCATGGCGAAGACGACGTGGCCTTCGCCATCATCCCCGACGACCCCCTGAGCGACAAATCCATCATCTCCGTGGTCTACGACTTCCCCGTCCAGGCCTCGGTCGACCTCGACGTCAGCCTGATCGCCTACAACCTCTACGCCGCAGATCTCGACGGTGATGGCCTCGACGACCTCGTGATCGGTGGCCGAGTCAGCAGCGTCATCTCGTTCTTGTTTGCCGACCCGCAGCAGGCCAGTGGATTTGGAGACCAGCGCCTCCAGGTCTCCGACCTCGCCCCCCGCTTCCCCGCGCCGGTCGATATGGACAACGACGGGGACCTCGACTTGGTCATCGCTAGTGCCGCCGATGCGACCATCGGCGTGGACCTGAACGACGGTCAAGGCGGCTTCACACCACAGGCCCGGCTCAGTCTGGACACGAACCTCGCCCCCGCCGCGGTGGTCACCGGGGACTTCGACGGAGACGGCAACCAAGACGTCGCCGTGGTCGCCCCTGCCCGACTGGTCAGCGTCATGCCGCCGGCCTTCGATCCCGACGCGACCCCCTCGATCTGGGTCTACCGCGGCCTCGGGGACGGGAGTCTCGAGCTCTCGGAGGTCCTGCCCGCGGGTGAGAACCCCGTCTACGCGCTGGCCACCGACATCAACAGTGACGGTGCCATCGACCTGGTCATCGCCGATCAGGGGGAGGACGAGCTGCCCGTGTTCATCAACCGCGACGGCAAGTTCCCCGACCAAGTCTCGATCGACGTCGCCGCTGCGCCGCGCACTCTCCTGCGCGAAGACTTCGACCACGATGGTGTCGACGATCTGGTCGTAGGCAACGCAAATGGGGTCATCGCCGTGGTCCCCTCGGAGAACTGATCGCCATGCACGACCCCGCACCGCACATCGGTCACGCTCGACTCACCGGAGCGCCTCTCTGTCTCTCCTTGGTGCTCGGGTTGGTGCTCGGGCCTTCGCCCGTCCTCGCCAGTCCACCGGACGACGAAGACACCCCCGCGGCGAGCGACGGCCAGACCCCGCCCGCTGAGGGCCCCGAACTCGGTCCAGGGGAGGTCCTGTCCGCCGACGAAGTGGCCCCCGAAGATCCGATCTTGATCGCCGCCAAGAGCCTCTACGACGCCGGGGTCGCCCGCTACACGGCCGCAGACTACGAGGGCGCCGTCGATCTGTGGCTCCAGGCCTTCGCCCTCTTGCCGCCGACGACCGACAACCAGCTGATCAAAGCCCAGCTGATCTACAACGTCGCGAGGGCCCAACAAAAGTGGTTCGACATCGACAGGGACGTCAGGCACCTGCGCCAGTCCAAAGAGATCCTGACCCGCTACCTGGACGATATCGACGCCCTCTACGGCCCCGAAGAGGCCGACTCCGAGCACGAGAAAATCAACGCGCGGATCGCCGACTTGGCGCTCCAGATCGCCGACTGGGAAGCGGGCATCGCCCAGCGAGAGGCCGAGCTCGCCGAGCGCATGCGACCCAAGTTCGACGACCAGGCCGACGCCCGCGAGGCCCGACGCAACAAGTCCATGGTCGGGGCAGGCGCAGCGCTCACGGCTCTGGGTCTGGGTGGGGGCACCATGTTGATCATCGGGGTCGTGATGGGTGACAACGCCGAGATCGACTCGGGCCTGCTGCCGCTCGAGGAGGACATCCCCGAGCGCGAGCGGGTGATCGCTCGCGGCCAACTCGGAAATGGCCTGACCGTCGGGGGGATCCTCGGGGCAACAGTGTTTTTGGCCGCGGGCGTCCCCCTGCTCGTCGTCGGCCTGCGCGCCGAGAAACAACGAGCCCAGCGTCGCAGGGACGCGAGGCTCGAGGCTCGAGTCGACGTCGCCAGCCCGATCTTCGTCCGTGGCGGCATGGGCATCGGCGTGAGCGGTCGCTTCTGAGCTTGGCCCAAGTGCTGTGATCTGGGCCAAGCTTCGGCCCTTCCCGCGCAGCCTCCCCCAAGTACCCTCGGTCCGGGTTATGAGCAGCGCAAAACGGATCATCGTGGTCGGGGCCGGGTTCGCGGGACTGGCCGCCGCGCTTCGCTTGGCCCGTGCACATCAGCCCAGCGAGCGGGAGATCGTGGTCGTCGAGGCCACCAAGGTCGGGGGCGGCCGCTCCCGGTCCTTCCACGACAAGATCACGGGTCGGACGATCGACAACGGTCAGCACCTCATGATGGGCTGCTACCGAGAGATGCTGGCCTTCCTGCGCGCCCTCGACGTGCCCATCGAAGAGGCCGTCGACTTCCAGCGCAACCTGGCCCTGACCATGGTCAAACCCGGCGGCAAGCTGGTCGAGCTGCGCTGCCCTGCCCTGCCCGCACCCCTGAACCTCGCGGCCGGCCTGCTGGGCATGCGCGGCCTGGCCCTGCACCACCGGCTCGCGGCCCTCCGCGCCGGCGTCATGCTGCGCACCGAGGTCGAGCGCCCGGACGACAACGAGACCTGTGACGCCTGGTTGCGGCGCCTGGGCCAGACCTCGGCGATGCGGTCCGCATTTTGGGAGCCCCTGATCTGGGCCGTCCTCAACGACGATCCCCTGGTCGCCTCCGCCGGCATGCTCTTGACCGTGATCGAGCGCGCCTTCCTCTCGACCCGAGACGCCTCGAGCCTCGGGCTCCCACGCAAGGGCCTGTCCGAGATCTACGTCGACCCCGCCGTCGATGCGATCCGCGATCGGGGCGGCGTGGTCCGCTTCGCCAGCCCCGCCCGAAGCCTCGACTGTGACGCCGACGGACGGGTGTGTGGGTTGACCCTCAAGTCGGGCGAGCGCATCGAGGCCGACACTGTGATCTCGGCGATCCCGCCCCAGGCGCTGCTGAGCCTGCTCCCCGAGGCCGCCCTCGACGACCTCGTGTTCCGCGATGTGGCCCGCATCGAGAGCTCGCCGATCGTCAGCTTGTGGATGGAGCTCGATCGCCCGCTCCTGCGTCATCCCTTCGTCGGGCTGATCTCCAGCCCCCTGCACTGGCTCTGGGATCGGGATCGACTCGAGGGCAAGACCCCCAAAGTGGGCGCGGGCAGCCTCTTGTCCGTGACCATCTCGGGGGCCCGCAGCTTCGTCAACGATCAGCCAGACGCCCTCAAGGAGCTGTTTCTGGGCGAGATGGAGCGGTTTTTCCCGGGTCGCAAGCCCACCGTCCGCAGCTTTCGGGTGGTCAAGGAGAAGCGGGCGACCATCAGCCACGCCGCGGGCAGCTACCGGCGCCGGCCGACCACCCGCAGCCCCATCCCCGGCCTGTTGCTGGCGGGAGACTGGGTTCGCACGGGGCTGCCCGCGACCATCGAGAGCGCCGTGCAGAGCGGCCACGACGCGGCGGATATCCTGCTCCTCGACTGACCTTCCAGAATGTCAGCGGCGACCGCCGAGCGAGACCGTCGCGGACTTGCCCCCACCGGAGGCCCCGCCCCGCCCCGGGTCATCCCCCAGGGGCGCAGAGCAGACCTCGACGTCGATCTCGCCTGCCCGCAGCCGCGTCCCGGGCTCGGCGAACTTGCGCTTGACGATCGCCAGGCCCGTGACGGCGCTCGCATCATCATGAACATCATGGACATCGTCAGACACCCAGCTCGTCCACTGGCCGACGACCCTACCCTCGCCCTCACTCAGCTCGACCGAGGTGTCTCCGGGGGGGCGACCGGTAGCCCGCACACGGACCATGACGCGGTTGACCTGGCCCCGGTTGTGGATCCGCGACAGCGGCTCTTGACCCATGAAGCAGCCCTTGGTGTAGGAGACCGCGTCGACAAAGCCGATCTCCGGCGGGAAGCTGCCCGCCGCGAGCTCGTGTCCCCACGCGGGCCTGGCCTGCTCGACACGCGCGCGGGTAAAGGTGACCTCGTCGCCCGACTCGAGCTCGTCCTGCTCCAGGCTCGATCGCAGCAGCGCAGGCGGCCCGATCAGCAGGCGGCCCGCCAAGGGATGGGTGCACATGAACACATTCACGGCTCCGGGGTGGGCGGCCCCGCTCGGCGCGGGCAGTTTGGGGTCCGCCCCACTCGCGCCCCAGACCAGGGCACAGGCGTGTCCCTCGAGCACCTCGAGCTCGACGTCGTCCATGATGATGTGGGCGTCCAAGCTCGCTATGACGGCGTCGGCCAGGTCTTCGGGGATCAGCAGCCAGGGCTCGTCCTCGCTCGCGGCGGCGACCCAGACCTCGCTGACGACCTTGCCCTTGATCGTGAGCAGGACCGCGGGCGTCAGGCGACCAGGCGTGAGCTCCCCGACGTCCGCGCTGAGCAGGCCCTGGAGGAAGCGCAGCGCGTCCTCACCGGTCACCTGGAGCACACGCCGAGCTTGATGGGGGAGCGTGTCGAGCAGGGCATAGCGCAGCGAGGTCGTCACCGCACCACCATGGCAAGCTCGCGGGGGCTCTGCAATCGCAGGGTGGGCTCTCGGGGTGTTCGAGAACGGGAACTCGAGGGGGTGATCCGCCGACACCTCCGTCTTGCCGGGCGCACGCCGGCCAGTGTAGGGAACCGCAGATGGCGTCCGCGAGCGAGTCACGCAGCCCCCTAGCAGCCGGTGGTGAAACCCATCGCGTCGCCTCGCGCAGGATTTTTCGTCGAGGGCGAGGCGCTGAAACGCCACGGTACCGGGCGTACTCTGAGCTTCGGCGACGCGGGTGGGCGCTGCGTCGGCTCGGGCTGAGCGTGGGTCTGCTGCTCGGCGTGGCCGTGGCTCCCCCTGCCCTGGCGGCACCTCCCGATGCGTCGAGTGACCCGGGGGACGACGCATCGAGTACCTCCGCCCCCGAGCTCGCCCCGCCCGCCGAACCAGGATCCGAGCCGCCCGCCCCGAACTTTGCTCCCCCAGACCCGGACCACCCGGACGGGTCGAATCATCAAGCGCAGCCCGAGGAATCCGACTCGCCGGGTCGAGACCCCAGCCCCGTCTCGAAGATCCTCGGTGCCGGTGCTCAAGAGGCCCTCGTCGGCGTCCAAGATCCGGTCCGCGCCCTATTCGAGATGCCGCCGTCGAGCCGCGACGACGCCTACGGCCCCCGCCCCGAGGGCGTCCCGAGCATCACCCGCGAGCAGGTCGTCCGCTATGGGCTGGAGAACCCCTACGTCAAGGCCGCCGACCAGCACGTGGAGGCCATGGAGGCCCTGCTCCAGCGCGCCCGCTTCGCCTGGGTTCCGGTGATCAAGACCTCCGCCGTGCTCAGCCCCGGCGCCGCCATCGAGTGTGACGACGTGACCTTGAACGGGCAGGACGACTCGTTCTCGTTCCAGTATTGCCGGGCCGCCGGCGACAACGTCGACGGCACCGAGTCCGTCGATCTGCAGACGGTCAAAGGCTATTTCCAGCGTATCAACGCCGCCGGCATCGCCCTGCGCCTGAGCGCCGACATGGTCATTCCAATCACCACCTTCGGCAAGATCGTCACGGTCAAGCAGCTCGCCAAGGTCGGCGTCGAGCTGGCCGAGCTCCAGGGTTTGGCCACCCGCCAAGAGACCGTGTTGCGGGTCTACCAGGCCCACGCGGCCCTGCTCCTGGCCCGAGAGAGCATCGCCATTTTGCGTTCGGCCTGGTCGATCATGGGTCAGGAGCGGACCAAGATCGAGCGCGACTTGGGCCTCGGTCCCGACGGTAAACCCCGTTTTGATATCGACATCGCCGAGCTCAACCCCGATCGGGATCCCGACGATCTCATCCGCCTCGAGGTCGGCGAAATCGAGCTCGCCGGGCGCATGCGCGAGGCCAGGCTGATCGAGTCGAAGGCCCTCGCTACCCTCTGGATGATCGCCGGATCCGCCGCGCCCCGTGGCTTCGACATCGCCGAGACCCAGCTGATCCCCGACCAACTCGAGGGCGGACTCCAGGAACTCGACCACTACGCGAGCCTGGCTCTGACCAGCCGCCCGGAGGCCAAGCTCGCCGAGGGCGGCGTCCAGGCCCGCAAGATCCAAGAGAAGCTCGCGCGCACCAACTTCCTCCCCGACCTCGGCGCGGTGGTCCGGCTCGGCTATGGCCGGGCCAACAACGCGACCACCGACATGCGGACCCTCTACTACTCGGGTCGGCTCAACTACTCCAACGTCTACTTCGGCCTCGCCCTGAAGTGGAACCTCGACTTCCACAACGACGCCTTCGCCCTGCGTCGGGCCCGAGCCCAGCGCCGCGAGGCCGAGTTTCAACGCGACGCCGCCCGGGGCCTGTTGGTGCTCGAGGTCGAGCAGGCCTACCGGGCCGTGTTGGACGCGGAGCAACAGATGGCCTTCGCCGTCCTCGCCCGTGACAAGAGCTGGCAGCTCGTCATCTCCGAACAGACCAGCGACAGCATCGGGGTCGCCGACTTCGAAGAACTGCGCAAGGCTCTGACCAAGTGGGCCGAGTTCGAGTTTCAACACTTCGAGGCGATCATGAAGCGGAACATCGCCCTGGCCGAACTCAGCCGCGCTGTCGGGACACCCCTGGTCGCCCCCTGACCTCCCCACAGGCACGCTCACACTTGATCGAAGCCTGATTGCAACCCTGGCCGATCGGCAGGGGTTCGTCAGAGCAGCTCCTCGAGTCGAGCCCGGTCGAAGCCCCGCAGTATCTCGCCGCCCACGTCGATCATCGGGACCGAGCCCATCTTCACGCCGGCCGTTTTTGCTTTCGCGGCCAACTCGGCGGCCGCGGCCGGGTCCTCTTCGATGTCCTTGGTGATGTACTCGACCCCCCTGCGGTCGAGATAGGCCACGAGCTGCTTGCAGACCCCGCACCACGAGGTCTTGTAGACGATCACCGCCCCCTCCAGGGCCGGCTCGACATCCGGGAGTTCGATGCCCTCGGGCAGGTCGACCGCGGACGCGCGCCCCGATCCCAAGATGACCTCCTCGAAGCGCTCCCGGGCCACGGGCTGGAGCGCGAAGGCTCCCTTGGCGTCGGGTTGATCGAGGTTGCAGACCCACACCTTTCCAGCCGGCGGTCGGATCCCGAACACGTTCACCCCGACCATGCCCCGAGCGTTGGCCGGGACTTCATCGAGGACCTGGCAATCCGAGAACTCGCCCCGGTCGCCGGCGTAGGTCAAAACGAAGGGCCCGGCGCTGGGGTCGAAGCGCGCCGGACCTGCGGTCTGCGATCCCTCCGACCGACCTCGAGCGGTCTCGTCGGGTTGCGGAGGTCGCTCGGGGCTACAGGCCCAGAGCAGACTGAGGGTTGCGCCGAGGGTGAACGCGGCGATCCAAGAGCGAGTAGGCATGGTCGGGTAGTCAGGTGGTCTCCAGGATGCGCTCGGGCAAGGCGGGGGCGACGACGCGCAGGAACCCGTCGACGACCTCGGGGCTCGTCATGTCCTCGCTGTCCAGATACGCGGCCGCAGCCTCCGCGAGCCGGGGGCCTTCCCCCCTGTCACCCAGGGCGTTGGCACGGCGCAGCTGGACCGCCGCGAGGTGTCCAGCCATCTCGAACTCGGCGAACAGGGCCTCGGCCTCGGCCCAGCACGCCAGGGCGCGCGCCCGCTCGCCCACGAGGGTCGCCAACCCGGCGTCGATGACCGCGGCGTGGGCCGTGAGCACCGGGTTGCCCCGGGTGCGCAACTTGGCGCTGAGGCGCCTGGCTCGGCGAGCGTAGCCCTGGTTGTCTCGTAGGAGCGCCGCCACCAGGTAGCTGCGACACAGGAGCTCGAGCACGTTGTTGCGGGCGAGCAAGTTTTGGTCGAGGAGGGTGCGGCGCATCTGGGCGATCGTCTCCTTGGCCAGGGCCACGGCGTGCTCGGGCTCTCCCCGCCACAGCAGCGCTCGGACCTCGCCGTAGAAACACCACACATCCCCGAACAGGTAGCGACCCGGCCGCCAGTCGGCGAGCGCCTCGGCGAGCAGGCGCTCGCCCCCCTCCGGGTCTCCAGTCAGCACTCGCACGATGCTCTCGAAGGCCGAGACCTCGATCATCTCCTGCATGTCGCCGCGCTCGCGGGCCCGCTCGATGGCCCCGGAGGCCCGGGCCCGAAAGGCCTTGTATCGGCCCTTCATCACCAGCGTGAACATGTGGTGGCCGTTGGCGGTGCGCCGGTCCCAGACCGCCGCGGGCACGCCCTCGCTGGTCTCGAGCAGGCGCGTATGCAAGCGCGTGCTAGTGGGATAGCGCCGCTCGAACCAGTGCACACTCGCCTCGCAGACGTCGATGAAGGCCCGCAGACCCGGGTCGGCATCCCCGACCTGTACGGCGAGTTTCCGGGCGACCTCGAGGTGACCCTCGACCCGGCGCCAATCTCCCCCCGCGACCTCGATGACACACTGGTAGGCCAGCGCCCGCGCGACCCGGCTGGGCTCCCCGGCGATCAGAGACAGACGCAGCGCCCGCAGGTGAAACATGGCGCTGAGCAACACCTCTTGGGTCGAGAGCCCGGTCACCACCGCCATGCAGGTGTCGATCTGATCGAGGAGCTGCGCCTCGATCTCGGCGGCGTCGCGCTGCACAAACTCGAAGCCGCGAATTTTGAGCCGGGTCTGCTCCCAGACCAAGGCGGAGAGCGCTGCAGCCTTGGCCCTCGGCAGCCGCAGGCCCACGGTCTGCAACAGAAGATCGAGCTCGGCGAGGCCCGCGTCCACGTGCCCCGTCTTGATCAGCTGGTCGGCCGCGCGCCGTCGAAACCCCCGAGCCCGGGCCGGGTAGCGCTCTCCGCAGCCCTCGGCCATACGCAGCAACAGCTGCGCCGCCTCGTGCCCACGCCCGACGTTCATCAACTGCTCGGCCAAGCCCCCGCGCAGATCCAAGACTTGGTCGGCGTCCGCGCCGACGGCTTCGAGCAGCACCAGAGCCCGGCGGAACAAGCTCGCCGCCTGCGAGAAGGCCATCGAATCGACAGCCTGCTCGGCCGCCCGCGCGTAGTAATCGGCGGCCTTGGTGCGGGTCTGTGGAGCGTCGCCTGCTTGGGCGTAGTGCTGAGCCAGGGTCTCGGCGTCGGCCTCGACACGCTCGAGGGCCTGCGCGACTCGGAGGTGGGTGGCCTCGAGCTTCGCCGGGGACATCTCTGCGACCGTGACCTCGCGAATGCGGGCGTGGGTGGTCTCGAAGGTCACCTTCCGCCCTCGACCCGGCCCCCGCACACGCAGCAGATCGGCGTCGCGCAGCGCCGTCACCAATTCGTCGTCGATGCCGAGCGCCGCCACCCTCGCGGCGACCTCACGGGCGAGGGGCGCGGCGGCCACGGCTACGACCTCGAGCAGGCGTCGGCTGTCCGGCGCGAGGGCGTGGATGCGCTGAACGACCAACTGATCGAGCTGCCCAGGACCGGCCCCCTCGGCGCTCGCTCCTCGGACCATCTGACCGAGATAAAAGGGGCTGCCCTCGGCCCCGGCGACATAGGTGTGGGCCCGCGCCTGATCCCGTTCTTCTCCCATCAGCGCCGAGGCCAGCTCGCTCGCGTCCGAGTCGGACAGCGGCCCGACAGACACCTCGCTCACGTCTCGACCCTCGAGAGCCTCGGCGCTGGTCAGGGACTGAAGTATCTCGTTGCTCTCGACCTCGTCGCGGTAGGCGACCACCAACAACATGGGTGGGGCCTCCGGGACCCCGAGCAGCTTGTTCAGGAGTCGGACGCTGTCGATATTCGCCCACTGGAAGTCGTCGATGAACACGACCAGAGGTCGGACCCTGGCGAGCGCCGAGAACAGGTCACCGAGCGCGGCGAAGGCCCGCTGGCGAAGCTCGTGGGCCTCGAGTCCCACGAGCGAGCGACCTTCGTCGGCCCACAGATCCCCGAGCACCGGGAACAGGCGCACCAGAGCCTCCGGGTAGGCCGGGCGAAGCTCGGTCAGCAGGTCTCGAGACATCCCCCGTAGGCGCACGGACAGGGCGTCGATCACCGCGTCGATCCCCTTGTAGGGCACCGACTCGCGCTCGAAACAGCGACCACGGAGGACCGTCACGGCCCCGCTCGGCCGCCCGTCCCCCTCTCCTTCTCCGCGCCGAAGGCCAGCCAAAAACTCGCGCACGAGCGCCGATTTCCCGTAGCCGCTTCGGCCTCGGATGTGGACCGTGACCAGGCGGCCCCGAGCCCGCGTGCGGGTCCAGCCGGCCCACAGAACCTCGAGCTCCCGCTCTCGGCCGACAAACACCAGCGGCCGGAGCGAGCTGGCCGACATGCTCGACCCGGAGTCCTGACTGTCCACCTCCGCCCCCAGCGCGGCGAGCAGCTCGGCGCCGCCCGGCCGGAGCTTCGGATTTCGGGACAGCAGTCGCGCACAGATCTCGACCAGCTCCACGGGCGCATCCGCCATCACGGTGCTCAGGTCGGGGGCGTCGTACTCACGCTTGGC
>CAYVJQ010000002.1:54590-58980 GCA_964451725.1 uncultured Nannocystaceae bacterium | reverse complement strand
CGGGCGCATCCGCCATCACGGTGCTCAGGTCGGGGGCGTCGTACTCACGCTTGGCGAACAACAGATGGGTGACGGTGCCCTCGAAGGGGCGGGCCCCAGTCAGACACTCGTAGAGCATCACGCCGACGGCGTAATAGTCGCTCGCGGGCACGGCACGCTCGAGCCCAGCCTGCTCCGGCGCCATGTAGGCCGGCGTGCCCATGATGTGCTCCTCCACGTTTTCGTCCCGGCCCAGGGACTGGTCTTGAATCAGACCAAAATCGAGGATCACCACGCGACCCTCGTTCGTGACCAGCACGTTCGAAGGCTTGAGGTCACGGTGGATGCAGTCGTGCTGGTGGAGGTGCTGGACCCCGGTCACGAGCTGACTCAGGGCATCCCGGAGCCGGTCCATGTCGGGGAGCTCCCCCGGCGGCGTACGCCCGCGGACGTAGGCGTCGAAGCTGACCCCGTCGACCAGCTCCATCGTGAAGAAGGTCCCCTCGTCGGGCAGCACGACCAGCTCCCGGAGCGCCACGAGGTTCTCGTGGGTCACGCCCGAGAGCGAGCGAAACTCGAGCTTGAAGCGGTACAGCACACTCGCGCTGCTGGCCTCCAGGTACTTCAGTGCGACGATCTCACCACCGGGTGCCGCCGGGTCTCGGGCTGCGAACACCTGGCCCATTCCGCCTGCGCCGAGCTGTCTCTCGATCGTGAAGCGGCCCAAGCGCTCGCCCGGTGCGAGCGCGGGTCGGCCATCGTGCGCGCTACTGGCCACGGTCTCGAGACCCCCCGAGAGCGAGGGCCGACCCGCCGGGTTCACACCGGTCGCCAAACCTGCGCCGCCGTTCGCGGTCGAGGCATCGGAGGCGGTGTGCTCGACAGTCTCAGTCTCGTCGAGGCGGCCATCGACCGTGCCCCGACCTTGGACAGGCGGCATGGCCGGAACACTAACACAGCACACCTACGCCGTTCCTACGCCATGTTAGGGTCTGGCGTGACTCGCCGTGACCGCCGAGATCTTGGCCTCGACAGCCTCGTCAACGAAGCCTTCAACGATCTCGACAAAGTCAAAAAGGTGCTCGGTCGAGCATTTCCGGGAGCCCAGCCAGGCGAAGACGAAGTCCGTGCCCGGAGGGACAAACTTCAGCGTGCCGATCCCCGTGGGGGCGCGCACTCACCGGCCGCCGCCGCGCCCTCCGACGGAGAGCGTGAGGCCGCCGAGCGCCAGGCAGCCGCGAGGGGCGCTCACACGATCTACGACATCACCACCCGCCACAACCGGACCAAACCCATGGCCGCGGACTGGGTGGGGCACTGCCAGGCCGTACGTGTCACCCTGGCGCAGACGAGCGCCGAGGCGACGCCGATTTGGACACACTTGGGCGTGGTCAAAGCCGAGGACCACCTGGCCTTTTCTGTCCAGGACATCTGTGCAGGCTACGCGGCCCAGTTCGGCTCCCCCCCCAAGCTCGCCCGGGTCGATCTCGTGACCGGCGCGCGCCACTACGACCTCGATCGTTTCTCTCCCATCTCCACGTTTTTGGGGTTCGAGAACGAGACCGACGAGGTCCCCTCGTTCTATGTCTACGAGAGCGGCAGCGCCCAGGGCAACCCGGCCAAGCTCTACTGGGCCCGAACTCTCGACAGCGAGATCGTCGACACCGCCGGCTTTCAATTCACCCCCTTCGCATGCAGCGACAACTGGTATCGGGGCCGCCTGATCATGAACCGGGCGAAGACCGAACCGAGCATCATCTCGATCTCGATCTCCCTCGACAAGGGCGGCGAGCGTCACTATTTGACCCTGACCGCCAGCTACGCCGTCGTCGATCCCGGCCCCGTGGTCTGGCCGATCACGGTCCAGATCGAGGCCGCCCTGCGCGTGTTTGCGATCGCCCAGGGCATGGGCTGCGAACTCGACCTCTTCGAGCAGGGCCTCGGTCAGCTCGGCCGGACCTTCGACTGGATCACGACCCCACCGCAGCGCGGCACCCCTCAGGGCTACTCCGGGTGTAGCAAGTCAACCTGATCCGAACCTGATCCAAACCTGATCCAAACCTGATCCAAACCTGATCCAAACCTGATCCAAACCTGATCCAAATTGCAGAGCCCCGGGACGAGCATGTCGGATCGGCTTCGATCAGACATGCCCGGTCCGGGGCTCCGAGGTCTCCGCTGTGCTCAGCCAGCGAAGTTGCGGGCCACGAACTCCCAGTTGACGAGCTTCGCCAAGAAGGTCTCGATGTAGGTCGGGCGGGCGTTGCGATAGTCGATGTAATAGGCGTGCTCCCACACATCGATGGTCAGCAGCGGGGTCACCCCTTGGGTCAGAGGCGTCTCGGCGTTGCCGGTCTTGACGATCTCGAGCTTGTCGCCGTTTTTGACCAACCAGGCCCAGCCGGAGCCGAACTGAGTGGCCGCCGCCTTGGCGAAGGCCGCCCGGAAGCTTGCGAAGTCGCCGAAGCTCGCGTCGATCGCGGCCTTCAGGTCCCCGTCGGGCTCACCGCCGCCGTCGGGCGTCATGCAGTTCCAGTAGAACGAGTGGTTCCAGACCTGGGCTGCGTTGTTGAAAGTGCCACCTTCGGCGCACTTCACGATGTCCTCGAGGCTCTTGTCGGCGAGGTCCGTACCCTCGATCGCGGCGTTGAGCTTTTTGACATAACCGGCGTGGTGCTTGCCGTGGTGGAATCCAATGGTCTCGGCGCTGATGTGGGGAGCGAGCGCGTCGTTCGCCCAGGGGAGAGCGGGAAGTTCGATGGCCATGTTTGTCTGTTCCTTTGGTCTCACGGGGCCGGGCCCCGAGGACGGTTGCTGTGTCGGCCGACCGCGGGCTGCGGATGGCCAAGGGAAAGTAGGGCCCTGCGTGCCCAGACTCAAGGCCACAATCCACAATTTGAGGCGCTCCGACGAGCGGCTATAACCACGGCCCGGTGGCCCGTTTCTCGCCCAGCAGCCAGGCTCAAGAGGGGCGTAGCGTATTCGCCCTCCTGCGGGTGATGGGGATCGTCGGGGGCACCTTCGCTGTGCTCTTGGCCCTCCTCTACTCCGGCTACGTCGGCTACACGAACCTCGAGCCCGCCGAGGTCGAGGCCAGCGCGCACGACCTCGTGGTCGACGAGACCGGTCGGCGTGTGGACTACGGGCGCTCTTGGCTCGCGCGCCGCGGTGGCCTGTGGGTGCTCCACCTCGAGGGCTCGCCCGCGGACATCGGCGATGCCCACGGCCACCTCGCCGGGCGCCTGTTTCGCAACACCGATGTCCACATCGACGCCATGCTCGAGGACCGCTACCGCGGCTGGGTTGGAAACTGGGCCGAGCTCATGCTCCTGCGCTGGGACTACCGGGGCGCCGACGCGGCCCTCGACGAGGCCCTGCGCAGCGAGCTCTCGACCTTGGCCGCCGCCTTGCCCGACGACGGCGAGGGTGAGCTCGAGCCCTACCACCGCCTATTTCTCTACCAGTGTTTCTTCGATCTCACGCAGCGCCTCCAAGACGTGGTTGTCGAGGGCAGCATGTTCGCCGTCGCCCCGCGCTCGAGCACAGCCGGGATCGAGAGCGGTAACCTGGTTTTGGGCCGGACCCTGAGCATCGATTTTGGGCCCGACTTCGAGGCCGATCGCCTGGTCTCGTTCTACTACCCCGACGGCAAGTACCCCTTCGTCTCGATCGGCTGGGCCGGCATGGTCGGCGTGGTCACCGGCATCAACGCCCGAGGCATCTTCGTGGCGGCCAACCCGGCCCGCACCGACGACGCCCGCGAGGCCGACGCCATCCCCCTGCCCCTTGTCTTGCGCAAGGTCTTGGAGGAGGCCGACACCCTCGAGCAGGCCATCTCCATGATCGAGGCCGCCGAGCTCCGGACCGCCGGGATCATCATGGTCGGCGACGGTGTCCAGCGAAAGGCGATCATCCTCGAGGCCTCCGCGCGAGCCGACGCCGACGAGTCCCGCTTGATCCGTGGCGACGATGAGCACGCCATCTGGGCCACCGACCACATGATGCGAGAGGCCTTCGAGTCCGACGCCCACAACGAGCGGATCCGGCGGACGACCTCGAGCGGCTACCGCTACGACCGACTCGCGGAGCTGCTCTCGGCCCCGGGCGCCTTCGAACCCAAGGACGCCGTGGCCCTGCTCCGTGACCGACGCGGCATCGACAACGCAGACCTCGGGCTCGGCAACCGCAACGCCCTCGAGAACCTGCACACCACCCAGTCCGTGGTCGTCGACGCCACCTCCATGGTCCTGTGGGTCGCCGAGGGCCCCTCGAACTTGGGGCGCTACCGGGCCTTCGACCTGCGCCATCTCCTCGCTCGCCAAGGTTCTCGCCCGGCCGCGCTCCCCGAGTTCCCTCCGGATCGGCTGCTCTACTCCGAGGAGTACCGCGACTACCTCGAGGCCCTCGAAGG
>CAYVJQ010000002.1:0-54490 GCA_964451725.1 uncultured Nannocystaceae bacterium | reverse complement strand
TGATTCAGCGGGGCCCGTCCGCGTCGCGGAGCACGGCCAGGTACTCCCCGACCACCTTGGCCATACCTTCGAACAAGGCCCGAGAGTGCAGCGCGTGGCCGATCGAGACCTCGTCGAGGTAGGGCAAGGTCGCGAATAGGGGCAGGTTGTCGAGGTCCAGATCGTGGCCGGCGTTGATGCCCAATCCCAAGCTGTGGGCCCGGGTCGCGGCGGCGGCGTAGGTCTCGAGGCTGCGTCGCCCCGCATCGAGACCCTGCTCGAAGGCCCGGGCGTAGGGCTCGGTGTAGAGCTCGACACGGTCGGCGCCGAGCTCCGCGGCCCACTCGATGGCGGCGTCCTTGGGCTCAACAAAGAGGCTCACGCGGATGCCCAGCCCGCGCAATTCGGCGATTACAGGACCCAGGGTGTCCCGATCTCGCTTGGGCAGCCAGCCCGCCTCGCTCGTGATCTCGCCGGGGCGCACAGGCACGAGTGTGCACTGATGAGGCCGGTGACGCCGGACCCTGGCCATGAGATCCGGGCGTGGATCCCCCTCGATGTTGAACTCGACCGCCTCGCGTCGGGGCGCCAGAAAAGCCGCGACCTCCTCGACATCCACGGCCGTAATATGACGTTCGTCCTCGCGGGGGTGAATGGTGATCCCCGGCGCGCCCGCGCTGATACAGGTCTCACAAGCCGCGATCACGCTGGGCACGTCCCCGCCGCGAGCGTTTCGGATCGTGGCGACCTTGTTCACATTCACGCTCAGGCTGATCACGGGCGGGGTGTACCGCCAATTCATGATCTGGACCAGCTGAGGGCGCCCAGGCCGAGGCGACGGATCAAGGACCGATCAAGGACCGATCAGGGTTACTCCTCGGGCCGCTCCGACCCAGAGTCGCCGCGGGCGGGAGGCACCGCTGTCCCCGCGTCCTCCCGCAGCGCCGCGAGCCGAGCCTCCGCCCGCGCCTCCCAACCCTGCGCACTCGAGTTCACATAGCGCCGCCCGGGCAGGTGGCCGCGCAAGATGTCGGGCAGATAGCTGCGGTGCCCCGGGTCGACGTTGCCCTCGAGGTCGTGGGGGTAGCGGTAGCCGGACCCGTAGCCCGACTGTTTCATCAGCGCAGTGACGGCGTTGCGGATCTCGAGCGGGACGGGCAGCGGCCCGCGGGCGCGCACCTCTCTCCGGGCCGCGAAGTAGGCTTTGATGGTCGTATTGCTCTTGGGTGCGAGCGACAGAAACACGGCCGCCTGAGTCAGGGGCAGCACGGCCTCGGGCATCCCGATGAACCGGGCGCTGGTCGCCGCAGCCTGAGCGACGACCAGCGCCTGGGGCTCCGCGTTGCCGACGTCCTCGGCCGCGAACACGACCAAGCGGCGAGCCACGAACTCCAGCGGCTCGCCGGCCTCGAGCATGCGCGCCATCCAGTACACGGCCGCGTCTGCGTCGCTCGCCCGCATGCTCTTGATGAACGCGGAGGTGATGTTGTAGTGCTCCTCGCCGTCCCGGTCGTAGCGAAGGTGGGACTGGCCCAGGGCCTCGGCCAGCAGCGCTGGTGTCAACTCCGGTGCCTGGCTCTCGCCCTCGCTCTGCCCCGGCTCGTCCGGCACCAGGTCGACCGCGAGCTCCAAGCTGTTGAGCGCCCGCCGAGCGTCTCCTTGTGAGGCCAGGGCGATGGCCCCCAAAAGCCGGTCGCTCGCCTGAACCCCGCGCTTGCCCAGGCCCAGGCCCTCGTCCTCCAGGGCCTGCCGCAAGATCGAGATCAGCTGGGGGATCCCGAGCGGGCGCAGCTGCACGACCCGGGCGCGGCTGAGCAGAGCGGCGTTGACCTCGAAGCTCGGGTTCTCCGTAGTCGCGCCGATGAGCGTACAGATCCCGGCCTCGACGTGGGGCAAGAGCGCGTCTTGTTGGGCCTTGTTGAAACGGTGGATCTCATCGACGAACAACAGGGTGGTCTGGCCCTGGTAGTCGAGGCGTTCGCGCGCTCGGCCCACGGCCTTGCGCAGATCCTTGACCCCGGCGTCGGTGGCCGAGAGGGTCTCGAAGCTCGATCCACTTCGGGCGGCGATGATCCGAGCGAGCGTCGTCTTCCCGGTCCCCGGCGGCCCCCAAAGGATCATGCTGGGAATGCGATCGCTGTCCACCACTCGACGCAGGAGTCGGCCTGGGCCCGTGAGGTGCTCCTGACCCAAAAACGCATCCAGGGTCTTGGGCCGCATGCGCTCCGCCAAGGGCACGAAGGCGGGGTCGCGCTTGCGGGCGTGCGAGAACAGGTCGTCGGGGTCGGCCATCGCGGCCGTCGAGCAATAGCAGCCCGGGCCCGCGCCCGCGAGTGGAGGTTCGCGCAATCAGTGTGAGCCGCCCTGCGCTCCCTTGTCTGCCCCCCACCACGCCGCTACGCTCGGCGCCATGCTCCGCGCTCGCCTGCTCCGCTGTCTCTCGATCCCGCTCGCGCTCGCTCTCGCCGGGCCGCTGCTGGCGACCGGCTGCAACAAAGGTGACCTGGCGCCGACCGAGGTCCCTGCGGGGGGCGTGGCCCTGCGCTACGCCCTGGCCCCGGGCGCGACCTTCGAGGGTGACATCAGCCGCCGCGAGACCATCAGCATGCGCGGCACCCAACTCAACCGGTCGCTGAGTTTCACCGTCCAGATGGTCGTGCGCAAGGTCGACGACAACGGCGACGCCCTGGTCGCCGCGACCATCGGCAACATCAACATCGACTGGAACGTGCCCGGCATCCCCATGTCGATGTCCGACTTCAACGCCCGATCCAAGGCCCGCCTCGAGGGCGCCACGATCCGCTTCTTCGTCAAGCCTTCCGGTGAGGTCTACGACATCCCCGCTGCGCCGCCCGAGCTCCAGGAAGCCGAGGCCCAAGTCCTCGGCTCGGTCCTCGATGGGCTGACCTCCGCGTTTTTTGTGGTCCCCGAGGGCACCTTGACCACCGAGAAGGGCTGGGAGCAGGCCGACACTCGAGGGCGCGAGGGCAAGCTCGGCAAGTACACCACAGAGACGACCCGGGGGGAGCTCGAGGGCATGTACGAGCACCGGGAGACCAAGGCCCAGATCGCGGAGCTCAACATCGACAGGGACCGCACCGAGACGACCACGACCAAGGATGGATCCACTGAGATCCGCATCCGAGAGACGACGGTGGTCCTCTTCGACGTCGGGACCAATCACCTCAGCTCCATCCGCAGCAACATGACCCGCTCCAATGGGCCCACCGTCACCAGCGTGCGCTTCCAAGCCCAGTGGACCCGCTCGATCGGCCGTTTGAGCGAAGTCCCGGACGACCCCGCTGAGCCCACCCCGAAGGTGCAGAGCATCCACGACCCCTGCAGCGACGACTACGTCGGGCCTCAGGACTGCCTCGATACCTGCAACGTCAACTACATGGGTGACGCCCCATGTGTCGACGCTGAGGAAGCCGGCGACGGCGAGCTCCCAGACGGGGCCGAGCCGGCAGCCGGGGCCGAGCCGGCAGCCGAGCCCGAGCCCGCAGCCGACAGCGAGGGCTGACCAAGCACCGGTTCAGGGGTCCTTTGCGACCGCTTTGAGGGTCGCGTCGAAGCGGTCGTCTCCGCGCCCAAACTCGATCCGTAGGCCTTGCCCGGACCGGATCCGGCTGGTCGAGAGCAGCTCCCGGGCCGTGCCCGCGCCCAGCCCTGCGACCGCCCGGCCGTCGATGGACAGCACCTCGTCCCCTGGGACGACCCCCGCGGTCTCGGCGACGCCACCGACCTCGACCGAGCGCACCCACAGCCGCTTCGACTCGTCCGCCGGCTCCGCTGGTGGCTCTTCCTTGCTCAGGTCCGTACCCGGCGGCCGAGGTCGATCGGCGAAGCTCGCCACAGTGACCCGCATATCCAGTGTCCCCCGCTCGTCCTTGGGCACGGTGTCATCCTGCACGCCCTTGACCGTGCCCAGATCGAGGGTCTCGCCCGCCTCGATCTCGAACTCGACGATCGCCACCGCGTTGTTGTCCGAGAGGTCGAGATCGGGATCCAGAAACACGACGCTGCCCTTGCCCGCGCTGATGTCCTCGACCTCGAAACCGCCGTCGCGCTTGGTCTTGGGCCCCTTCCCCGTCAGCACGCCCATGCCTGCGCCAGCGTTGTTGCCGCCCTCGCTGCGGACCACCAGCATGAGCCCCGGTAGCGGCTCGCCGTCGCCCATGCCCACGACTCGACCGCGGATGGCCCCCCAGTCTTCGAGTTGGATCTCGACGTGCTCGCGCCCGCTGTCGCCGAGCTCGACCTCCGCAATCGCCGATCCGGCGTCGCAGGTGACGGTCAAGGTGTAGGTGCCCGGGTCGAGGCGGAGCAGCGAAAAATTACCGGCCTCGTCGTGGATGCGCTGGCTCCGAGCCACGGGACCGCTGGCCGCGAGCGTGTACTGCGTGACCGCCTTGCCTCGCGCCGATACACGACCCTCGATCCCGCCCAGAGACTCGAGCACCAAGGTCACCCGTGCGCCCGCGAGGACCCCGCTCTGCGTCGCTCGGGCGCCTCCCCGCTCGCCCTCCGCGACCAGATTGTAGGGCCGGTCTCGGCGCAGGTTTTTGATCACGAACAGGCCGTTCTCGTCGCTGAGCACCGGCGACTCGCTGAAGAAGGCCGACTGGGTCCAGTCTCGCCCCTGAACTTCGTCTTCGTCCTCGGGCTCGACTCCCGAGACCCGCTCGGTCTCGTCTTTGGCGCTCGGGTTTCGGCCCCGCATATACTCACCCCCGTCGATATCGAGGGCAGCCGTCACCCACGCGTCGGGCAGGGGCATGCCGTCGGCGTCGAGCACGAGCCCAGAGATGACGCCGTCTCGGGGCAGGACCCGAAGTTCGAGGAAGGGATCGTTGACGGCGTCCTCCAGGGTCAAACGCAGAGGCTCGACCTCGTGCTCCCCCCGGTCCTCGCCGCCATCGGGAACGTCGGGACCACTCCCGGGCGCCCAGGCCAGCGCGCGGCCTTTGCTGTCCTTGACCAACACCAGCTGATCGCCCAGGTCGAGGCCCCGGATCGAAAATTTCCCTTGTTCGTCGGTGGGCACGCCGGACCCGAGTCGACCGGCCCCGCCCAGGTTCACCGCCATAGCGCTGGCATCTTTTTTCGCAGGGGTCACCGAGACCGTCACCCCTGCCTGCGGGACCCCGCTCTCGTCGCGCACCGTGCCGGAGACCGTCGCCCCTTTGGTCATCGGCACCACCACCCCCTCGAGGTCCTCCCCGCCCAGACTGACATCGAGCTCACCGCGGAATCCCTCGTCGTTCTCGGCCACCAGCGTCACCGTGCGCCCGCCCCCCAGTTCGCCGCCGGGGTGGATGGGCCCGAGCACGAAATTGCCCTCGTCGTCGCTCGTCGCCGAGACGACGCTGTCGCCGATCGTCGCCCCCAGGTTGCCCAGGCTCGTGTTCTCCGCGTTCGGCCGCAACCGCAGCCGCGCCCGGAGTCCAGGGTCGACCCGCCCGCGCACGTAGACCCCGGTCTCCAGCGCGATGATCACGTCCGTGGCGTCCTCGTCGGTCAACACGACCGTCGCCCCGGTGAGCGTCAGGAGCGTGTCCTCACCGACGGCCCCAACTTGCCAGGCGCCGCTCGGCACCCCCACGATCTCGAAGTAGCCGTCGGCGCTCGAGGGCTCGCTGGCGACCAGCAGCGACGGCGGCTGCATCTGCCAGGCACCCACGAGCACCCCCCCGATCGCCCCCTCGAGGTCCCCCTCCGGGACCACGAAGCCAGAGATCGTGAACGCCGGGTCGACCGACAGCTCGACGCCGCTGACCTGCTCACCGATACCCATGGGCACCTCGACCGGGCTGGGGGTCGCGCTCCCACGCGCCCGGGCGCTCAGCGTGACCACGCCCGCACGCAGGCCCTCGATCCGAAACCGGCCCTCGGCGTCGCTGATCACGATGGTCCCATCGGAGCTGAGGTTGGTCGTGAACCCGCCCCTGTCGCCGTTGCGCGAGTCTGCGAAGGTCACCCTCGCGCCGGCCACGGGCTCGCCCGTCCCCCTGGTGAGCACCACCCCCTCCACGCTCCCCCCCGGAACCAGCTCGAAGTTCTCGACCCGATCCGCGTCCCGGACCTCCGTGTACTTGAACTGGCCCACGTAGTCGCTGTGGGTCGTCGTCAAGACGTAGCGACCGTTGCCGACGTGCAGGCTGTAGCGACCGTTCTCGTCGCTCACGCTGGCCAGGGGGGCGTGCTTGAAGCCGAAGTCCGTCCCACTTCCATCCCGAGCCTGGACCAATACCCCCTCCACGGGTCCGCCACCGATATCGGCGACGACCCCGGAGATCGAGTGTCCGCCGGCGCGCATCTCGAGGTTGAAGTCCATCTGATCGCGGCCACCGGTGACCCGCAGATCCGTGCGTGTCGCCGGCCTGAAGCCCCGCGCCGTCGCCGACAACAGGTAGCGGCCCGCGCCCACGCTCTCGATCTGCCAGCCTCCGTTGGCGTCGGTCACAGCTATGAGCGCCCTGCTCGACTCCCCCGGCCCGGGTGCCTGTCCCTGGATCACCCCTTTGCGAGCCAGGAGGACCACCGCCCCCGCGATCGCCCCACCGTCGTCGGCCCGGGTCACACGGCCTCCCACCCCCACTGGATCGAGCACGACGAGCGAATTCCGATCCGCCCGTTTTTTTCTCAGCGCGTCCTTGCGATCGACCTTCGGCGCGTCGTCTCCCTCCACAGCCGCCCGGTCCGACTCGGCCGTCCCCGCCCGCCCCCAGGTCCACCAGGCTCCACCCAGCGCGAGCACCAACACGGCGACCAACAAGACGAGAAGCCCCTTTTTACGTGTCTCTCCTGGCTGTTTCATCCAACTCCCCAGGTCGCATCCTCGCACGGAGGCGACCTGCAGGAACGCGCAACAGGTTCGGTTTGGACCTATTCCGGACCCGCGTCCAGCGAGCGCTCAGGTCCCGCGTCGAGGGACGCGCTTGGACACCCCGCACATGATTTCGTAGGGGATGACCTGCGCCCAGCGAGCCAGGGCGTAGACATCGATACACTCTCGCCCCTGGGTCCCCATCAAGGTCACCCGCTCCCCCTCTCGCGCGCCCGGTAGGTCCGTCACGTCGACCATGGACAAGTCCATGGTAATCGTGCCGATCACAGGACAGCGATGCCCCCGAATCAGCACCTGGGCCTGTCCACTCATGGTGCGGGGGTAGCCGTCGCCGTACCCCACGGGCACGATGCCCAGGCGCGAGTGTCGGTGAAGGGTGAAGCGGTGGCCGTAGGAGACCTTGGTTCCCGCGGGCAACTCCCGGACACCCAGCAGGCGCGAGTGCACACTCATGGCCAGCTCGATCCCCGGCAGGGCCACACTGGCACTCGACGCCGCCCCGTACAGGGCGGTCCCCGGCCTGACCATGTCCAGGTGCGCCCCCCCGAAACGGACCATCCCAGCGCTGTTGCAGATGTGGCGAATGGGCGGGTGGATGCCCCGGCGCCCGAGCGCGGCGAGACAGGCCTCGAAGCGCTCGACCTGGGCCCGGCTTGTCTGGTCGTAGGCCGGGTCGTCCGCACACGCAAAGTGGGTCATCACGCCCTCGATCCGAAGCTCTCGGGCCACGTGGGCCTGAAAGCGATCCAAGAGCGCGCCCAGATCCTCGGGCAGCACACCCAGGCGCGACATCCCCGTATCGATCTTGAGGTGCACCGGGAGCTGATCCGCCCCGCTGCGACGGACCGCCGCAGCCAGGCGCTGGAGATGCTCTGGCGTCCAGACCACCGGCGTCAGCCCGCCGTGGACAACGACATCGGCCGAGCCTGAGTGGACCCCACCGAGCACCAACACGGGCGCCCGGATCCCGTGTTGACGAAGCTCGACCCCCTCTTCGACCAGCGACACCGCCAAGCCCCAGGCACCCGCGCCCACAAACACCCGGGCACTCTCGACCGCACCGTGGCCGTAGCCGTCGGCCTTGACCACGGCCAAGACCCGACAGCTGGAGCCCACGTGGCGCTGGACACAGCGCAGGTTTCGGCTGAGCGCGCCCTCGTCGATCGCCGCCCAGGTCGGTCGAAGCTCGATGCTCCGAGATTGGCTGTAGGGGGGCTCGGGATTCGAGTTCGCCACGCGCTGCTAGGGTAACCGAAGGCCATCCAAGGGGAGCAGGACCCCACGCCCGACGCCGGAGCTGGCCAAGTCGAGTCGGCGACCCCGGGTCCGGGTCAGCGCTCGAAGAACGCGGCCACCGACCGTCCCTGGGCCACCCACAGCATCAAGGCCCGGCATCGCCTCTCGCCGACCAGCGCATACGCGCGCGCGCCGTTCTCAGCCGTCCATGCGAGCGCCTCTGGCGCAGCCGTGAGCAGAACGGCGAGCATGTCGAGGTCGTCCTCACTCGCGGCCCAGTGCACGGGGCTCCAGCCGGCCCGATCGAGCTTGGCCTGTGCGGGGAGGTCGTCCTCCCCGCGCAACAACGGCCCAGGGTGCGCCCGGCTGTCGACGCTGGCACCCGCCTCGAGCAAGCGCCCGACGACCGGGGTGTGGCCATAGATGACCCCCAGGAACAGGGGGGTGAGCAGCCCGTAAGGCGTGTCGTCGGTGATATCCACCCCGGCCCCGTGGCTCAGCAGGATCTCGACCAATTCGAGGTCCCCACGCGCACTGGCGCCGTGCAGTGGCCGGGTCCCATGGCGCCCAGGAAGGTCCGGGTCGGCACCAGCGGCGAGTGCTGCAGTCACAGCTTGATTGTCGCGCTTGGCCAGCGCGGCGAGCAGGCGCCGGTCGGCCATCGAGTCGAGAGCATCGTCGGTCATCACAGGACTTCGGGTCGGTCTAGCAGGGTCGGTCTGGTGTGGGTCTGGTGGGGTGCGGCCTGGGCTCGAGATCAACGCCGGCCGAGGTGGGTCTTGTCGCTCTGAACCCGGAGGTTCGCCCGGATCAAGGCCGCGAGCTGGGTCCGGACCTCCCCATCGAGCTTGCGAACATAAAACACCGCCTCGAAGCGGCGCATCTCTTCTTTGTTGATCCGCGCAATCTCGATGTTCAGGCCCAGTGCCGAGAATGAGCGCGAGATTCGCGACGCGACCTCGAGGTGATCCCGAGTCTCGACGTCGACGATGGTCCGGCTGCCACCGGGATCTTCCGAGAAACGAATTTTTGTGCGCGCTCTCCGGGGGCCTCCACGCCTCCCACCCCGGCGGGATCCCGGCAGGGCCGGGAGCGGCTCGGCGAGCGCCTCGAGCGAGGGCTCTTCGCGCAGCGCGGCGCTCAGGGTGGCCTCCACGTGGGCGCGCCAGTCCCCTCCTCCGATCCCCGAGACCGTGAGCTCTTCGCTGTCTCGGGGCACGACCCGAAACACGTCCAGGGCGACCTTGGGCGAGAACGGCACCGAGAACACGTCGGCGGCGACCAGGTCCAGGCCCAGCGCGGCAAAGGTGCCGGTGAGGGTCGACAGCAGAGCCAGCTGGTCCGTGGTGACCACGGTCAGGCGCAGGGCCCCAGAACCCTCGGCGACGTCGAGCACCACCACCCTGGAGGGGTTCGCACGCAGCGCGTCGAGCATGGTCCGATGCGCCCGCCGAAGCTCCTGGTCGAAGAGGGTGTAATAGCGCGAGGGCAGGCCCTCGGGTTCGTCTTCCCGGGGTCGCCGAATGTGGAGTTTGGGCGCCGCGTTGGCGAACTCGGCCGCCGTGCGCAGGTAGAGTTCGTCGAGCAGGGTCAGCTTCCAGCTCGTCAGGTAGTCGGGGGAGACGTTGGCCATGTCCGCCAGAGAGACCAGGTACAGCGCATCCAAGGTCTTCCGGTCCCCGACCCGCTCGGCGAACCCACGGATCAGCAGGGTGTCGCTCAGGTCCCGTTTTTGGCTTAGCATGGGCATGGTCTGGTGGTCCTCGACCAAGAGACCACAGCGCGCGACCTCGGCCTCGCTCAGCCCCGCCCGCTCGGCCGCCGCCCGGACGATGCGCGAGCCCTCGATACACTGATCACCAAACGCCTTGCCCGCGTCGTGGAGCAGGGTCGAGAGATACAGAGGTCGGGGATCCCCGATGTCGAGATGCACCGCCGTGGCCATGGGGTAGTCCTTGCGGTGCTCCCCCCGGGCGATGGCCTTGAGCAGCTCGACGGCATAGAGGCTGTGCTGGTCGACCGTGTAGACGTGGAAGCCCTCGTGCTGCATGCGCCCACGCGAAGCCGCGAACTCGGGGACGATGCGCTCCAGCAGGCCGACCTCGTGACACAGCTCCAGGGAGGTCGGCGCGCCCACATCACGGGCGTCGGTGAGCAAGTCCATGAGCCTGGCCTGGGCTTCGGGCTCGAGCGCCAGGCTCATGTCCCCCTCCGGGATCGCCACGGCCGAGTCGATGATCGCGTCGAGGGTCGACCCGGACAGGCGCAGGCTCTGGTCGCGGGCGATGGCCAGGGCCTCGAGCCCGAGCACCGGCGTGCCCAGGAAGGGGTTCTTTCCGTAATGGTGCAGGCGACCGTCGATGACGTGGAAACGCTCGTCGATGCGACGGTGCAAGTCGGCGCCCATTCGCGGCGGCTGGCAGCGCGCGAACACCCGACCTCCGTAGCGCCGGACCTCGCGGGCGCTGCGGTAGTACTCCTGCATGGACGCCTCGATGGCCGCGACCAGAGCCCGGTCCTCCCCCCCCTCGCCCGGCTGAGCCTCGACCGAGATCCCGACCAGGGCGGGAACCCCCTCTTGGTACTGAAAATTGAGTCGATCTTGGGTCCGGCCCGCGACCAGGTGCAGGGCCGCACGCAGCCTCAACATGGTGTCCCGCGCTCGACTGAGCAGGCGGGCGACTCGGCGCGAGACTCCGCTCGCTCGGATCGCAGCCGCGACCTTGCTCGGGTCCCAGGGCTCGGGTTTGTTGCGCCGGGCCATGAGCGCCCACTCGAAGATCGAGATGTCACGTGTGCCTCCCGGGCCGAATTTGAGGTCGGGCTCGACGTAGTAGACGGTGGTCCCGTAGCGCCGCTCCCTCAGCCGCGACTCGTCGATCAGGCGCTGGAGAAAGTTGGCGCGCTGGGGCCCGAAGAAGCGACGGTGGGCCTCGGCGACCAGGTCCTCGGCGAGCTCCCGATCGCCGGCCACAAAACGAAGGTCGAGGAGCGCCGTGCACGATCGGAGGTCCTCGGTGGCGCCGCTGAGCCAGCCCTCAGGGCGCTGCACGGTCGTCCGCAGCCGCAGGCCCGCGTCCCACAGGGGATGGTTGAGCTCGCGCATCCACTCGCCGAAGGCCTCGTCGCCCTCGCCGCCGGGCTCCGTGCACAGCACACACAGATCGACGTCGCTGTAGGGGCAGTGCTCGCCCCGGGCGAGGCCGCCGATGACCACGATGGCGAGCTTGCCGAAGGCCCCGTCGGCGCGGCCGACCGCTTGGGCGCAGGCTGGGGTGATGGCCTCGATGATGGCCTCGCTGAGTTGGTGCAGGAGCGCCCCGCCGTCGGGGGTCTCGGGCAAGCGGGCGCGGACGACCTCCCGGGCCACCTCGACGGCCTCGCGCAGGGGCAGAACCGGCTCGTGCTCACTGGCCACCGCCATCGCGCGGAGTGTAGCCCCGAATCAGCCCGGGCCGCCGAACACGACCCGCGCACCGTTGGGTTTGGACGAGGACGAGGACACAGACCAGCCCTGGGCCAGTTCGACCTCGACCTCGACCCGATCTTGTTCGCGGCGGACATCGACCACGGACAGGGCCGCGCAGCTCGGTCGCGCCATGGAGAAGCTGGGCATCGCGCCTGCCCCGTCGATCCAAAGCAAGACCCGCTGGTCGGCGTCACTGCGGTGCTCGACGTCGACCGAGCCGGCGCCAGAGAACACCAACGTCGCGCTTTTCTCGGCCGGCTCGAACTCGAGCTTGACGCTGGTCAAGATCACCAATCCGCGCACCAGGCTCGGGTCTCGGTGGGGGGCCAAGCTGCGGGCCCCCAGGTGCTCGGGTCGCGGTGGTCGGTCGAGCAGGAGGGGCGGCGGTTGGAGGACCGCCAGCCAAGCGCCGAGCGGCCCCCCGCCCGCTCTCGGCCTGACCCGATCCTCGACCTCGACCCGCCCCGCGAACCACGCGTGAGCGACCGTCCCCGACGGGTATCGATCCGCGGCCGGCCACTCGCTGACCACAGTGAGATCGGCGCCCCCACGGACCACGACCTCGGGCGGAAGCTCGAGGTCGGGCTCGGGCTCGGGTTTGGGCCCGGATTCGGGAAGCTCGGCGACGGGTAGCCGCCCATCGATGGTCGCCAACAACCGAGCGGCGCGACGGTGTTCGGGGTCGTTCGAGGCCTCGAGGTCGGCGCGGGCGCGCTCGGGAACTCGACCGTCCCGCATGGACGCCCGCACCCGTGCCAGGAGGTCGTCCTCGCCGTCGGCGGAGCTGCCGCCGCCATCGGGGCCGCCCTCTCCGATTTTCGGCGCGTTCACCGCGACACTCTCTGCAGGCTCGGCTTCGATCGAGCCTGGAGGACCGGTGCAGGCGCTGAGCCCGACCAGGCCGAGGACCGCGAGGACGGGTCGCCGCATCGCGCGGAGTCTAGCAGTCCGTGGCCGAACCCATCGTGTCGCCTCGGACAGGATTTTTTATCGCGGCGAGACGCGGAAACGCAGCTCTACTCGAAATACCGCGAGTTTTGGCAACGAGCCGCTCGGCGGACCCGCCGAGCAGCTCGCCGTCGGGGAGTCGGCGACGGGCGGCCGGCAGGTGGGGCCTGCCAGCCGCGAGCTCGGCTCGGTGACGCGGATCATTAATGGCGGCTTGCGGTGCAGGAACGGTGGTTCTGTCCAGAGTGACCCAGCGTTTTTGGCCTATTGACCGGTACAATTCGTCGTCGGTGTCCGCGCCGCCCCTGATACACTTTCGCTCTATTTCGCCCTCTGGGCTGGAGTGAATGGGAACCACAATGACCTCGAAGACCGAGCAGTCCTTTGCCGCGGCACTGCGTGCCGCTGAGAACGCCCCCGACAGTGACGACGCTTGGGATCACCTCGAGGAACTGGCCGAGAGTCAGAATCCGGAGCAGGTCGGTGCGCTCTACCGGGACCTGCTCGATCGCGGGCTGGGCTCCGCGATCACCCGGCCGCTGGCCGAGCGAGCGGTCAATTTCCACGAGGAGTGGTTCGGCGACGAGCCCGAGGTCATCACCGAGCTGCTCACGTCGATCATCACCCGCGATCCCGAGGCGACCTGGGCCTTCGACCGGCTCACGGTCACGCTGACTGCGGCCGAGGAGTGGGACCAACTGCTCGGCGTCTATGACCAGAGTTTGGCCGTAGCCCCCAACGTGGAGGCCCGCAAGCGCCTGCTCGACGACGCCTCCCACGTCGCCAAGGACTTCGCGGAACAGCACGGTCGGGCCGCCGACTACATGGTGAAGCTGCTCGATCTCGATCGCGGCAACACCAAGCTCGAGGCCACTCTGGCCCGCCTGCTCGAGCGCCAGGGCCGCTGGCGTGATCTCATCAGCCTGTGGCGAGGGCGCGCCGGGCAGCTCCCACCGGTCGAGGCCAGGGCGCTGCGGGTCGAGATCGCCGGCTGCTACCTGGAACGCCTGGACGACCCGGAGCAGGCCCTGGACGAGCTCGAGCGCCTGCTCGACGAGAGTCCGGGCCACGAGCAGTCCTGTGCCCTGCTCGAGCGCGTGCTCGAACACGAGGCCGCGACCTTGCCCCAGCGCCGCCGGGCCCTGTCTCTGGTCCGCAAGAACTACGACGCCGCGGAGCGCCCCCTCGATGTGCTGCGCGTGCTCGAGCGCGCGCTGACCTTCGTCGACGACGACGAGAAGCCGGCTCTGCACCGCGAACTCGGCAGCCGCCTGAGCATCGCCGGAGACGACAGCCGGGGCATGCAGCACTACGCGGCCCTGCTGACCCTCAACCCGGCCGACGCGGACGCCCGCAAGCAACTCGGGCAGCTCGCGGAGCGCTCCGGGCAGCACGATCTGCATGCCGTCGCCCTGGTCGCCGCGGCCGAGGCAAGCGAGGGGGCGCAGCAAACGACTCTGCTGCTCGAGGCCGCTCACGCCTACCGCGACCTCCTCAACGACGCGGACCAGGCTGCCGAGCTCTACTCGCAGGTCCTCGAGACCGCGCGCCATGATCAGAGCGCCTCGCTCGAGGCCGCCCACAGCCTCGCCGAGCTGCTCACCGATGCCGGTGAGGACGTGCGTCGCCTCGACGTGCTCGAGACCTTGGCGGGCCTCGAGCGGGTGTCTGCCGTTCGACGGACGATTTTGGGCGACGCGGCCCGGCTGGCCGCGCGCCTGGGAGAGACCGATCGCGCCATGCAGATCTGGGACCGTCGCCTCGAGGGCGACGGCGACGACCTCGAGGCTCGGGACGCGCTCATCGAACTGCTCGAGAACAACAGCCGCTGGAGCGATCTGGTCGAGAGCCTGCGCAAGCGGGCCGGTTCAGGCGTCCTGGAGCAGCAAAAGCGCTCCGACTTGGTCCGCGCCGCGCGGATCTTGGCCGACCGTCTCGAGCAGCCCGCCGACGCCATCGAGGTCTGGCTCGAGGTCCGACACCTGTTCGGAGACGAGGTCGAGACCCTCGACGCCCTCGATGCCCTGCTCTCGGCAGACGGGCGCTGGGGCGAACTCGCCGAGCTGCTCTCGGGCTCGGCCGGGGCCGGCCGCGATCGGGCGGCACAGATCCTGACCCGAATGGGCGACATCCACCGCGCCTACCTCGGCAACACCAACGCGGCCGCAAAGTTCTACGCCCAGGCCCTCGGTGTCGACCCCGACAACGAGACCGCGAGGTCGGGGCTGCGCACGCTCCTCGACACACCCTCGTGCAGGGTCGCGGCCGGCGAGGCCCTCGCGCGGGCGTTTCGGGCGACGGGCGACTGGGCGGCCGGGCTCGACATCCTCGACGAGCGCCTCGACGCCGCCGGGGCCCCAGAGGACAAGGCTCGACTCTTGCGGGAGTCCGCGGCCCTCTATGAGACCCGGGCCGACGATCCGGCCAAAGCCCACGACGCCCTCAACCGGGCCCTGCCCTTCGCCCCTTCAGACGTCGCGCTCGAGCACGATCTGCGCCGCCTCGCCGAGGCCACAGGTGCCTGGGAGGCCACCGCCGAGGCCTTTGAGCACGCGGCCGAGGCCGCCCAGTCGGAGGCCCGGGCGGCCCAGCTGCTGTTCGAGGCCGGCCGGATCCGCGAGCGGGAACTCGACGACCCTGAGGCTGCGACCTCGGCCTACGCCCGCGCCGCGGAGCTCGATCCGCGGCGCATCGAGAGCCAAGAGGCCATCTCGCGCTGTGCCGCGCGAGCCGGGCGCTGGCCCGAGTGCGCCAGCGCGGCCCTGCGTGCGATCATCGCCCGCGAGCGCCCCGAGGACTCGATCGTCTCCGATCTCGAGCAGGCCGCCGAACAGGCGGGGGCCTTCGCGGCGCTCGCCGGAGCCTTCGAAGCGGCGATCGCCGCCCACCGCGAGCAGCTCCGCCCCACCTTGGAGCGCGCCCTCGAGCAGATCGTCTCGAGTTGGTGGACCCGCACCGGGGCCCTCTCCGAAGGCACCGCCGCGGCCCGCCGCGCGGTCGACCTCGAGCCCAGCCACGAAGAAGCTCTCAATTGGCTGGCCGAGCTCCAGCGCGGCGCGCCTGCCGGTCCCGGGCTGGTCCGCACCTTGCTGCGCCTCGACACGCTCGGGGAGCACCAGCTCAACCACCTCCGTGAGGCTGCGGGTGTCGCCCTCGCCACGCTCGAGGCGGCCGGCAGCGGGAGCGACGCGGGTCTCGCCCGCCAAACCTTGATCCGTCTCTACCGCAAGTCGGCGCGCATGTGGTCGCGCGGAGATCGGGTGAGCGAGGGTGAGCTCCAGCCGGAGCAGGCCTGTCGCTGGGCTCTCGACCGGCTCGTCGAGCTGTGTCAGGCCGCGGGCGAGTCCGACCAAGCGGTGCGCCTGCTGCTCGATGGGGCCAGCTTGCCCGTAGATGCGGAGAGCGCCTGGCAGATGCGCCGGCGGGCCGCTGAGATGCTCGCCGAGAGCGGCGAGTTCGGCCGCGCGATCGACCTCTACACGGGTGTGCTCGCCGAGGACACCCCCAAGCTGGAGGACCTCACCCGGGTCGCCAACTTGTGTCAGCAAGAGGACCGGATCTCCGAGCTCATCGGCCTGCGCCTGCGCGAGCTCGAGATGACGGAGGACCGGGAGCGCCGGCTCACTCTGCGCCTCGAGCTGTCCCGGCTCACGGGCGTGCTCGAGTCCCGAGGCGGGCGCGTGGAGACCCTGCGCGACAACCTCGACGAGCAGCCCGGACACCCGGAGTCGATCGCCGCCCTCTCGGCGCTCCTCGATCAACGGGGCCGCTACGGCGAGCTCACCGAGGTGCTCGAGAGCCAGGCGGAGAAGGTCGTCGCCCTCGGCCAGGGGGCGGTCGCCTCGAACCTGTTTCTGCGCGCGGCCCAGCTCGCCGAGACCCGCCTGGGTGACCCGGAGCAGGCCGTCCGCGACTACCTGCGCGTGGTCGAGCTGGGCTCCAGCAACCCTGCCCGGGACGCCCTCGCCCGTCTCTACTCGGCCCAGGATCGGCCGGACGCCGCGGCCACCCACCTCGAGCTTCGGTTGGAGGACACGGGAGACAGCGAGCGGGTGGCGATCTTGCTCAAGCTCGCCCGCGCACGGATCGCCGCCGAGCAGCGTGAGAAGGCGGCCCAGACTCTCGAGACCGCGTTCGCCGAGGCACCCCGCAACGGCGAGGTTCGCAAGCTCCTGATCCGCCTGCACCGGGAGCGCGGCGACAACGAGCGCCTCGCTCGGACCCTGGCGACCGCCGCGACCGCCGTGGGCGACCCCAACACGGTCGTCGCCTACGCGCGCGAGGCCGCCGAGCTCTACGAGCAGCTCGGGACCTCCGAGGCCGCCGTCCCCGTGCTCGAGCGGGCCCACGCCTTCGCCCCAGACGACAAGCGTCTGCGCCTGATGCTCGCCGACGGCATGCGCGGCGCGGGGCGGCTCGACGAAGCCCGCGAGTTGCTCGAGGCGTTGATCGTCAGCTTTGGGCGTCGACGCTCGGCCCAGCGCGCCGAGGTCCACGTTCGTTTGGCCCGGGTCGCCAGCGCCCAGGAGCGGGTCGACGAGGCCATCGACGAGCTCGAGAAGGCCTCCAAGATGGCCGCGGGGAACGTCGTCATCCTGCGCGCCCTGGCCGAGACCGCACACGGGGCCGGCCAGCTCGAGCGTGCCGAGCGGGCCTACCGAACCCTCCTCTTGAGCCTCCGCCACGGTGGAGAGCAAGCCCCGATCAGCGGCGCCGAGGTCTACCTCGAGCTCGCCACGATCGCCCGAGAACGCGGCGACACGGACAAGACCGACGAGCTGCTCGAGTCCGTGCTCTCGGCCGTGGCCGAGGACGACCGTCAGGCCAAACCCATCCAGGCCGCCCTGCAAAGGCGCGGTGACTTCACCTTCCTCCACCGGGTGCTCGACACCCGGCTGACCAACATCGACAGCCCCCGACCGCGCGCCAGGATCCTCAGCCAGCTAGGAGACCTGCTCGAGAACGACCTCGACGATGCGGCCGCGGCCCTCGAGGCCCGGCTCCAGGCCGTCGAGACCGACCCGAGTTCGCCCCTGCTCCACGAGGCCGCCAAGACCCTGGCCATCGCTCGAGGTCAGACCGACCGCTACGCGAGCCTGGTCGAGGCCCGGCTGGCGACCATGCGCCGCGGAGACGAAGCTCTGATCCGCTGCGAGCTGCTCCTGCGCCTCGCCGAGGTCATGGAGACCCGCGAACAACACACCCGCGCGGACGAGCTGTTGACCGAAGCCGAGGAGACCGGCGTCCGCCAGATCGATGTCTGGCGGGCCCAGGCCCGGGTCGCTCGGGCCTGCGGCGACAGCGAGCGCCAGGTGGCCCTGCTGGGTCGGCTCGCCAACCTCGGCGCCGACCAGGCGGACACCCGCGCAGACGCCCGCTTTCGCATGGCCGAGGTCCACCTCGCCGACGCCGACTCGATCGCCGACGGAATCATCGACCTCAACGCGGCGCTCGAGGACGACCAGCGCTGGGACCGGGCCGCGATGATCCTCGAGCGGGCTTGCGAGCGCCACACGGGAGACGAGGCCCTGCTCGAGCTCTACGAGAAGGTCGCCCGCCGCTGCGAGGACCGGGCGGTGCTCCTCCACTGCCTCGAGTCGCGGATCCAGCAGCCCGACGCGACCCTCGAGATGGCTCGTGAGGCGGTCGACCTCGGCCTGGCCCTGGAGGACTGGGACCGGGCCGAGCGGCTCATGCTCAGGGCGGTGGCCCTGTCCGAGGACGTCATCGACGGGCTCGCCCAGGTCGACTGGGCGCTGCTCGGTCTGGCCGAGCGCCGCCGTGAACACGGCGACCTCGCGGGCGCGGTCAAGTGGCTCACCGAGGCCGCGGAGATCGCCGACCTCGACAAGGTCCTGCCCGAAGCCGAGAAGCTCGCCGTGGTCGCCAACAACCCCGAGGGTGACCTGACCTTGGCCGTCAAACTCTACGAGAGTCTGGTCGAGCGCGACCCCTCGATCCGTGCGGCCTGGGAGCCCCTGTCCAAGCTCTACATCCAGCTGGGTGAGACGGGGCGCCTGGAGCGACTGGTCGAGGAGACCCTCGACGGCCTGCAGGAGGCCGGCGACCGCAACGTCTTGCGCCTCCAGCTGGCGCGGGCGCTGCTGCGCAGCGAAGATCGGGCCGACGACGCCGTGGCGATCCTGAACGACGCCCTGCTCGAGGACCCGGAGCAGACCGAGGCCAACCTCTTGCTCGCCGAGCACCTCGAGCGCTCGGGACAGAGCGCCGAACTCATCGAGTTGCTGCGCAACCAACTGATGGCCGCCCAAGGGCGCTCGGATGTGGCCGCCCTTCGCACGCTGAGCATCGAGCTCGCCAAGCGCTTGGTCGACGACGATCTGCTCGAGGCTCTGTCCGTGATCCGCCAGGCCCTCGATGGTCAGCCCGAGGATCCCGAACTGATCACCATCTTGCTCGACTGGAGCGACGCGGAGCTCGACGACGACGAGCGTGCCGCGCTGATGGAGCGGCGCCTGACCGGGGCCGGAGAGACCCAGGTCGGGGCCCTGGCGATCGAGCTCGCCAACTTGCGTGCAGGCATGGGCGACAACGACGGAGAACTCCGGGCTCTGGCCTCCGCCTACGAGCGGGTGCCGGGCGACGAGGCCGTGCGTGAGCGCCTCGAGGGTGTCTACCGGGCGACCGAAGACTGGCCCGGGATGGTGCGTATGTTCGAGGCCGTCGCCGAGAGCACGGAGGACCCGACCCGGCGCATCGCCCTGCTGCGCGAGGCGGCGACCGTCCAGCGTGACCGGCTCGGCGACCCCGCTGCGGCCATCGAGCTGCTGCGCAAAGCCGCCGAGGCCGACCCCAGCGACGTCGGCCTGCGCATCGAGTTGGCCACGACTCTGGGCCTCAGCGGCCAGGCCGACAGCGCGATCGAGACCCTCGGCCAGACGCTGAGCGAGACTGAAGACCTGGCCCTGCGCCTCGAGTTGCTGTGCGCCCGGGCCAAGGTTCTGCGCAGCGTCGACCGCCTCGTCGAGGCGGTCGACGATCTCGAGGCCGCCCACGCGATCGAGGGCAGCGGCAGCGAGGTCAGCGCGGCGCTCGAGTACGCGCTCGAGGCCATGCGCATGGCCGCCGCCGCCGAGTCCGACCTCGACGCCGAGCGCCCTCCCCTCCTGCGCCTGGTCGAACTCCGGGGCCAGCGGGGAGACAGTGAGGGCGCCCGCGAGCTGCTCATCGAGTGGACCGAGCGCGCCCGCAAGGACGTCGAGGTCCTGCATATGCTGCGCAAGATCGAGGTCGCCAGCGAGAACTGGGAGGACCTGACCAAGGTCGCCAGCCGCCTGGTCGCGCTCGAGACCGGCCCCGCCCAGATCGACGCGGCCCTGCTCTTGGCCCAGGCCTGCCGCGCGCTGGCCCTGCCCGGAGAGGCCCGCAAGGGCCTCGAGTTCGCCCGCCGCAAGCAGCCCGACGACCCGCGCCTGCGGGCGGAGCTCCAGACCATCTACACGGAGACGGGTGCCGACCGGGAGCTCGCCGACCTGCTCATCGAGGCGGCCAACGTCAACGAGGATCTGGGCGAGCGGCTCGCGCTCCTGCGTCGAGCCGCGCGAACCTACCTCGAGCTCCAAGATGCAGCCGCGGCCGCCGTGCCCCTGCAAGCGATCTTGGAGGTCGAACCGGGCGACAACGAGAGCGTGGGCCTACTCGCCGACGCCTACATTCAGTCGGGCCACCTCGACCACGCCGAGACCATCATCGATGCGGCGATCGAGGCGGCGCCCGCAGGCCGCTCCCCCGAGCTCGCCAGCTTGCAGCTGCGCAAGGCCAGGTTGGCCGACGCCCGTGGCGACCGCCCAACCCAGCTGATCATGCTCCAAAGTGCGTTTGGGAACGACAAGCAAAACGGCTACATCGCCGCCGAGCTCGCGGACCTCGCGGAGGCCCTCGAGAGCTGGGATCTAGCCACCAAGGTCCTGCGTCAGATCGCCCTCATGGAGGGTGAGTGCCCGATCTCTCGGGCCATGTCCTTCGTCCGCCAAGGTCGGATCTCCCTGACCCAGGGCGACGCCAAGCGAGCCATCTTTTGGGCCCGCCGGGCGAGCAAAGAGGACCCGGATCTGGCTGAGGCCGCAGCGTTGCTCGCCCAGGTCCAGCAGCAGGCCTGAGCTTCCGCCTCATCTGGCCAAGCCTGGCCAGGCCCCTCTCCCGTCGCGCTCACCGGGCGCGGACGAGGGGATAGGTGCTGGTCTCGATCCGTTGGCCGTCTCGAGTCTCGAAGGTCACGGCGATGCTTCGTCGCCCGCCCCCCGCGGCCGCCCGTCTCAGCAGGGCGAGGCGCGATGCGAGCGTCTCGATGTCGCCCACGGGGCTCTGGAAAATCGAGATGATCTTCGCCCCCTCGAGCACGGACGCCCCGCGCAGGCGACTGACGGGAGACCCCGGCACGATGCCCTCGACCTGCGGGACAGTCGAGTTCGGGTCGAGGTAGAGGCCGAGCAGCTCTTCCATGTCGATGCTGGCCTGTTCCGAGATGCTCGCGGCCTCGACCGCCAAGTCGAGTTCCACCGCGATCGCGGGCCTCCCCTGCTCCGGCGTGCGGACTACAGTCACGGCGATGGTCTCCCCGGGGAGGAGCGCGCGGATGGTCTCACCGAAGATCCGGCCGAGCTCCGTCCGTCCGCGCAGGTCAGCCCGGAGCTCGTCGTGTCGACGACCGCGAATAGCGACGATCACGTCCCCCTCGCGCAGGCCCGAGAGGGCCGCCGACTTGCCGACCTCGACCGTCTCCACCCGTACGCCGCTGTGATAGCCGAGCCCGCTGATCTCGGCCTCGACCTCGGCCTCCGCGCTCAGAGAGACCCCGACGATCCCCGCTCGACCCCGGGTCCCGTCCTCGAGGGCGCGCAGGAACAGGCGGATTCGGTCGATGGGGATCGCAAATCCGATCCCCTCTCCCCGGCTGGAGCGGGCCGTGTTGATCCCGACCAGCTCGCCGCGGAGGCTGAACAGGGGCCCCCCCGAGTTCCCGAAGTTGATCGAGGCATCGATCTGAATGAGCGCGAGCTGGCGCTTGGCCAGGATCTCCGTCCGATCCAGGGCCGAGACGATGCCGGTGGCCACGGTGGCCTCGAAGCCCACCGGTGAGCCGATGGCGAACACCTGCTCGCCCAGGCGCAGCGCGGCCGAGCTCCCGATCGGTGCCGCGGTGAAGCGCTCGTCCTCGTTCCCCATCTGCTCGCGCTCGAGCTTCAAGATAGCGATGTCCTCGTCGGGATCGGCCGCGATCACCCTCGCTGCGCGGACCCGGCCATCGGGGAAGCGGGCAGCGGCGGGGCTCACCCGCTGCTGCCCGAAGTTCGCCTGCGCCTGGAGCACGGACTCGATGACGTGATAGTTGGTGAGCACCAGCCCAGTCGCGTCGTAGACCACCCCCGCGCCGCTCACCCGGCCCCCGATCTCCACGCTCACCACGCTGTCTCGGGTCGCCGCGATTGCGCGGACCAGGGGGCTCTCGCCCGGGTCGGTGTTCGAGTCGAGAGTCGGGTCGGGAGCGGCCGACTCGACGTCGGGAGTCCCAGCCGGGGTCTGGCCGGAGTTCGATCCCCCCGAGTTCGGGCTCGGCTCGTCCCCCTTTTCCAGGGCAGTCGAGGGGGCGGCGAGGACCTCAGCCTGGTCTCCCCCGCCACGAGCACCGACGCCGATCCAGACGACAGCCCCACCGAGCACCGTCCCGATACACGCGGCCCCCATGGCGACCCAAAAGGGATAGCTGTCCCGCTTGCTCTGTTCACTCATCGTCGCTCTCAAGCGTAATCTTTGCGGATTGACTTCCCAAAACGAGCGAGCTACACCCCCCTTTGTCCAGGGAGTTCATTTCATAATGAAATGAACTCCTCGCGCTCTGAACCCTCCCAGCATCCCCCCAACGCGCGCTCCGAAGCTCCCATGGCCAAGAAACCACAGCCTGTTTTCCCCACTTCGAGTACCGAGGCCGGCCCGGGGGCGGTCGAGGACGCCCAAGACCAGATCGCCGAGATCATGGGTGACGTCGCGGAGTTTTGGGGCTTCACCCGGACCATGGGCCGCATCTTCGGGCTTCTGTACATGTCGCCTCTGCCCCTCGATCAGAGCACCGTTCGCCAGCGCCTCGGGATCAGCGCGGGCTCGGCCAGCACGACCATGACCGCGCTCATCGAGTGGGGGGTGCTCCATCGCGAGGACCGGCTCTACGTCGCGGAGACCAACTTTTTCAAGCTGATCACCGCGGTGCTCAGCCAGCGCGAGGCTCAGCATGTGGCCGAGGGAATCGTCGGGACCCGCAGCGTCGTCGACGCCCTGCGCCACGCGGGTCGGGACCGAGACGACGACGCCCACCTCGACTTCGCCCTCCAGCGTGCCGAGCACCTGCTGGGTATCTTCGAGATGGCCCGCTCTCTGCTCGAGGCTTTTGTCGAGCGCAGCCCGATCCGTGCGCTGGTCAACGGCCTCGCCCGGACCGCCTCTCGACTCCGCCCCGCGCCCCTGCCCGGCCGCAGCTTCGAGGCCCACGAGGGCGGCCTAGACCGCAGCGATCTCGATCCCTCAGGAACCACTCCATGACCGAATACTCCTACGACCTGGCGACCGGGGGCGCACGTCCAGCCCAGTCGCCCAGCGCCCGCACCCTCGAGCCCGTCCCGACCCTCACCGAGGCGAGGCCCCCCCCCGACGCTCGCCCGACCCCCGTGGCCTCGGCCATGGGCCTCGTCGCCGAAGAACTCAGCCAGGTCGAGGCCCGCATCGCCGAGCTGCTCGAGTCGACCTTCGCCATCATCCCGGAGATCGGCGGGCACCTGACCTTCGCGGGTGGCAAGCGCTTTCGGCCGATGGTCACCCTGCTCGCCGCCCAGGCGGTGGGCTACCGCGCTGAAGCCCGGATCACCGTGGCCGCCGCTGCGGAGCTCCTGCACACGGCGACCCTGCTGCATGACGACGTCATCGACGAGGGCGAGTTTCGCCGCGGTCGGCCGGCGGCCCGGATGCGCTACGGGAACGGCCTGGCTGTGCTCACGGGCGACTACTGTTACGCCCGCGCTCTCCAGGCGGTCGCCTACCTCGACGACCCCCGGGCGATCCGGACCATGGCCGACGCGGTCACCCGCATGGCCGAGGGCGAGGTCGCTCAGCTCCATGTCGCCGGGGAGTGCGACCTCGATCGAGAGCGCTACTACATGGTCATCGACCGCAAGACCGCGGCCTTGATCGCCTGGTGCTCCGCCGTCGCCCACCTGGTCCCCCCGGACCAGGGCGAGGCCCTGGCCCGCTACGGGCGGGAGGTCGGCTACGCCTTCCAGATCGCCGACGACATCATCGACTACAACCTCGACATCGAGGACTCGGGCAAAGCCCGCGGCCAAGACCTGCGCGAGGGCAAGGTCACCCTGCCGCTGATCTTCGCCTGTGAGCGCGACCCGGAGGTCCGAGCCCAGCTCGAGGCCCTGCTCCGCGAGGGACCCCCCGCCCAAGACCGCGCCCTCGCGCCGCTGATCGACGCCGTCGTCGCCAGTGGGGGGCTCGACGACGCCCGTCGACAGGCCCACACCCACGTCGAGGCCGCCATCGAGGCCCTGACCGCCCTGCCGCCCTCGCCCGCCCGCGCCGCCCTCGAGGAGCTCGCGCGCTACATCGTTCGGAGGACCGGGTGAGCCTCGCCGAGATCGATACGGTCGACGAACACGGGGCCCAGGTCCAGGCGATGTTCAGCGACATCGCCCACGGCTACGACCGGGCCAACCGGATCATGAGCGCGGGGACCGACGTCCGCTGGCGCCGACGAGCCGTGTCCTCGCTGCTGCCCGAGGAACTCGGGGTCGACACGCAGATCGGATCTGGCGCACGGATCCTCGATCTGTGCGCCGGGACCCTCGACTCCACCCTCGAGATCCACCGCCGCTATCCCGAGGCCGACCTCATCGGCGGCGACTTCTCAGCCGGCATGCTGGCTACGGGTGAGCGACGAGTCGCCGATCTCGGCGGGGTGCGAGCCACCGCCAAGATCAGCGCCCAGCACATGGACGCCCACAGCCTGCCGATCGAAGACGCGAGCCTCGACGCCATCTTCTGTGCCTTCGGCGCCCGCAACCTCTCGGACCTCGACCGGGCCAGCCGCGAGCAGCTGCGCTGCCTTCGACCCGGGGGCCAGCTGGTGGTGCTCGAGTTTTTTCGGCCCACCGCATGGGCCACCCGGGCTTTCCACACGGTCTACAACCGCACCGTGCTGCCTGTGGTCGGCTGGGCCTGCACCGGCAACATCGACGCCTACCGCTACCTGCCCCGCAGCATCGGCGCCATGCGAACGGCGAGCGAGTATCGCGGCTCGCTCGAGGAGCTCGGTTTCGAAGCGGTCAGCGTCGAGACCCTGACCTTCGGCGTCGCCTCGATTGTCCGCGCGCGACGACCTGCGCTCGCCGCTGCGTTGGCCCCAGAATCAGAATCAGAATCAGCTCTCGCTGCCAACGAGGCCCCCGCGTGAAACTGGTCATCGCTATCACGGGGGCGAGCGGGGCCCGCTATGCCCAGCGCGCCCTCGAGCTCCTCAGCCAGGTCTGTGGGCCCCAGACCCAGGACCCGCGCCCAGGCACAGACTCAGGTGCAGGCCCAGGCCTGGGGAACGACGCTCGAAAGCCCGCGCTGGAGGTCCATTGGGTGGCCTCGGCGACCGCCGCCAGCGTGTGGCAGACCGAAATCGGCACCCCCATGCCGGACCAGGTCGCCGGCCTGACCCGCTGGGACCGGCACGACTTCTCGGCACCCTTCGCGTCCGGTTCGAACGCCCCGGACGCGGTCGTGCTCCTCCCTTGTTCGATGTCGAATCTCGCCCGGGTCGCCAACGGTGGCGGCGACGACCTCGTGTCTCGGGCCTGCGAGGTCGCCCTCAAAGAGCGGCGGCGGCTGATATTGGTCGTCCGCGAGACCCCCCTGAGCCTCGTCCACCTGCGCAACATGGTCGCGGCCACGGAAGCGGGGGCGATCATCTTGCCCGCGGTCCCCAGCTTCTACGCGGGTGTCGAGACCCTCGCTCAGGCCATCGACACGGTCATCTCCCGGGTCTTCGATCGTGCGGGCATCAGCGAGTTAGGGCCGGCCTTCGACATCGCGCCACGGTGGGGAGCGAGCGCGTGAGCAGCTCGAACCCAGGTGGGCTCCCCGGCCCCCACTGCCCGGAACTCGAGTCGGAGTTGCCCCGTCAGCGCCCCGATCGAATCTCGCGTGTGCAGATGCTCGGCCTGCGCCACAACCCGCCCCGCATGGGTCGCTGGGCCATGGAGCGCCGCCGCGAGCTGTTTGGAGACGACGCTCTGCTGTGCCCGACTCCCACCTTGGGCGCGGTCCCCGAGGGCCCCGCCCTGCTCCGCGGTGACGCCCTCGATCCGCTGCAGAACTGGCCCGAGCCTGGTCACTGGCGCGCCGGTGACCGACTCCTGCTCCCGGTTCCCGCCACCGACGAGGGTGCCCAGCGGTACACGGAGTGGCTGCTCGAACTGGCTGCGGCGGCCGAAAAAGATGGTTTTCTAGGGTCCGCGCGCCCAGGCGAGGCCCCCTCTGCCCTCGCTCCGTTTTCGCCTGAGCCCGGCGGGACCCACCGCCTGTGGATCATCGCTGTCGCCCGGCTGGTCTTGCCCGCGCAGATCCGGGTCGAGGCCCGCCACGATCTGATCGGCATTCGCCTGGCCCAGGTCGCCCTGGGCTTCGGCGCCGACACGCTCTCGGGCCCCATCGAGCCGGAGCGCCGACTCCCGGTCGCCGGCGTGACTCGCCCCAGCGAGGCCTCTCTCGCCGGCCTCCGTACCCTCATCGAGCAGGCCGGCTTGCGCTGTGTCCTGCCCCCCACCAAGGACCCCCGATGAACCGCACCAAGGACACGGCCCGCTTCGCTCAGCTCACCGCCAAGGTCCGCGCCGAAGAGGCCCTCGACCTCGACGACGGCGTCTTCCTCTACACCTACCCCGACCTTTTGGCCGTGGGCGCACTCGCCAACGAGCGCCGCGAGGCCCTGCACGGCGACAAGACCTTCTTCAACGTCAACTTCCACATCAACCCGACCAACGTCTGCGTCGCGGACTGCAAGTTCTGCTCGTTCGCCCGGCTCGAGCCCGACTCGCCGGCCGCGTACACCATGAGCATCGACGAGATCCGGGGCAAGCTCATCGAGCGCATGGATCAACCGGTCACGGAGATCCACATCGTCAGCGGGCTGCACCACACCCTGCCCCTGAGCTACTACACGGACTCGCTGCGGGCCCTCAAGGCCCTGCGTCCAGACATCCACCTCAAGGCCTACACCGCCGTCGAGATCCACTACTTCTCCGAGAAGTACGGCATGAGCTACACGGAGGTGCTCACCGAGCTCAAGGATGCGGGCCTCGACAGCATGCCCGGCGGGGGCGCCGAGATCTTCGCCCCGCGAGCGCGCCGCAAGCTCTGCCGCGGCAAGGCCGACGCCGAGCAGTGGCTCGAGGTCCACCGAGCCGCCCACACCCTCGGCATCCGCACCAACTGCACCATGCTCTACGGCACGGTCGAGACCCTCGAAGAGCGGGTCGACCACATGCTCCAGCTGCGGGATCTCCAGGCTGAGACCGGGGGCTTTCAGGCCTTCATCCCCCTGGCCTTCCACGCCGAGAACAACAGCCTGCATAAGCTCCCCCCGCCCACGGGCGTCGACAACCTGCGGACCTACGCCGTCGGCCGGCTCATGCTCCACAACATCGCCCACATCAAGGCCTACTGGATCATGATCGGCGTAAAGACCGCCCAGGTCGCCCTCAGCTTCGGTGTGGACGACATCGACGGCACGGTTCAAGAAGAGAAAATTTATCATATGGCAGGCGCCGAGACGCCGCAGACCCTCACCCGTGTGGACCTCATCCGCCTCATCCGGGAGGCCGGACGGACCGCGGTCGAACGCGACACCCTCTACAAGGAGCGCTGGGTCGACACGGGGGAAGCCCTCTCGGATATCCGTATCGACGCGAGCTTGCCGTTTTCGTCCCGATCCGACAGTCGGAGCCGGGTCGGCCTCCCCGTGATCTGAAGCGAGCGTACGCATGGACGGCACGAACACCACCCGGTCTTCCCTCTCTTCTCCCTCCCCTCCCTCCCCCTCTTCCCCGGCCGCCGACCCGGTCGAGCGAGCGTCGGGGCAGACCCTGCGCGTCCAGGCGGTGTCCTTTCTCAACGCCCGGCCCCTCTATCACACGCTCGTCGATCCGGCCCGGACACCCCGCTACGGGGACGGCACCCCCATGTTCGAGGTCGTCGAGGCCCTGCCCAGCGACTGCGCCACGGCCCTCGCCGAGGGGGCCTGCGATCTCGCCTTGATCCCGGTCGCCGCCTATGTCGACCACCCTGAGTGGGAGGTCGTCCCGGGCATCGGGATCAGCTGCCGCGGGCCGGTCGAGACGGTCGTGGTCTGCTCGGTGGCGCCCATCGAGCAGGCCCAGACCCTCTACCTCGACGGCGCCTCTCGGAGTTCGGCCCTGCTCATTGCCCTGCTGCTTCACGAGCGCGGTCTGAGCCCCGAGCTGGTCAGCGTCCCCCACGGCCGGGGCGAGGCCCTGGCGCGGGCCTCCGAAGGCCGTGCGGCGGCCCTGGTCATCGGCGACGCAGCCTTTGGGCTCGGCGATCGCTTCCCCCACACCTGGGACCTGGGCGCGACCTGGTTCGAGGAGACGGGCCTGCCCATGGTGTTCGCGTTTTGGGCCGCGCGCCCAGGTGTGCTCCGCCCCGAGCACGTCGAGGCCCTGCAGGCCGCCCGCGATCGGAGCCTCGGCAAGTACGCCGAGGCGATCGCCAAACAGTACCGGGACGAGCTCGAAGCGCTCCAGAGCGAAGCCGAGGCCGAGGCCGCCCCTGGGCAGGGGGGGCAGGAGGGGCTCGAGCAGCCTCTGCTGCCTGTCGCCCACTACGCCGACTACCTGCGCAAGACCATCCGCTATGGCCTCGAGACCCAGCACCGCGAGGGCCTGGTCGAGTACCTGGCGCGCTGCCGCGACGCCGGTCTGATCGAGATTCCGGGCCTGCACGCCGACGATCCCGTGCACATCCACTTCGCCGGCTCGACGACCCCGGAGAAGCTCGTCGCCGCCCGCCGTCGCCGGGCGCCCCTGGACGTGGAGACCCTGCTGACCACGGCCAGCGCCGGCGGTCGCCTGGACCTGGCCGAAGGCATCTATCTCTACGAGAACGCCCCCCTGATGCGCCTGGGAGAGGCCGCCGACGAGCGCCGTCGCGCCCTGCACCCCGAGCGGGTCGTCACCTACATCATCGATCGCAACGTCAATTACACGAACTACTGCGTCACACGCTGCAAGTTCTGCAACTTCTACGTCCCGCCCACGGACAAGACCGGCCGCGGCTACACCTTGACCAGGGCCCAGCTCGCCGAGAAGTTCCGCGAGACCGAGGCCCTGGGCGGCATCCAGATCCTGCTCCAGGGTGGGCTCAACCCGGCCCTCGGCCTCGAGTACTACGAGGACCTGTTCCGCTGGACCAAGGCCAACTTCGACCTCAAGTTGCACGCCCTGTCGCCCACCGAGATCATCCACATCGCCCAGATCGAGGATCTGAGCGTGGACGCGGTCCTCTCTCGGCTCGCGGCGGCAGGCATGGACTCGCTCCCCGGTGGCGGCGCCGAGATCCTCGACGACGAGGTCCGCAACCGGATCAGCCCGTTCAAGAACTCGACCGAAGAGTGGCTCGCGGTCATGGAGGCCGCCCACAAACTGGGTATGCGCAGCTCGGCGACCATGGTGTTCGGGTTCCAGGAGACCACCGAGCACATCCTCATGCACTTCGATCGCCTGCGCAGCCTGCAGGACAAGACCTCCGGGTTCACGGCCTTCATCAGCTGGCCGTTCCAGGCCGACGGCACCCGCCTCAAGCTGCGCGACGACACCTCGGCGCTACGCTACCTGCGGATCCAGGCGCTCTCGCGCCTCTACCTCGACAACATCCCCAACATCCAGGTGTCTTGGCCGACCCTCGGCCCCGAGGTCGGGGAGATTGCCCTGCGCTTCGGCGCCAACGACTTCGGGTCGCTCATGATCGAGGAGAACGTGGTCTCGACCGCGGGCGCCCACTTCATGATGAGCGCCCGCGAGATCGAGCGTCACATCCGCCTGGCGGGCTTTGAGCCCCGGCGCCGCAATATGCAGTACGAGCTCCTGGCGAGCTGAACTGAGCGAGGACTGCTCGAGGACCCCTATTCGAGCAGTCCTGCGCCCTACTCTTTGGGTAGATCGATGTCGAGTTTGTCGAGCTCCGCCTCGATCTGGCTGCGCAGCGCAGCCTCGGACTTGCCCAGGCGCTTGGCGGCTTTCCTGACGGAGTAGCGTGTATCGCCGACCCTGATCTTGGTCCCGGGGCCGATCACGACATTGCCCTCGGCGTCCCGGCCCGCGCCCTCGATGCCCACATACACATCCCGACCGGTCAGCGCGGGGAAAGCCTCGATCGTATCGCGGTAGGCCTTCTGGTCCTTGGGCGGGAGCTTGTCGATGTCGACGTCACCCATATTGACGACCGCCCCTGCCTCGAGGGTGCCCCCCTTGTAGACCGCTTTGGAGGCCTTGATCGCCCGCTTCATCGGCGACGGTTTTGTGCTGCGCAGGTGTGGATTTCGCAGCTGGTAGACCACTTCATCGCCGCCGCCGGGATCGGTCCCGGCGCCCTTCTTCTGTCGATCTGCGCTCGGGATCCGCACCCAATCCTCGTCGACCCTCGGGGTGCCGTCCTCGGCGATCATGTCTGCGCTCCCGTACCACTGAGGGAGCGCGGTGAGCCGATGCCACAGCCAGGCTGCCGTGCCCCCCAAGAGCAGCACGAGCACGAGCGCGGCGATGCCGATCTTCTTGGCCATCGGGCGAGTGTAGCTTGAGACCTCCGCATGTGCTGCAATCCCCTCCCGCGATGGCCCTGTTCAAGACCCGCCCGGAGGTCCGCCTCTCTCTCGACGGCGGCTTGGTGACCGGGGAGATCGGGACCTACCTCGTGACCCTGGAGTGCCCTCGCCCCGTGGTCGTGCGCGCGGTCCGGTTGACCGTCTATGGCGAGGTCTGTTGGGAGCACCCGCAAGAGGGCCGGGGCCGGGGCTGCTCTCGCTTCATCAACCAGGAGCTCTCGCTCCTCGACGCCCCCACCGAGCTGGACGAGGGTCCCCACCGCTTCAGAGCGAAGGTCCAGCTGCCCTCGGGGATCCCGGGCTCGTGGACGGGGCGCGCGCTGAGGGTGCGCTACGGGGCCGAGGTCCGGGTCGAGATCCCCTGGTGGCTGGATCGCAAAATACGCTTCGATCTGGGGGTCGCCGAGGGCCAGCGCACCCGTCCCGAGCCCGAGCCCCGAGCGCAGGTCTACGTCACCAACGCTGGAGGCCCCAGCATCCACCAGCCTTACCTCGAGGTCTCTCTCGGCCAGCACAGTTTCTCCCCTGGCCAGGTCCTGCGGGCCAACGCCGCCCTCGGCAATACCCACGCGCTCCGCTACGAGCAGCTCGAGGTCACGATCTTCGCCCGAGAGCGAACCCCTCTGCCCTTCGGCGCCGACAACACCTACGAACACCACGTGGCCCGGTGGACAGTCCCGCTACACGAGGGCAGCGACGTGGGCGAGCTCCAACCCATCCCCTTCAAGCTCGAGATCCCGGACTCCGTACGCCCGGGTTTCAAGATCCACAGATGTTCGCTGAGCTGGCACCTGCGCGTGCGCGCCCACGTCCCGCGCACCTTCGACCCGACCTTGGACATCCCGATCACCGTGCTGACTCGAACGCCCGATCGCGGGTCGAGTGAAGCCATCCCGCTCGCCGTCGGGGCGGATCGCCTGCACCTGATCTGGGGGGCGGTCGCCCAGGCGACGCAGACCCAGCTCGTGGGGGGGCGCCTGCTGGGGCGCGTCGGGAAGCTCGAGGTCGTGGTCGAGCGCAACAGCCCCAAGAGGGGCGGCCGGGCCCGGGTTTTTGGGATCGTTCGCTTCCCCGCTCTCGGCGTGGGACTCGAGGCCCAGCGCACCCTCAGGAGTCTGTTGTGGAGCACCCACAGCTATGACTTGAGGACCCGGGATCCGGCCCAGACCGCCGTGGTTCAAAGCGAGATCGGGCCACTCCTCGACGACAACTACACACTCGTCGAAGTCTCCGACCAGCACCTGCGCTTGGTCCTCCCGGGCACAGGGCTGCAGCTCGAGAAGCTCCAGGCCTTCGTCGAGTTCTTGGGTGAGCTGTGTGTGGCGCTGCAGGAGGTGGAGGCGCTCTTGCCCCCTGCCAAAGTGCTCCTCCCCTACGTCGAAGCCTGGCGAAGCGCAGCTCAGGTGGGGCGAGCCACGCTGCGCCTCGCCGACCTCCAGCTCGAGTTTCAGCGCGATGGCCAGCGCCTGACCTTGGGCTGGGAGTTCGAACCCACCTTGCCCGAGAGCCCCGCCCGCCTGCGTGCGACTCGGATCGAGCTGTTCCCGGGCCAGAGCATTCCCTCTCGCATGTGCCTGAGCTGGTCGGGGCACACGGCCTTGCCCGAGCACGAATGGCCCCTCGATGCGCTCGTCACTCCCCCGGGCTGGGCGGCGCCTCCCGCCCGGGTGAGTCTGCAGATCGAGACCCACAGCGTGCGCCTGTTTCTCCCGGCTCCGCTGGCCGATCCTCGTGACGAGCTCGACCGCATCGAGCAGCTGTTCGCCCTCGGCCGGCGGATTCGCGGAGAGACCGGGCCCTACCGATAGTTCCCCTCGATGTCGAAACTCTGCTCGGCAATGGCGAATAGGTCCCTGTGAATAGGCCCCTGCCGATAGTTCCCCCTCGACCTCGATTTAAAAGCTCTGGGCCCGATTCGTTCACCGGGCCTCACCGGGGATACGCCGAGCATTTTTTTGCCCTGCCTGGAACCTCGTCGACGAGCTCCGGTCATAGGGGGTGAACCGAGCGACGGCCGCCTTCGCCGACCACTCCGCCCGCGCCCATAGGCGCCGCCCAGTGTCGACATCCGCCCAGGCCACGCGAGGCACCCGTACATCCACACGTTCGGCGCAGCGCCGTGCTCTCCCCAGGAATATCCCCATGGCCGACAAGACCCTCACCTTTCGTATCTTCCTCGACGACCAGCTGGTCGACACGCGCACCTTCGAGCACGACGTCATCAAGCTCGGTCGCCTCGCCAGCAGCCACCTCCGCCTCGACGACGAGGCCGTCGCCAGGATGCACGCCGTCATCGAAGTCGGGCCCAGCGGCGATGTTCGGTTGATCGATCTGGGGAGTGGTGGCGGCACGCGGATCAACGGTGGGCGCGTCGCTGGCAACCGGGCCCTGCGGGCCGGAGACTCGATCGAAGTCGGCCCCTACACTCTCGAGCTGGCCATCGTCGAGACCAGCGTCCAGCCCACGCCTGCGTCGGCCGCCGCCCCCGGAGCGCCGAGCCCACACACCCCCGTGAACGCCCCCTCGGTGAACCCCTCCGTCGCCCCCTCCGTCTCCCCCTCCGTCTCAGTGGATCTGTCCACGATCGAGGACTCGACCCGAGAGGTCGTGGAGGTGGTCACCAGCTTCGGCGCGTCGATCCTCGACGTCTCCCACGTCGGCCAGGCACGCAGCCGAAAGCGCAGCGCGGCGCCCCTGATGGCCCTCGGTGGCCTGTTCATGGCCGGTGGCCTCGGCCTCTTCGCCTACGAGGTCGCCCAGCCTTGGGAGACCTACACCCAGCAACTCGCCGAGGCGACCCAGCAGAGCCGGGTCGGCCCCGAGGCCCCGGGCCTGGGGACGGGTGCCCTCGGGCTCATGCTCGCCATGCTCGGGCTGGTCCCCTTCGTCGCCGGAGCCCTGCGTCGGCGTGACGAATCCATGGACGTGTTCGCCATCGGCGAGGGTAGCGAGGCCAACTTCAAAGTCTCGGGCGCGGACCTGCCGAACCCGGCCGCGACTCCCCTCGTCCAGCGTGGGTCCGCGGGCTACACCCTCTCGTTCACGCCCAGCATGCATGGTGACGTCAGCGTGGGCGGGCAGCGTCTCTCGCTTCGAGAGCTGGTCGCCAGCGGCCGGGCGGCGCTCGTCGACGGGGCCTACAACTACACCCTGCCCGACCGCGCTCGGGCCCGCGTCCACCACAACGACGTGACCTTCAACCTCAACCTGGTCAAGCGTGGGGCGGTCGTCGCCGGGCGCGGAAAGACCGACTGGGCGTTTTGGGGCTACTTCGGCGGGACCGCGACCGTGGCCACGGCGTTTTACCTACTCATGCGCTCGACCCCCGACGACGCGCTGGGCCTGCAGCTGGAAGACGATGCCGCGGCGGCTCGCTTCGCCTCCTACTTTCACCAAGCTGCGGTCGAACCAGAAGAACAACAGGCGGAGGTCGAGCCCACCGAAGTCGCAGACAAGTCGGCCGGAGGCGAGGCGGGCAAGCGCGCCCGCGGCCCCGAAGGTCAGATGGGTGACAAGACCGCGAAGGCCACCAACAAGGCCTACGCCATCGCCGGTCCCAAGAGCGCGATCCCCAAGATGGCGCGGATCTTCGACGCGGACCGAGCGGCCCGCAGCGCCGGTATCCTCGGCATGATGGCCAATCAACAGGGCCACTTCCTGGCCTCCATCGACGGCGGCTCGTTCGCGGTCGGCAACAACGACACCGACGCCTGGGGCAACATGGTCGGCACCGAGATCGGCGCGGCCTACGGAACCGGCGGGCTCGGCCTGGTCGGCTCGGGTCACTCGGGCGGCGGCACGGCCGAGGGTCTCATCGGCATGGGCACCACGGGCCTCATCGGCCACGGTCCAGGCAACGGCGGCTCCAGTATGGGCCGTGGACCCGGCGGCGGTGTCGTGGGCTTCGGCAAGAAGAAAAAACCGGCGATCGTCGCCCGCATCGGCAAGGGCAAGGTCATCGGCGCGGTCGACAAGGACACGATCCGCCGCATCGTCCACTCGCACCTCATGGAGGTCCGCGGCTGTTACAACGCCGGACTGAGCCGCAACCCGACCCTCGAGGGGCGCGTAATGATGCAGTTCTCGATCTTGGGCAACGGCAAAGTCGGCAGCGCCGCGGTCCAGGAGAACACGACCAAGGATAAAACTGTGGGCACCTGCATCGCCAAGGCGGTCAAGCGCTGGAAGTTCCCCCGGCCCCGAAACGGCGGCACGGCCCTGGTCTCCTACCCCTTCCGGCTCAGCGCGCGCTGAGTTGAACCCTCGCAGCCCGCGGTCACAGATCCGGTCGGCCATCGTGCCGCCGAGTCTGTGACCGTTTCGGTTGAACGGAACCGGGTACGCTCATCGCTTGTCTCCTCGACCCTGGAGCGGCGATACTGCCTGCATGTCGAGCTCTCCCGCGCGCGCCCTCGAGACCGCCGCATTCGCCGACTTCGACGACCTGGATGCCTGGCGCGTATTCGCGGACTGGCTGGAGGCCGAGGGGGACCCCCGTGCCCACATCGCCAGCCTCGCCCTGCACGCCGGGTCTGCGTTTTTGTCCGAGCGCCCGCGGATCCACGCGGAGATCGCCGACTTCGAGGCCGAGCGAAGCGCCGAGTTCAAAACCTGGGCTCAGGAGCAGGGTGCCTCGGCCGTCCAACCACGCTTCGCAAGGGGTTTTCTCGTCGGTCTCGATGGGCCCCTCTCCAACCTCGCGCCCCACCTCGAGACGCTGGCCGCAGATGCCCCGCTTCGCCGCCTGACCCTCCGTGACTGCGACCCCGACGGGGCTCGGGACTTGTTGGAGACCCGCCCGACCTGGCTCGCCTCGCTCCACTATCTCAAGCTCGAGGGCTCCCTCGGCGGAGCCTGCACCGCGCTCGCCACCTGTCCCCTGTCGAAGCTGCGTCGCCTCAACCTCCGCAATGCGGAGGTCGGCCCAGAGGACTGTGAGGCCCTCGCCGGGCTCCAGACGGAAGAGCTCGCCGCCCTGGTGCTGAGCGACAACCCGATCGACGACCAGGGCCTGCGCGCCCTGTTGCAGTCACCGACCCGCGGGCAGTGGCGCGAGCTCTACCTCTCGTCGTCGCAGGTGACCGCCGTCGGGCTAGGACACCTCGTCGACGCCGGAGGGCTCGATGCCCTCGAGTGTCTGTACCTCAATCGCATCGAGACGACATTCGCGTCCTTCGCCCCACTCGCGGACTCGAAAGCCCTGCCTGGGCTACGCCGGCTCGAGATCGACGGAGGAGAGATGTATGGGAGCCGAGACGTCCATGAGCAGCTGCGGGCTCGTTTTGGTGCGGGCCTACGATTGGTCTGAGCGTCGAATCTGCGGACCCGAGCGCCGCGGCCCTTTGAGCGGAGTGCGCTGAACTCGGATCCGGTGCGCTCAGGCGGGCTCGGATCCGATGAGCGCCTCGACCTCGGCTCGCCAGCGCCGACCGAGCTCGGGTTGGACCATATACACATAGGCCGCGTAGCCGCGCAGATAGTCGACAAAGTGCTCTCGATCGCGGGCCTGGCCGTCCAGGCCGTGCTTGCGGCAATTGTGCAGGGTCGCCCGGAATACGCGACGGGCCTCCCGGGGGATGGTCGTGCGCTCGTTGACGACGATCCCGGTGACCATCTGACGTCGGCTCGGCCGCAGGATCTGGCGTTTACCGACGTGCTCCGAGAAGCCCTCTTGATGGAGGATTTGATCGATCCACCAAAACACCCGGCCGATGTTGAGCGTGTCGACGCTGGCCTGGGCATGAAAGGAAAAGCTCAGATCGTCGGCGTAGCGGGTGTAGCGAGCCCCCAGTTTGGCTGCCAGCCCCGAGAGGCGCGCGTCCAGGCGCCGGCAGGCCAAGTTGGCGAGCGCCGGTGAGGTCGGTGCGCCCTGGGGCAGCTGTCCGGGCCAACACACCACCCGCTCGCCATCGGCATCTTCGACCACAGGCCGCCGGGTACACAGGGCCGCCAGCGCCCCCGCCACGTCGCCGTAGCCCAACCAGGTGAACAGACCCCGCACGCGCCAGTAGTGGATGGTGGGGAAAAACTCGCGGATATCCGACTTGAGGAGCAGGCGAGCACCGACGTGGACCCGGGCGTTGGAGACGGTCGAGCGCCCAGGGACGAAGCCGTGCGCGGCCTCGTGGGTGGGAACCAGACTGAGGATCTCGGCGAGGAGCTTGCGCTGGATGGCCCGCAGGGGCGCGCGTGGGGCCGAGATGACCCGCGTGCCGCCCTTGGCCTTGGGGATCTCAAAATCGATGTAGGGCGCCCCGTGAGCGCTGCCCGGACGCATGAAGCGGCGCAGCTCCTGCTCGTCGCTGCAGCCCAGCCAGCGCGCGAGCGCGTCGACGGTGGCGAACTGGGGCAGCCCAGACCGAACCCCCGCGGGCGCGAGCGAGGGTCCCCGACCCTCGCGGCTCCGATCGACACGCAACGCCCAGCGACCTGTCTCGCCGGCCGAGAGCAGATCCGTGAACCCGTGGCGCGCGGCGGCGACCTCGACCGTCCGGCGGACGTGACGATCGGGATCGCTGTGCAATCGAGTGAGCACTCGGGCCGCGTGGGTCCGCGACAGGCAGGCGGCCACAGCGGGCACAGCAGCTCGGCGTGCGAGCGGATTCGGAGCCTCGACCCGTGCTCTGATCGCGGGCTCGAGCGTGGGAAATACGTAGTGCCGAGCGACCTCGTACTCGGCGAAGTCCCGGTGGGCCTCCAGCAGCGCGGTGATCTGCCCAAAGTTTTGGTCGGGCTCGTCGAGCAGCCCCCGCAGTTCGAGCAACAGATTGGCGAGCAACATGGCGCTGGAATCAGGGGGTCAGGAGAAAAAACAGCGGGCCGACGGGGCTTCCGTCGACCCGAGACCGGTCACTTGCTCGGCAAGTCCGTGAACAGGCAAGAAGAAGCCCGAGGAGGGCGTTGCCCGTTCATGGACATCATTGATGCTGGAAGGTGCACAACCGCGACGTAGCATCGCGGGCGGGGCTGGCTCGGTCTCGATCATCGTCGCACGCAGGTGGGTTCGTCGTCTACGAAAAGCTGGGCGAAGACCGAGGCTGTATTTGAGCCTCGGTCTCGGCGGCCTGGTCCTCGGTCTCGGCAGTCTCGAGGCGCGCACGTTCGAACAGAGCCAAGACGGCCTCGCGCAGGGGCGCCGTCCCGCCTCGTCGAACCAGTCGATCGAAGCGCTTGTTCTCTCCGTAGACCTCGCGCCCGTGGGCGAGGAGAACCTCTGGGCGCGTCGGCTCACTGAACTCGGGGGCCGACAGGAGCTCGAGGTTGTGGGCCAGCTCGGCGTGCCTGCGGGGGGCGCTGATACAGGCGCCTACCCCCTCCTGGGCCAAGCTATAGCGGTAGCAGTCCGCCGCTGTGGGCCCCTGCGGAAGCACCGAGGACGGCTGGAGCATCCGCCCGTAACACAGGGCGGAGAAGCTCAGCAGACCGACATCGCGGGCCACCGCCGTGGGAAAGAGCTCGCGCTCGGCCCCGGTGTGGGCGGCGCTGTGGCGAGTCATGACCACGGGCCAGTCGCCGGTCGCCATGGCCTCACACGCGAGCGCCCTCGCGTGGGTCGAGAACCCGTAGCTCCGGATCCACCCTCGGGCTTGGAACTCGCGCAGCGCCGCCGATGTCTCGGCTCCCAAGCGCGCGGGCGAACGGACCCAAAACACCATGAACAGGTCGATGCACTCTCGGTTCAAGCGCCGCCGGGCCGACTGGAGGTCGCGCTCGAGGCCCGCCCGATCGGCGTGAAAGCTGCCCGCGATGACCTGGAGAGCACGGCGCCGAGGCTGACGCAGGAAGCGGGTCATGTTGATGTAGCGCGGCTCCCAAAACAGCGTGTCGACGCCGTGCTCGACCGCGAACGCCAGCGACGATGGACTGAGCTCGTTGGCCCCCGAGATGACCAGCGGGGCGACCTCCAGACCCGAACGCCCGAGCGTCCGAGTCGTGATCGAGGGGCGGGCTGCGGACGGCCGAGTGCCGGCCGAGGACGATATATGGGGGGCAGCAGGGCTCGCCCAAGTCGGGATCTCTGGCGCGAGCGCCACTGTGAGCGCCTCGAGGTGAGCACGGACCACACCGTCATCATCATCACCATCGCGCTGCGCCCCGAGGTCCTGCTCGAGCGCGCGCTGCAGCCGAGCGTAGGCCCGCCCGCGGGGCAGGTTCGCCGGGCCCAAGAGCAGTGCCGACCAACATGCGATCTGTTCGTCGGGGCTCAGCTCGCCCGCGAGCAGGGCTTCGAGGCGACGCTCGAGATCGTCGATCGGATCCAGCCGATCCGCCGCCTCACCTCGGACCGCGGGAGAGCGATCGCGGGTGGCCGCCAACAGACGCAACAACCATGGGCGATCGAGATCCTTGGGGCGGTAGAGGCCGATACCGATCACACGCAGGCGTGGATCCGGCGTGTCCACGAGGGCCGCCGCCAGATCGGCGCGGGACCCCTCGAGTTCGGCGAGTCCAGCCGGGCCATCCAGGCGAGCCCGGCGAAGCAACTCCGCGCCACAGACTCGGCGAAGATGATGATCGAGGGAGTCGTCGAGGGTCATCTCCGCGACGCGGGCCGTCGGAGCGAAGCCACACCCGGCGGCCTGGACCTCTGGATCGCCATCCGCGAGCGCACGCTCGCTCAGCTCTGCCCGCGACCCGAACTCAGAGCGCACACCGAGGGCCCGCAGCGCCGCCGCCCGAACCCGACCGTCGACGTCTCCGAGTCCCGCCTGCAGACACTCGAGGGCCACGCTCGGGTCGCCCATGCACAGCGCCCGTGTCCGGGGCGCGAGCCCGCCCAAACTGGGAAGATCGAGGTGGGCACCCAGCTTTCGACATCGGGCCAGGCCCTCGGCGGCGAGGCTGCGAAGGGCCATCGAGGGCGAGCTCATGCCCGCGATCAAGACTCGCTCCATCGTGGGTGCCCTGCCCTGCTCCCGCCACAACACCCGCCCACAGGCGGCAAAGAGCGCAGCTCGAACCCGGAGGCGGGGGTGCGCAGACTGGGCCAGCGCGCGATCGAGGAGGTCGTCCGCACCGTGGTTCGCGGCCCACTCGATGGCCCAGGCGAGCGCGCCCGGGAGCCCCGAGTTCAGCCCGAGTTCAGCCAGTGGCCGGGCCCTCGCGCCCAACCTTCCGAGCAGCCGCGCGACCTCTGCCGGGGCCGCGGGAACCCGCGGATCCTCGAGCCAGGCCATGGCCGGGCGCAGGGTCTGGGCATCGTCGAAGCCCGCCAGGCGCCTGCGCGCCTCGGCCCGCAGCGCGCCGTGGCTCTCGGCCAAGAGCGGGATCAACTCGGCGGCGGCCAGCGACCCGGGACTCGCAGCGAGCAAGCGAGCTGTGACCACGGCCGGGTCTGGGTCGGCCAACTCCAGGCCGGCACCGGGATCACGGATGATCCCGAGCTGTTCGGGGATCTGGTCCTCGCCCTCGGGCCAGCCGCTGGCGAGGTAGGCGAGCGCCGCCCGGGCGGCGTCGCCGAGCTCCGCACCGGCGTCGAGCACCACCTCGCGCAGGCGAGCCCGCTCGCGCTCGCGCAGCTGCTCTCGATCCTCACCCGGATCCCCTCCCACCTCGAGTGGGGCCCGCTCGACCACGAGCGCGAGGGCCTGGACCACGGCGTGGCGAACCCGCCAAAACGGGTCCTCCAAACCGCGGATCAACACGGGGATCGCGGCCTCTCCCCAAATCCCCGCGAGTGCCCGCACCGCCGCGCGCCGGACCCACCACGTCGGGTCGCTCTCGATACACCGGGCCAGGCCAGCGCCGAGTTCGTGGCTGACCGGTGCTGCGCGCTGGTCGGCCACCGCCGCCAACCCACCACAGGCCGCCTCACGGACGCTGGGCAGCGGGTCGTCGAGGGCCTCGAGCAGCCACTGGGTCAGCTCGCTCAGGTGGGCAGCCACCGCATCTCGATTGCGCGCCCAGCGGGCCAGGCGACCGAGGCGACCGGCCCGCTCTGTCGCGGCCTGGCGGACCGGGCCGTGGGTGTCGGTCAGTGCCCGGCGCAGCGCTGGCGCGAGGCGGACAAAAGACTCCCGGTCGAAGGCCAGGGCTCGGACCGCGTGAGCCCGGATCACCGGGTCGTGGCTGAGACAGTCGATCTCGGCGATCCCGCAGCCACGCTCGATGGCAGCTCGCCTGGGCGCCTCGCTCACGAGGCCTCCCGGCTGGCGAGGCGGGTGTCCAGGCGGTGGCGCACGTCTCGACGCAGACCGCTGTCGTCCCTCAACGCGACCGGCGCCCAGTACCAGAGCACCCGCCCACGGGCGACCACAAAGCAGCGCGAGAAGGTCATGCCGTCCGCCTCCGACTCGACCAGGCCAGACTCGAGACAGCGCGTACACAGGCAGGGCAGGGTCGGCCCGTCGTGGGCGCTGAGGTTGGTCAGGCCATCGTCGAGCACGGCCTCCGACTCGACGTAGCGACCGTCGTCATTCAGCGCACGGGCGAGCTGCTCGCGCGTGGCCTCGTCCTCGGGCCGGGTCGCTAGGGCCCGCCGCAGCGAGGCGACGAGGTCGCTTGGATTGGGCTCGGACACGGCCCAATCCTACACCCACCAAAAGTAGAGACGCCCACCTCTCTCGGGGTGGGCGTCTCTACTTTTGGGTCTATCGAGTGACGGCTGCTTCGAACTCAGCCGAAGTCGTCGAACATGACGTTCTCGGCCTCGACGCCGAGCTCGAGAGCCATCTTGATCACGGCCTGGTTCATCATCGGCGGCCCGCAGATGTAGAACTCGCAGTCCTCGGGGGCCTCGTGTTTGTCGAGGTAGAGCTCGCGGCAGACCTGGTGGATGTAGCCGGTCGCCCCCTCCCAGTTGTCCTCCTCGAGCGGATCCGACAGGGCCAGAGTCCATTTGAAGTTCGGGAACTCGGCCGCGATCGAGTCGAAGTGATCGACATAGAAAGCCTCGCGCAAAGACCGAGCGCCGTACCAGAAGCTCACCTTCCGCTCGGTGCGGACACGCTTGAACTGGTCGAAGATGTGCGAGCGCATGGGCGCCATACCGGCGCCGCCGCCAATGAAGATCATCTCGGCGTCGGTCTCGCGGGCGTAGAACTCACCGTAGGGCCCGGAGATGGTGACCGAGTCCCCCTTCTTGAGGTTGAAGATGAACGAGCTCATCTTGCCGGGCGGAAGGTGAGGCTGACGCGGCGGCGGTGAAGCCACGCGCACGTTCAGCATGATGATGCCGAACTCCTCCGGGTAGTTGGCCATCGAGTAGGCCCGGGTCACGGGCTCGTCGACCACGGAGGTAAAGCGCCACATGTTGAAGCGGTCCCAGTCGCCCCGGTACTCGTCGTCGATCTCGAAGTCCTTGTAATGGACGGTGTGCGCGGGACACTCGATCTGGATGTAGCCGCCGGCCCGGAAGGGCACGTCCTCGCCCTCGGGGAGGTCCAGGATGAGCTCCTTGATGAAGGTCGCCACGTTGTCGTTGCTGCGGACCTTGCACTCCCACTTGCGGACGCTGAAGATCTCGGGCTCGACCTCGATCTTCATGTTCTCTTTGACCTTGACCTGGCAGGCCAAGCGGCAGCCGGCGCGGACCTCTCCGCGGGTCAGCCAGCCTTCTTCCGTGGGCAGCACCGCGCCCCCGCCCTCGTGGACGTGGACCTTGCAGACCCCGCAGGAACCCATGCCACCACAGGCAGAGGGGATGTAGATCTTGGCGTCGGCCAGGGTGTTGAGCAGGGTCGATCCGGCCGGGATCGTCATCGCCTTGCTGGCGTCGTCGTTGATCAAGATCGTGACGTCCGCCGTGTTGACGAGGCTCTTGCGCGCGATGAGCAAGATCGCTACCAGGGCCAGGATGATGCCCACGAACATCGCCGTGGACAGGCCGACCATGGCCCCGTTGGACATCTCGGCCAAGAGCATTGGTGTGTCGAACATGGTCATTCTCCGTTCAACCGATCACAGCGAGATGCCGCCGAAGAGCATGAAGCCGATGGCCATCAGGCCAGAGACGATGAAGGTGATGCCCAGACCGCGCAGTGCGTGGGGCACGTCGGAGTAGTGCATCTTCTCGCGGATGGCGGCCAAGGCGGTGATCGCCAGCAAGAAGCCGACTCCCGAGCCAAAGCCGAACACCAGCGACTCGCCGACGTTGTAGTCGCGGTCGACCATGAACAACGAGGCTCCGAGGATCGCGCAGTTGACCGCGATCAGCGGCAGGAACACCCCCAGGGCCGAATACAGCGCGGGGGCGTGCTTCTCGAGCGCCATCTCGACGACCTGGACCGCCGCGGCGATGGTCCCGATGAAGGTCAGGAAGTTGAGGAAAGAGAGGTCGACGCCATCGATGAGCGCGTCCTCTTTGAGCACGTAGTGGTACAGGGCCGAGTTCAGCGGGCAGGTCACCGTGAGCACGAAGACCACCGCCGCGCCGAGCCCGATCGAGGTCTTGACTCGCTGCGAGACGGCCAAGAACGAGCACATGCCCAAGAAGAAGGCCAGCGCCATGTTCTCGATGAACACGGCCTTGGTCAGTAGGCTGAGATAGTGCGCCATCATCGGTCTAGTCCTCCTCGACGAGGTCAGGGTTGATAGTCCGCATGATCCAGATGGCCACGGCGATCAGGAAGAAGGCTGCTGGCGAGAGCACCATGAGCCCGTTTGGTGTGTACCAGCCCCCATCTGTGACCAGAGGCATCACCGGAATCCCGAACACCCGGCCCGAACCCAGAAGCTCGCGGACAAATCCGACGGAGATCAGGATCACGCTGTAGCCGAGGCCGTTGCCGACTCCGTCGACGAAGCTCGGCCAGGGCTTGTTCTGCATGGCGAAGGCCTCGGCCCGCCCCATGACGATGCAGTTGGTGATGATCAGCCCGACAAACACGGACAGCTGGGTGGCGACGTCGTAGACGAAGGCCCGGAGCAACTGATCCGTGATGATGACGAGCGAGGCGATGATCGTCAGTTGGACGATGATTCGGATGCTCGACGGGATGTGCTCGCGGATCAGGCTGATCGAGAGGTTGGAGAGCGCGACGACCACCGTCAGGGCGATGGACATCACGACCGCGGTCTCGAGCTTGCTGGTCACCGCCAGCGCCGAGCAGATGCCGAGCACCTGAACCGCGATCGGGTTGGTGTTCAACAGCGGGTCGAGCAGGACTTCTTTGGTCTTGGTCGCCATGTTCAGCTCCCCTCCTGTGCACCGGGTTCAGGTTCAGCTTCTGCCCGGTCTGGCGCGCCGAGGATCTCCGGCGGGCCATTCTCACGGACATTGGCCAAGAACGGCCCGTAACCGTGCTCTCCGAGCCAAAACTTCATCATGTTGTCGACGCCACGGCTGGTGATCGTGGCGCCCGAGAGGGAGTCGACCTCGAACTCGCCCTTGGCGTTCTTGACCACCGCGATGGCGACCTCGCTCCCGCTCTCGGCGAAGGCCTTCTTGCCCTTCCACAGCCCCTTCCAGTTGGGGTTGTCGACCTCGCCGCCGAGCCCGGGGGTCTCGCCGTGGTCGTAGAAGGTGATGCCGGCGATGGTCACACCGTCGGCCTCGAGGGCCAGGTAACCGTAGAGGAAACCCCACAGCCCGTAGCCCTCGATGGGCAAGATCAGCTTCTTGACCGCATTTTTCTCGTCGACCAAGTAGTAGGCGTTGCCGACCTCGGGGACGAAGCGGACCTTGGCCTCGTTGTCGGGTGCCTTGTTGCCGGCCGCCTTGGCGGCCTTCATGGCCTCGTAGTCCGCCGGCCCGACCCCGTCGACATCGGCGACCGGCTCGCCGCTCTCGAGCTGGATGAGCTGGGGGATCAGACGGGCATCGAAGAGCTCCTGAACGTCGGCGTTGCTGAGCTCTTGGCCGGGCAGCAGCAGGCCAGCGACGTCGAGGACCTTCTTTTGTCGCGCGACGGTGGCGTTCTCGTCTTGGCGAGCCTTGAGGAAGATGGCTGCGCTGGATACGCCCAGCGAGCACACCAGGCACACACCCAGGGCGAAGCCGGCGATGTATCCGGGACTGTCTTTCTTCGACATTACTCGGCCTCCTTGTCAGCCGAATCGTGACCGGCGACCGCGGGGGTCAGACCCGCCATGTTGCGGGCCTTACGGCGCTTGACGTTGGCCTGGACCACAAAGTGGTCGATGAGCGGGGCGAACATGTTCATGAACAGGATCGCCAGCATCATGCCCTCGGGGTAACCCGGGTTCACGACCCGAACGAGGACCACCAAGATGCCGATGAAGATCCCGTAGATCCACTTGCCCGTGTCGGTGAACGCCGAGGACACCGGGTCCGTGGCCATGAACACCATGCCGAAGGCCCAACCGCCGAGCGCCATGTGCCACTCGGGACCCATGGCGAACATGGGGTTGGTCTCGGACCCGATGGCGTTGAGCAGCAGGGCCATCCCGAGGGTCCCGAGGGTCACGCCGGCCATGGTCTTCCACGATCCGATCTTGGCGACGATCAGGACCACCGCGCCGACCAGACAAAGCAGCGCGGAGGTCTCGCCCATGGACCCGGGGATGACCCCGATGAAGGCGTCTTGCAGCAGGCCGCCCTGGGCCTCCAAGACCTCCATGCCCTGGGTGGAGTCCGCGGCGACCGCGAGCCAGCTGGCCCCGGTGAAGCCGTCGGTGTTCTCGGCCGCGACCCAGACCGCGTCGCCGGACATGGCTGCCGGGTAGGCGAAGAACAGGAATGCCCGCGAGACGAGGGCGGGATTCATGACGTTCATGCCGACGCCGCCGAAGACCTCCTTGCCCAGGGTCACGCCAAACGCGATGCCCACGGCGACCATCCACAGGGGGATGGTCGGGGGCAGGGTCAGCGCGAACAAGAACCAGGTCACGAGGAAACCCTCGGTGATCTCGTGCTTGCGAACGATGGAGAAGATGACCTCGATGTGCCCGCCGATGATGCCGACGGTCAGCCACACGGGCAGGAAGTGGATCGCCCCGAAGAAGAAGCAGGTCGCTGGGTTGCCGGCGTTGTAGCCGAATCCCAGAGCCTCGAAGATCCACGCCTGCCAACTGTCGAGCGGTGCCGCTCCGTGGCCGATGGCGAGCGCCGCCTGGTAGCCCACGTTCCAGCACGCGAACAGACAGATCGGCAACAGCGCGACGATGACCGCGATCATCATGCGCTTTTGATCGAGCTGATCGCGGACGTGGGAGGCGACCTTGGTGACCGTCCCCGGCGTATAGAGGATCGTGTCGTTGGCTTCGAAGAAGGGATAGAGGGCTTCGTACTTGCCCCCCTTTTCGAAGTGATGAGAGACCTTGTCGAGTTGTTGGCGCAGGAAGTCCATCAGCCTTCCTTCCAGATGGTTTCGAGGTTTGACCGCAAGAGTGGACCGTAGTCCTGCTTGCCGGGGCACACGAAGGTGCAAAGAGCGACGTCCTCTTCATCGAGCTCGAGCAGGCCGAGCTCCTCGGCCCGACCGACGTCACTAACGAGGATCGCGCGGAGCAAGAAGGTGGGGAGGATGTCGAAGGGGAACACGCGCTCGAACATGCCGATGGGGACCATCGGGCGGTGCGAGCCGTTGAGGGCAGTGCTGAACGCGAACTTCTTGCTCGGCGTCAGGCCCGAGGCGAACGCTCCAGAGGTCGAGAACATCTCCCCGCCGGGCTTGAGCCAGCCCAGCAGCTCGCGCTCGCGACCTTCGCGCAGCGACGAGATCTGAAGGTGATAGCGGCCGAGGTAGCCGTGGACCTCGCCCATGGCCGTGCGCCCCGAGAGCACACAACCCGAGATCACCCGGTTCTCACCGGCGGCGAGCTCACCCTCGACGATCTCGTCGAGGCAGGCGCCCCTGCGCGTCCGCAGGAGGCGGGGCTTGGAGACCGTCGGGCCGGCGAGGCTGACCACACGCTCGACGTCGAGCTTGCCGGTCTCGACCAGGCGGCCGACGGCGATGACGTCTTGGTAGTTGATGTGCCAGACCGTCTTGGCCCGGCTGACCGGGTCGAGGGTGTGAATGTGGAGGCCGACCGTGCCCGAGGGGTGCGGACCGTGAAACTCCTCGATCTGAACCTTGGCGTTTTTGCCGGTGGCGACCTTGGTGCCGGCCCCCTTGCAGACGAAGACCTTGCCCTCGGTGAGCTGCGAGATCGCGTCGAGGCCGGTCTGAAACGCGCTCTCGCGGCCTTTGAGGACGACCTCGACGCTCGGCGCGTGGGGGTTCGTATCGGCGACGGTGACGAAGATCGAGTGCGGCGCATCCCCACTCGGGGAGGGAATTCGGCCGAAGGGGCGAGCCCGCAGGGCGGTCCACAGTCCCGACTCTTGCAGCAGCGCGACGAGCTGGGCCCGGTCGGGTTTCGACTGGAAGGCCTCGAAAGTCTCGAAGTCGTCGTCGCTCGGTTTCCCGGTCCGCTCGCTGTCGCTGAGCTCGATGACGACACTCTGCAGCACCCGGTACTCGCCCCGATTCACGGCGACGACCTTCCCGGCGCCGGGCGCGGTAAACACGACGCCCTCGATCTTGCGATCCTCAAAGAGGGCAGATCCCCGCTTGACGAGGTCGCCGACCTTGACGCGCATGCGGGGCTTCATGCCCGGGAAATCGGCCGCGAGCACGGCGACCCGCGTGATCTCGCGGCCGTCCTCGATCTTCTGCTCTGGGTCACCGAGGATCGGCAAATCCAGGCCTTTTTTAGTGGTGTGTACGGCCATGTGTGGGGCCTTCTCTCCTCGGAAGAGGCTTGCGCAGGGCCGCGGTGGCGAGCCTCTGCGGCGCCGCTTTGTACCTGGTCGGCTGCGACAACGGAAGCGGTCTCGCGGAGTGTTTCAGGGATCGTCAGGTCGCCCGGATCCTCGCCCCGCGCATCCTTTGCGCCCGAGCGTGGGCGGATCAGGTGGGCTCGAGACCGGCTCGTGCCTCCCAAAGAGTTGAGCTAGCTCACCGATGTCACTGGGGGCCGCCGACCAATCTGGACCCTGCCCGGCCCCCGGCAGGGTACGCAAGGGCATGAATTCGAACATGGCTGGACCGACGGACCTGGACGCGATTCGGGCGGCGCGCTCGGCCATCGACCCATGGATCGTCGAGACGCCGATCTGGCGCTGGGACACCCCGATCTTGCGCAGTAGGCTCGCCAGCGCCCTCCCGAGCCAGGTTTGGCTGAAGCTCGAGCTGTTCCAGCGCGCCGGCAGCTTCAAGCCCCGGGGGGCCCTCACGGTCATGCGAGCGCTCGACGAGAGCGCGCTCGCGCGCGGCGTGACGGCGATCAGCGCGGGCAACCACGCCATGGCTGTGGCCTACGCAGCGTCCGTAGTCGGTACCCACGCCAAAGTCGTCATGCCGAAGAGCGCGAACCCGAGCCGGATCGAGGGTTGCCGCGAGCTGGGAGCGGAGGTCGTGCTCGTGCGGGATGTGCACGCCGGCTTCGAGAGGGTCGAGGCCCTCGCCAAAGAGGAAGGCAGGACCTTCGTCCACCCCTTCGAGGGCCCTCTGACTGCGCTGGGGACCGCGACGTTGGGGCTGGAGATGGTCGAGCAGATCCGCGCGGCGCCCGAGGGCGGGGAGCTCGACGCGGTCCTCGTCCCGATCGGTGGCGGCGGTCTGTGTGCAGGGGTGGCCGCAGCGGTGAAGCTGGCCGCACCTCGCTGCAAAGTTTTCGGGATCGAAGCGGTCGGTGCCGACACCATGCACCGGAGTTTCGCCGCGGGTATGCCTCAGTCCATCGATGCGGTCCGGACGATCGCCGACAGCCTTGGGGCGCCTCACGCCGCTGCGTACAGCTACGGTCTGTGCCGCGCAAACGTCGACGAACTCGTCACTGTCGACGACGACCAACTCCGATCAGCCATGCGCCTGCTGCTGCGCGAGGCCAAGATCGCCACCGAACCCGCAGCGGCGGCGAGCACCGCCGCGCTCTTGGGCCCGCTCGCCGAGCGACTCCAGGGCGCCCGAGTCGGGCTGATCATCTGCGGCAGCAACATCGATTTCGCCAGTTTTCAGGCTCTGCTCGCCCAGGCTGGACCGACCACCGACCAGCTCGTGGAGCCCTGAGCGCGACTGGCCCGACCCGGCCGCGTCGTGGATGACTCAATCGTATTCTTCGACCCAGCCCTCGACGGGTGTGCCGGCGCCGGCGTGCTCACTCAAGATCCGCTTGACCTTCTCCGAGTCCACGCTGAGGTAGAGGCCCCTGACCCCGCTGAGACGCTCGAAGTCGGGCTCGAAAGACCCGTCTTCCCCCGGGTCGAGGGGCCGCACCATGATGTTCGGACCCTCGTCGCAGCGACCGAAGCAGGTCAGATTGGTGATGTCGACACGCCCCCGAAGCGCCGGGTCGGCCTCGACCTGGGCCTCCATCTCCTCCGCGAGCACGGCGCTCTCGTGGCACAGGCCACAGCTCGGACCGTCGCAGACGAGGACTTGGAAGCGGGGCTTGGCTTCAGACATGCGCCCCGAAGGTGCGAGGGATCGAGGCGGCCCGCAATAGCCTCGCGCACAACGCCGACTTTCACTGTGAAATCAAAGCGCTCAGCGGTGAACCGTGATGTGACCCAGACGCCCACCGAGCGGGTCGAGCGACCTGGACCTCGAGACCAGGCCACTCGGCCAGGCCGCGCGCCCAGACTCGAATTTCACGGTTTTTTTGGCCCTGAACATCGGCGCCCGTAGCTTGGCCCCATGCCTGAGGCCGCGGCTCTTCGCTCTCCGCTGCGCCGGAGTGCGCACAGTTCTTGGGCGCAGGGGTCGTCCTGTGATCTCCTGCTCGAGCTCGCCACCCACGAGCCTGTCGTCCAGGCGCTCGCGGAGGTCGGTGTCGCCGCCACGGCCCTGTCGGCCGCCCGCGACCAGCTGCGCACAGGCCAAGAGAGCGAGCCCGCGGACTGGCATCTGCGCCTCCAACAGCGCGGTGCCCAGCAGCTCCAAGGTCCCAACTCGGACCTCAGCCAACTCTTGGCGATCGTCCGCAGCGCGGACTGCCACGCCTACCGGGCGCTCCAACTCGCCGGCGCAGACACGGGTGCGCTCCGCAAACTGCTGATCGAGCGGGTCCGCGAGCGCGGTCGCCAACGGGTGGTCGCCCCGCCACAGACCCCGCGCCGCCCGAGCTCGGGACCCCTGCGCATGAGCGCCCGCGGACCGACACCCAAGTCGGCGCCCCCCTCCCCCCGACAGTCCGTGCGCGGCAAGCTCCCCGGTTCGCAGACCGGGCCGAGCTGGTCGCGCGTGGGGGCCGATCCCTCCCCACGCCAGACTCGGTCACAGCGCCAGGATCCCGCGACCGAGACTCGCCCAGCTCCTGCGCCGGAGCCGAGTCGACCGAGTTTGGGCTCGGGTTCCAGCGGTAGCCGAGACTCCAGCCAAGCTCGACCCCGACTGCGAACGACTCCGGCTACCACCCCGGCGCTGAGCCAGGCGACCGCCCCGGAGCCGGCCCCAGCTCGAGCCAGGCGGAGCCCGAGCTCCGAAGTCGCAGAACTCCGATCCCTCCATCCCGCCAAGCTCCCGCCCATGGTCGGACGCGAGCGAGAGCTGGCCATGATCTGCGACGCCCTGCTGCGCAGCTCGAGGCGTCCCCCTCTCCTGGTCGGCGAGCACGGCAGCGGTCGCAGCCTGCTCGCCACTCACGTCGCCCGGGCGATCGCCCAGCCCGTGTTTCGCCTCGAGGCCTCCGCCTACGAAGACGACGAGCTGCTCACAGAAGACCTCCAGCGGATCGCCGAGGCCGAGGGCGTAGCGATCTTCGACGACCTCGACCGGGTCGCCTCGGAGGCTCCCCCTGCCCTCTTGCCCGCCCTCATTCGTGCCTGGGCGAGCGGATCACCGCGCATGCTCACCGTGGTCTCTCATGAGACCCGCGCACGTCTCGAGGCCTGGATGCCCGGCATCCTCGACACTCTGGACGTGCTCATGCTCCCGAGCATGGAGGCCGCCGATGTCCACCGCGCGGTCAAACTCGCCAGCCCGGCGATCCTCGAGGAGCACGGGGTCGAGCTCGGCGCAGATGCCCGACTCAGCGAGCTGAGCCGGGTCGCTGAACGCTTCTTGAGTGGCCTTGCCATGCCCGGTCGGGCCCTCGACCTCCTCGACCTCGCCTGCGCCCGGACCGTGCGCGAGGGCGACAGCAAAGTCGGCGGCGGGTCCTGGCTCGACATTGCCAGCGAGCGCACGGGCCTGCCACGGACCCGCATCGAAGGTCGGAGCGAGCGCGACATCGTGGATCTCCAGGTTCAGCTCGGGCGCAAGGTGGTCGGGCACGAGCACGCCCTCGAGGCTCTCGCCGCGTTGATCCGCCGCAACCGCGCCGGGTTCTCGAGTGGGCGCCCGATCGCCTCCGTGCTCCTGCTCGGGCCGTCCGGGGTCGGCAAGACCGAGATCGCCAAGGCGCTCGCTACGACCCTCTACGAGCGCAGCGACGCGCTCTTGCGCCTCGACATGAGCGAGTACGCCGAGGCCCACGCGGTCGCGCGGGTCGTGGGTGCCCCCCCCGGCTACGTCGGCCACGAGCAAGGTGGAGCGCTGACCGATCCCATGCTCCGCAACCCGCACCGGGTCGTGCTCCTCGACGAGATCGAGAAGAGCCACCGCGACGTGCACCAGCTGCTCTTGCAGGTCTTCGACGAAGGCCGGCTCACGGACGGGCGCGGGCGGACCGTCGACTTCCGCCACGCGGTCATCATCATGACCTCCAACCTCGGGGCCGAGCGCATGCTCGCCGACCCCGAGGTCCACGTCGACGATGCCCTGATCTTCGACGACGCCCGGGGCCACTTCCCCGTCGAGCTGTGGAATCGCATCGAGGCTCCGCTCGTCCTGCGGCCCCTGACCCGGGACGAGATGCTGGCCATCTGCCGCCGCCTGATCGCCGGAAGCGCGAACCGCCTGGCCCTCGAACGCGGGATTCGCTACCGGGTCGAGGACGCCGCCATCGAGGCGCTCATCGATCGCGCCGGGGTCGACCCGGCTCTGGGCGCGAGGCCCCTGCGCCACCTCCTCGGACGGGAGATCGAGAGCCTGATCGCCGAGGAGATCCTCCGCGCCCGCGTCCGCGCCGGCGACGAGGTTGTGGTTCGAGTCGGCGACGACGGTCGGCTCGAGTGTCAGCGCGGCCGCTAGCGAGATCGTAGATAAGCCGCGAGACACGGATGTGTCTCGCGGCTTGCAGTCGACCCGGTCGGCCGCGAGAGCGGCCTCAGAGCGTCGGGTAGTCGTTGTAGCCCTCGGGCCCCGGCGTATAAAAAGTATCCATGTCGGCCGCGTTGAGGGAGCTGCCCTCGCGCAGGCGGGTCACGAGATCGGCGTTGGCCAAGAACGCGCGGCCAAAGGCCACCAGATCGCCTTTACCCGCGGCCAGGTCCGCGTCGGCCCGAGCCCGGTCGTAGCCCCCGGAAAGGATGACGGTGCCCGGGAAAGCCTCGCGCAGTTCGGCCTTGAGCGCGTCGGGGACCTCGGGGCCACCCATGCTGACGAGATCGACGATGTGAAGGAAGGCGAGGCCCAGCGCGCCCAGCTTCCGGGTCAGCCACACGAAGTCCGGGCCCACCGAGTCCCAAGGCTCGATGCCGTTGAACCTGCCCCCGGGCGAGAGACGAATACCGAGCCGGTCCGCGCCGATGGCCTCAGCCACGCGCCGGGCGACCTCGAGAGCGAAGCGCGAGCGCCCCTCCCGGTCGCCGCCCCAGCGATCGTCACGCTGGTTGGTATTGGGGCTCAGGAACTGGTCGATCAGATAACCGTTGGCGCCGTGGAGCTCGACCGCGTCGAAGCCGGCCGCGCGGGCGTTTCGGGCCGCGCTCACGAAGGCCTCGATCGAGGCCTCGACCTCGGCCTCGGTCATGGCCCGAGGAACCGGGTAGTCCTGCAGCCCGCTCTGGTCCGTGTACATTTTCTCGCTGGCGTGCGGCACGGCGCTCGGGGCCAGCACGGTCGCGCCCTCTGGCATGTTCAGCGTGTGGCTGACCCGTCCGGTGTGCATCAGCTGGATGGCGATCCTTCCGCCCGCGGCGTGCACAGCATCGGTGACGACCTTCCAGCTCGAGATCTGCTCCTCGCTCCAGATCCCGGGGATGCGGGGGTAGCCGCAGCCGTCGACGTTGGGCGCTGTCCCCTCGGAGATCAACAGGCCCCCATCAGCGCGTGCGGCGTAGTGCTCCGCCATGATCGCCGTGGGAATGTGATCCGCGCTCGCGCGGGAGCGGGTCATGGGCGCCATGACGACGCGGTTGGGGAGCGCGAGGGCGCCGACGGTGTGGGAGGTGAACAGATCTGTAGGCATGCTTGGATTCCTTGTCGTTCTCCGACCGCCCAATCCGTGTGGGTCCGTATTCGGTAGGCTCAGCTACGGGCGGCCAGCGCACCTGTTTCCTTCTTTTGATCAGAGTTCACTCAGCCGTCACTCGGACCGCCCACCTGGCCAGGCTGCTTCCGCTTCCGCTTCCGCTCCCGAACCCGCTGGGGCGCAGGCCTCCAAAAGTACCCCAAGGCGCGCGCTGAGGTCCGCATAGAGGCTGCGCGAGTCCGGGTCGTCGAGGGCCTCGAGGTGGGCCTCGACGGTCTTTCGATCACCCCGCGACAGGGGCCCGGTCACCCCCTTCGGGATCCCGGCGGCGAGCAGATTTTCGAGCGACCCGAGCATCAGATCTCCGAGCGCGCGGTCGATCGCGGCGGTCTCGTGGCCCTGCCCACGGAGCACCGCGGCCGCCCGGTCTGCGAGCACCGCCTGGTGGTTGGCGACCAAGGCACACGCGGCGTGGTAGGCCAGCCGTCCGCGAGCGTCGAGGTGATCGAGGGCCAAGACCGGCTGCCCACCGACCAGGCGCAGGGCCAGCGCGCGGGCTTCGGGGTCTCCCTCGACCCCGAAGCTGGCCGCACCCAGGCGCGAGCGCGAGCGCTCCGATCGCAGCGAACAGATCGGATGCAGGCTGCCCACCGGGTTGCCGGCCCGCACCAAGTCGACCAACACCGCCCGGGCCGAGCGGGCCCCCGCGGCGTGCAGCACCGGCGTGTCGCGGGCTAGGCGACCCGCGAGCGCGGTGGCCAGAGACCCGAGGACCCCATCACGACCGAGCAGCCACACACCTGCGATCGGTCCCGATCCCGCCGCCTGCCCACCTGCCCTGAGCGCGGCCAGGGTCCGCTCGGGATCGGCCAGCAGGGCCCGGGCGCCGACCTGCTCCACAGCGAAGCCCCGGTCCCAGAGCCAGGGCACGGCGTGGTGCGCCACGTGCCCACGACCGACCACCACGATCCGGGCCTGGGTACCCCCGATCCAAGCGAGCAAGGCATCCGCGACCGAGCCCGGGACCCGCAGCCGCAGCGCTCGCTCGGCACGCTCGCGCTCGCGGCCGTCCACGCCGGACTTCAAGATCTCGAGCTGCGTCCGCACGGCCGTGCTGCTGACCTCGGGGAGGGTCACCGCGCCGGGCTCACACCAGCCCGCTCGCGGGACGACAATCGGCTCGAAGTCGGCGACGATCCGATCCCAGCGATGCCATCGCTCGGTCTCGCCGCTGCCCGTGATGTCGGACCCGACGACCAGGCGGACCCGGTAGCCGGGGTTGCGGGCGGCCACCGCCTGGAGCAAGGCCAGGGAGTAGCTCGGCTGTCCGTCCCGCGCGGCCGCCAGCTCGGCCTCGATCGCGCTGACCTCGACCGCGCCCGCGCGTATGTCCGGCGCGAGCGCCAGCCGAGTCCAGCTCATGCGCCGATCGAAGGGAGTCAGGCGCTTGCCCAGGGGGTGGTCTGCGCAGGGTGCCACCAGCACCCTTTCGACCCCCCCCTGGGCCAGCAGCAGGCGGGGCAGCAGGGCGTGGCCGAGGTGGGGGGGGTTGAAGCTGCCGCCCAAGACGGCGAGGACGGGCGAGCTCGACGTCTTGTCGGTCACGGGCGCAGGGTATCAGCGGTCCATCCCCGGGGCCGACCGGACCATTATTATAAACTAAAAGCATACAATACAGTCGCCAAACAACTTATTCACGGCACCTGTACATCGACTACCTTCAGCCTCTACACGCGAGCTTACTGAGATGGACACAAATAAATTATTCAAGGTTTTGGTGGTTGGAGCGCTGTTCAACATCGGCTGTGACGGCGACGACGCTGCCGATACGGACACCTACGGCGCAGAGTCCGACTCCAGCGAGGACACCGACACCGGAGGCTCGGACACGGCCGAGACCACCGGCTCCGAGACCACCGGCTCCGAGACC
>CAYVJQ010000001.1:206395-217030 GCA_964451725.1 uncultured Nannocystaceae bacterium | reverse complement strand
TCGAGGACCTCACCACCGAGCCCGGCGATCAGCGCCCGGACCTCCTCGTCGTCGCGGCTGAACACGTCCTCGAGCAGCGGCTCGAACATGCCCGAGCAACTCGACGCGTCGGGGCAGTCGGTGCACACAGGGCTGCGCACGAGCTGAACGAGATCACGCGCGAAGTCCGTGGGTGCATCCTTCTTGGAAACATCCATGTAGATCTGCCCGAGCTCGTGTTTGACTTCGACGATCTCGCGGTCGGAGAAATCTCGACTGTCGGCGCGAAATCGAGCAAGGCGCGGGCCGTTGCGCACAAACAGGTCCCGGCCCCGATCCCAAGGGGTCAACCCGAGCTCCCCGTGCAGAGGGCAGTCGCTGTAATCCGCGATCTTCGGTAGGCCCGGGTGCAGCTTCTCGAGCGTGTAATTGAAGGAGTTCGAACGTGGCCGATCGGTGTGTGGATGCAGCTCCGTGGCACCGAACGCCTCATGGTAGCCCGTGTACAGCCCCGGACACGGGCCACTGAGGCTGCACCCTCGGCAGGCCGGATCTTGGGTCTTGTTGAGATCGTCGACTGGGAAGAAGTCGGGCTCGCCGACCTCGATCATCGTTCGGTAGGTGTGGGTTTTGAGATCGTCGAAGCGATCTTCATAGCCGGGCATGAGGCAAAGAGGGATCGCACCATGTGTATAGTGAGGCCCCGGCGCCCCCCGCTCGCGGACCCCGGCCTCGCCGTAGTCGATCGCCTCCATCACCCGGGCAGCGACGTCCTCCACCCGCGGCATGAGGTGGTTGAAGAGTTTGTCGCCCCCGCCCTTGGGCTCGACCATGGAAAACTTCACCGTCAGGTCGGTGTAGGCCATGGTCGCGTCCACGAGCGGGCGCAGGTGCCCGAGGTTATGGCGGGTGATCACGCAGTTCACCGAGAGGTCCAAACCCCGTCCCGAGAGGTTCTGGAGCGCCTTGTAGGACGCATCGAAGGCGTCGCTGCGGACCATCAGGTTGTGGATCTTGCGGTTTCCACCGTGCAGCGAGAGGTACACGTAGCGCAGCCGGCGGGCGATCAGCTTCTCGACCAGCTCGGGGTAGGCGAGCATCTGGCCGTTGGTCACGAGCCCGAAGTCGAGGCCCAGCGACGCGCTGAGGGTGGCCCAATGAACCAACTCCGGCCGAATTGTGGGCTCGCCCCCCGAGAGCACCACCATCTCGTAGCCGAGCTCGGCGCAGCGGCGGATCTTCGTGTCGACCTCGGCGGTCGAGGCCTGGGTCTCTCGAAACTCGAGCGTATGACAAAAACCGCAGTGCTCATTGCAGGCGTACCCGACCTTGATGAGCCCCTTGGTCCCAGTCGTCCCACGCAGCGGATGGGGCGCGTTCGAGATCTGTTCGCGCTTGAGAGAGTCGCTGGTCCCACCCACGTCGCGGAGTGTACGGGCCCGCGGCGCCGTTGAGGGGGCCGTGACACTGTTCCTCGACAGTCGCCAATAGCGCACTCCCCACCGCCGCAGCACCGCCGACCCAAAACCTCGAACCCAGCCCACTTTTTGATGTCGATATGGCCCGTAACTTCTCTTGACGTAGGGGTCGAGGTCGAGCTAGCGTTAATGTCGCTGGAGCCCCTATGTCGAACGAGCAGCCGACCCTTGACACTATGATTGGTCGCCGTCAGGCGCTTTGCACTTTCGCTGGTTTTGCCAGCGCCGTCGCAGGCTTTAGCCTGCTCGGGATCGGAACCGCAAATGCGGCCGGTGGCGAAGCAAACGACGCGAACGACTCGAACGTGGATCCGTCCGCGCACACCGAGACCGTCACGGCCGACGAGGCCTCCCGCCAGGCGGAGTCGGTCGCCCGTTCCGAGCACGAGCGCGCCATGCTCGACGGCCTCTTTCCGGCCGACTTGGAGATGGGCAAGTGGTCCCTCGACAACGTGCACGCTCCCCGTCTGGGTGCGATCGCCGTGGTCATGCGGACCCCCGTCGGCGAGGCCTTCCAGGTCGATGTGCTTCGGCGTGACTCAAACGTCAGCGGAATCGCCGAGACCAAGAACTTCAGCCTCTTTGTCGCCAACAGCGGCAATGGCTCGAAGGCCACCGACGAGTGGCAGGCGCGCGGTGCCATGGTCCTCGCCCACCACCTTCGGCGAACTGAAGTCAGCGGCGTTCGCCTCCCCGAGCTCCTGACCTTCGCCCAACGCGGCAGTCAGCACCCCCTCGGCGACTTCGGCGTCCTAGGCTGAGCCAGGGCTCGGGCCAGGTTTCTATAAGAGCAGCGGGCTCCGGGCACTTCGCTTCGGAGCCATTCGCTCGACCGCGTGCCGACTTGCTACTTGGCATGAGCCATGCGGCATGAGCCACCCAACTGACCCCGCTCCAGCCGGGGTTTTTGAATTGCACAGACAGACGTGACGCACCGCGCGACCCTGCGACTGAACTCCGACTGCGACAACGCCTGCCGGTTTTGTGCCCAGGCGGGATCGGTCTTCGCACCGGGTGAGCTCGACCGGCTGCACAAGGATCTCGAGCGACTTAGCGACAACGCCGACGAGCTCAGCTTCATCGGTGGAGAACCCAGCTTGTCGGCCGAGCTCCCCTCGCTGATCGCCTCGGCCAAATCGCTCGGGTTCTCGGCCATCGGCATCCAGACCAATGGCCGTCGACTGGCAGCCGACGATGCCCTGTTCAACAGGCTCATCGACGCGGGCCTCAGCGATCTCCACCTCTCCCTCCATGGGCCCGCGGCCCCCGTTCACGATTTTCATACCGGGCGGTCGGGGAGCTACGCGGCGACCCTCGATCTGCTCACACGCGCGGGGCGCAAGGGCCTCACCACGGTCGTCTCCACAACGATCACGCGCTCGAATTTTCGCCAACTCCGAGCCATGCCCGCGCTGCTCAAACGGCGCGGCGTGGCGGCATGGCTGCTCGAGGTCGTCCGCCCCTTTGGGCGTGGGGCCGGACATGCATCCGCGTTGATCCCCCGTTTTGGCATGGCCCTCCCCTACGCCCTGCACGCCCTCGAGCAAGCCCGACGCCACGCCCTCTCTGCATGGATCCGCGGCGCGCCCCTGTGCACCCTCGGCCCCTTCGCCAGCGTCGCGCTCAGCGATGAGCCGCGCAGCTTTCCCACTCCCTGCGAGGGCTGTGCAAACCGAAGCAGCTGCACCGGGGCCGACCCTCGCTACCTCGAGATCTTTGGACCGCGCGAGCTCTCGCCCTGCGCTCTGCGAAAGCCCCTCCATGTCGATCGAGGTCGCGCTCGGCTGATCCGCATGTTCGTCGGGGTCGGCGAGCGCAGCGATGACCCTCTGGTGCTCAGCTCAAAACTCCCCGCCCAACCCGGCGACACCCTCGATCTCTGAACGAGGAGCCGAGCGATGCCTACCCTGCTCCCCCGCGACATCACGATTCCCGAACCCGGATCCGACACCGCGACAAAAGTGCTCTCGCTGACGATCCGCCGGGCGTTGAAAGACCTCATGCGGCTCACGGCCAGCGCCCGCGTCCCCGCCCTGCGCGAGTTCAAGCCCTGCCTACAGCAACTGCTCCGAGACAATCCCGGGGCGTTGGCCAGCTCGCTGCGCTCACCGACCATCGGCGGTCTGCTCCGCTGTCTTCGCTTCTGGGCGCGGCCGGTGTCGATCGACTTCGAGGCCGGGGTCACCGAGCTGCTCGCTACCTTGCTGACCGATCTGGCTCACGCCGACGCCCTGAGTCGACCCCTGTCTCTGCGACGGCTCCCCCCTCGCGTGGTCAGCATGGCCGCGGCGCGCGAGTTCGTGTTCCCAGAGGGTGCACACTCGGCCGTCTTCAGTCGTGCCACGGTTCGCATGCTCCTGCCCGACGGCGAAGAGCTCGAGATCGACCTGCGTGAGCCCGACTCGGCCCCCTCCTACTTCAAGATCAGCCCCTCCCTCGCGCTCGCCACCATCGACAACAATCCTCTGTCGATGTTCGAGGCCCACCCCGACAAAGAGGGCAACCAGCTCGACCTCGGGGGCCGGCCAGCCAGTGAGTGGGTCGAGATCATCCAGCGCTCACTCGAGCTCATCGGTCGCCACATGCCCGAGCTCCGCGCTGAGCTCGATCTTTTTGTGCGCCAGATCGTCCCGGTCGGCTTCGACACCCACCGCCACCTCTCCGCCTCCTACCAAGAGATCATCGGCACGGTCTACATGACCTTGCACCCCCAGCTCATGACCATGGTCGAGGCCATCATCCACGAGTTCCAACACAACAAGCTGCACGCCCTGCTCGAGTTGGATCCGCTCTTGGACAACGCCTTTCATCCCCTCTACCCGTCTCCGGTGCGGCCCGATCCTCGCCCGCTCCAAGGTGTGTTGCTCGCCGTCCATGCTTTTCAACCGGTCGCCCTGCTCTACGAACGGATGCGCGAGGCCGGGGCTCCGCTGAGCCGACACCCGGAGTTCGAGCGCCGCTTCCAAGAGATCATTGCAGGCAACGCCGAGGCGGCCGAGGTCTTGCTCGAGCACGGACAGGCGACTCCAACCGGCCGCGCCGTGTTGGATGAGATCGAACGCTGGCGCGACCACGCTTGGTGACGACCAACCGACCCCGAGACCAAAAAAGGGCCCACCGAGGTGGGCCCTTTTCTTTGAACGTTCTTTGAACCAAAACAAAAGGCCCACCGAAGTGGGCCTTTGTTTCGCTCTCGGCCGTGGTCGATCAGTCAGTTGCTGATGCGCGAAACCTGGAGACGGTAGTTGTTGCAGGTGTTGTCGTTCTGGACGCGGAACACCCGGATGTACACCGTGTCGGGCCAATCCACGTTGTCCTGGTACAGGGCCGGGACCACCAAATCGATGGCCGCGGCGTGGCTGTCGAAGAACCACCATTCCGAAGCGGGCGGTGCACCAGCACCGAACTGCGTCGCCAAGCTGTTCTGGAACGCCGCGGCTTCACAGGTGTGATAGACCTCGAAACGATAGTCGTTCCCGTCGTTTTGGTTGAACGAGAGCTGGATGCTACCGGTTTTAGGCCGGACACCATTGGCGTCGTTCTCGGCGAAATCGATGCTGTACCAGTCCTCACGACCGGCACCCTTGCCATTGTCGATCTCCGGGATCGTGCCGAGCACGAGGTTGTCGAGTTGCTCGGCCTCGCCGACCGCGCCCAGGTAACCCTGCGGAGAATCGGAACAGGCAGCGAGGCTGTCGGTGCGAGAGGTGCCCTCACACTCACAGCCGTCGTTGACCGCGTTGTTGAGGTCGAAGAACTGCTCGACGCAGTCGTTGATGACACAGCCGTCCTCGCCGGGTGCAGGAGGATCGCAGAGCCAGCCGTTCATGGGATCGACGTTGGGCGCTTCGACTCCCTCGGGCGGGCACATCTCGCTCGGCGGTGCGTTGTCGATCTCGCCGGCGCAGTTCTCAGAGAGGCCGTTGCAGATCTCTTGTGTGTCGTCCAGGCCGACGACCGAGTTATCGTCGTCGCAGTCCGGTCCAGGTTTTGCGTCACCGTACTGGTCGCAGCCGACCCAGGTGTTGTCCATGTCGGCGTCGACGCAGTTGGCGCAACCAGACTCCGTGAACACGTTGAAGTCGTTGTCGTCGCAGTCTTCGCCGGGCTTGTTCTCATCGAAGGTGTCGCAGTCGACCCACTGCCCGTCGCCGTCGGCGTCCATGCAGTTCGCGCAACCGTCGACGGTATGGTTGTTGAAGTCCTCGTCGTCGCAGTCGGGGCCGGCATCACAGTTGTCGCCGAAGCCGTCCTGATCGAGGTCGAGGCACTCCGGCGACTCCTCTCCGGTATCCGCGGTCGTCGTCGTCGTCGTCTCGTCGGCAGTCGTCTCGTCGGCGGTCGTATCGGCGGTCGTCGTCGACGTATCGTCGGCGGTCGACGTCGTGTCCGCAGACTCCGCGCTCTCGGAGCCTTGTTCCGTCCCGATCTCGTCGTCCCCCTCTGAGGTCGAGGTCGCTGTGGGGTTGAAAGTACTGGCGGTATCTTCTGTTCCCGTGTCGTCGTTACAGGCGACCGCGAAGAAGGCCAAGGACAGGATGAGACTAGTTGGGAGCGTGCGAGAAAGCATGAGACCGACTTCCAGTCAACCGAGAGACTGATCTACTCATACCAGAAACTCGGGCCCAATAGGGCATGATCCACAATCGAATCAAAGTCGGCTGTTCGCGGGCTCCCCGCATAGACCTGTGCATGTCGCCTCGCCCCTGGCTCCGCCGTTTTCCGGCGGCCGACTCGAATCCCCACTCGCGCCTGATCCGCGTTCCCACCCTGGAATGACCGGCTGGCCCAAGTCCCCGAGACTCCCCCCCACGCCCCTCTCCCGCTCATGCCTGGCCTGCTCGACATCATCCTCGGCTACGACTGCAACCTCGCCTGCGACTACTGCACCATCACGCCAGCCATGCGATCCCGGGCCCTACCGCCTCGGGCGGTGGTCGCTGCCCTGCGTGAGGGCCAGCGCCTCGAATACGACGCGGTCGCGTTCACAGGTGGAGAGCCGACCATCCGGGGCGATCTCCTGGCCTTGATCCGAGCCGCGCGCGATCTGGGCTTCGCCGACATCAAGGTCCAGAGCAACGGCCTCCTGTTCTCCCCTGGAAACCTCGCCAAGATGCTCGAAGCCGGGGTGACCCGCCTGCACATCTCGATCCACACCCACCTCCCCGCGGCCTACGACGCCCTGGTCCAGCGCCCCGGTGCGTTCCCAGCGATGCTCGCGGGGCTCGGCGCCGCAGTCGCAACCGACGCCTCCGTGGTCGCAGATCTCATCGTCAACACCGACACATTCACGAGGCTCCCGGCGGCGGTCACGTGGTTGGCCGATCTCGGTGTCACTGAGGCTCACCTGTGGTTCGTCTCGCTCACCGACGGCAACGCCGAGCGCACCGAGAGCATGCCGGAGATGCGGACCGCCGTACCGTTCATGCGCGAGGCCATGGCCGTGGGTCGCTCGCGCGGCGTCGACGTGAAGTCTCTGCACGTGCCGCGCTGCCTGTTGGGCGAAGACTGGACCCACGCTTGGGACCCGGGTGATCGCCGGGTCATGGTGGTCACCCCCGAGTCGACCTTCGAACTCAGAGACAGCCGCCTCGCCGGTCAGAGTCTGGTCCCGGCCTGTGCCGGCTGTCGCTTCGAGTCTCACTGCCCCGGCCTGCGCGAGGACTACCTCGCGCACTTCGGAGACCTCGAGGTCGCCTGTGCCCGCGGCGTGGAGGCCAGCATTCAGGGCAAGCTCAGGCTCCCCATCGCGCCTGATGCCTGATGCCCGATGCCCGATCGGCTTGTCGCTCGTACGGATTGCCGACCGCGACCCATGCGGGTCCCGCACCGCGGCTGCTCAGATCTCGACGCCCTCGTCGCGCAGCCGCTTCTTGACCCGGTCGGAGAAACCGGCGGGCACCGACTCGTGCCGCCGCGGATCGCTCAGCGGGCGCACGAGGTCGTCGGCCGAGATCTGCCACGCCGGCTCCGGCACCTTGTCGAGTTCGTAGAAGCCGCCACAAAAACAGCCGTGCGGACAGCTCACACACACGGGTTTGCGCACCCTTCGCTCGGCCAGGTACTCGGCCAGATTCACCGTCTCGTTGTTCACGAACACCATGTGCCGCTCGAGCTTGGCGAGGTCGCCCTGCATGAGGTGGCGGTGGTTGGGCATGAAGCAAAACGGCAGGTTGATGACCTGGAAGCGGATCTTGCCCTCCCAGGCGTCCATCACCTCGACGGCGCAGTCGGCCGCCTTTTGGGTGTCGGGCGCAACCCAGCTCGTGGCCCTCCCGAAGGGGGTCAAGAACTGGATATTCATCCACCGCAGGCCCAGGTCCCAACACAGCTGGGCGAGCTTGTCGACCTGGTGGTGGTTGCCCTTGGTGACGGTGATGTTCATGCCCAGCTCGACGCCCTTGGGCGCGTACTTGAGACAGTTGCGGACCCCGTCGGTGGTCTGTTGGAAGGCCTCGGCGACCCCGACCTGCTGGGCGTGGGTCCGGGCGTCGTGGCCATGGATAGAGAACAAGAGCGTGGTCAGCCCCGAGTTGACCAGCTTGGAGGCGTAGCTCTCGTAGACGCAGCGCCGGCCGTTGGTGGTCACGTTGACCCGCTCGTAGCCCATGCCTCGGGCCGCGCGGATCAGGGGGATGAGCTCGGGGTTGAGGGTCGGCTCGCCACCGTCGAAGTCGACCATGGTCACGCCCTGCTTGCGGTATTCGACCAGCTTCTCCCGCTGCCGGGTCGGGTGGCCGTCGATTTGGGTGCGGGTCCCCACCGCACAGAAGGTGCAGCGGTTGTTGCACACATAGGTGACGTTCATGATCAGCTTCTTGGCGCCCTGAGAGGCCTCCAGACGCTTCTGGAAGGTCCACATGAAGCGCTCGAGGATCTCCCTATCGACCCCTGTGTCGCTGGGCGCGGTCTGAAAATAGGGGCCCCAATCCTCGACCATCGGCAGCTTCACGCCGCTGCGGGCCTCGGCGGCCGCCGCCATGGGTGTACCCGGGAGCGGCGTCGCATACTGGACCGCCGGCCAGGCTTTGTACTCGTCCCAGAGATCGAGCGCGAAAGCCAAGGTCCCGTTGATCTCCTCGGCGGTCTCGCCCGGAAGACCGATCATGTAGTGGATCATCAGGGGCACGCCGGCCTCGTGGGCGTGCCTGGCCGCGTCGCGCACGGCCTGAAGATCGAGGCGCTTGCCGACGACCTCCGTGACCACCCGCTGGACCCCCGACTCGGCGCTGACGCTGAGCATCTCGACCCGCCCGCGCATGAGCTCCAGGTGCCGCGGCAAGAGGTAGTCGGCCCGCATGCCGTTGGGGCAGTCGAAGCGCAGATCGAGGGCCTCGGCCTCGTCCAGGAACACGTCGAAGTGGCGCTCGTTGACGTTGATCAGCTCGTCGCAGACCTCGAGGCGGGTCGCTCCAATCGCGTCGCTGGCCATCCAGCGCAGGTACTCGCGCAGGCGCTCGGGCGGGTAGCGGCGCTGGGTCTTGGGCTCCCCGGGCAGGGCCTCCGGGTTGCTCGAGCAGTGGATACAGGTGAAGGGGCAGCCCCGGCTGGTGACCAGAGGGAGGGTCCGACCGTCGATGGGGAAGGTCCAGTTGGGGCGGCCCAAGTCCGCGACCACGCTGGCCCTGAAGGCGTCGTAGGCCTCGAGGTCGACCCGGTCCCAAGCAGGAAAGGGCATCGCGTCGAGCTTGGGCGAGTCGCCGCGGAAGACCCCGGCGGGTCGCACCCCCGTGTCGAACCAAGCCGAGAGCAGGGCCGGAACCGTGACCTCGGCCTCGAAGCGGACCAGCGCGTCGACCTCGGGGTAGCTCTCGAGCACACTCGCGCCGGGGACCCGGACGTAGTGCTGGCCCGACTGGTAGCAGTCCGCCAAGAGAATCGGCACGTCGAAGCGAGCTCGAAGGCCGTCGAGGACCGCCGCGAGCAGGGCGTCGCGATGGGGCGGGCGGTGAAAGACGGTGTAGGCGACAACGATCGCGCCGATCTCGCCCTGCATCTTTTCCTCTTCGGCGTCCACCTGGGCGAGCAGCGCCTCGACCGAGATACCGAGCTCAGCCCGCCCGTCCTGTGCCCAGCACAGCCGCGCCCCCGGCAGGGAGAAGGCGTCGAGGAGCGAGACTCCCGCAGGCCCGAAGTGCTCGTCGAGTACGGATGCGAGCTGCAGCGCCCCCAGGTTCGCAAAGTATGGATAGTCGATGAAATCACGCGCAACCGACAGCGGCGGGTGGATCACCAAAACGCGGGGGTCGCCCATCGGGCCGACCATAACATGAGCCCAGCCCCAAGACCGCCCGCTCGCCTGTCGGATCGCGCCAAATCACCGCAACTCGACAGGGTGCGTGTCAACCGCTGCACCACATGGGTATGATGCCGCCATGGACGGCGGTACCACGCAATCTCCAGCGCGCTCTCAGGCGAAGACCGTCGAAAAAGAAAGCGCGGCCCACCAAAAGCGCAACTGGGTCCGCCTGACCTTCGATTGCAACGACCGCTGCGTGTTCTGTCTCGACTCGCACACCCACAACGGCACCAACCGCTCACGTGAAGAGGTCAAGACTCAGATCCTCGACGGTCGGCGCAAGGGTGCGGAGCGGTTGATCCTCTCGGGTGGCGAACCCACGATCCACCCCGACTTCGTCCAGTTTGTGAAGCTCGGCCGCCTCGCCGGCTACCAGCGGGTCCAGACCGTCACCAACGGCCGCCTGTTTGCATACGGTGACTTCCTCAAGCGCTCCATCGACGCCGGCCTCGGCGAGATCACCTTCTCCATCCACGGCGCCAACGCCCGGGTCCACGACGCCCTGGTGGGCACCAAGGGCGCCTTCGACGAAGAGGTCAAGGGGCTTCAAAACGCCCTCGACGACGGCCGGGTGATCATCAACATCGACGTCTGCGTCAACCGGGGCAACGTCAAGACCCTCCCAGACCTGCTCGCCAAGTTCACCGCGATGGGGGTCAAGGAGTACGACCTCCTGCACGTGATCCCCTTTGGTCGGGCCTACACGGACGGCAAGGAGACCCTCTTCTACGACCTCGAGGAGATGCGGCCCTACCTGCTCGAGGCCTTCGAGTACAGCAAGCGGCCGGACATGCACATCTGGCTCAACCGCTTTCCGGTGCCCCACCTCGAGGGCTACGAGAACCTGATCCAGGATCCCTACAAGCTCAACGACGAGAT
>CAYVJQ010000001.1:190544-206295 GCA_964451725.1 uncultured Nannocystaceae bacterium | reverse complement strand
ACCTCGAGGGCTACGAGAACCTGATCCAGGATCCCTACAAGCTCAACGACGAGATCCGCGGGCGCCGGGAGGAGTACGAGCTGCTCCTCGACGAGGGTGTGCCCCTGGACTGCCGCGCGCCGCACCGCTGCTCACACTGCTACCTCGAGCCGATCTGCGACGAGCTCGAGGTCGTCCGCGCGACCGTGGCCGAGTCGAGCTTCGAGGTCCTCCGCTTCGACAGCGAGTGGGACGCCGCCCAGGGCCCGTTGTTCGGGGGTGACCCGGCCTCCGCAGAGCGCAGCAACACCCGCCGGCGGATGGTCGAGATGCTGAAAAAGGCCGAGGCGGAGGGCGACGTGCTCTCGGTCGAGGCGGCCGCGGTCGCCCTGGGCAAGGACCCCGAGCAGATCCAACACCGCAAGCTGCGCCTACCCCTGTTCGGCGTGGCTGGTGGAGGAGGCGGCTTCGACAAGCCGAAGTACCCGCCCTTCGCCACCCAGATCAAACAGGCCGAGGCCGCCCGCGGTCACGGTGTGCCCCTGTGGCTGGTGTCCCCGAGCCTCGAGGCAGCAGCCGCCAGTCCCTTGGAATCCTTCGCTCCGAGCCGGGAGATCGAACTCGAGCTCGAGGACTACAGCGGCTTCGCGGCCGCCTTCGAGGCCGGCCAAGGCGAGATCTTCGGCCGTCGGGTCCGCAGGGTCGTCGTCGCCACGGTCGCAGATGCCGAGGCCATGTTGGCGATGGACGCGGACTTCGAGGTCTGCGTCGATCTCTCGAATACAGTCGAAGCCTGGCTCCTGGAGATCGCCGAACAGGACGGCGCCCCGGCCCGACTGACCCTGCGCCAGCCCTCCCACGAGCGGCTCACGACCTCGGCCGAACGGGACATCGACCTGCCGGCGTTTTTCTCTCGCTTCACCCACCTGGTCCCGGTCGAAGACGTCCCCAGCTGTGTGATCGGCCGTCCCGCTCGCCCCAAGCGCGAGGTCCTCGACGCGAGCATGATGACCCTCGACGGCAAGCTCGAAATCTTCCGCTACATCAAGCGCTACATCCTCGACCGCTACCGTCGAAAATCGCTGCGCTGCAAGACCTGCATCTACACCCAGAGCTGCGAAGGCATGCATATCAGCTACATCCGCGCCCACGGTTTCGCGCTCATGAACCCCGTCGAAGATCCCGCCTCAGGGCCGCTCACTACGTGAACACCAACGAGATGATGCGTCGGCGCAACATTCGTGTGACCGAGCAACTCCTCGGTGAACTCGAAGCGGGCCGATTCGACTCCGCCCTCACCAAGCGGATCATGGAGGCACCGAGCGCCTTCCCCCGTCTGCTTCGGGCCTGTTTCCTGGCCCAGGCCGGCGAGTACGCCTCGGCCCGCACCGACCTCGACCTGGCGATCGAGCTCGCCCCCGAGAACCCGGTCATCCAACTGGTCGCGGGCATGGTCGCGTTCGCAACCCGGGACTATCAGCGCGCCCTCGACCAGTTCGAGCGCGCCGGCACCCTGTCCAAAAACGCCGCCCGTCGAGGTCGACACCTGGCCATGGGTGCCGCCGGAGGCCTCGGCTGGGAGCACGACGTCCGCCGCATCCTCGAGACGGCGATCGCCCGAGACCCGGACCACGCGGCCTGGCGCGCTCAGGCGACCCGGTTTTTCACCCGCGCTCGGCACTGGCAGCGCGCCCTCGAGCACGGCCTCGCCGCCCTCGAGCGGGCCCCGAACGCCGCCCACATGTGGATGGAGGTCGCCGGTCTGCACGCCCGCCTCGACCACCGGGAGCAGTGCGCCGACGCGCTCGAGCGGGCCTTGAAGCTGATCGCCGAGGATCCCAAAACCGACCGGGAGCAAGCTCGGGTCTACAACCTCGAGGGTGCCCGCGTGGCGATCGACGGCAGCGCCTACCCGGCCGCAGTCCGCTGTCTCGAGCGGGCCATCGAACTCGATGGCCTCGACCCCGACACGGCCAGCGACCCGAGCCCCTGGGTTCAGCTCGCCGAGATCGCGTCTTGGCGCGAGCAGCCGGGGGAGAACCCGGAGGCCCGGCGCTGCACCGACGCCGCCTTGGCCATCGACCCGGAGTTCGCGCCTGCGCTGCGTATGGACGGCGCCCTGCACATCTTGGCCGGGCGCTACAGCGAGGGCATCGAGGTCCTCCAGCGAGCGATCACCCGCGATCCAAAGGAGTACCAGGCCCACGTCTGGCTGACCGAGGCCTACCTTCGGACCCAGCGCTACAGCGAGGCCCACAGCCAGCTCCACAGCGGGACCATGAACGCCGGCGGCTTCCTCTTCGTCGCGTGGCTGCTCCGGTTCTTGATCGTCGCCTACGAAGAGCAGGATCCACCGGGGGCCCTGCCCCCCAACCGCACCGAGGAGTTCGCCGGGGTCCTGCGCGAGCTCGCCCCCGAGCTCGCCCCCGCAGCCCTCGAGTCCCACGAAGTTCAGGCCCTGGTCGCGGCCGTGGAGGCCGCCCTATCGGCCCTGCGTGGCAACCGGAGCATCTATGGCTCCCACGTGGTCAACGGCGAGCTCACCCGCCTCGAGACCCGCACGGGCTGCCGCTTCGAGTCACGGTGGATCCTTCAGCTCCTGCGTATCATTCCGGGCGAAGTCTGCCTGGAGTTCTACGACGAGATGCTCCCGCGCTACCCCGGCTCGTCGCTGCCGATCTGCCACCGGGGAGAACTCCACATGTGGCTGGGCGACACGGCCAAAGCCCGCGTCGACCTCGAGACGGCCATCGAGACCGTCGAGGGCACACGCTGGGCCTACATTGGACTCGCCGGGCTCCAGCTCGTCGACGGCGACCTCCAGGGCAGCCTCGACACCAACGCCAAGGGCGTGCGGGTCATGAACAACACGGAGGGACCGGCGATCTACGTGTTCCGGGGCGAGGCCCTGCGCAAGCTCGGGCAGCTCGAGAAGGCGATCGAGGAGCTCGAGAAGGCGATCCATTGGCACCCCGCTCGGGTCAGCGCGACCGTCAACTTGGCGCTGGCCTACCAGGCCAAGGGCCCAAAGCCCAAAGCCGACGAACACAAAACCGACGAACACCCGGGCTTCGAGCCCCTGTGGCGGCGCCTGCTCGACGAACAAGCTTGCGGCCTGCTCTCCGACGCCGCCCGCGAGCTCGGCCTGACCATCGTCGGCGACCGAGGGTGGTCACCCGAGACCAGCGTCAAGGTCCAGGTCCTCGAGCACGCCCTGGTCATGATGGGCTACAACCGCTCGTCGGGACTCATGACCTATTGGACCCGCGCGGGACAGATGCGCTTTGTGCAGCACTGGCCACACGGGGGACGCGGTCCCCACGCCCGCGATCACGAGCACCTCGAACAGGCCAAGCAGATGTTGCTCAAGGCGCTGGCCAACTACGCCGGACCGCGGCTCGCCTGACGAGCCCTGAATCGGCGGCGCCTCGGTCGGGTCGACTCGTCGACCCGACCGCGCCCGCGCACCTCGGTTGGCCCCTGCGTCCCCCGATGGCACAGTGAGGGCCCCTCCGAGGGACCCAAACCCGCGATGATCAATCCAATCAGGGAGAGCACCACTCAGTTTCTCGCCGAGCTCGACGAGCCCACACGCGCAGAGGCCGAACACAACATGGTCCGCGATTCCGTGCGTGCCGAAGGGGTCGAGATGAGCCTCGCCGACGAGGTCAACCTCGCCAAAGCGATCAAGTGTGTCGCCAGCGTCGACGGCCTCAGCCGCGAGGAGCTCACCGGGCTCAAGTACCTGCTGATCATCTCTGGCCTCCCCCGCGTGGTCCAAGACCACATCCTGGCCTTCGACGCCTCGAGCGCCGTGGTCCAAGACGTGGCCGACCTGTTCCCGGCCGCAAGCCGCAAGGCCTGCTACGTGCTCTCGGGAGCGACTACGGTCGCGGCCCTCGACGGCCTCTCGGATGAAGAGCGCGACTTCTCGGTCGAACTCGGCGCGAGCTTGGGCCTGTCCCCCGCCCTCGTGGAGCTCCTGATCGCCGGGGCCAAAGCCACGGCCTGTGCCATGCGCGAGGGCAACTCGGAGATGGTCGACCACCTCCGGCACCTGCGTGAATCCATCTACGACTTCGCGCTCGGCCAGCGGTCCCTGAGCTGACCAAAAAAGGAGTGAATCGCCTCCAGGCGATTCACTCTTTGTTCCACCGATACGGCGCCGACCAAGGTACTAGCCGACCAAGGTACTAGCCGACCAAGGTACTAGCCGACCAAGGTACCGGGCACACCACCCAGGCAGGTCCAGTGGAAGTTGTCGAGGAGCACCGCCGAGTCGACGATGTTGTCCTGAATATCGAAGATAGCGAAGATCACGGTGATCTGCTCGCCGGCGGTCACGCCGACGTTGGTCTCGAGCCAGCGCGTGCCACCGTGGCCCTCGAGCCCGGTCCCCTCGAGCTCCTCGGCGCTGCAGGGCAGCGGACAGTCGATGTCGTTGGGGGCGTCTTTGAAGTCGAGAAAGCCCGCGTTGAGCGACAGCGCCTCGCCCAGATCGTCGAAGGTGATGTTGCCGGTCCAGTTCTCGGACTCGAGCCAGGCCACGTACATGTCGTTGTAGGCCCAGCCGTAGAAGTCCGGATACTCCCAAGACAGGAACGCCACGTTGTAGGCCATGCCGCTGACCGCGGTCGGGACTTCGATCGTGAACCGCATCTCGGCGTAGTCGAAGGCCCCGGAGGTGTCCGTAAACTGGTCGAAGATCGTGTTCGAGCAGTCGCCCATCCCGACCAGGTCCGGGTTCTCCTCGCAGGTCTCCGTGTCCGAGACCTTGGCGTCGTCCATGGGCGCGGGCAGGTTACCCGGATCGTTCCCCGGGATGCTGGTGTCGCCGTCGCCGTTGCCGGGCGCGATCACGTCGAAGGCGTCGCCGGTGGAGAGGATGACCATCTTCTCGCCCTCGAGCACCGGGTAGGTCAGCGGATCGGCCGTCCCCAACGGGCCCTCGAGCACGTGCAGTGCGAGGTAGTGGCCATTGTAGTCGAGGTCGGCCTGAAACTCACCCGCGCAGTTCAGCCCCAGCGCGCGCCAGGCCGCCTGCTCCTCACTGGGGTAGTCGAGGTGGTCGCAGGGGATGTGCTGGGGAACCAAGCACAGATCCGGGGAATCCGGCATCGTCCCAACGTCGAACTTGGGCTCGCCGATGGGGCCATCGTCGTCCCCCTCCTCGCTCGTAGTCCCATTCGTGGTGCTCGTCTCTTCGGCCGAACTCGTCCCCTCCCCCTCGGAACCCTGGTCGCCATCCCCATCCAAGGTGCCGATACTGGAGGCGCCCGTCTCTCGGCTACCCCCGTCGTCGTTGCACCCGCCCAGCGCCGTCGCGCTGGCCAGGCAGAGCCCGAGCGGGGCCAGGAAACTCCAGCGCGATTCAAATGTAAGCTTCATGGTTTGCTCAATCGTCCCGCGAAGCGAGGGTACAATTCAAGGGTCGTGTACAGCGAGTTTCGCGCCCTCCTCATCCCCTGCTCCGGAGCCCTCAGCGCGTCGAGAACGACGTAGTAGAGTTGGCGCGAGCGGGCTCTGCACCGCGGTGCCGCCCCCCGAGCGTCGACCTGGGTGAGGGCGGTGACCTGTCCGAGCGCGATCCCGCTACACTCCCCAGACCCGGCAGCCCTGCGGCGCTCGAGCCCCGAGTCTCCCCTCTTCCCGTGAAATACCGAACGCTCCCCGGCACCGACCTCCAACTCTCGGCGATCGGCTTTGGATGCTGGGCCATCGGCGGCAAGTGGTGGGGCGACGACGTCGACGATCGGCACTCGATCGCGGCTCTGCGTGCGGCCGTCGACCACGGCGTGAACTGGTTCGACACGGCGCCCCTGTACGGCCACGGCCACGCGGACGAGATCCTGGTCGAGGCCTTCGGCTCCGCCCGCCACGATCTCGTCATTGCGACCAAGGTCGGGGTTCGCTGGCGCGGGCTCGAGGACCACGCCTACAGCGAGCTGACCCCAGAGCACATCGTGGAGGACTGCGAGGCCAGCTTGCGGCGCCTCAAGCTCGATCGCATCCCCCTGCTCCAGGTCCACTGGCCCTGCGAGCGCGGCACTCCCCTCGAGGCCACCTTAGAGGCGCTCATGGCCCTCCAAGACGGGGGCAAGATCCAGCACTTCGGTCTGTGCAACTACGGCAGCGGTCCCCTGGCCGAGGCCCGAAGCTACGCGCCCGCCCTCGCCTCCCTGCAGAGCCCCTACTCCATGCTCCGCCGGGAGTTCGAGTACGCCCTGCGCGAGGTCGCGGCCCCCGAGGGCGAACAGCAGCTCGGGGTCCTCGCCTACGAGACCCTGTGTCGCGGCCTGCTCAGCGGGAAGTTCCCTCGCCTGCCCCGCTTCCCCAAGACCGATCTTCGCCACCGTGACGATCGCTTCAAAGACCCGGCCTTCTCGCGCAGCAAACCCCTGGTCGACGCCCTGCGCCTGGTCGGGAGCAAGCTCGACGTGCCTCCCGCGGCCCTCGCCATCGCCTGGGTACTGCGCCAGCCCGGGGTCAGCGTGGCCATCGTCGGGGCCAAGCGGGCCGAACAGGTCGAGGAGCAACTCCAGGCCATCGACCTGCTCGGCAAGGAGCGCGTCTGGGCGGCCCTCGCTCCGCACATCTCCCGGGTTCGGCTCTGAGCTCCGACGCCCTCGTCTCTCCCGGGTGTTCGGCTTCGGTCACACACACAGACTCGCCAGGACCGAGCGCTTCGCTCCTCAGGGGCTACGGAGAACCGGGTCCTCGAAGTCGATCTCCTCTGGCGGCTCCACAGACACGACCTCGATCTCGAAGATGAGGGTCGAGCTCGGTGGGATCGAGGCCATCGAGCGTACGCCGTAGCCGAGCTCCGGGGGGATCGTCAGCTTCCGCAAGGTGCCGCTCTGGGCTCCGATCAGCCCTCGCTCCCAGCCCTCGATCATGCGACCGATGCCGACCTTGAACGCCATCGGCTGGGCGCGCTCCCGGGAGTCGTCGAACACGGTCCCATCCCGGAGCATACCGACGTAGTGAACGGTGACACGGCTCCCGACCGCACACGCCAGACCCTGCCCCAGCGCGTAGTCCTGGACGATGAGGCCCCCATCGAGGACCTCACTGCGCACAGGCTCGAGGTCGAAGCGAGGGCCGGGCGCGAACACCTGCACCTGTTTGGGATTGGCTGGAGCACGATCGAGACCCAGCTCCTCGGCCGACGCCCGGGCGGGCTCCGAGTCGACCCGGTCTGTGCTGGTGGGTATCGGCTCCCCGGTCCTCGCAGCGTCGGCTGCAGGCCCCGCTGCGGGATCGACGGGACCTCGATCTGCCTTGGCGAAACAACCCGGCGAGAGCCCGAGCGAGACCGCGATCCACACGGCACCCGCACCTGTACCTGCACCGGACAGCCACGACCGAGATTCGCGGGAGGGACTCACGGCTCGCCCTCTGAGGCGGCCTCGATCGGATCGGCAAACAGGGCCTCGATCTGCTCGGCGCGGTCCTTTTTGGCTCCCGCGCGCGCGGCGATCTTGGCCTCGATCTCCAAGTTTGCGGCCATGTCGGCGAGCAGCTCATCGACGGCGAACCCCGCGAGGCGATCGATTTGCTCCCCCCACTTGGCTCGCCAATGGCGCTTCGCCGACTCCTTGAGCAGCTCCCGAAACGCCTCGCGGGTCACGCCCTCGGCCTCGGCGAGCAGGACCTTGCGAATCTCGAGGTCCAGGAAGTCCGAGTCTGGAGGACCGCCGCCCCGACTGTCACCGTGGTCCTCGTGCCCCTTGCGCCGCTCCGATCCTTGGTCACACATGGGCGCATCATACCCGGGTGGCCTCCGCCCATTCCAAGGTTGGAGAAAGCCGGGGTCATGCGGCATGCTCGACCAGGTGAGCGAGCAGCTGTATATGCGCTTGTTCCGCGAGTTGAACGCGGGGCACGCCGATTCGGCGCTCGTCACCCAACTGCTGGTCGCGCTGGGCACCCCCGCCACCGCGCTGCGAGGCCTCGCCCTCACCGAACGACGGGAGCCGGCGCGTGCACGCCTGGATTTCAGAACTGCGTTCACCGACCCCAGGGCTGCCCCGATCGTGCGTCTTGTCTGTGGCGTCGGCCTGTTCACCGTCGGCGACTACCAAGGTGCGATCGAGGCACTGACCCTCGCCGCCACACACGGAAAGCCGGGCGTCGCCACCCGGGCCCGACAGCTCGCCCAGCGCTACGCCCAGGGACTCCATTGGCACGCCCGCGCCCGGGCGCTCGGGTGTATCGAGGATGCGGATACGGAGCCCGCCGCCGCAACGCCGGGCCAAGACCTCGAGAGCGCAGTTGCGGCCGCCCTCGCCCAGGTCCGAAGTCAGGGAATCCCGACCGCGATCGCGGCCCTCGACGCGCTCATGCACGAGCATGGACCCACACCTTGTGTGCTCGAGGCCCGCATTCGCCTCGACCTCCTGACGGGCGAGCGCGAGGCCGCCGAGGCCCGACTCTTGGGTTCTCCGACCGCGCTGCAGGAGCAATTGAATGCGCTCGCAGCCCTGTTTGCCCTCGACCGGGGCGACACCAGGCGCGTCTTTGTGCTCACCACCCACCACCGTCGGGATCCTGGGCTCGTGGTCCTGCGTGCCCGGGCCATGATCGCTACGGGGGAGCTCACGCAGGCGGCGAGCTTGCTCGAGCTCGCACGCACGCTGGTGCCGACCTCCGTCCCGATCCTCATTCACCTCGCCCTCACCCACCACGCGATCGACCCTCACACCCACGACGAGAGCCTCCAACATCGCTTCGCCGCGCTCGTCGACTGGGCCCCTGGCCTGCTCTCCGATCTCTCTCCCCTCTCCGATCTCTCTCCCCTCTCCGATCTCTCCCCCCTCTCCCCCCTCTCCGATCTCTCCCCCCTTTCCCCCCTCAGGGACCCGGGCCTGCAGACCGGCAGCGAACTCAGCGAGGACCGCCCCAGCCAACTCGAGATCATGCGCCGCGCACTGGCCAAGTTGGTCGACGACCTCACGCTGGTCGGCTGCCACTACTGGGTCGATGCCCCCGACACCGATTCGGGCACAGAGCTCCGTCATCTCGCACCCGAACCACGCCGCCACCGTCGCAACTTGCACGCCGACGACGTCGGCAACCTCCGCCGAGCCCACTGCTGGCTGGTTCGGGCCATCGGCGTCAATCCGCCGCGCCCCGCCGGCTACGACGCGGCGACCGACCCCCACAGCCGAGCCCACTGCTCAGGGCCCTGGACGCCCCGCTTCCTCAGCCCTGCCCAGATCGAGCAGTTCATCGAAGACGGCTTCTTGATCATCAAGGGCGCCTTCGATCCCAAACACGCGCTTCGCTGGCGCGCCGATGCCCTGACAAAAATCCGCGAGCAGCCCGAGCGTTGGGTGCGGGGTTTCGATCCGGCGAGCAGCCCGAGCCTCAGCGGGTTTTCCCCCGATGACCCCGAGACCTGGAGCTGGCCCCTGATCGAGCTGCGCGGCGGCGACAGCCTCCCGATCGCCGAGTTCTCTCCCGACGGCTGGGCCGCGATCTGCGACCTCCTCGGCGGCCCCCAGCGCATCCAGACCACCGACTGGAACAACTATTTGATCATCAACGTGAACGTCAACGCTCACTTCGAGCACCGCGTCCCCCGGCCCGAGTGGGAGAGCTGGCACATCGATGATCCGAGCCCCATGACCCAGATCGACCAGGTCCGCAACGGTCTCGTCGGCATCGTCGTGCTCTCCGATCTGGAGACCGACTCGGGGAATACCTGGCTCGCCCCCGACTCGGTCGGGCGGATCGCCGCAGACCTCGCCGCCCACCCCGAGGGCGTCGACTACTGCAACAACCGGGGTGGCCACATCACCAGAGCCTGCGAGCGTTTCTACGAGGTCACCGGTGAGACCGGAGACCTCCTGCTCTTGCACCCCTTGATGATGCACTCCGCCTCCCCCAACGCCAGCGGCCGCATCCGGTGGATGGGCAATCCCATGGTCTACCTCAACGAGCCGCTGGATCCCTTCCGCGCCGCGGCTGAGCGCTCTGCCGTCGAGGAGGCCATGTTTCGGGGGATCCAGCGCGGCGGCGGTCAGTAGCTGATCCCAGCGCGGCGATAGAGCGCTGCGAGCAGCCACATGGGTCCGATCAGCAGGAACTGAAGGTCCTTGAAAAACGAGGGCTTCTCACCCTCGATCTTGTGACCGATGAGCTGAACGATCCACGCGGCCACGAAGATCGCCAGGGACAGCTGCCACAGCGGGGTCGACAGCCCGCTCATCAAGTGCACCAGGCCCAGCATGAGCACCCCCACGACCGCCATACCGATGGCCAGGGGACGCGACAAGAGAGCGTAGTAGACCACCGCAAACACGACCAGCGCCGTGCCCCAATGGAGCCACTGGAGGTCGATAGGGGTCGGGAGTGAGGCCAGGAGCCCCAGCAAGCTCACGATGATCGCCGGGATGCAGACCCAGTGAATTCGCTTGTTGATGGGGTTGCGATGACTCTGCCCGTAATCGTCTAGCCATTGTTGTGCGCTGCGCATGGGCGTCCAGATTGACCTCAGGGGACGGTCGAGGATATGGGAGAACCCACATACGCTATCAGTATTTCCCCTGGTTTTTTCTTGGACCTTCCCCCCTGTCCCTCGTCGGGGCACGGAGGGGTCCAGCCGACCCCGCGGCCCGTGGTCGACCCATAGCGAGCCACTCGCAACTTGAAAATCGGCCGGACGGATTGAGTGGTACCCCGAAATTCCGCATTGAGCGCGGGCGCTCCAGGGGGGCGGGTCGAGGACCACGAACCGAGACTAAAGAAGTTGGATTTCGCGAGAATCCCGCAAAATCCGGCCCCCCGGCTCGATTCCGAGGCTCCCGGCCTGAAAGCGACTCAATTGGCCATGACTATCCAATTGCACGCTCTCATATGCCCCCTGCGTAGTCCTCTGAATCCAATTTGCATACCTGGGGGTCTGAGCAGCATGCACTCAATCCCTGCAGTGACGGTCACTTACCCACCATGATGATCCGAATTATTCCAGGTTCGGGTGCGCTCAATCCACCTCCGAACCATGCTTGGATTCGAATAATTTAACATTAACTACATTTACTCATAGCCAAGGGTATGAGAAGGGTACAGAATCACTCGACCGATTCGGCTGGACCTTCGAGGCGCTCTGCCGGCGGGGTCGAGTGGGTCGAGTTCTGGACACCCATGAGCACCCTGCACCCGCACCCTGCTGGCCCCGATGATTTCATGCGCCAAGTGATCGTGTTCGACCATCCCGGCGACGGGGAGATCATCGGCTCCCTCCATATGCCCTTCGCCCCCGGGCAGAGCCCCCACACGCTCACGGTCGCCGCAGACAACCGGGCCTGGCTCCTGGAGATGGGCCTGTTCGAGCGCGGCAGCCCCAGCGACAGAGCCCTCGAGTGCGCGGACTTTCACGGCCTCGCTGGCCTCGTCCACCACGGCGAGACGCGGGCCCAGCTCCTGCTGGTCACCAATTTCATCTCCGCCCTGTTTTTCTTCGACGACATCGTCGACGCCGGCCCTGCCCAAGTCGGGCTCCGACCCGAGCCGATCCAGCGTTGCGCCGAGCTGATGATGGCGGCCGTCGAGAGCGGGCGCGGTCCCAGCCGGGCGCTGCCCGCCGCGAGCTGGGACCTCCCCGCCCCCCATCGGCGCAAACTCGCCGCGATCGCGCGGGCCCTCGCCGACGTCACTCGGAGACTCCGCGCCGAAACGGCACCTGGAGCGCTCCGCCACTACATTCGTGAGATGGGCGAGTACTTCCAGGGCGTGGTCGACGAGTCCCTCACCCGCCACGGCCAGGCGTTCTCGAGCCGCGCCGCCTACGAACGAGCGCGCACCAAGTTCAGCGCCATGTATGCCTGCGTCGAATTCGCGGCGGTCCTTCGCGGGCTCGACCTGAGCCCCGGCTCACGCAGCTTCATCCCCTATCGGCGCATGGTCAGGAGCACCAACTTGTACGTCTCCTACGTCAACGACCTGTTCTCCTACAAAAAGGAGCACGCCCAGGGCGAGGTCTCGAACTTGGTGATGGTCCTCGAGCGTGCCGAGGGTCGCTCTCGGAGCGAGGCCTTCGCGGAGGCCTGCCGAATCTGCGACCAGCTCATACACGGCTACATCGAAGACCGAGCCCAGTGTCGGGACCTCGACCTCCAGGCCCACGCGGGCATCGAGCTCCTCGAGCAGTGGATGCGCGGCAACTACGACTGGTACTCGAGCCAGACAAAGCGCTACGTCGAAGCGATCTCGACCCACTGTTAGAACGGCGAGCTAGACCGGGCGCCTGGCGACCACCCAGGCGTGGCTGGGATCGTCGCTGTTGGTCCCGAACAGCGCCCCGACACCGTGCCAAGGCCCGGTCGCCTTGGGGTGGGGCTCGACGTGCAACACCTCGAGACCCGCGCGACGGACCAGAGAGCAGGTCTCGCTGATGGTCGTGATCCTGAGGTGATCATGCTGCTCCCAGAGCACCCCCCACTCGGCCTTGGTGTCGCCCTCTCGGGTTCCATCTGCCCCGGACAGACGCAGCCGGGCCCAACGCCGCTCGTGCACCCGCCCCTCGATCGAGATCACCGTCGCCTGCCGACCCAGCTCGACGTCCCGCCCATCCTCGAGTTGCTCTCGGCGCACCAGCTTGCGCCCAAACACCGGCCACATCGACAAGAGGTTGCGATGATCGATGATCACCAGCCCTCCGGGCCTGACCGCGCGCCGCAGCCTCCGCAGGCTCTCGAGCTGGGCGTCCTCGGTGGGCAAGAGGGCGAGCATGCCTCTCATCATCAAGGCCGCGTCGTAGGTCGCCTCGGCGTAGACCGTGCGTGCGTCTCCGTGGTCCACCCGGGTCGAGAGGCCCTCGTCGGCGACCCGCGCACGACAGCTCTGGACCGCCTCACTCTGGAGGTCCAGACCCGTCACCCAGTAGCCTCGACGCAGCAGCGGAATGAGCAGTGTCCCGAGACCGCAGCCGACCTCGAGCAGCTCCCGGACCTCGAGGCGCGCGAACGAGGCGAAGGCCCGCTCGAGCCCCGCGAGCTCGCTGCGCAGAGGCTCGAGGCCTGGGTCACCGACCACCTCGAGCCCTCCGGCGAGGGTCAGCTCGAGCTCGGCGATCGCATGCGATGCCGCGAAGTCGCGCTCGCGCGAGTCCGAACACATGGTCCTGGCGCCCACGCGGCAGACTACTCCGCCCAGAGGCACGATCCACGGGTACCCAAGGTCATGCGTCTGACTACGCATACCTGCATTTTCATGCGCTCGAGCCCGCGGCCTCGGCCGTTCTCACCCGCCTCCGAGGCCACCAGGGTCTCGCCGAGAGACCAGAGATGGGAGTTTCCCCACCTTGGTCCGGAGCAGCTGGGGATTGGAAGGCTGTGGGTCAATGGGTAGCGTAGCGCCGTGCTTTTGCAGCAACTCGAGGGCAAGAAGGTCGGGATCTGCGTCTCTGGTGGACTCGACAGCAAGACCGTCGCGGCGCGCCTGATCCAAGCGGGCGTCGACGTCTTGTGTTTCACCGCAGACCTGGCGCAGCCCGACGAGGACAATATCGAGGACGTCATCGAGAAGATGCGGCCGACCGGCGCCGAGACCATCATCGTCGATCTCAAGACCGAGATGGCCGAGGCCTGCTTCCACATGATCCGAACCCAGGCCATGTACGACGGTGGCTACTGGAACACGACCGGCATCGCTCGCGCGGTCACGGTCCGCGGCCTGCTCGAGGCCATGCGCGCGCGCGGCTGTAGCGTGCTCGCCCACGGTGCCACCGGCCGCGGCAACGACCAGCTTCGCTTCGAGCGCTACACCAACGTGCTGGCCCCCGACATGGACGTGTACGCCCCCTGGCGCGACCCGGGTCTGCTCGAGCAGTTTCCCGGCAGGCGCCAGATGATCGCGTTCTTGGCCAACAAGGGCATCGAGGTCCAGACCGGCCCTCGCAAGCGCTACTCCACCGACGCCAACTTGGCCGGTCTCTCACACGAGGCCGAGGACCTCGAGAACCTCGACACACCCATGAGCATCGTCGAGCCGCTCATGTGTGTGTGGCCCAAGGACGCCCCCGACGAGGTCGAGACCGTCAGCTTGCGGTTCGAGAAGGGCAACTGCGTCGCCATCAACGGCGAGCAGCTCGAGCCCCTCGCGTGTATGTACAAGGCCAACATGATCGGCGGCCGCAACGGCATCGGCCTGCAAAACGCGCTCGAAAACCGGATCATCGGCACCAAGAGCCGCGGCGTGTACGAAGCCCCGGGGCTCGAGCTCTTGGGCACGGGCCTGCGCGCCGTGTACCAGGCAGTCATGGATCGACGCTCGACCCAGCTCTTCCACTCCCTCTCTCAGCACTACGCCCAGCAGATCTACGACGGTCGCCTCTACGACCCTCAAGCCCGAGCCATTCTCGCCGCCGTCGACGTGCTCGCCGAGTACGCCACCGGCACCGTCGAGCTGGGCCTCTACAAGGGCAACGTATTCTTCCAGGGCCTGCGCGAGTGCCCCCACACGCTCTACAACCCCGCCGATGCTTCTATGGAAGCGAGCGACGGCCTCAACCCGGTGAGCTCCCAGGGCTTCGTCGAGGTCCAAAAGGTGGAGGCCATCGCCCTCGCCAATGCAGGCCAGATCGTCGACTGAGGACCCTTGGTAGAGAAACAGTACAAACGCCGACCGACCCGCACACCCCGCGGCGGTCACGATCCAAAAGCTCGAGACCGAGCGGAAGCCGACGACCAAGCCAAGGGCGAGCCCGCCGTGCTCGTGGCTCACCACGGTGTGGCGGTGGACGTGCGCCTCCAGTCCGGGGCCCTGCGTGTCGTCAAAGTCCGGCGTCGCTCGGGGCACGTGGTCGGCGATCGGGTCGAGGTCCTGGGTGAGCGCCTCGTCCGTCTCGAACGGGACAACGAGCTGCGCCGTCGTGACGCCATGGGCCGCGTGCGGGTGGTCTCGGCCAACCTCGATGTCCTCGGCATCGTCGTCAGCCCGGTGCCGGCCTCGCCCGCGGGTTTCCTCGACCGGGCCTTGATCTCGGCTCGGGCCGCCGGCATCCGCCCCTTCGTCATCCTCAACAAGATGGATCTCCCCGGAGCCGAGGCTCTCCTGACGAAGCTGCGGGCGACCTTCATCGAGGGCCCCGGCGGCATCGCCCTGGACATCTTCACCCTCTCGGCCAAGACCGGGCATGGGGTCGAGGCGCTCCGGGCCTTCTTCGCCCGTGAAGGGGGCTGCCGCGGGGCGTTTGTGGGGACCTCGGGAGTCGGGAAGAGCTCGATTCTCAACACGATCTTGCCCGAACTCGACCTACCCGTGGGCGAGATCAACCGCGACTCGGGGCTCGGCCGGCACACGACCACGACCGCGACTTTGCACAGCCTGCCCGAGGGCGGGGAACTCATCGACACCCCGGGGTTTCGCGAATTTGGACTCGTCGATCTCGACGTCCGTGAACTCGCGCTGCACTTCCCCGGCTTCTCCGAGCTCCTGGTCACCGAGCACTGTCGCTTCTCCGACTGCCGGCACATGGTCGAACCCGACTGTGTGATCCTGGCCGCGGTCGCCGACGGGAAGTTCGCACCCGCCCGGTGGGCTCGCTACCGCGACCTCTTCAACGAGGTCGAGCTCGACCAGCCCCGACACTGAGCAGCCCGCGACCACGCTCGGCGGACTGACCACGCCTCGACACACACGCCCTGCGCAGTCCCCTGATACCAGTCCCCTGATACCAGTCCCCCTGACACGCTCAGCGGGGCACGCTCAGCGGGGGCACGCTCAGCGGGGCACGCTCAGCGGGGCTCCAGCGGCGTGGTCGGCCGCG
>CAYVJQ010000001.1:187524-190444 GCA_964451725.1 uncultured Nannocystaceae bacterium | reverse complement strand
GGGGCACGCTCAGCGGGGCACGCTCAGCGGGGCTCCAGCGGCGTGGTCGGCCGCGCGGACTTCCCCGGCATTGGCACGGTCTTGGGTACAGGCACGGCCTTGGGCATGGGTACCCCGTCCACACGCACTTCCGGCCGCGGACCGGGCACGCAGACCCGCTCGCTCATGACGCTGGCCGAGAACCACAGCGCCCATCGATCGTGCACCGGGACGCCACAGTGGCCCTCGCTCGGACACTGCTCGTCGCTCGTGCACACCCGGGTACAAAATTTTCCCTGCTCGCCCTGGACGCAGCGACCGTCGAGGGCCGCACAATCGAAACCGCCGCCGCAAGGTTCGCCCATGGCCGGCGCGCTCGCCAACTTCAAACCCCACGGTACGCCGATCAAGACGGCCGCACAGGCGCCCCACACCAGCATCGGCGACCACCGCCGCCGGGGCTCGGACCCAGCCCCTGATTCAGCCCCTGGCCGCCTGCCCTCGCTCATCCTCGGCCCCGCGAGTGGGAGGGAGGGACCCAACCACCCAGACTGCGCTCGAGCTCCAGAGCCACGGCGATGCTGAGGTGATCACGGTCGTGGTTGGCCGCGACCTGCACGCCCAGCGGCAGACCAGCGCGACTGAGGCCCATGGGGATCTGGGTGACCGGGAGCTCCATGACGTTGAAGATTGCGGTGTAGGTCCAGGCGAAAGGCCGCAACAGCGGCGCATGGTGACGGGGCGCCGGGCGTGGGTGGGAAGGATAGAGCAGCACCCCCCGGTCCCCCAACTTCGCGCTGAGTTTGGCCTTGAGCGCGTGCCCACGCTCGACCACTTCGCGCAGGCGTGCACCGCTGGGTACGAGCGGGCCGAAGTCCTCGACGGCCGCCAGGACCAGGGCGGGCAGGGTATGGACCGAGCGCCCGAGCGCCCAACGCAGCAGCTCCCGGCCGACCGGGGCGGGCTCGCCCTCACCCAAGATCACCCGAAAGGGGGTATCGGTCGCAGCCGAGAGCATCCCCGACCACAGCTCGAAGCTGTCTCGAAACTCGGGTACACGCAGCGCCGAGACCTTCGCCCCCCGGTCTCTGAGCGCGGACCCAGCCCGCTCGAGGGCCCGCGCCATCTCGGGATGGACCGGCCTGCGCCCGTCGTCTTCAACCACGAAGACCTCCAGCTCGGCCACGGAGACCGCCTCGGGATCGCCGAGTTCGACCTCGCGCACTCCCGCGTCTCGACCGTCTGGCCCCGCCAGCAGGCGCATCAAGGGCATGAGGTCGCTGGCCCGGCGCGCGATCGGACCGGTGGTCAGGTAGCGCAGGGCGGCGTTCTCCGACAGGGGATGCATGCCGGTCCCCGGGACCACGCCGCCCGTCGACTTGTGCCCGAACACGCCGCAAAAAAACGCCGGCATGCGAATCGAGCCCCCAATGTCGGCGCCGAGGCCAAAGGGAGAGCCCCCCGCCCCGACGATCGCCCCCTCGCCCCCGGAGCTCCCGCCCACGATGCAGCGCGGATCGTAGGGGTTGTTGCAGCGCCCATAGACATGGTTGTTGCTCTCCATCCACATGCACAGCTCGGAGATGTTGGTCAGCCCCAGACAGATCGCCCCCGCGGCCTTGAGCCTCGCCACGGCGCTCGCGTCTTCGGCAGCGACCCGAGAGCGGCGCGCGACCAGGCCCGATGTGTTGGGTAGACCCGCAAAGGCGAAGGACTCCTTGATCGTGCAGGGCACCCCGAGCAAGGCCGGTAGATCGGGGCGTTCAGCGATCGGCGTCCGCTCGACCCTGGCGTCCGCCGCATCTGCTTCGGCCAGCGCCTCGGTGTAGCGCGGGACCACGATCGCATTGATCTCGGGGTTGACCCGACGCGCCAGATCGACGTGGGCCTGGACGACCTCACGCGAGCGCAACTCTCCACCGCGGATGGCCGCTGCCAGCGCGAAGGCGGACATCTGCAGGGGATCGAGGACGGCCACGAACCCCTTGTACAGCATGCTTCGAGCCACGCCAACGCCTGTAGCCGGCAACTCCAGGCCTACCCTGGCGACTGTAGCCACCCGGGAAAACCCGCCCTCTCTGCCCCCTTTAGGGCATCCTTACCCTCCCATTCGGAGCCCCGCCAAAGCGTTCTTCACGATCCATTTACTTTCCATGCTATCGACATTGCTAATATGTATAATCTATCGAGAGTCAGACTTTTACTCGTCGGTGGAGCGTCGTAATAGGTGATGGATACTGAGCAACAACCCCGAGAAGACTCCCTGTTTCGCGCCATGGCGAGCATCCGTCGGCTCGAGTGTGAACGCGCAGCCTTCAGCAGCGCCAAGGACGAGGCTCTATCCAGAGTCGATCGCCAACGCGCACGACTCGAAGACCTGAGAGTGCGCCTCGAGGCAGAGCGCCCCCTGGCCTGGGCCCGGACTCGGAACCAGCAGGCCCGCCGACGCCAGGCCGCCGCCCACCTCAACACCCTCGCATCGGCACGCGCATCGGCAGCACACGCCCGGGTGATCGCCACCCACGAGGCCGAGCTCGAGCGCACTCGACGACACCTCGCGCAGCTCGAGTCCGTGCCCGAGGTCGCCTCCCCCGGAAGTACCCTGCTGCGCTGGAGCGCCCCCTTTGCCGCCGCCGCGATGTTGGCCCTGTTCGCCGGTAGCGTGGTCACCGAGCGCGAGGCCGCCGCCGACGTCGAGGTCGAGGTCGCCATGCGAGGGCTCCCCGTCGCAGGCCGAGACGTCACCGAATACGAGGGGTCGGAGCCCGCGACCGACGAGCCTGTCCACCACCCGGGAGCGCCGCTCGAGGCCAGTCCGGCCTCAGCGCTGACCGATATGCCCGTGACCGAGGTCGCCGGGACCGACACCCCAACCGAGACACCCAAGTCCAAGTCCAAGTCCAAGTCCAAGTCCAAGTCCAAGTCCAAGTCCAAGTCCAAG
>CAYVJQ010000001.1:178184-187424 GCA_964451725.1 uncultured Nannocystaceae bacterium | reverse complement strand
GTCCAAGTCCAAGTCCAAGTCCAAGTCCAAGTCCAAGTCCAAGTCCAAGTCCAAGTCCAAGAACACCGACAAGCCCGAGTCCGGGACCCCCGACGAGCCGAAGACCCCGAGCAAGCGCAAAGATCCGCTGGTGCTCGACGACTTTGGGGGCAACCCACTGAACTGACAGACGCGAGGCGGTCGTCCATCTGTTCGAGGCGAGGCATCCCTGGAAATCCAGGGGTGCCTCGCCTCTTCCTTGCTAGAACGGACTCACGACAGCCCAGCTGGTCACGACTCGGTCCTCACAGTCGCCGGCCCTGAACGCCTCCAGCGCAAAAAACTCGGCGTCGTCGACCAAGGTCAGCGGCACGGACTCCCCCACCTTGATCGGATCCTGGCCGGGGAGATTGAAGGTGTACTGGGTCGGCTCGACCCCGTCACAACATGCGTCGGGGTACTCGTCACAATCACAGACCTCGTCGACCTCGAGAACCGGGTTCAGGTCCTCGAGCAGGTTCCCGTCCAGAGACAGGGGGATGTCGTCGCGAGAGCGAGCGACCAGGAAGGGCGCCGGGTCCGTGCTGTTCCAGAGGGCGACATTTTCATAGCGACAACCCTCGACCTGGAACTCGCGCCACGCCCGGATATGAATGCAAGCCTGGGCCCCGAACATGGTCTGGAGCGGGAGGGGGGCGACCGTGAAGCTCACCGGTTGGCCCTCAGCGCAGATCTCATCGAGATCGATGCATGTCTCGAGGGTCCCACAGATGGAGCCCGTGAACGTGCTGGCGTCCTCGTGGAAGCCGACCCGGACCCAATGGTCGTACGCCGCGGGTGGACATTGTCCCGCCATTCGAATCTCGAGCGGCTGGCCCTCGGGAGCGGGCAGCGGACATGTCCCCCCATCTTCGGCAGACTCCCCGGTCCCGCCGATTTCGTCTTCGCCGAGTTCGTCTTCGCCGACTTCGTCTTCGTCCAGGGATCCGTCGTCGGTCCCCTCAGGGACGTCGAACAGAGGATTTGCAAAGGTGCAGGCCCCCAACACGGTCAGAAGCGGCAGCAAAGAACGAAGTCCCGACGCCGCGCTAGGGATTTTCACGCGGGCTGCCAGGACCCGTCGCAGATGCGAGTCCCACTTCATTCGCCGCGAATCTAACGTGAAACGACGCCGCGAGGACGGCGCAAAGAACGGAATGTTCAGTCTTTTTCACGGCACCTTTGGAAGGGAATGCCCGCTTGGCGCGCGATCTATTTGGGGCTGTTTGCCCCGGGGCCCGAGCGCCGCAGCGTCGCTGTCGCCAGTCGAATCCTGCTGTTCGGGCGTCACTGGCGCGAATACCAGGACGTTGTAATTGACGAAGTACTCGGCCTCCCGGTCCTCCATCCAGGTGAAACACTTGGTCCGCCGGACCCAGTCGGCGGCATGAATCACGACGGGATCCGGCCCGGTGTAGGGCGTCTTGCAGCGCATCTTCTCGACCTCTAGACCCCGAGCCTCGAGCTCCTCGCGGCGAAGTGGAAACTGGTTGTAGTAGACCAGCTTGGTCCAGCCTCGCTCGTGGGCGATCTCGGCGACATCAGCGAGGTCCTGCCCCCAGTCCTCGCCGATGATGCTGACCCAGCGGCCCCCGGCCGGTCCCCCCGTGAGCACGCTGAAGTAGCCGAGGTAGTGGGGGAAGGTCGCCCCGACCGCGAACACACCGCCCCCGAGGCTCAGAGCGACGACGCTGGCTCCCACCCAGCGCCTCGAAAACACGGCCGGCAAGGTGCTGAGGTCGGCCGTGAGCAACAGTGCCCCACCCCGGCCCGCGAACACGATCAGGATCGGCATGAGCGTGAGGGCGTGACGAACTCCGATGTTGATATGGGAGAACACCAAGATCAGCGCGTTCACCGTGGCGAAGAGCAGCATGATCGAGCTGGAGACGCTCAGCCCCTCGCCCGCCCGCACTCGCCGCCAAGCCACACTCGCGCTGATCCCCACCAGCGCCACCAGACCCAGCGGGGTCTTCACCACGAGCATGACCGGAAAGTAGAGGGGGTGGGCGTGGAAATCGTTGAGGCCGAAGAAGTAGCCCCCGTGACCGGAGGCGTTTTGCTTGGACACGGTCGCCAAACCCACGAGCCACGTATAGGGAAAGGGCAGGCGCACAGGGTCGGGGATGAGCGCGAGGAAACTGTGCACGACCAGCTGACCGTGGTAGCGCCGGTAGAGCCAGTTTTGGGGCTCGGGCTCGGCGATGATCTCGGTGATGCTCAAGCCCACACGATCGAAGAAATAGGCCAGATCGATGGCCAGGATCATGAGCGTCGCTACCATCGACAGCTGCAGGATCACCCAGCCGACCTGGCGCAGGGCCCAGCGCTTGGGCCGGGCGCCCTCCGTCACGGGGCTGTCGGGTTTGGGCTCGGGCTCGGCGCTCGATCGTTTTGGGGCCGCGAAGCCACCGCGCCCGGTCGCCGCCGCGAGGATCAAGATCCCGCTGAGCACCAGCACGAACAAGAGCCCCGAGTGTTTGGTCAGCACCATGGCCGTGGTCGCCGACAAGAACCACGCCACTCGGCCCCAGGTCGGTCGCTCGACCCAGGCGATGGTCGCCGTGAGGCTCACAAACACGGTGGCCATGGCCGGCACATCGGTGGTCACCAGGCGCCCATGAGCGATGAGCGTGGGGTGGAGGCTGAACAGAGCCAGGCTCAAGATCGCCGCCTCCCAGCCGTAGCGGCGTTGAATCCAAAGATAGAAGAACAGGCCGAAGGCCAGGGTCACGCCCATCATGACCCTGCGGCTCGCCGTGAGTTCGGCGTGGGCTCGCCTGAAGTCGTGGAGAAAATAGTGCTCGGAGATCCGCAGCGGGTCGGCCTCGGCCCAACGTGAGAGCGACTCGACAGCGTCCGCACGCGGGGTCTCGGCCGCGATCGACGGGAGCCCCCGCCGCTTCGCCCGACCGACGAACTCGGCCTCGGGATCGAGGGCGCCGCTGAGCCTGCGGTCGGGACCCCAGGGCTCCCGGCCCTTGCCCGCGTGGGGCAGGGCGGTCACGACATTGGCCAAGGGGGGGTGGGCGTAGCTCAGGCGTGCGCTGTGTTTCCACAGCCAGACCTCCCCGCGCATGAGATGCAGAGACTCGTCGGCCGTCAGCGTCCGGTCCTGCTCGCTGGTCCACAGCAGCGTGGCGCAGAGGACCAAGAGCGCGAGAGCCAACAACTGCCGGCAGACCCGACGTGCGAGTCCCACAGCCCCGGGACCCACAGTCCCAGGGTCGCCTTCGGACGCCCCCTCGTGCTCGGCGCTCGGCTTTGGACTCGCCTCGCTCAAGCGCTCAGTCACCCGCGTCGCCGCAGGGGTCGTCCTCATTGATCTCGTCGCCGGGATAGCGCAGTCGATCGTTGGGCAGCGCCTTGGGTACCCCGCCGTCGAGCGAGGCCACCAAGGAGATCTTTTGGCGGCCGAGGCTCTCGAAGTACTCGACCTGAAGGTGGTGCAGCCCCGGACTCAGGGACATCTCGACGCTCCCGAATCCCCGCCGTCGCGTGGTCTTGTTCTTCTCCCAAGCGTCGATGACCAGCTCACCATCGACGAACACGCGGGCCCCGTCGTTGGCGTTGACCTGAAACACGACCTCCGCTTCCGCGTCCATGTTCAGGCAGGTGTCCCAGCGAGCCGAGAACTTGTCGGGCGGGATCTGTTCGTGGGGGGGGCGATCTTCCCAGTTGTGGTCCACGCTCTGCTCGCGCACGACCACCGGTTCGCTCTCGAGCTTGCGGTCGGGGTAGTAGGCGGCACGCCAGGGCCCCGAGCCCGCGAGCGCGGTCCGAGTCAGGGCATAGCCGACGATCGGGCCGAGCACGAGCAGGACGCCAGCGACCCCGATCGCTATCCTGCGACGGCGGCGACGCAGGGGTTGGCCGCCGATCTCGGGTTCGAGCGCGGCGAGCAGCCGGCGCGCGTCGGCCGTGTGTCGGCGCAGCTCGACCGCCGAGGGCGAGGACCCGTCGCCCGTGTCCGAGACACTCGCCCAATGCATCTCCAACCGGGCCCGCTGGCGCGCGTCGATACCGACGATGGGGGCGTCGCCCGCCAGCCATGTCCCCGGATCGGCTTCGTCGCTTCCGCCGTGGAGCGCGACCGAGGCCGCGCACCACGACCAAAACGCCCGCAGATGAGGGAGCGCCGTACGTGGGGCCGCGACCGGATCCTGGAGCAGGATCTCGGCTGCGTGCAGCTCTTCGGCCGCACACTCCAGGCGCCTCCAGCCAGGCCGCTGTGAGAGCGTCCCCGCGCCCGTGCTCATACTCGCCTCGTGGTCGGCCATCAGAGCTCCGCTCCGTCTATCTCGGGCGCGACCTTGGGCCGATGCTCGGTACGCTTGATGCCACCGCTGTCCGCCTTCGACGGGGCGGGGACCGGCCCGATGTCGGAACCCATGTCCGAACCAAAATTTGGCCCACCGTCTGAATTCCGGACCCCTGCGGGCGCACCGGTGGGGTCGACGACGCCCACTGGCGCGCCCGTGGGATCGTAGATCCCCGAGGTCGAAGTCGAGGTCGAGGTCGAGTCCATGGGCGCTGTGGTTTTGTGGGGTCCCGGGGGAAACGCGGCCCGCGGTCGCTCGGCTCCCGGGGTCGCCCGAGTCGGTCGATTGCGAGGGGGCTTCGGCGAGGCCGTGCGAAGATCACGGACCAAGAGCAGCAGGGTATCTTCACGCTCGACCCGGAGCAGCTCGGGGTGCTGCTCTTTCTGCAGGTAGCAATTGTTGCGTGTGTAGCCCAGCCAAAATTCCGGCGGCACGCTGCCCCGGCGACGCCACTCGAAATTGGTCCCAAAGTACTCCTTGGCTACAAACTCGGGCATGCAGGCCGAGATGATGTAGGGCGCGGCCAGGTAGCGCTCGCGCTCGTTCTCCCACAGGTGCTCTCGCAAGGTCGCGAAGCCCTCTTTGTAGCCGGCGCCGTAGTAGTCGGTGGAGTAGCGTAGATACGCTCCAGGCAGGCCCCCGACCACGCTGTTGAAGAACAAGTATTGCTGCGGATGCAGGTGCAGCATGACCACGATCATGCGCACACAGTGGGCGGCCAACACCCCCTGGAGGCCGAGCGCCCCGAGTTTGGAGCGCGCCCCCACCCACCGGATCAGAGCCACCAGGAGCACACCCGAGATCACCGAAAAGATCGGCACCAAAAACAAGAAGTGACGCAGCCCGTCATAGAGGGGCGAGTGCTTGATGATCGCGTACAGGGGCGGAAACACGATCGCAAAGGTCAACAACCCCCAGATCGCCAAACGCCTGCGCTCGCGGGCCAAAGGTGTGTCGCGCTCGAGCTCGTCGAGGGCCTCGCCTGCCCGCGGCTCGGCCCCAGGTCGAGCCGCGGCCCGCTCGGCCTTTGCCCGTCGGCGCAGCCGGACCAGGCGAACGATCAGCACGACCATGGCACAGAGCACCAAGACGATGATCAGCTCGGGCAGCTTGATGCCGAAATAGCGCAGCAGGTAGTCGCCCGGCGGGGACAGGCTCGAGACCTTCCGCGCGCCGAAGGGCATGTTGCGCTCGTGAAGGTTGAACTTCGACATCCGCGCCAACACGATCAACGGTCGGCGGATCGGGTCGAGCTGAGCCCACGGCCAAAACACGAGCATGAGCGCCCAGGCCCCAGCGGCGGTCGCAAAAAACGGCGGGAAGAAGCGGGCGATGTAGATCGGGATCAGGCGTGCGTCCCGGGCTTGGCGGGCACGCCACAGGATCCACAGCCCGATCAGCATGACCAGGTAGCAGATGTTCAAGAGCCCCGCGATCCGCACGCTCATGGACGCGCCCAGGGCGATCGATGCTTTGATCCACTCGCTGGTCGGGACCCCCGGCAAGGTCACGGCGATCCGCACCAAATAGTAGAGCGCCCAAATGTAGCCGACCGCGAAGGGCACGTCCTTCGGGTTGTTGAACATGTGGCCGTACCAGACCGGCGTCAGCACCAGGAGCAGCAGGGCCACGAAGCCCGCCGCGGGCCCACCCAACAGCCGGGCGAGCTTCCAGGTGCCGAGCAGACCCAGGCAGCCGACCAGGGCCCCAAACAGGTGGATGGTCTCGTAGTTCCCCAGAGGCGAGATCTTCCGAGCCACGTAGCCGAGGCCGTCGAAGGCCCCGCCGTAGAGGTAGTCGGCCCGGTAATAGAGGGCCGTGTCGTCGTCGAAGCCCGAGGTGAACCAGTGGATGACGTGGCGGCCGTAGGTCAGGTGCCAGGTCTCGTCCCAGGTGATGCCGTAGTCGCGAAAGGTCAGCGCGATGAGCATGAGCACCACGGCACCGAGGGCCGCGCTCGCCCAATCGAAGCCCATGTCCCAGCGCGCTCCGTCGCTGGGTTGGAGGCGAGCCGCTGGATCAGCGGCGAGTCGTCGATGCTCGCGTGCCATCTCAGGGAGCCTGCGAGCATGCACTACGGACCGGTGAGAGCATGGAGTCGGACCAGGGACAAGTCGTGAGCTTCCGCAGCGCGGGGCACCCGGCGCGGGTTCGCCGGTCGCTCAGTCGGGCTTTCGGACCAGGCAGACCTGGCCTTGGACCCAGGGGGTCAGGAACACGGGCCGGCCGACCTCGCCCAGGGCCCCGTGATACTCGCGGCGCTGCGCGTCGTGGACCACGAGCACGCCGCCAGGGCGGAGCATGGAGAAGCCCTCGTGCACACACAGGCAGCGCGCCCGCCCGTCGACGAGCACGAAGTCGAACTCGGGATTGGGCAGGGTGCGCGGCAGGGCGACGTAGGCCCCCATGAGCTCGGGGTCGGTCTCGGCCCGCAGCCGCCAGGCGGTGATCGCCTCGCGCTGTTGTTTGGCGCCCGCCGTCCACCCTGGGCCTGTGGGCGGCGTGGGCTCTGGGCTGCTGGGCTCGACGAGGTGCAGCTCCAGGCGCGGATCCGTGACCACCTCGGCGACCCGGCCGTGCCACTCCCGGTTGTGCTCGATGGACACGTAGCGCTCGATGAAGGGGCAGGTCGCCAGCAACTCGCGGGTGCTGCCCCCGGCGCCCCACTCGAGCACACGCTTGGGCAGCAGGGTCTCGAGAATGGCCCGGACCTGTGCCAACTCGATGGGATCCATCCACACCGGCAAGCTCGAGAAGTCGAGTTCTGAGCCGAGCAGGCGACCGAGCTTGTCTGCGAGGGCCATCTCTGGGGATCTAGCAGGCCGAGGAAAATCGCGCCAATCGAAAACCCGCGCGCAGATCTGCCCGGTGCGCGCTCGCGCAATCTCGAGCCGGCCCGGACGGACTGCGCCTCCGAAAACCCCGAAAACCCCCGCTCCCCAAACTCAGGGACGCCCGCCCCAAGTCCGCGGATTTTTTACCACCCGGCGCTTCGTGGTGTGAAAACGCAGGTCGTTGAGGAGCTTGCGCAGCGGTCGGCGCCCACGCTGGCTCGGGTGCCACTGATGCAGCATGGCCGTGCGCTCGTGGATCCAGACCTCCCGCAGTCCGGCTCGCCCGGCCCGGTAGCGCATGTCGTTGTCCTCCATGCCCCAAAATACGAAGCCCTCGTCGTAGCCGCGCACGGCCTCGAAAAATGCCCGATCTGCGGCCTGGCACGCGCCTGTGCCGAGCTTGTCTCGGTACGGAGCCCGGCGCGCGAGACCTGGGAAATCGTCGCGGGTCCAGGCTCGCTCGGCGAGCGATTCGGGGAGGTCTCGACAGCGACAGACGACGAAACTCCCGGGGGGCGCCCTCTCCCCCGTGTCGCCCCTCCCCCCACCGAGCGCCGCCAACACGCTGGCCAGAAAATCCGGGGCGAAGATCATGTCGGCGTCGGTGCACATCAGGGCGGCCCCCCGCGCGGCCCGGATACCCACGTTCAAGGCCCGGCTGCGATTCCAGGTCTCGGCCGTGGGTGTACGGACCACCCGCGCCCCCTGGGTCCGGGCGAGCACCTCGAGCTCCCTCGCCCAGGTCGGTGCGCTCCCGAAGTCGGAGATCAGGAGCTCGACCTCCACACCCGCGGGCAGGACCTGCCATCGCAGCGAACGCAGGCAGTTCCCCACCCGATCTCCCCCGCGATCGCGAATCGGGATGACCACCGAGAGTGCTGGACGAGGGTCGGACACCTGCGCGGATTATGTGCCAAGCTCCGCCCATGGACCCCATCAGCCAGGCCGTGCTCGGAGCGAGCGTGGCTCAGGCGGTCGTACAGACCCGCCTGGGCAAGGGCTTGGGCGGACGGCGGGCGGCCCTCTTGGGCGCGGCGGGGGGCGTCGCGCCCGACTTCGACGTGCTCATCCGCAGCTCGGGCGACCCGCTGATGGCGCTCGAGTTTCACCGCCACTTCACACACAGCTTGGCCTTCATCCCGATCGGCGGCCTGCTCGTCGGGCTCCCGGCCCTATGGTGGGCCCGGCGCAGAGACTGGCGTGAGGACGGGCCCGACAGCGCCCAGATCTCCGCCTTGCTGATCTTCGCGGCCACGACCTTGGGCTGGGCCACACATGGTCTCCTCGACGCCTTCACCTCCTACGGCACCATGCTGTTTTGGCCGTTCTCCAGGGTCAGGGTGGCCTGGGCCTGGATCAGCACGATCGACCTCCTGTACACGCTGCCCCTGGCCGCGGGCGCCCTGCTCTCGGCACGCCCGGGCGCGACGCCCAGGGCCGCCCGGGCGTGCCTGCTGGCGAGTTCCCTGTACATGGTTTTTTGCGGGTTCCAACATGCGCGGGCCGAGGCCACCTTGGACACGCTCACGACGATCCGTGGTCACCGCGTCGAGGTCGACAGGGTCCAACCCCTGGTGTTCAACAACCGCCTGTGGCGAACGCTCTATCGGACCTCGGACGGAGTCCTGCACACAGACACGATCGTCGTGCCGTGGCTGGGGGCGGCCCGGCATATCGGCAGCGCTCGAATCCCGGGACTCCCGCCCGCCGAAACCAATACCGACGCCAATGCCGAAGCCGGACTGGGCCGGGCTCAGGACCTCGCCCTGTTCTCGTGGTTCGCGGACGGCTGGCTCTACCCGACCGACGACATCGACGCAGATGACCCCAGCGCGGTGGTCATCTGCGACGCCCGCTACTCGCTCCACCCGCCCAGCTTCGACAGCGTGTTCTGTGTCGCCGCCACGGAGACCGGCGTGATCGCCGTCCTACAGCGCCGCCCAGAGGACCCCTGGGCGACCCTCTGGGAGTTCCTCTCTCTCAGCCGTCAGGGTGAGCCGATCCCGCCCTGACCGGGCCTGGACCCGGGCCTGGACCCGGGCCTGGACCCGGGCCTGAACCCGGGC
>CAYVJQ010000001.1:176514-178084 GCA_964451725.1 uncultured Nannocystaceae bacterium | reverse complement strand
ACCCGGGCCTGAACCCGGGCTCACCGCCTGAACCCGGGCCTACCGCCTCCGACGGAGGGCGAGCAATCCCAACAGGCTCAGGCCCCCCCAGAGCGCGCCCCCACCACCCCGGCCCGGCTCGGTCGAACAGCTGCAGCTGACGTCGTACACTTGGCCACCGTCGAGGCCGACATCCGTCGTCCCCCCGCCGTCGCCCGGCTCGCCACTCTCCCCACCGACCTCGTCGCCGCCACCGGTCTCGGTGGTGGTGGTCTCGCCGTCGTCACCGTCATCGTCGCCGTCGTCCTCGTCCTCGACGACCGTGAAGGTCACGTCGACCGAGGCCTCGTTACCCCAAAAATCCATGCCCGTAGCGACGATCGTGTACTCGCCGACCGGAAACACGGCGTCGCCCCAGATCGCCGGGCTCTCGCCGATGACCTGGGGGATGGCCTCCCCGTCGACCACGAGGCTGACGTCGACCGGCAGCCCGCTGTCGTCGTCGGCGACCACAGTGATATCGAAGTTCGCCGAGCCGCCCTCGAAGACCTGACCGTCGAAGGGGATCTGAACCTGGAGAAAGGGCGGGTTGGACTCGAAATTTTGATCTTTGAAGCTGCTCCCGCACGTGTCGCTCCACTCGAGCGCGGTCGCGTCTTTACACCAGGTATTCCAGCTCCCGTAGGAGAGCGCCGGTTGGCCATTGAAGAAGTTGCCGCAGTTCGGACCCGGGTCCCAGTTTCCGTTGATGTCGTGACACACGGTCACGTCGATGCCCGAGTCGCTCTCGATCCACGGCAGGGTGTTGACGGCCAGCGAGTGGGTCCCGCTGGCCGAGTCGCAGGTCCCCGAGTTTTTGGTCGAGGCGATGCCGTAGGTGTGCCAGGTGCCGTCGTCGTAGCGGATGTAGGCGGGGCCCCCCGAGTCGCCCGAGCAGATCGTGGGCTGCCCCTGGCCGCCGACGTTGAAGCGACCCGGCATGAGGTTGGACATGGTGGTAAAGGCCCAGCGCTTGCGCCCCGCCCCCGAGTCGCCCTCGTTGTTGCCAAAGCCGACCACCGCCACCGACTGACCGCTGTAGTAGTACTCGTCGACCTCGCAGCCGTAGCCCACGGGTGTGAAGGGGATCTCGGTGACCGCCTCTTCGAGGACACAGTAGGCCCAGTCGTTGGTCTGCGATTGGCCCGTGTACTGAGGGTTGGCGCGGCAGTACTCGGTCGCCCGGGTCTTGGTCGAGTTGCTGCTGTCGCCAAAGCGGACGACGTGGTCCTCGGTCCCGCAGTGGGCCGCGTACATCACGACCTTCGGGTGGATCAGCGTGCCCGAACACAGGGAGTTGGGGCCGGTCACCCGGACGACAGGGGGGAACGCGCAGGGCTCGGTCTCCTGCCCACCCCAGACCTCGGTGTTGGGCTCGTCGAGGCCCGCGTCGATCGTATCGGGCTGCCCAGCCGACGCGCTCAGGGGCAACGCCAGGAAAGCCAGGAAAGTGAGAGGCGTGAGGCCCTTGGATACGGTTGAGACCGACATGATCTGGGTCCCATGATGGGTCATTTCCCATCGAAGCTCAAACCAAAGCCATTGCACCCAC
>CAYVJQ010000001.1:169854-176414 GCA_964451725.1 uncultured Nannocystaceae bacterium | reverse complement strand
CAGCTCCGCCGCGGCCAGGTTCTGACGCAGGCGCTCGGGGTTGACCGACTTGGGGATCACCGAAGTCCCGCGCTGCACGGCCCAGGCGATCAACACCTGCGCCGGCGAGCCGCCACAGCGTGCCGCGACCTCGAGCAGCTTCGGGTCTTCGAGCAGGACCGGCTCGTCGGGCTGCTTGAGTCCATCGGGGCGGTCTCGGGATCCGAGCGGCGAGTAGGCGGTCAACTGCACACCCCGCTGCGTACAAAAATCCTTGAGCTCCCGCTGCCCGAGGTAGGGGTGAAGTTCGACTTGGTTGATGGCGGGCTTGTGGCGCACGCCCCCGTCCAAGAGCGCGCCGAGCTTGGCGGCCGTGAAGTTCGAGACCCCGATGTGCCGGCACAGGCCGGCGTCGACCGCCGCCTCCATGGCCGCCCAGGTCTCGGCGATGGGCATGGCCTCGAGCGAGAGCATGTCGTCGGCCGACTCGGCATACAAAGACGTGGGCTTGAAGGCCACCGGCCAGTGCATAAGGTAGAGGTCGAGATAGTCCAGGCGCAGATCCGCGAGGGTCTTGCGCAGGGCCGGGACCACGTCGGCGGGCGCGTGGGCGTTGTTCCACAGCTTCGAGGTCACCCACAGATCTCTGCGCGCGACCGTGCCGCGCTCGAACTCGGCTGCAAAGACCTCGCCGATCTCGGCCTCGTTGCGGTAGATCGCCGCACAGTCGATGTGCCGATAGCCGGCCCGGAGTGCCTCTTCAACGGCCGCTCCAACCTCACCCCGCCGCGACTTCCAGGTCCCCAGGCCGATCGCCGGCATCGCGTCGCCGTTTTCGAATTGCAAGGTTCGCATCGCCCCGGTCATACCCCGCGGGACAGCGATTGGCGAGGCCGTCGGCGGACCCGAATCGACCCGCGGCGGCCCGATTCTCACCGCTGCGGCACACCGCGCCGTGCCCGGAGGTGGCATACTCTGGCATGGAAAAAGTCCTCGGTATCGGCGGTGTGTTCTATCGTAGCAAGGATCGTCAGGCTCTGTGCGCCTGGTACCGAGACAAGCTGGGAATCGAGATCGACGACAGCTGGATGGGTGGGGTTCTCCCGGCGAAGCACCCCCTCGACCGCCCCACGCCCTCCACGGTGTGGAGCACCTTCCCCGAAGACAGCACCTATTTGGGCAGCCTCGGCAATACCTTCATGATCAACTTTCGAGTCCGCGATCTCGACGCGATGCTCGCCCAACTCCGGGCCAGCGGCTGCGACGTCGCAGACGAGACCGACAGCTCCGAGTACGGAAAATTCGGCTGGGTCACCGATCCGGAGGGCCGAAGGGTCGAGCTGTGGGAGCCCCCCGAGACGCCTCCGGGCGAGTCGCCCGAGTAGCCCTCGCCAGTCGGCGCAGCCCCAGCCAGGTGGCCCCGGCCGGGACCCTCAGTCCCTGGCGTCGAGCCCATCCGGGTGTGCGTCGATGGCCTTGGCCCCGCGTACCAACCACACACCACCGACGATCATGGGTGGGGAAAAGGAGTCGTGGAGTCGATCGCCAAGAGCGCGCAACTCTTCGAACTCAGACCTCGAACTTCACGCCTGTGGCGAAGGCCGATCCCCGCACCGGGTAGGGCCCACTCGCGTCGCTCGGTGGCCCGTCCGCGGTCAGGGGGATCATCGGCAGCTGACCGGGCACCGCGTCGAGGGGCCCCTCGTAGTCGATCCACTCGCCGCGAATGTAGTGGGTGCCGGCGGCCGTCGCCCGCCAAGGGAAGTCGAAATCAAGGCGCCCGCCAGCGGGCAGCACCACCGTCCGCGGCGCGCCGTCGGGCAGCGTCTGCGTCACCGCCAGGTTCACCCAGCTCAGATCGCCCCAGCCATCGATCTCCGGAGCCACACGCAGGACCATGCGCGGGCTCTCGGCTCCCTGCGCTGCAGGGACCCGCGGATCGGTGATCACGATGGGCCCAAAGCCCGGGTTCTCCAGCGTCAAGCGAAACGAGAACAGGCCGCGCTCGCTGGCATCGGGGGTCACGCGGACCGAGGCTTTCATCAAGGCGGCGGGCCGCTCACCAATGTAATTCATGACCTCGCTGGCGGTCTCCATGTAGGCTCCAATCGCAGCCATGAATTCGAAGTTGCGGGCATTGAACTGGCGCTGGATGAGCAGGCTCCCGCGGTGGTACTCGAGCGCATAGTGGTTGGCGAGGATGTCGCCCCCCTTTAGCGGCGGCAGCGACTTCCAATCGATCGACTCGACGCTGTCGCGGATCTTGGCGAGCAGGCGGTCATCGAGCTCGCGTCGGTAGTAGCCGATCGGCACACCGACGATATCGCCCTCACGGCGGGTCTGCACGAGCACGCCGACGCGTTGATCGGCGCGCACGCGCAGCCAGCTCATCCAGCGATAGACGTTGAGCGAGCCCCCGTCGGGGCCCGAGGTCGTGGCCAGCACCGGCCCGCCCACCACGCGATCGTCGAGGCGAAAGGACTCGCTCGTCGGCGTAGCGGGGGTCACGGGGGTCGCGGGCGGCTGGTCGGGTTCCAAGGTCGAGGTGGTCATCGGCGGGCGCTGTGGTTGTTCGGAGCAGCAAGTCAGGAGCAAGGGTGTGCCGAGGGCGAGTTCGAGGAAGCCCCGCCGCGACGAGAACGGTTGCGACGAAAACGGTTGCGACGAAAACGGTTGCGACGAAAACGGTAACGAGGGACCTCGCGGGCTCATACGACCGGCACCGCCTGGTAGGTGTAGCTGCGGTTGACCTGCGCGCCCACCATTGTAGCGAGGTGCTGGCAGATCGTCGTGTAGTGGCGGCGCTTCACGGTTGTCATATTCTGGCCCATGATCGAGTTGGCGTCGATGCCATTGACCGCCCCGTCGCCGTTGAGGCTGGTATCGACGCCCGCCCCAGCGTACTCGTCGGGGTTGCCGAGGTGATGCCCGAATTCGTGGGACGGCATCGCCGTGGTGTCGACCAGCGACCAGACGTTGGCCTCGGAGCGGCCGGAGTTGCCGGCCAGCACAATGCCCGTGCCCTTGGTCGCCGTCTGGTTGAAGGTCACGCGGCAGCGGGTCTTGTAGCGACAGCACTGCGGCTCGGTGCTGCGGCACTCCTGGCGCTTGAGGTCGAATTTGTCGGTCCAGGTGGCGTTGATCTGCGCGGTCCACTGCGGCAGCACGCGAGCGGCCAGCGCGGTCTCGGTCGGGCCCCATGCGGGAACCGTGCCAGGCCAGGCCAAGGTCCCGTACTGGGTCTTGTCGGTGGTGCCCTCGCGCCAGATCGCCATGTCGAGCAGCCGGTTGCGCACGCCCACGCGCTGTGTCCAGGCCACGGGCACGTTGGTCCACGCGGCGCCGTTCCAGTACTGCATGGAGCCCGCACGCGTGCGCTGAGCGTATCGCCAGCCCCCGCCCGAGTACTCGTGGGCAGCGTTGACCGCGAAGGCCAGGCCGATGTCGCCGCCGGTCCCCGCGGGGACCGTGGCGTCGAGTTGCATACAAAATCGCAGCCAGCCAGGCACGTAGTTGATGGTGCCGCCGACCTCGGCCACGTAGTTGGTGACCGTGACGCTGAAGCGCGCGCGCCCGGTCGTGCAGCGCGCCTGCGCCAGGTTGGGGATGAAGCGCAAGCGGATCGCCGTGGGCGTGGTCTGGCCCACGGCGACGGCGTCGAGGGTGCGCTCGGACTCGTAGTTGGTGCCGGCTCGCCGCGGCAGCAGATCGACGACGTCGACGTTGTGGGTGTACGCGTTGCTGGTGATCCGCAACGTGACCGCGCGCTGGACCGCGCCGTCGCTGGTGTTGCGGATCTCGGCGGATTCGGTGTCCCCGTCGGTGTAGCCCTGGGTGGTCCCGCGAAGCGTCGCCGGCTCGCTGCACCAGGTCTCGAGCTCGACCCACTCGATCGTCAGGAACTGGCGCAGGGTCCCGTCGGGCAGCACGCTCGGCTGGCCGGGTGTTGGCGGCGGCGGCGGCTCCATCGGCGGTGCGCGGTGGGGTTCAAGCCTTCGACCAATGCGGGTTCGCCCGCCACCGCCACCGCCACCGCCACTGTGCGGGCGGCCAGTGTCGGCGGCGAGCGCATCGAGGGGATCGAGCATCTCCACGGCCTCAGCCGCGTCGGCGTCGCCGGCCGAGCCGACGCCGCCACCGCTGTTGATGCGAACGGTGACCCCCTGGATCGCTATCCCGCCGGGCGTGATCGAGATGAAGCTGCCGCCGACCTTGAGCTCGATCGCATTATTGCTCTCGATCGCGACTTTGCCCCCGCCCTTGAGGTGGATCGCCGAGCTACCCGAGAGCTTGATCTCACCGGCCTTGTGGCTAATGTGGTCGCTGGCCTCGACGACGACCTTGGGCGCGCTGAGCTGGCTGGTGTCGCCGACGAGCACGGTGCGCTTGGCTTGAAAGTCCTCGATCACGTCCTCGACGACGGTCTCGTACTGCTTCTTTTCGATCTTGGTGTAGCGGATCTCCTCGACGTGGTGATTGACGTCCCTTTTCACCGTTATGTTGTGATCACCGCCGCGGTCATCACCCCGCTCCCAGCCGATCCGCTCTTCGCGGCTGCCCCCGCTGGTCTCGTAGAGGCTGCCGCGCACGCGCACGTCCATGCGCCGCTGGGCGTGGATGAACACCTGCTCTGAGCCGTGGGCATCCTCGAAGCGCAGCTCGTTGAAGCCGTCGCCGCCGGGGCTCGACTGGCTCTTGAAGGTCGACTTGGTCGAGTTCGCCGGGAGCTCGTAGGGCGGCTGGTTGGTGCCGTTGTAGACGCAGCCGGTCACGATCGGGCAGTCCGGGTTGCCGTCGACAAAGGCGACGACGACCTCCATGCCGACCCGCGGGATCACCTGAGCGCCGAAGCCCTGGCCCGCCCAGATCTGGGCCACGGGGATCCAGCACGAGGCCTCGTGGTCGTCCGCGCTGTGACGATCGCCATGGAACTTGACGCGGATCCGCCCCGTGGGGTCCGTGTAGACCTCGTCGAGTGCGGGGCCGACGACCACGCCGGTCTGGATCCCGTGGACGAGCGGCCGCGGGGTCGTCCGCGCCGGCCGAAACGCCAGCTCTCGAGGGATGCACTCGAACTCGTTGCTGTAACTGCCCTCGCTCGGGCTCGAGTGGCGCACGAGCGTCAGGAGGAATTCGTGGGCGGCCAGCGACTCGAGCGGGTGCTCACCCAGGGTGAAGATCCCACCGGCGCGGAAGCCGATCACGTTCGAGCGGCCGCTCCCGCCCCGAGCCTCGAGCGCGTAGCGGTCGTGGATGCGCTCGGCCAGTGCGCTGCGCTGGTCGAGGCCGGTGCCGGTGAAGCTCTCGGCGCGGGGATCGTCGACCGGGTCATCGACGATCTGGCGCGTGACCCCATCGAGGAAGTGCTCGCGCACGCTCGGGTGCTGCGGGTCTTCGCGCTCGGCCTCGCCCTCGTCGAACTCGCTGGGGGCCCTGCGGTTGTAGCCGCGCGTGAGCACGCGGTTGGGAGTCTTGCTGTGCCGCCACTCGAGCGCCTGAAGCGACTCGCGGTCGAACTGATCGGAGCGGTCGAGGACGATCGGTAGCGGTCCCGGGATCAGCAGCTCGGCGTCCTGGTAGTCCGCGTTGTTGTCGATCAGCACGAGGCGCTCGACCTGCTCGTCGTCGTTGGGCGCGAAGAAGTAGGCGATGCCCTCCTCCTCCATCAGTCGGCTGCAAAACGCGAACGTGGACTCGCGAAACTGCACACAGTAGTCCCGGGCGTTGTAGTCGCCCTTGATATAGGACTCGACGTCGACCTCGCGCCCGTAGTCGGCGAGCGCGGGTTCGAGGACCTCGCGGAGAATGTCGATGACCGTCTTGCCGGCGAAGAAGCGTGTATCGGAGCCCTGGTCGAGCAGCTTGAAAGCCGGCACCATCCGCGCCCGCATGCGCACACCGTGGTGCCCGACCCCGGCCGCGACCCCCGCCCCCGCCCCCGCCGAGGCCTCGATCTCGATGTGCTCGAGCACGCCGTAGCGCACACGCGCGAGCCCGTTGCGATCGAGGAGGAGCTCGCACTTGGCGCCCACCGCTCCCTCGCAAGTCTCGAAGCTGCTCTCGGTCGACAGCTCGAGATCGTAGGTGTAGGGCGTCGACAGGCCCTCGACACCTTGCCACCTGTGGAGCTTCCAAATGAGGTCCGGGTCGTCGGGCATCCACAGCTCGTGGAGCACGGGGTGTAGGCGATCGATGGGCGAGAGGCTCATCGTTGCTCTCCCTCGCTCGCCCAGCGCCGAGCCGCCTCGCGCAGCGGCTCGCGCAGCTGCTCGATGGTCTCGACCTTAGCGACGCGGTATTTCCTCTCTCGCGTCGGCCCATGGAAGATCCCCACGTATCTGCGGACCCGGTTGAAGTGCAGCCGACACAGAATCTTGTGCTCATCGCCATCGACGATGATGGCGAAGAATCGTTGGTGATCGCGGTATCCCAGACGCGCGAGGGGGATGACGTCCCCGACGAGCTCGCGCACCAGCGCGTAGCCGGCGAGTTCATCTTCGGTGGTCACGATCGGACCATCCTCGTCGGGCTCGTCGGGCTCGTCGGGCTCGTCGGGCTCGTCGGGCTCGTCGGGCTCGTCG
>CAYVJQ010000001.1:164135-169754 GCA_964451725.1 uncultured Nannocystaceae bacterium | reverse complement strand
GGGCTCGTCGGGCTCGTCGGGCTCGTCGGGCTCGTCGGGCTCGTCGGGCTCGTCGGGCTCGTCGTCCTCCGCGGGGAGAGCAGGGTCGGATCTGCTCTCGAGGCTGGAATCGACCCAGGCCGGGGACGCACGCAGGTGAGCGACGGCACGGGACACATCGCGCCTGAAATCGGGGTCGAGCGCACCGTCCGGGTCGACGCGGCGGTGAAGCAGCGCGACCAGCTCGGGGTCGGGGCCAGCGAGCAATCCAGCCAGGGCAGACTCGAGCGCATTCGCTCGCGGGCCGAGCCGCGCCGCAGCCAGCAGGGCGTCGAGGTCGAAGTCGGCTTTGCCGAGCCTACCCAGATCTTCGAGCAGCGCCGCGTCTTTCGTCTGTAGATCGAACACGCGCACGGGCTCGTCGTCGAGCACGCCACGGTTGCGGGTGTCGGTATAGAGGCGATAGACGACACCATCGGTCACGATCACCGCGCGAGCTCTCGTGCTCGCGTGGGCGCGCGAGAGCGCCGGCCCGGGTCCGCCCGCGGGCGTGGCGAGGCTGGACCTGACCTCGAAGAGCAACGTGGGTATGCCCTCGAGAAAGATCGTGAAGTCGACCTCCGCGTCGCGCACGACCTCCCGCGGGTCGAAGAGCGCATAACCCAACGCCGCGATCAGCGGCATGACCAGGGCATGGACGATCGCGGGCTTGGAGCGAGCCGAAGGATCCAAAGTCGGCAGCACGTTGGGGAGGTTGGCGACCAGCGCCCGGATCCTGTCGTCGACCGTCATCGCCTCGCCTTTGGCATCAACCGCCGATCAGCACCGTGGGACAGCCCCCGACGATCTTGCCACCGTGGGTCGTGGGGTCGCCCTTGCGGGCCGCGGGCTTGTTGCCGACCACCACGGTCGTCGAGCCGACCGCGATCGCGTTGGGCGGGCCCACGCACACACACACGCCACCCTGGGTCGCCGCCGGCAAGCTGCCGATCAGCACTGTGGGCACACCCGGCGGAGCGACCATCCCGCCGACGTGGGGGATGGGCGACGCCATCGGGCAGACATGTGGGTCGGTGACTCGCGCGGCGGCACTCATTGGATCTCGCGGATCACGCTACCACGCGGGCGAACACAAAGGTGCAGTTTCAGTGCACCCTCAGTCCCTGGCGCCGAGCCCATCCGGATGTGCGTCGATGGCCTTGGCCCCACGTACCAACCACACTCCACCGACGATCATGGGCAGGGAGATCAGCGCGATCGACAGGCGGATCCCGGCGGCTTCGGGCGTGGCTCCGAGCCAGGTCCCCGCCAGGGCCGGCCCCGAGGCGTCGGAGAGCAGGCCCATCAAATAGGGTGAGACCGCGTCCCCGAGCGCGTGGATCATCAACACGTTGATCGCTATCGAGCTCGCCCGGAGGTTGTTGGGGACGCAGCCGATCAGCGCGGCGTTGAGGGGACCCGTATTCAAGAACAGAAAGAACTCGCCGACGAAGGCGGCCACGAGCATCGCTATTCGATGGTCGAAGAACGCCATACACAGCACCCCCGGCACACCGATGATCATCCCCCAGCCGCTGACGGTGAGGTACCCGCCCTGGCGGCGGGCAAACAGGCGATCACCGAGCAGCCCCCCGAGCAGCGTACCCAAGATCCCCGCAACCACCGCGACCCCACCAAAGATCATGCCTGCGGAACTCTCGTCCATTCCGTGGGCCCGCTGTAGAAAGGTCGGGGCCCAAAACGCGAGCCCACCCATGGAGAAGGTCAGGAGCACCATGCCGGCGGTCGTGGTCCGCCACGCCGGGCTCGCCAACAGCCGCTTGACGACCGCCCTAGGGCTGTCGAGGCCGGGCTCGGCGACCTCCCCCTCCCCATCGTTGGCGCCCCGGATCGGTTCTTTCATGAACAGGGCCGCGAGCGCGAACAACAGCCCCGGCGCCCCGGCGACGATGAAGGCCAGGCGCCACCCGGGGTCGGTGAAACCATCGAGACCCAGGAGGCGCGCCCCCTCGAGGCCGATCAGCGACTCCCAGTTGCCGGACACGGCTCCCCCCAACATGTACCCGAGCGCCGAGCCCACCGGTATGGCGAGATAGAACACGGCCAACATACGCCCGCGCCGATCGGGCTTGTAGAGGTCCGCGATCATCGACGGGGCGACCGTCGCGTAGCCGGCCTCGCCGACCCCCACGAGGGCACGCATGAACAGCAGCCCCTCGTAGCTCTCGGCGTAGCCGCTGCCGATGGTCGCCAGACTCCACAGACCCACGCCCGCGGCAACCAGGTATTTGCGGGTCCTCCGGTCGCCCAACCACCCGGTGAACGGGGAGATCAGGGTGTAGACCACGATGAAGGTCAGACCCAGGAGCCCGGCGCTCCCATCGTCGAGGCCGAAGTCCAGGCGCAGACTCTCGAGCACCGAGGCCAGCACATAGCGATCGAGGTAGTTGACGAAGTTGATCGCCGTGAGCACGCCGAGGATGCCCATCGCGCGCGCCTTGGTGATCTCGACCGAGCTCGGGGCGCTCACCGGCTCATCATGGTGGGCGAGTTGAGGGATGACAACCTGCTACCGTGTCTACGGTGTCGCTATCTCGACCTCCCCTGCGGCCGGTCCGACTTCGACCATCGTTCGGTCTCCTGACCGTCACCGTGGCGTTGCTCGGGGCCTGCCACGGCGGCCCGAGGGTCGCTGCCCCGGGAGAAGGGGCGCAGCAGGGCTCGGCCCACGCCGACCACAGCGCGCGCTGGCGCTACACGGCCCGCTTCGACGAGGGCCTGCACAACCTCGCCCTGAGCTTGTGTATCGACGGTCCCACACCCGCGCGCCTGGTCGCCTCCGAGGATGCGCTGGCCAGCCTGCGTGAGGCTCGGGTTCGGGGTGGCCCGGCGCTCGCGCGTGAGGGCCGCAGCCTGCGTGTCGACGACCTGGGTGAACACGGCTGTCTCGACCTCGACATCGACCTCGACACGGCGATCGCCCAGGGCGGCCGCGACACCCAGCGGATCGGGGCTTCGATCTTGCTCTCCCCCCACCGCTGGCTCTGGCACCCGGCGCAGCTGCCCCCAGAGCTCGACGCCCGCGCGCGCCTGATCCTGCCCGAGGGCGTCCAGGCCAACACGCCCTGGGCACCGATCGCCGGGTCTGAGTCTGGGTCTGGGTCTGAGTCTGGGTCTGGGTCTGGGTCTGGGGAGAACAGCTCGAGCGAGCCCGGGTCCTGGCGTCGCCTCGAACCCAGCGCGTTCACCTGGGGCGCGTGGATGGCCATCGGCGATCTCCAGAGTCTGTCGTTCTCGGTCGCCGGTGCGACCTTCGAGGTCGCCGTCCTCGAGGGTCCACGCCGAGCCAGCGACGCCGGCATCGAGGCCTGGCTCCGGCTCGCGGCGGAGACCGGCGCCGCGCTCTACGACGCCTGCCCCCGCGACCGAGTCAGCGTGGTCGTGATCCCCAGCCCGGGGTGGCGCGACGCACCGGTGTTGTTCGGCATGGCCAGGCGCGGCGGCGGAGCCTCGGCCATGTTGCTGGTCGACAGCGAGGCCAGCGACGACGCGCTGCTCGGGGAGTGGGTCGCCGTGCACGAGCTCCTCCACTTCGCCCTACCCCTGATCTCTGCGCCGTGGATGTCCGAGGGCTTCGTCACCTACTACACGGAGGTCCTGCGTGCGCGCGCGGGTGTACACAGCCTCGGCGAGGCGCCCCGACCTGGAGAGTCGTTCGCTGAACACCAGGTCCGACTCGGGCTCGCGCGCCTGTACACGGGCTTCAAAAAGGCGGGAGGCAGCGACTCCCTCGGGCGGGCCAGCCGTGACATGCGGCGCTCGGGCGGCTACGGCCGGGTCTACTGGGGCGGTGCAGCCATCGCCTACGACCTCGACCTCAGCCTGCGGCGCGCGTCGGCCGGGCGCCACTCCCTCGACGATCTCGTGACCTCGCTGGGCGACACTCTCGAGACCCGGCGACGATGGAGCCCAGACGAGTTGTTCGCCCGCTTTGATCGTCTGGCCGCTCGCTGGTACGCCGACGGAGAGCTCTCGATCGAGATCTCTCCATCCGCGATCATGCAGGCCCATCTCGGGGCAAAGAAGGTCCCTGAATCCGTGTCCACCCTCTCGGGCCTCGCCGTCGAGATCCGCGATGGCCGACCCGAGATCCTCGCAGAACCACGAGATCAGGTCGATCTGCGGACCGCCCTGCTCTCTCCGGTGAAACCCGTGCGGGGTGGCTGACAACATCGACGTTGGGTGAGCGATCAAAGCCACCATTTCGATCAGGATCAATCAGGATCAGGCTGTCCACGCGCCGAACACACAAATTTCTTCGTTCTCCGCAGTAACAAGGATGACCCGAGCAAGTTCTTGCCCGGGGTGCGAGCTTTTGCACATTTTCTAGGCAGTTGTTCAGTGACGCTGGACAGAGGCCGTGATATGGATGCGCCCAATCTCGAGTCCCGGGCTCCCCCACCGACAACTCTGTTCGCGTGAACACCCAATACCCGGGACAACCGACGAAGGATCAGGACAAAGACTATGGCAAACCTCAAGGACATCGTGGCCACCCTCGCAATCCTGGGCGCTGGCAGCTTGGCGCTCACCGCTTGTGAAAAAGAAGGGGCCACTACGACCCCCGACGACGCCGCCGCCGCCGAGGGCGAGGCTTCCTGCAGTGGTGACAAAGACGCCGAAGCTTCCTGCAGTGGCGAAGCCGCCGCTGATGGCGAAGCCTCCTGCAGTGGCGAAGCCGCCGCTGACGGCGAAGCTTCCTGCAGTGGTGAAGCTGACGCTGAGGATGCCGCCGCCGATGGCGAGGCTTCCTGCAGCGGCGCCAGCTGAGCCGCTCTCTAACCGGGTGAGCTTCTCACCCATTCGCGCCCGTGGTCTTCGGCCCCGGGCGCTTCATTTTTGGTGCTAACAACCCGGTACCGTGTCGAAGATTCGCAAACGTTTCCACGCCTCGGACACACCTATGGGCGTCGGTCTGGGACTGCGGGCCGAGTTCCTCCAAGATGCCGAGGCGGCCCTCGATGGTCCCAGTGCCGACAGCGAGGCAGCGGGATCGGGAGCCGGACAGACGCTCGCCCAGCGCCTCGCTTTCCTCGAGGTCTGCCCTGAGAACTACATGGGCCGGGGCGGTCGAAACCGACGGATCTTCGATGCCCTGGTCGAGCGAATCCCGAGCATCACCCACGGCGTAATGATGTCCCTGGGCGGCCTCGATCCCTTCGACCTCGACTACTTCGCCAGCTTGCGCAGGTTCTTGGCCGAGCGAAAGGCCCGCTGGCACAGCGACCACATGTGTTTCTCGGCCGACGGTGGGGCCGTGCTCCACGATCTGCTGCCCCTCCCCCTCGACGAGGCCACCGCCCGGCGCTTCGCGGCCCGGGTGCGCGAGGCTCGAGATCGGCTGGGGGTCGAGCTCGCGGTCGAGAACATCTCCTACTACCTGCCCATGGGGGTCCCGCAGATGAGCGAGGCCGAGTTTGCGACCATGGTCTGCGAGGAGGCCGACTGCGGCCTGCTCCTCGACGTCAACAACATCTACGTCAACGCCAAAAACCACGGCTTCGATGCCCACGAGATGCTGGCTGGCTACCCCCTCGATCGGGTCGTTCAAATGCACGTCGCCGGCCACACCCACTGGCC
>CAYVJQ010000001.1:155369-164035 GCA_964451725.1 uncultured Nannocystaceae bacterium | reverse complement strand
CCCGGCGAACAGCTCCGAGCTCATCCAGCGTGCCCTCGCCCGGGTCATCCGTGACCCCGAGCTCGCGGCCGCCATCGAGCGTGATCCCCAGGGGACCTTGGCGACGCTCGGCCTCGACGACGCGACCCGCACCGGCATGCTCGCGCTCGGCCCTCAGCGCCTCGTGGCCTACCACCACATGGTCCACAGCCGGATCTTCCGCACCACCCAGAGCTTCCTGGGTGGCGCCGCCCAATGGATGGGGCCCGACCGGCTGCACGAGGAAATCCACACCTGGGTGCGCAGCACCGGACCGGACACATGCATCTTCCGGGACGTGCCCGCCGACTTCGTGACCTGGTCTCTGCCGCGCTGGGCCCAGGACCCGGACACCCCCGACTGGCTCGGGCCGCTCGCCGAACTCGAGGTCGGCAAACGGATGGTGCGCAACGATCCACGCCCAAACGGGGTGCAGAGCGAGGCCCCCATCGACCTCGATCGCGGGATCGCTACAAACCCCACGACCCTGATTCTTCGCTTCGACTGGGCCATCCACCCGGTTCCCAGTCCCCTCCCGACCGACTTCGATCCGGAGCCGGGTCACTTCGCCGTAGCCTGTTTTCGCCAGCTCGACGATCGGGTGTACACCCAGCCCTTGAAGCCCCGCTCGGCCGCCCTCTTGACCCGCCTGATCGCCGGTCAGACCCTGCGCGAGGCCCTCTTCGGTGCCTGTGAGGACGTGGGCGAGACCCTCGACGACGACATCTTGGGCCAGACCGCGCTCTCGCTGGCGAAGTACATCGATCTGCACCTGCTTTTGGGCGGAGCTGCGTGAGCCCGACTCCCAGCTCCCCTCCCCCCTCTCAGTTCAGACAGTCGTCCGCGATACAGGCGACCGCCCCTGCGGTCCAGCTCAGCGATTCGGCCCGCCCCGCGATGCCCAGGGCGTCCAAGAGCGCCGGCTGGTAGACCGCCCGAAAGCAGGCGTTCTCAGTGTCGTAGCAGTCCCCGCGAGACTCGCAGCAGGTCCCTATGTCGCTGGGGTCGGCGTAGGCGAAGGCCCCCGCCAGGGCCCACTCCCCCTGGACCACGGCCGCGTCGCTCAGGGGGACAGGCACGCGCACAGAGTTCGCCGATCCACTCGGCCCGCGCGGATCGAGGAGCCCGGCGTCATCGATGATCACCATGTTTCGACGGCAGTCTTCGGGGCTCCACGCCCGCCCATCCGGACCCGGTTGTTCGCCGGCTCCGTAGGCACAGGCTGGGCCCGTCCCGACGTTGCCCGCGGCCTCGCTCGTGCCCAAGCCGAGAAAAGAGTGGGCGTAGAGCTCGAGCACCTCGGGCTCCCCACGACCCGATCCCGATCCTCCCGGCACGCCCGACGACCCGTAGAGACGAACAGCCCGAGCATCGGCGCAGCCCGGACAAGGAAACACGATCTGGACGGAGGCCCCGCCCATCTCCACGAGCCCGAAGTCTCTCCGTCCACGCGTCGTCGCCACGGCCAGCCAGGCGTACACACCCTCCTCGACGCCGGTCAGAGTCCGGGATTCGACCCGGGGTTCGGAGGCCCACAGCGAGGGCCTCGAGGGCTGCGCTGCCCTGGTCTGCGTGGCCTCCTCGCGCAGCGCCGCGCAGACCCGTCTGTGTAGCTGAGCGCTGCGCGGCGCCGAGTGCTGGGCCGCCAGGCGCATCCCGCCGGTGGCCAACACGGAGATCGATCGCAGGGTGCAGCGCCCGCTCCAGTCCGCGGCCACGTCGGCGAACATGCCCCCGAGCTCATCGACGACTGCCTCCGCGTCGGTCCAGGTCTTGCCCCCGCGCTCCAACACCGGGTCGGCCATCGCCAACCCCTGGCGCTCGGCGCGACTCACCCAGCCACCTCCCTCTTCTCGCACGTAGAGGTGCATGCGCGTCTCGCTGCTCCCGGCGTCGAACACCACCCGGCACTCGGGCCGGGCGAGAGACTCGGTGCGCGCGCCCTTCGGGTCTTCCAGATCTGGGCCCTGGCTGCGCTCGCAGCCGCCGCTCCCAGCCAGGATCGAGATCGAGATCGAGATCGAGACCGAGACCAAAGCCGCCCACGAGCGGACCGGGCCACGGCGGCCACACCTGTCACTTGGCCGCGTACCCACTCAACCACCCACTCACGTGTGTCTCGACAAAGGCGTCGAGGTCCAGGGGGCGACAGCCCGCCCCACCCAGGCCGCGCTGATGGAGCAGGCCGACGAGCACCGGGCCGAACAGAGCCAGCGCCGCCGCCCGAGGATCCTCGAGTTCGAGCTCGCCGCGCCCTGCCCAACTCGAGAGCATGGTCTCGACCACCGCGAGCGTGGGCTCGAGCAGGTTCTCCACGTAGATGGGCCCCAGGACCGGCGAGCCCAGGCCCTCCGAGATCCCGCTGTGGTGCAGACCCGCGAGGCGCTCGGGCACCCAAGCCGCGACCAGCTCTCGGAGCAGCCGGGTCAGCCCTTCGCGCGGGCTGAGCTCCGTGTAGGCGAGCGCCCGCTCCACATAGGGGCCCCCGAGCTTCCCCATGGCCTCGAATACGGCCTGGAGCACCCCTTCGCGCGTGCCGAAGTAGTGCCGCAAGTTGTTGACACTCACGTCTGCGGCCTTGGCCATCTCCCGGAGGCTCGGCCGAGACGGGGCGGCGCGCACGATCAAGGGTGAGATCTGGGCGACCATGCGCTGACGCTTGGCCTCGTGATCCGCGTTCTTGGCTCCGTAGGTCCGCATCGCCCGACCTCAGTCGCAGCTGTCGAGCACACTCGAGGGCGGTTCTCCGCCGGTCCACGCCAAGCTCAGCGCCGAGCCCCCAGCCTTGAGAAGGTTCCCGCCCACCCACCAGGTCTCACCCTGGTGCCGCCACACGGCGTGGTAGTGCTCGAAGGTCAGGGGCTCGGCGCTGCAGCTCCAGCGCTCACCGTCGAAGCGCGCCGCGCCACCGAAGAAGCCGCCGATCCACAGGTCTTCCCCCGGTGCCGTCCACACCCCGTTGAGGCCACCGCTGACGCAGGCCACGTCGATGGTCATCTCGGACCAGGAGGCGCCGTCCCAGTGCAGGAGCACGGGTCCGCTGAACCCACCCACGGCATAGACGTCGTCGTCGCTGCGCCCGCGCACGGTCGTGAGGCGCTCGCCTCCGGGCGGGTGATGCTCGACCAGCGTGTCTCCGTCGAGGCGCCAGGCAACGCCATCACCGACGATCCAATGGTCCCAGACCTTGAACGCGACCCCTGGAAGATCCCCGGCGACCAGCGACCAGCTGCCCTGCTCGGCCTCGCTGCCCGGGTCTCGGCGCCAGACCTCGCCCGAGTTGGGCCCGAAGGGATCGCCGCCCACAGCCAGAATCTGATCTTCGCCGGCCCACACCCCGTACAAGATCGCATCGCTGACGACGCTCTCGTCGACCGAGGCGCCCCCGGGTAGGTGATGAACGATGAGCCCGCCCTCGCCGACCGCGTACCAATTGTCAGGGTCCGCGCCCGGGCCCTCGGCGCCGTGGATCCACCACAGGGTGCGGTCGGCCTCGAGGGCCCGGCAGGCTTTGCCCTCCGGCGTGATCCGAACCACGACCCCCGGCGAACCGTACTCGTCTCCCGGCTTGGCGCTGAGCCGGCCGCCGGCCACGAGCAGGTCGCTGCCGGACGACCAGGCCCCCAGCGCGACCCCATGAGCCAGGCCGTCGACGGCCTCGGCAAACACGGCCCCACCGTCGTCGTCGCCGTCGCCATCATCGTCGTCGTCGACGTCGTCTTGGCAGGCCGGGGACAACAGGCACATACACGCGGCCGCGCTCGAGATCAGCGACCGAGGGCCGCGCCATGCCGAGGTCCTGCGGGAGCGCCAAAAGCGGGCGCCTTCCGTGCGCGTCGAGGTCCTGCGGGTCACGGCGACTCCAGTATCACGTCGAGCGCATTTTGAATCCGCTGCGACGACACGGGGCCCGTGTTCGGGTGGACCCAGGTCGTCGTCTGTTCGCCCTCGGCGTCGAGAAACTGGAGCCCGTCGACCTCGGTCCCGCCGGGTCCAGGGGTCATGAATTCGCCGGTCCCGAAGCCATAGACGCCCCGCACCCGGGCCGTCTCTTCGGGTGTGTCTTCGCGGCGGTGGCAGACCTCGCAGCCGCGAGGGTTGCGCGTGGTGGTGTGTTGGAAAAACGGCACAAAGCCGTTGTTCGCAGCCAGCCCGTCCCGGTGCCGGAACTCACCAATGACCTTTCCGTCTTCGCCCAGCTCTCCGATCAGGACCTCGCCCTCCACGGTGCCGAAGGCCTCGGCGCCGATGACCGCCATCTGGACCTGTTGAGAGGCGACCACCGACTGGACCCGACCGTCGGGGGCAGTACCCAAGAGGACATCGGTGAGCGAGTAGCGGGACCGGCCGCCGCGGGTCAGGCCCGGGCTCACGCGCCCGGTCTGGTAGTCGATGCTGTCCAGGCGCAGGTCGTAGCTGACGTGGCAGCCCACACACTGTTGATTGTAGCTGGTGTGGCAGGTGTCGCAGGTCAGGCTGTCGGTGTGTGACCAGCCGTCGCCGCCGATGCGGGCCATGGCCGCGTGCATCTCGTTGGTCGCCCCACCGCCCGCGGACAGCAACCTCGCCGGCTGGGCGACCTCGTGCTCGGCACCGTCGACGATCCCCGTGAGCACGATGGTCCCGTCGGGGCGCTGGGAGAGCTGGGACAAGACCCGACCGCTGAGGGTTCGGAACACACCTTGGGTGTCGGGCTCGACCGCCGCGTCCACGCTCCCGTGGCAGTCTTCGCAGCGCAGTGAAGCCTGGAGCTTGGAGGAGGAGTGCAGCCTGCCGTCGCCGTGCACATCCGAGCCCACGTGGCAGTCGGCGCAGTGCATGCCGGCCTCGTAGTGGAGGTCGGGGGGGGTCTCGTCGATGTTGTTGGTGTCGTCTTCGTCGGTGAAGTAGTAGCCGGGCGCGTGGCCGTAGAGGGTCTTTTGGATCGGCGTCGCGTGGGGCGGGGTCTCGGCCTCGCCGAAGCCCCCCTCGCGGATGCCCCTGAACATCAGGCCGATGCGCCCACCTTGGAAGTGACAGGTCCCGCACTGCTCCGAGGGGATCCGCTTGGTGATCTCGTGGCGCTGCGGGTGCACGGGCGAGCCTTTGGCGATGGTCGGATCACCGCCCTCGTAGGTCCCGAACTCGTTGTAGACCATGTGACAACCGGTGCAGCCCGTCGACCGAAACAGGCCCGCCGAGTTGTTGCGGGGGAAGCCCGCGTGGTGACAGGTGTTGCAGTTCTTGGCCAGGTAGTGGCCGTAGGCCAGCTCCTCCAGATCAGCGAGGTCACCCGACGCGATCACGTCGACGATCTCTTCGGCGGTCGCCGGGACCAGGGTCTCGAGCTCGCAGACCGTGCCCGGGTGAGCTTCGGGATCGCAGTCCGGGTCGGAGGCCAAGAACGAGCCGTAGTGGGCCAGGGCCTCGTCCTGGATCCCCGCCAGGTACAAGGTCGGGTAGTAGTGGCCCACGTTGGTGGTCATCACCGAGCTGCGGATATTGTCCGCGTGCTCTGGATGGCAGACACCACAGGTCCGATCGAGGACCCGGATGTCGCCCGGGTTGATGAACCGAACGTAGTCCGGGTCGATGGCGTCGAGCTGGTCCGGGGCGAAATCACGGATGAAGCCGTGTGGCGCCGGGGGCAGGCCGTCGCCCCGAACCGCGACCCAGTTCTCCGGCACGGGTATATGCGCGCCCGCCTTGGTCGAGGCCTCCGGGTCACCCCCGTGACAGGTCACGCAGTCGTTCTCCGCGATCGGACCGTGGGCCCGCTCGACCCCCTGGTGGCAGCTGAGGCAGCCCTTCTCCGGCTCGGGCTCAGGCTTGCACCCGACGCCCGATCCCAAAAAACCGATCACCGAGGCGAGCAGCGCCGCCCTGCAGGCGACCCGCCCCGTCCAGCTCATCCAGCTCGTTCGAAGGTCCACCAGTCACCCCCCCGCCGAGATCACCACCCGCTGACGGGTGGTCGCCGAATTCCCAGCCCCGTCCGTCACGGTGACATCCAAGGTCGCCTGTTTGCCGTCGAGTTCCACCAGGTCGTCGTTGGTCGAGTAGATGTCCGGGTCGAGGCCGACCACCGTTCCCACGGAGATCCGCCCACCGGAGCCGTCGGTCTGGCACAACAAGGGCGCGGGCGTGAGCAGGAAGGTACCCGCCGCCTGGCCGTCGATCTCGATGTCGAGTTGGGCCTCGGCGTCGGCTTCACCGTTGGCGATCAGGCCCTCGGTGCGAATCAAGACCGTGACCCCGAAGCCGCCCTGGGGCGCGATGTCCAAGCCCACGACCTGGCCCTCGGCGAGCGGCTCGAAGGCCCCTCCGACCCCCTGGCCCAAGACCACGATGGGGTCCGAGCGCGCTTCACAGGGCCCCGCTTCAGGCTCATCGCAGGCGAGCGCCGTCAGGGGCGAGAGCAGGAGCAGCAGACAGGATCCTCGTCGAGTCAGCACAGCCTGAACATAGCCCACGCCAGGCGGCGCTTCCAGGCGCGGACCGCTCGGCCCGACAGGCCGGGTCGAACCGTCGCCTACATCTATTTCTCGCAGTCCGTGGTCCGCACGTAGCTGTGCTCTTCGACTTGGCCCCAGATGGAGCAATCCTTCTGCTGACTCACCAAGCTCGGACCGACCGCGTAATTTTGTCGCCGTCGTGGAAGTGCCATGCACAGCAAACTGGCCCGACGACCCCACACTTGGTCGCGCAGCCATGACCTCGTGACATTTCGCCGTGAGATCTTCGCAGTCGCTCCGGCCCAGCCACTGGTCCTCCTTGGTGATCTGTCGCCAGCCGAGGCAGGTCTCACAGGCCATCGCGCTGCTCTCTCCCGCGGCACAGGTGGAGCGGATGCAGCGGCCCTCCTCGGTGAAGCGGCCTTCATCACCTCGGCAGCCGTAGCCACACTCGAGCACACACACCTCGCTGCATTGACCACCGAACGTGCCCACGTCTTGCTTCGACACATCTGGTCCGAAGTGTGGACATCAGCTCGCGTCCTCACCTCGAATAACCGGAGGCTCAGCCTGGACCCCAGAGCTCTGTCTCCAGTGCCGACTGAATCGCCCGAATCACACGCCACATCGCGGGCCGGTCGAACCCCACGATCCCGGGAGCCACGTCGATGCCGTCGTGGTCTTCGAACACCAGGACGATGCACGAGACATCGTCACCATCGAAGAGTCGGCGAAGGTCGTCGAGGGTCACACGCCACCGTCAAGGTCACGCCACCATCGGCGAACTCTTCGATATAGAGACCTCTCGTGACCCTGCAGAAGCGAGCGTCGAAGTCGGTGCTCCAGAACAGGGATTAGGGCGCCGCTCCGTCGTGTTTGTCCTACTTCGCCGTGCCCTGAGTCTCGGAGGGGCACAGGGTCTCGGAGGGGCTGCTACGAGCGCCGCTTGGACTTCGCTTTTGGCGAGCGCCGAGTCGTCCCCTGCCGCTTCGAGTCTCGACAGCCCACCCAGATCGCGTGGGTCCGGCCTCGGTCCCGACCCCGGTTGGCGACCCGGTGAACCGAGGCCGAGAACCCCGCTCGACGCAGCGCCTGTGAGAACGTGCCCTCGTCCGAGTACGACCAAACCCCGTGCACGCCCCCCACTGCGAGCGCGCGGTGAGCCTGGGCGAGCCCCTTGCCTCCGTAGAGCCCGGCGTTTTGATCGTGGGCGAGCGGGTCCGGGCCGTTGTCGACGTCGAGCAAGATCGCGTCCCAGGTGCCCGGCGCAGCGGCGGCGATGTGCTCGGCGACATCGCCCACGTGAACCCGGACCCGAGGGTCTCGCAGGGGTGCGCCGGCGAGCGCCGCCAGGGGGCCCTCGTTCCAGGTCACGACCGCCGAAGTGAGCTCCGCGACCTCGATCTCGAAACCCTGGGCAGCGAGCTCGGGCTGGGCGGTGAGCGCATCGATCGCAGCGGCCACGGAGAAACCCATACCGAGCCCGCCGATCAGAACCCGCAGCGGTCGACCCGGCGCCCCCATCCCGAGTGCGCGTCGGTGCGCACCGAGGACCTCACAGCCGACGCTCGCCAGGGCCCGCGCCGTGGTGTCGTCGCGGCTCGACATGAGGTCCCAGCCGCCGACGCGGATCAAAAATTCCTGGCCCCTGCGGCTGAGCACCATTCGTTGGCCATCGGGCGCCTCGGCCTCAGCGATCGTCTGCCACGGGAGCACGGCCGGGGTGTATCGCCTGCGACCCCCAGCGGCAAGCGCGAGCGCGGCAAGTGCAAGCGCCGCAAGCTCGAGCGGCGGTCACAGCTCGCGCGGTTCCCCCCTGCCCAGCGACCTGCCCAGCGACGTGCCCAGCGACGTGCCCAGCGACGTGCTCAGCGACGTGGTCGGCAGACGGCTGGCCGACCTGGGGGGAGCCTGGTCGAGGTGCGCCCGCGCCCAAGTCAGCGCCGCGCAGCGATCGGAGACAAAGGCGTAGGGCACCCCGGGGGGCTGCATACTGCACAGAACCCGGACCTGCTCCCGGCTCGTGTCGGGGCCGGTCACAAACGCGATCCCCTTGTGGAAGGCAGCCACCCGCGTGGCCCGAACCCGGTGCCAGCGCGGTCCGGGGCTGCCTTCGAGCTGCATCCCAGCCGACTCGAGGTCGCTCCCATCGACGACCATCACAAACGGGGCGATCGCCTCCAAACGTCGATCGAGAGCGTCGAGGTAGCCGGC
>CAYVJQ010000001.1:78204-155269 GCA_964451725.1 uncultured Nannocystaceae bacterium | reverse complement strand
TCACAAACGGGGCGATCGCCTCCAAACGTCGATCGAGAGCGTCGAGGTAGCCGGCGAAGGCTGCCTGCCCGAGCCGACCGTGCAAGGTCACCCAACTCACGCCCTCATCCCCACCGCTCGCCTCCACACACCTCGACATAGAACGAAGGGTAGCCACCTTCTGCATTGAATGAACCAACAATCGCCGGAGCAGTGAGCTCGATCCTCACAGTCCCCGAGTGGGGTCTGCGGTCGCACACCAGCGCCCCGGCCCCAGCTCGGTTTTGAGCGCCCACCTCACTCGAGCTCCCGACTCGTCACACCAAAAGCGGTCAACAGCCCAGTCGGCGCCACGTTTCCGACCATCACAAAGACAGTGTCCACAGACCGCTCGAGTGCTGGTCCCACGCCCACATCCGCGTCCAGGCCCTGGCCCGGAGAACGAAACAGGACCCGCCCAGCCTCGATCTCGTGGACCTCCGTCGACCACAGCATCTCCACGCGACCGGCGGCGACCAGGCGGCGCAGGGCCTCCATATTGCGTCGCTTCCCACGCCGAACATCCGAACCTCGATACGACACGGTCACCCGCGTCCCCGGCTGATTGGCGAGCGCGATCGTGGCCTCCATGGCGACGTCCCCCAAGCCCACGACCAAGATCCTCCGATGAGCAAAACTGCGCGCGTCGGCCAGGGTGTAGTGGACGTGATCGATCATGTCCTCGGCGATCGCTGCGTCGAGCCTGCGAGGCGATCCCCGCCTGCCGAAGGCCAACAGCACACGTGCCGCTCGGATCCGCTCGACCGGCGCCGCTCCCCCATCTCCGACCGCGTCCCTCTCGGGCCCGGGCTGGGTCTGGACCTCGACCTCGAGCGCGCCCGGCCTGCGTGTGCAGCCGAGCACCCGGGTCCGCTCGCGGATTTTAAGCCCCTCGCTGTGAACGATCCGCATCCACTTGCCGAGCAGCGCCTCCTTGGTCGACTCGGCCAGCCACAGATCGCCGACCATGGGCATGCCCAAAGGCTGATCGAAGACGAGCTTGCCGCGTGGAAAGCTGCGAATGCTCTCGGCGGCGCTCGCTTGCTCGAGCACGAGGTAGCGCAGGCCTCGACCTTTGGCCTCGAGCGCCGCGGCGATCCCTGCAGGGCCCGCGCCGACGATGATCAAGTCGAGCGCGGGGCTCGACCCGACGCCCGAACCTGTCCCCGAGCCCGAACCTGTCCCCGAACCTGTCCGGGACTCGGCCTCCAAGCTGTCCGCGATGCTGCCGACCGCGTGCGCCCCCTGGTTGATCGCGTTGCGGATCAAGGGCAGCCCGGTGATGTCCCCCGCGAGATACACCCCGGGGGCGCCCGCGGCCTCCAGGCTCTCGCCGATGTTCGGCAAGTTCGGCAGGTGCTCCCCCTCGCGGATCACCAGCGAGCCGTTGGGGCAGCGCTGCTCACAGAGGCTCAGGCCGCAACAGTCGTCGGGGCGAGCGAGCACCGCCACGTAGGCCCGCAGCTCGAGCACGTCGTAGGGGCAGGCGTCGATGCAGGCGTTGCAGCCGATGCAGGTCGCCGTGTCGATGACCGGCAGACGGCGGCGCTGGGCCGGGCGCAAAATCGGCCCGCCCGACTCGCCTCCACCGCCGGACCCGACCCTCGCGGCGAATCGCAGATCTTCCCGCCGCCTGTAGACGCGGGTCCCCAGCAACCCCAGGCCACCCCCTCCCAGACCCAGGCCCAGCCACAGGGGCAGGCGCGGACCACCGGTCTTTGTTCTTGGCCCCCGCGGCGCCGCTTCAGAGGCGCTCGCCGCCTCCCGGGCGAGCTCCCACAGCGCGGCCCGCTCGCCCCCCGCAGCCTCGAGCAGGGGCGTGTGCTCGTCGAAACACAGGCTCGCCGCATCCGGATCGGCGCCGCCGGGGCCACGCCGGAGACAGTGGGCCATGGGATCGTCGACCAGCGCGGGGCTGTGGCAGCTCCGGCAGCTGCCCAGCTCGACCAGCGCCACCGTGCCCGCCTCCCGGCCCGTCCACGCCGGGATATCGAGCCCATCGAGGCGCCACTGCTCACCGTTGCGCCAGCGGACCACGCCCCCCCCCGGCTCGAAGGTCACCCCGCCGTGGGCGCTGTGGATCGCGTGACAGGTGGTGCACCCCAGCTCGCCGGCAGACTGGAGTCGGGCGTGCCCAACCCGGGTCGACGCGTGGCCCGGGTGGCAGCCCACACAGGTCGCTCCGGGATCGCTAGCGGCGCTCGCGGGCCCAGGTCGCCCGTCCCCGTGGCAGCTCGCGCAGTCCAGGCCAGCCTCTCGGTGCGGACGCGAGAGCCCCCGGGTCTGGGTCGCCAAGCTCCGGCCGGCGCCCACATCGATCAACGCCGCCGCGAGCAGGCCCAGCCCGCCCGCGACGCTCCCGGCCAGCCACCCGCGCGGGCGGGTGACGTCGGTGGTCCGCTCGATCTTCGGGGCGCTGCGCCGACGCCCCTGGAGGCGGGCGGCCGCCACCGAGACCAGGGCTCGCCCGCCTGTCTCGCGCTCGCGCTCCCCACTCTCGCGCTCGGTGTCGGCTTCGCTCATCGGCTCACCCGCCTCCCCAGGAGGTCCCCACCGAGACCACGTGGGCCGCGAGCGCGACCAGCAGCGCTCCGGTGAGCAGGGCGTGGGGCCCCAGCCAGCCTCGCAGCAGCGCCGTCGACAGGCGGCGGGCCGGCAGTGCACGCATCTCGACACAGGTATCCAAGACCGCGTCGAGGCCCTCCAAAGCCTGCGCTCGCGCCTGGGGCTGCGCGCTCGAGATCCCCTTCTCTGTCGTCAGCCAGGCCTCACACTCCGCGCGCAGCAGGTCCCGCTGCGCGCTCAGCCCTCGCCCCGAGGCCGCGAGCCACACCCAGCCCAAGGGTGCCCGCGTCCAGGGCAGGAGGCGCACAGCGACCCACTCTTTGAGCGCGGGCGAGCGTCCCGACAGGCCGCGCTGGAGTCGGTCCAGGAGTTTTTCGCGCTCATCGACGAGGTCCTCCGGCAGAGATCCACGGCGTTCGAGGCGGGTCAGTACCCGAGGCAGGAGCGCCTGACTCAGCCCGCCGAAGGCCCCCAGGCACACGCTCAGCCAGGCCAGCCACACCACGATACCCGCGAGGTCGAGGGGCCCGGACCAGGCCCGCCCGGGTCCGGCGTGGGCCAAGATCAGTGCCGGCAAGATCATGCCCAGGGCCAGGTGCAGACGGTACCAGGGGCGGACCCGCGAGCGCGGGAGGGCGCCTGGGCGAGCCTGGTCCAAGCCTGGGCCTGGGCGCCGCCTCGATTTCGGCCGCATCCACAGCTTGACCGCGCGCTTGGGCAGGGCGTGGCCGGCGAGCGCGACCATGGTCGCGGCGGCGAGCAGGCCCGCGATCCAGCCTGGACCCGCGGCCGCGCTCCAGCCCCCGAAGCCGCGCATCCCAGCCCCGGTGACAGCCGCCCCGATCGCTACACCACCTACGATCATCGGCGCGATGCGGGCCGCCCCGCGGCGCAGCGTCACCCCCGGGTCAGCCCCTCGATTCGAGTCCTGCCCCCCGAGCTCCCCGACCCCCAGCAGCGCCGCGACCTCGGCGAAGTCGCGCTCGGGCTCGAGCCGAACGATGGCCTCCGTGGGGCAGCTCTGCACGCAGGCGGGGGCCTCGTACTCCCGACACAGGTCGCACTTCGTCGCGACCTCGGGGAACATGTCGACCAGCGACAGCGCCCTGCGCTCGGCCGCCTCGCGCAGGCTCGGCGCGAACTGCTGGGCCACCGGTGCCCCGGCTGGGAGCCGGCGCGGGGCCATGCGGATGTTCTCCCAGGGACAGGCCTTGGCGCAGGCTCCACAGCCCGTACACAGGGACTCCCGGATGAAGACCTCGCCCCCGGGATCCCGGCCGATCGCCCCGGTCGGGCAGTCGATCATGCAGCTCGGATTTTTACAGTGCTGGCACGAGTTGGGCAGCAGGAGCTCCCGGGCTGCGCCCGGATGTTCGGACCCCTGCAGGCGCGTCACCACCTTGTCCCCTCGCCGGACCAGGCGCGCCACCCCGTGGACCTGTTCGCAGGCCCACGCACAGTGGCCACAGCGCACACAGGCGTCTTGGTCGATGGTCAGCAGTGAGCGCGCCATCTGCATCCGGTAGAGATCGGCGAACACGTGTTTTGTGGTCTTGGGGGCCGCCTCCACCACCGCGGCTTGGTGGGCCGCCCGCTCGCTCCGGATCCGCCGCGAGCGCTCGAGCAGATGCGGGTTGCGGTCGGCCAACCCACGCACGGCCTCGGCCTCCACACGCACCAGCTGACACATCCCCATGGCCACCGCGCTCAGGCTCCGGGGCGCCCCGGCGAACAGCTCTCCGTCACCAAAGAAGTCCCCCGCGCGCAGGTAGGCCTGGATCTGGATCTCCCCGCCCTCGGGCGCGGTCTGCAGCTGGATCAGCCCGTCCGCGATCAGCCACAGGGCGCGCGCCGGATCACCGACCTCGTACACGGAGTCACCTCGCTCGAAGCTGTGTTGGACCGCCGCATCGAGGACCAGCCCAAAGTCGGCCTCGGGCAGATCCCGGGTCAGGCCGACCTGGCGCAGCAAGTCCGTGGTCGCGGCTCGACGCAGCAGACGCTGAGCCGGCGATCGATCGACGTCGCCGCCGCTGCGGCCCAGGGCGCGCCGAAACAGCGCCGCGGGGATCTCCGCCGACACCACCTCGGTCCGGGCTCGGGCCGCGCTCGAGCGGATCCCCGCCCCACGCAGCGCAGCCTGCTCACCGAAGGTCTCCCCAAGACGGGCGACCCGCAGCAGCTCGGACCCCCCCAGTTCGTTCCCCGTGCCGGTCCCGCGGCCCGGGGCCCAGACCTCGACCTCGCCCTCGCTGACCACGAAGAAGCCATCGCCCAGATCCCCCACTTCGAACACGGACGCCCCGGCCTCGAAGCGACGCAGGCGCCCCGCAGCCTCGACAGCGCGCCGCCCTGCCGGGTCGAGGGCCCGCAAGATCGGCGCGGCGAACAGGGCCTCGGGCCAGCCCTCCCCTCGACCCTCGCTCATGTCGGCCCGTCGATGACCCGCGTGAGCGTGGCGATCTCCACGACCTCGAGCTTGTCGAGCATCTCGAGGGTGACCAGGGCGCCGCTGGGCCGGAGCCCGCGGGCGTCTTGGAGGGCCTCATACTGAGCGAAAGCACGGACCAAAAACGGAGGGAAGGCGCGAAACAAGAGCCGGGCCTCGACCGTCAGCGGCCCCTCGAGATCCGGACTCAAGTCGAGCTCGTAGGTCCAGCGCAGGGGCACCCCCGGCGGCGCGGAGCGATGGTCGATGATCGCGTCGGGACCCTTGAGCACCCCCCGGGTCGCGTCGAGGCTTCCGACGGGGAAGTAGGTCTCGAACAGGGCCTCGTCCGGACGGAGGTTGGAGAGACACGCGCCCGTGTCCGGGTCCAGGGCTGCGTCTTCGAAGCGCCCCGCCCGGTGGGCCGCCTGCGCGCCGTCGCTGGCCCGACAGCGGCCCTCGGCGTCGACAAAACCGATGCACTGCACACAGCGCAGAAATCCATTTTGCAAATTGATCAGACCCCGCCCCCGAAACCGGGTCGGCGCCGGCGTCCCCAGTTTGTCCAGCGGGTCGCCGTCCAGAGCCTCCCAGCGCGGCAGGTCCGGGCCATCGACGATGTCGGCCCCGAACATGCCCAAGGGCTGCCCGGCCGCGTTGCGAATTCGATCGTCGAGGTTGACCGAGACGAAGAGCTTGTCGCGCAGGTCTTCGTCGCCGCGCTCGACCCGGCCGACCTCGTAGACCAGCCGCCCCTGTGCATCCGTCACCCGCAGGTGGACCCAAAACTCCCGCTCCTGAGAGAACCCCGCCGGGATTTTATGGCCCGCGCCCGTGTTCTCGATCTCGATCGGCAGCTCGAGGCGCCGACCCACGACCCGCGCCGCCTCGTCCAGCTCAAAACGAAACGCCCGCCCCAAGAGCAGGTCGCGGCGCGGATCCCCGCCCAGGGGAATGCCCGCCGCGTCGAGCTCGGGCTGGTCGATGTAGCGGCTGTCGAAGGCCGGTGTGAGCGGAATATCGACACCCGAAAAATAGTGGGTCGAGACGCTCTCCCGGGCGCCCGAGCCGGCCGCGACCCGCAGCGAGGGGCGCTCACCCGGGGCCCGCGACTCGAAGTGGGTCCCGGGTGGACACCCGCGCCGCAGCGCCGAGAGGTCGGTCTCGCCGGGCACGGGCGGCCGCGGATCCCCCGCGACGCAGACCCCGGGATAGCTGCTCATGTGGCAGTCCTGGCAGTCCGCCGGCTCCCGGCCCGCGGCCCGCTCGAGCGCCGCCCAGTCCACCCACTCGCTGTAGGCGTTGCGCAGGCGTCGAAAATGTTCGCCCTTGCGAGGCGTGGACACGGCGTCGTTTCCAAACAGACGCACGTCGTGACAGGCCCCGCAAAACTCACTCGAGGCCAGGTACGCCCGGCCTTCTGGACTAGGCCGACGGTGCGCCCCCCCGAGCACCAACTCTGCGCTGGCCGCTGAAGTGCGGGGTGCTCGGCGCTCCCCTGCCCCGCTCCCGCGCAGCCAAAATGCCGGGTCCCGGTCGAGGGCGCTGGCGCTGGTCCCCGCGAGCACCCGGGCCAGGGCCACGCTGTCGCGCCGCAGAGGATCCCCTCCAGCCGACTCCCCAGCCGGCGACAGCAGCTCGCCCGGGTCCAAGTCATAGCCACTGTTTGCGATCCCCGGCCGACCGCGGGCGTCCTCGGGGCGCGAGGAAAAGCGCCGACCGGTCGCCGTCGACAGCCAGCCCGGGTTGCCCTCGTAGCCGCCGAGAGCCTCGGCGCCAGGCGTGACCGGGCCGTGGACCTGATGGCAAAACCCGCAGTCGATGCCCTCGGTCGTGCTCTCCGGCTGCAGGTCCCGCAGCGGTAGCCGGCTCACCGAGCGCGAGGCCAGGCCGTCCCAAGGGGGCAGCGAGGCGTCCAGGTTCTCCCGTGGGGAGTGGCAGTTGACACACCACAGGGCGCCCCCCGATCCGGTCACGACGATCCCGGTCGCCGGGTCCGTGCAGGCCGTCCGTGGGTCCGCGGCCCGCAGGATCCCCGCGCCCCCGGGGCAGGCGTCGCTGCGCCCGACCTGCTCCTCGATCAGGATCTCGAGGCCCTGAAACAGGGGGCTCTTGGCGGCGTGCCCCATCACCGAGCGCCGCCACTCGGCGCTCTGACGGGGGTGACAGCCAGCGCAGTCCTCCGGGCTCGTGTGGGCGGCATCCAGGGGCGGCCGAACCCCAGCGAGGACCCTCCCCGCCCGCTCGCCGGCCGGATCCTCCCCGGCCCGACCGCCATCACGGAGGACAGTCAGGAGCCACAGCCCCGCACCGATCCCCAGGGCCAAGGTCGAGGCGAGCGCGAGCATCGGCCACGACGCCCGCACCACCCTTCCCTCCGGTCCCGCCCTTCCCTCCGGGGCGGGCTTCACTGAAGAGTTTTGGGCTCGCGCACGCGCCACGGGCAAGCCTTCGGTCGAGGCTCGGGCGCCATCCTCGGACCCGGCGACCTCACTCGGGAGACCTTCACCGAGAAAGCCTGTGAGCGCCTCTGCCAGCGCACCTGCCCGCGATGGCCGTCGGCTCGGATCCGGGTCCAAGATCCCCAGCAACAGGGCCTGCAGTCCCGGCGGAAGCGAGGCGGCGAACTCGTCCGGGAGCGGCGGCACCCCGCGCTCGAGCTGGTCGATGGCCGCGCGCAGACCCAAACCCGCGAACGGTCCGCGCCCCGCCAGCATCCGATACAAAAGCAGCCCCAGGCGATAGCGGTTGTCGGCCGGGCCGTCTCGCTCCCCCCGGGCGGCGCTCGGGGTCAGCCACTCGCTCACCGACACGGCGCTCACCGCCCGCCCCTCCCCCTCGTCCACACCCACGCTGGCGCGAACCACCGACTGCGCGCGCAGCCAGGGCCCCCCAGGACCGAGGATCACCGTGTCTGGACTCACCGCCTCGAGCGACAGCCCCTCCGCCTCCGCGGCCTCGAGACACAGCGCGAGATCACGGACCAGGGTCGCCGCCCGGCGCCACGGCTCGGGCTGCCCTCCCAGGTTTTTCTCCCGCTCTGGTCCCGGCTGTATTTTCGGCCGCTCCGACTCGAGCTCAGCGAGCAGCGCTGTCAGGCGCCGGTCCTGAGTCGCGCGCATGACCCAGACACCGCGCGCGTCCTCGCCGCGAGCGACGAAGCCACCCAAGCCCGCCCGACCCAGACTCACCAGGCGCTCAGCGACGACACCGCCCCCGGGGCCGAGCAGCCAGCGGGTCCGGCCGTCGGCGAGGCGTTCGCGCATCACCGACCCAAGCGGCGCCAGATCCTCGATCCCCACCCCTGCACCCTGCCTGCCCGCGCCCGGCGGGGGCAAGCCCACCCCCTCCCGCGACGTGTCGGTGCTCGTCATCGCTGGACCAACGCCGAGGTATCGCGCACGCTTTCCCAGCCTGGTCACGATCTCGGTGCAAGCCGATCACGGCCGTCGAACGTTCGCCGCCAACCATGGCTCCCCCGCCTCTCCACGCGCTCGCAGATCCGCCTCAGGAGGGACTGACAGCTCATGGCCACGGGCCGGAAGACTCATCGGTCACCGATATGCCTGAGCCTCCCCTGAACAGCGAGCCCTCCGGCGGGAGCCCCCGATCGCTGGACCACGGTCGAGATCGCCCATCCGAGGCCCCTGAGACATCCGAGGCCCCTGAGACCCCCGAGGCCCGCCGCCGGATCGGTGATTTTCTCATCCACCGCCTGCTCGGCGAGGGCGGCATGGGCAAAGTCTACGAGGCCGAGGAGCGCCTCTCCAAGCGCCGGGTCGCCCTCAAGGTGCTCCGCTCCGAGCTCGCCCGCAGCGAGGCCGGCCGCCGGGCTTTCGTCAACGAGATGGGCATCCTCGCGGGCCTCGACAGCCCCCACGTCGTCCGCTGTCTGCACTGCACCGAGGTCGACGGCGAGCTCATCATGGCCCTCGAGTACCTGGAGGGCGAGACCCTGCGCGAGCGCATGCACCGGGAGGGCCCCATGCCCTGGGACCAGGTCGTCGCCATCGGCTCCCAGATCAGCGCCGGGCTTGCGGCCGCCCACGCCGGCGACACACCGATCATCCACCGCGACCTCAAACCCGAGAACGTCATGTTGGTCGAGGGCGGCCAGGTCAAGGTCATGGACTTCGGGATCGCCAAGATCCTCCAGGCCGCCTCGCGCAACACCACCCACAGCCTCGGCACGCTCCAGTACATGAGCCCCGAGCAGATCGACGCCCGACCGCTCACGCCCAGCTCCGACCTCTACGCCCTCGGTCTGGTCATGTGGGAGATGCTCGCCGGTCGGCCCCCCTTCGAGTCCGAGTCCCCGCGCATCCTGCTCGACAAGCTCTGCACCGAGCCCGCCCCCGAGCTCCCCGAGACCGCCCGCCGCGGCCTCCCCCGGGGCGTTGAACAGCTCGTCCTCCAGCTGCTCGAGAAGGCCCCCGCCGACCGCCCCGCGCGAGCCTCGACAGTCGTCGATCGCCTCGAGCCGTTTTGCCCGGCCAGCTCGTCCTCCTCGAGCTCGTCCTCTTCGAGTTCGAGCGCCACGGTCGACAGCCCCGCCCCCCGGTCCTCCCAGGGCGCCGCCCCCGAGGTCCTCCGTCCGCGCTCGACCAGCCCCCGCCTCGACACGATCGCCCTGGTCGAGTCTGCCAGTGCCCCGCGCGAGCTCTCGACTCGAAGCGCGATCGCGCTCATCGCCGGCCTCTCCCTCCTCGCCGGCCTGCTCACCCTCCTGATCCGTCTGGCCGCTTGACCGCCGGCCCCGAGAAAGAAACTCAACATGCGCATTGCAATCGTCGGAGCCCTCGCCATCTTGGGCATGTCCCTCACCAGCGCCACCGTCTGGTCCCTGTCCTCGCCAGACCCCGAGTCGACCTCCGGATCCCGCCGCGCCCAGGTCCCCTCCGGCTCGACCCCCGGCGCCGCGCCCAGCGTTCTGGGTCTGTTCACGAACCCGCAGGCCGAGCCCCCCAGTCGACCGAAAGTCGACAAGTCGACCTTCGTCACCGGCAAGACCTTGATGATCGAGGGCCGGCTCGGGCACGGGCGCATGCTCGCCGACGCGCGCGGCGAGACCTTCCTGTTCATCGATGTCCGCAATGATCCGGGCAGCACGATCAGGTCAGGCAGCTCAGACATCCCCCGCAGGTCGACCTTTGCCCAACCCGTGAACCTGGCGATCGCCATCGACCACTCCGGCTCCATGAAGGGCCAGCGCGAACGCAACGCCACCGCGGCGGCCGCGGGCATGGTCGGGCGCCTCCGCGACGGCGACACGGTATCGATCGTCACCTACGCCACCGAGGCCCGCATGCTCGTCGCAACGACCACCATCGACACGCGCAGCCGCCAGCGGATCCTCGAGCAGCTCCGGGACGGGTCCGCCTCCCGACCCAGCGGCAACACCTGCATCTCCTGTGGCCTCGACCTCGCCCTGCGCTCGCTCGAAAACCGCCGCGCCGGGGTCGATCGTATGCTCCTGCTCTCCGACGGCGAGGCCAACCGTGGTGTGCGCGACGAACCAGGCATCCGCGCCCTCGCCCGCAAGGCCCGAAACCGCGGGGTCAGCATCTCCTCGATCGGCGTCGACATCGACTACAACGAGCGGCTCATGTCCGCCCTCGCCCGCGAGGCCAACGGCCACCACTACTTCTCGGAGACCGGCTCGAACCTCGAGCAGATCTTCGACCAGGAGTTCGAGACCCTGGTCAGTTCGGTCGCCAAAAACGGCGAGCTGGTCGTCGAGCTCTCCCCGGGCGTGCGCGTGGCCGAGGTCTTCGACCGCAGCTACCGGCAGGTCGGTCGCCGGCTCACCGTGCCCCTCGGGACCTTCAGCGCCGGTGAAGACAAGACCCTGCTCATTCGCCTCGACGTCCCCCCCAGCCCCAGCGGAGAGCGCCCCATCGCCAACATCACCCTCCGCTACGACGACCTCTACACCGAGCGCCCGGGCGAGTGTTTCGGCGTCTTGGCCACGACCATGATCGACACCCCCGCCGAGGTCGCGCCCCTCGACGCCATCGTCCTCAGCCGACTGACTCGCAGCGAGACCGCCTCGACTCTCCAGGAGTCCAACCGCCTGTTCGCGCTCGGCCGCGTGGGCGAGGCCAAGGCCCTCGTCGACGGTCATCTCCTGAAGGTCGACAAGCGCAAGAAGAGCGCCGCCAAGAGCATGCGCAGCCCCGGCTTCGAAGACCCCTTCAGCCGCGACCTCGACCACGACTTCGACGCTCAAGAGGGCGCGCTCTCGGGAGCCGCAGGGAGCTTCGAAGAGGCCGCCAACACCGACGCGCCGACCGCGAGCGCGCCCGCCCAAGCCCAGGTTCGGCGCAACGCGACCGCGGCCGACGCGTTCTCACTTTGAGCGCGGGCGCGCTCAGCCCACGCCTCGCAGCGAGTATGCTCGGCGCCATGGTTTCACGCGCCTCCCTCACGACCGGCCTGATCTCGCTGGGCGCCACCGCTGCCCTGCTCCTCCTTCCGGGCAGCGCACGCGCGGAGGGACCCGAGGAGAGCGACGATTTTTCCCTCTACGAGCAGCTCCTGCTGCTCGGTTTCGAGGACTCGGGCATCGACACCGGCTGGATCCCCCAGGGCTCGCCGGTCCAGATGCGCTTCTTCGCCGAGGCCGCCAACTCGGTCACCATGGACCTCCCGGGCGAGGCCATCTACGACTGGGAGAGCGAGACCCTGCGCTTTGAGGGTGAACCCGACGCCGGGAGCTTCGAGTACGATGTCGGCCTCGAGATCTTCGCCAGCGTCAAGATCGACCTCGGCATCGTCCAGTGGGAGTCGAACATCCTCGGCCCCTACGACTGGGACCTCGAGGCCATCGCTCCCTTCACCCCCTACCTGCTCGAGGGCAACCCCGACCGACCCGCGCAGGTCGAAGACATGACCGGAGCCCTGCCTCTGGCCTCGGTACCGATCATCCCCGACATCATCTTGGTCTCGGGCAACCTCGACATCGACCTGTTCATCGAGGTCGAGGCCGAGTTCGAGTGCAATCGCATCGAGGTCGAGGGTACGGACGGCGAACTCACCCTCTTCGTGCTCGAGGGTGAGGCCCTGGTCATGGATCCAGGCGAGGGCGAGGGCGACCTCGTGCTCCCCGCGACCGCCTTTTGTCAGCTCCGCACCGCCCCCACGTTGATCATCAACCCGCACCTGGTCATGTCGGTGATCGGCCAGGAGTTCGACATTGCCGGCATCGACATCCCCATCGATCTCCCGGTGATCGACGACGAGATCGGCTTTGAAACCATCGACCTCAGCTTCCCGCGCTGGGAGGCCCCGCCGCCGGAAGAGGGCGACACGGGCGAGGGAGACGGCGAGAGCGAGAGCGACTCGGGCGACAGCGGCGACGAGATCGGCGATGAAGGTGACACCGGAACCGGGACCGGCGACAGCGGCGGCGAGCTCAGCGACGACGGCTGCAACTGCGCGGCCCCCGGTCGTGGAGCGCCGCGCGCCTGGCTGGGCCTCGGCCTGCTCGGGCTCGGCCTGGCTGGACGCCGGCGTCGACAGAGCATCCGCTAGCGACAACCCCGACTCGGGGCACCCACCATCGCGTCGCCCGCGCGACTGTGTGTTCCCAGGGCACGATTTGCCCTTGGTCCCACAACCCGCTTTGCCCTTGGTCCCACAGGCAGATGCTATCAATTCCCCCGCGGGGAGCCGGGGGTCCTCCACTCCCACAGGACCGGCCTCCAAATCCCAGGACACCAACATGCATCGACTTTCCATGACACACATATGCGCGCGACTGGCCGTCGCTGGCTGCCTGGTCTCCGCGATCGCCTGCGAGTCTGGGAGCGACGACGGTGACGACGGTGACGACGCTGCGACCGTTGGCACGGAAGACGACGACGTCGGCAGCGAGACCGACTCGAGCAGCGAGGGCCCCGACACCTGTGGCGACGGGGTCGTGGATCCGGGTGAGCAGTGCGACCTCGGCTCGGACAACGACGACAGCGGAAAATGCACGGCGAGCTGCAACCTGGCGACTTGTGGCGACGGTCTCGTCTACGCCGAGTTCGAGGAGTGCGACGACGCCAACGACGCCAACGGCGACGACTGTCTCAACGTCTGCCTCGCAGCGACCTGTGGCGACGGCTTCACCCAGGGGGGGGTCGAGGAGTGCGACGACGGCAACGACGTCAACAGCGACGCCTGCACCAACGAGTGCAGCACGGGCAGCTGTGGAGACGGTGTGCTCCAAAACGACGAGCAGTGCGACGACGGCAACAACGACGACTCCGACGACTGCCCGAGTTCCTGCCAGCTCGCCTTTTGTGGGGACGGCTTCCTCCAAGAGGGGGTCGAGGAGTGCGACGACGGCAACGACTCGAACGAGGATGCTTGCCTGGCGACCTTTTGTACCCCCAACGAGTGTGGCGATGGTTTCCTCAACGTCGGCGTCGAAGAGTGTGACGACGCCAACGAGGACGACTCCGACAGCTGCCCGGGCAGCTGTCTCCCCGCCGTGTGTGGCGACGGTTATGTGCTCGCCGAGGTCGAGGAGTGCGACGACGCCAACGAAGTCGAAGACGATTTTTGCCAGTCGGACTGTAGCTCGAACGGGTGGTTCGACAGCTTCGAGACCAACGACTTTACGGCCCTCCCCTGGACCTTCGCGGGTGTCGCCGATTGGACCACCACCAACCAGCAGACCCAAGAGGGCACCTTCTCCGCTCAGTCTGGGCTGATCAGCCACAACCAAGTCAGCTCGCTGCAGGTCGTTCTCAATGTGCCCCAAAACGGCGAGATCCGCTTTTGGCACAAAGAGAGCACCGAATCATGCTGCGACCATAACTTCTTCTACATCGACGACGTCCAGCAAGGTCAGTGGCAGGGTGAAAACCCCTGGGCCGAGGCAGTCTTCCCACTCACCGCCGGTGAGCACACCTTCCGGTGGACCTACGACAAAGACGGCTCCGTCAACACGGGCCAAGACAAGATCTGGGTCGACAACATCTACGTCGGCCCGCCCTGATCCGGCGGCGATCGTCTACAGACAGCACCCCGCCCGGCTCGCCGAGCGGGGTGTCTTCACGACAGCGCCCAACCACCCCGACATCCCCGATACCCAGCCATTGGTGTCGCTGTACCTGGCGATTCGGCTTGCCAATTACGTAGGAACGATCACGGATAAAAACTGCCATTCCCGGCGTTTTGCGCCTGGATCTGGGCCACAAAGGTCTTGGCCCGATGTTTGCTCATACAGGGCGTCATGACGACGCGAACCCACCTGTTGTCCACGGCCCTGACCACGCTCACCTCGCTCGCTGCGTTGACCTCGACCGCATGCGCCGACGTCGACGCCGGCGACGACGGCATCAGCTACTCCGGGGGCAGCGAGGACGAAGGTATCGTCATGGACGATGATGGAGAGCCGCTCCCCGACCTCCCTGAAGACGACAGCGGGGAGAGCAGCGAGATTGAGGACAGCGGCACAGAGGGCGACGCCGGGCCCCCCACCTGCGAGGCGACCACGGCCATCGCCTCCACCGAGCCCCCCAACGTCATGCTCGTCCTCGACAAGTCGCGCAGCATGATCCTCAACAGCTGGGACGACGACGACGACCCGGCGACACCCGAGGTCACCCGCTGGCACAGCCTCCACAACACGGTCGAGGGCCTCGCCTTTTCATACGACGCGGGGATGCGCCTGGGCCTGACTCTGTTCCCCTCGACCGCCGCGAGCTCGACCTACGAGGGCGCCTGCCTGGTCGCCTCGACCCCCGAACTAGCGACCGACATCGACAACGCCGCCGCGCTGCTGGCCGCGATCCCGAGCGCGAACGCCACGAACCTCTACGGGGCGACCCCCGCCGCGGCCGGTCTGAGTACGGCCCTCGCCCACCTCGAGTCACTCGACGACGGCCGCCCGGCAGCCATGATCCTGGTCACCGACGGGGCCGCCAACTGCGACACCTCCCTGCCTGGGAACGGCCGCTTCGACGACTACGATGAAAACCTGCCCGCGGTCGTCGCAGACGCATGGGAGCGGGCCGGCATCCCCACCTACGTCGTGGGTATCGATATCCAGGAGCTCAGCGAGTACCCCTTCACCGCGCCTCGGGACAAGCTCGACGAAGTCGCCTCACTCGGGGGGGTCCCCCAGCCGGGAGAAGTCGGGTTCTTCGACGCCGCGGACGCCGACGGACTGACGGCTGCCCTGGACACCATCGCCGCCTCGGTCAGCTGCGGCGTGAGTCTGGGCGAAGCCCCCAGCGGCCCCGACCAGCTCGTGATCCGGGTCGACGGCCAGTTCGTGGACCAGCTCGACAGCTGCGACGATGGCGATGGCTGGGTGTTCGCCAACGACGCCCTGACCCGGGTGGAGCTGTGTCACGCGGCCTGCGACACCCTGCTCGAGACCGGCGAGGTCGAGGCCGAGTTCCTCTGCCCACCGCAGCCCTGAGGCCCGTCGAAGCCCCCCGGCTCAGCCCAGGCGCGCCTCGAGAGCCAGGTAGGTCGTGGCCACGTCTTGCGCCGAGATCCCCAGCTGCCCGGCGAGGTGCTCGGCGGCCGGCTCGATCGTCGAGAATACGTGCATCGAGGTCTGGCGCTCGAGCTCCAGACCGAGCCCCGTCACCGCGCTGCGCAGGGCCGAGGCCCAAAACCCGGCCCCGTGCAAGATCGCGGTCAGCCCGACAAAGCGGTCGCCCAAGGAGTCGAACAACACGGCCGCGCTGTCTCGGCTCGCCCCCTCGGGGAGACGAGTTCCCTCGTAGAGCACGAGGAGGACCGCGACGGCGGGCTGTTCGGAGAGCACGCCCTCAAATATTTCGGCCAGCCGGTCGATTCCGTGGCTGCGCGCATCCGCTCCTTTGTCTATCCAGACAACCAACGGTCCAAAGGTCGCTATCAACTCTCGCTCGGACTGGAAGTGGACCTCGTGAACCACAGCCGCAGTCTAGCAAACTCGTGTTCCAGGCCTCTCGCCGCTGGGGTGAAGACCGTCCCTTTGGCCGGATTCAATCCAATTCAAGACGTGTGCCTAGTCACGTGTTCTACAGTGATCATCTCACCTGAAACTATCACTGCACCACTAACCACCGAGGTTTTTGAGGCTCCCCATGTCCGCCAGCTTGTTGATCGACCGAGTCCACATCCACGCGAGCGCCTGGCTTCAGGCTTTTCAGCCCGTGCTCGAGGATAGCTACGCCTATATCGAGGACCGCCTGCAAGAGCGTGAACAGGCCCGAGAACCGGTCGATCCCATCGCGCGTCGCTGCGCTTGCGACGCGCTCAGCCTGCTCTCCGGCGAGCAGCCCGATCATTTCGCGGCCTGCTTCTCGCTTCAGGTCGCGGCCCAACGGGAACCCGAGATCTACACCTGCACCTACCGCCTCTTTCTCGAGTTCCTGATGCAGTCGACCATCGGTGCCGCGCGAGGCTCCGGCTTCATCCCCGAGCCCACCGAGTCCACCGAGCCCCAGTATTGCTCGGGCCACTGACCCTCTATGCGGCCATGCCGACGGCTATGCGGCCATGCCGACGGCTATGCGGCCATGCCGACGGCGAACACGACCGACAGGATGACCAGGATGATCACCGAGATCATGGCGATACCCTTGATCATCAGCGCCACCTTGAGGTGACGCAGGCCGTTGGCCAAAATCACACGATCGTCGATCGAGGGCTGAGCCAGAGCCCGCAGGTTGAGGCCCGCGATCAGCAGGAACACGGGGATGACGGTCGCGACCCCAAAGCCGACGAAGTTCTCCCACCCAATCGAGGTGCTCGAGATCAGCGATCGGACGAGCCCGATCGCCGAGGCGAACAGCTGGAGCCCGCCCGCGACGACCATGAACATCGCCGTCTTGCCGATCAACGCCCGCAGCTCCGGGTTCAGGGCGATGCTGCCCACGCCGCTCCCGACCCCAGGAACATCGCTGCCCGGAGATGGAGCCGCGTAGGGGTTGAGCTCTCCCGAGGGGTTCACGCCACCCCCTCCAGCCCGGCCCGAAGGACCATCAAGACACCCACCCCCACGTCGATAGCGAACGCGACCTTGAAGCGCGAGAAGGCCAACTCGAGGAAGTCCGTGTCGCCCTCCAGGGCCAGGTTCTTGAGCTGCTCACCCGCCGTCAGCAGGCGCAGCGCCTGCATCATGTACATGGACGCGACGACGATCATGACCAGAGAGGCAAACACGATAAGGATCCCGGCCAGCCCCTCCGCCGTCACTTGCATCGTCCCGCAGGCGGCCTGGATGAGCAGGAAGAACAGGCCGACCCCCGACAGGGCGAGCTGCAGCGTCCCCGTGAACCGACACCACTTCCCCAGCGAATCGACGATCCCCCCCAACTCACCGCTGAGGTCCATCTTGGCCCCCGACTCGAACTCACTCCCCTGCTCGACCTGTTCCATTCTCCCAACCATCGCACACGCCCCCCATTGAAAAGGGGGAGACCTCTCGGTCTCCCCCTTTTCGATCTGGGCCTTCCGGGTCCGACCCTCCCGGGTCGGAGTAGGTGGACGGTTTCCAGGCCCTCGGTGCTCAGTCGACCGGCGGGCAGCCGTAGGTGCCGTCGAAGGTCGTCGTACCGTTCTTGAAGTTCTCGCAGTAGGTCCCGCAGAAGATCACGACCTGGCCCTCTTCAAGCCAGGTCCAGCCGTCCTCGGTGTCGCAATCGTCGACCTTGGGCACCAACACCCCGTTGGACTCGAAGCTCACGAAGGGGATCTGGGTCACGTCCGGCGCCCCCGCATCCGTCTCGGCGAGGTCGATGGTGCAGTTGGTGACCTCGCCCAAGATCAGCTCGATCGCATCGAGCAACTCCTGCTGGTTGGTGGAGTTGAAGAACTTCTCCGGGTCCAAGCCCATGTTCTTGGGCGCGCCGCCAGCGAGCGCGACCTCGTTGAGCTTCTCGAAAGCGTTGGCCTCGGGCGAGCCGTCGGGCCCGCCCCCGGTCAGCGCGTTGACGATGTCGATGCCCACGACGAAGGTGGTGATGCCGTCGTCGTAGAAGGACTCCACGGTCGTCGGCAGGTGAATATCGTAGGTCTCCTGGGGCCCCGGCCACACCAGCGAAAGGTCGCAGTTCGCCGCCCCGTCGGTGATCAGCACGATGTAGCGAGGCACAGCCTCGTTTTGCGCGAGCAGGTGGTTCGCCGCCGAGGTGATACCGAGGCTCGCCGGCGTGGCTCCGACGACCTCCGTGACTCCCGCGTCCGGACCAGGAATCGCCGCCAAGATGGCGGCTGCGTTGTCGATGCCCACGTTGACCTCGGGCATCGTCGCTGTGATGCACGCGTCGACGTTGTAGCAGTTCGCGGTCATCGGCGTGGCGTCAGGGCACGCGCCGGCGGAGGGGAAGCGCTGGACGCCGGCGTTCATCGCCGCCCCAAAGTTCGAGGTCACCGCATCGACCACGCTGTGCAAGGTGTTCCAGCGGGTCTGGTCGTCAGTCTCCGGGTCGCCGTCGTGATCCCAGGAGTTCTTGACCATGCTGCCCGAGGCGTCGACCACCAGCATGACGTTCGGCGGGACATAGCTCGGCTCGATCGAGACCTCGCCGCAGCTCGGACCGTCGCCCGTCTCGGCTTCGGTCGCCGTCTCCCCATCCATGGTCTCCTCCGCCGTGTCGCTCTCGAGCGTCTCCGCCGTATCGGTATCCGTACCGAGCGAAGAGATGCTGTCTTCTGAGTCGATCTCGTCGTCGTTCATCCCCTTGCTGTCGTCGCCGGTGCACCCGGTGAGCGCGATGGCGAAGGGGAGAGACAGACACATCAACAAGCTACGATTCATGCTTTCAGGCTCCTTATCAGGCATCGAAGGGTCACGGAGGTGAGTCCCGATATCGATGACCACACGATACCCGATCTCTCCGAATTTTGTCGCCGATAACGAGCATGGCCCTCCGCGGTCGCCACGCTCTACGCGACGAGTTTCGAATTGCGAGCTCCTGAATTGGGAATCTCAGAACCGGAACTGGAGCCTCAAACCGCCCGCTCTCTCACCCTGAGAGGGGAGGTTCAGCCAAGGTGCGACATGCAGGTTCGGCGCTGACAACCACGCACTTCCGCGTAATTTCCAGCGCTGGTAGTTGCGGCGTCGGATCCCCCCGATGACCAAATGCACAGCCCCTGTGACCAACATAAAGCCCCCTTCTGCGACACCGAACCAGCCGAAATTTCCGAATTTCTTACAACCTTCTTCTGTGGACGAGGGACAGGCGTCTGGGTTTGACCCCATCCACACGCTCACCGCACCGCCTCCCGCTCGGACCAGACCCAAACCGAGGAGTACGGCGCCGATGGTCAGTGCCTCCTCCCCATCCAAAGGCGCAGTCTCGCGCTCGCGCGATTCGCCCAGGGTCCAGTAGCCACCAGGGGGCACTGCCGTCGGTTCAGGGGGAGCAAATCCGAGAGTGAATGCGAGGCTGAGGGCGAGGGCGGACACGCCCGCCGAGCATGACCGGTCGCTCCCGCTCGCGCAATCGCCCGCGAGACCCGTCACACGGGGCTCGGGAGGCCCGGGGGTTGCGGCCTCGAGATCGATGGCCACCCTAGGTGCGAGCGAATCCGACACCGAGCGAGATCCCTGAGTCCAGCCCAGCTGGTCCAGGTTCTCTCTCGGCGGCGCTCCGACCTACCCATCACCACACGAGAGGAGCCTGATCATGGCCACATTCGACCCCGAGAAAGCCACCGTCAAGACCCGCCAAGCCATCGCCAGCGCCCAAGCCCTGGCCCGGGAACACGGCCACCCCGAGTTCGACACCCTCCACCTGTTGATGGCCGGCATCACCCAGACCGACGGCGTGCTCCGACCTCTGCTCGAGCGCGCCGGGGTCTCCGCCTCCGCCCTCGAGGCCACCATCAACGACAATTTCGCGCGCCGCTCTCGGGTCGAGGGTGGCGAGATCCAACCATCCCGCGAGCTGCGTCGGGCCCTCGACTTCGCGGCTGCCGAAGCCGCCGCCCTCGACGACGCCTACCTCAGTACCGAGCACCTCTTGCTCGCGTTCCTGTCTCCCCAGGCCGAGCGTGCCGACCTCCGCGCGAGGCGCGTATTGGCGAGCCTCGGAGCCTCTCGCGAGGCCGTGCTCGAGGCCCTCAAACAAATGCGCGGCGGACAGCGGGTGACCACAGAGGCCCCCGAGGCGACCTACGAGGCCCTCGACAAGTACACCCGGGATCTCACCGGCCTGGCTCGAGCACAGAAGCTCGACCCGGTGATCGGCCGTGACAGCGAGATCCGCCGGGCCCTCCAGGTGCTCTCGAGGCGGACCAAGAACAACCCGGTGTTGATCGGAGATCCAGGCGTGGGCAAGACCGCCCTCGCGGAGGGCATCGCCCTGCGGATCGCCGCCGGCGATGTCCCCGAGTCGCTCCGGGATAGTCGTCTGCTCCAGCTCGACCTCGCCTCTTTGGTCGCTGGGGCCAAGTACCGAGGCGAGTTCGAAGAGCGCCTCAAAGCCGTACTCAAGGAGATCGCCGACTCCCAAGGCCGGATCTTGCTGTTCATCGACGAGCTCCACACTCTCGTCGGCGCCGGCGGAAGCGAGGGCACCCAAGACGCAGCCAACATGCTCAAGCCCGCCCTCGCCCGCGGCGAGCTGCGCTGCATCGGCGCCACGACCCTCGACGAGTTCCGCAAGTTCATCGAAAAGGACAAGGCCCTCGAGCGCCGCTTCCAGCCCGTCATGATCGACGAGCCCTCGCGCGAGGAGGCGATCGCTATCTTGAGGGGGCTGCGGGAGCGCTTCGAGACCCACCACGGCATCCGCATCGAGGACGCCGCCCTGATCGCCGCGGTCCAACTCAGCACCCGCTACATCCAAAATCGTTTCTTGCCCGACAAGGCCATCGACCTCATCGACGAGGCCTCGGCCCGGCTCAAGATGGAGGTCGAGAGCGTCCCCCTGCCTATCGACAAGCTCGAGCGTCGCGTGACCTTGCTGGAGATGGAACGCCAGGCTCTCGGGCGCGAGCTCGAAGGTGGACTGGGCGGCGAGCTCGCGGCCCTGTTCACCGGCGAGCGCCAAGCCCAAAAGCAGCAGCGTGAGCGCCGTGGGCAGCGACTCCAGACCGTCGAGGCCGAGCTCGCCAGCTTGCGCGAGGAGGCCACGGCCCTGCGCGCCCGCTGGCAGACCGAGCGCGAGGGCATCGCCGCCATCAAGACCCTCTCCGAGCAGATCGAGGCCGCCAAGGCCGACGCCAGCAGGGCCCAGCTTCAGGGTGACCTCGAGCGGGCGTCGGAACTGACCTACGGCACCCTCCGCGATCTCGAGGCCCGCCGCCAGCAGGCCCGGGAGGCCCTCCATCACAGCCAGTCCGAGGCTGGGGGCTCATTCCTCCGAGAGGTCGTCACCGAGGACGACATCGCCGAGATCGTCAGCAAGTGGACCGGCATCCCCGTCGCCAAGATGTTGGAGACCGAGCAGGCCAAGCTCCTGACCATGGAGGACTCCCTCGGCCGGCGGGTCATCGGCCAGCCCACCGCGATCGAGGCCGTGTCCTCGGCGGTCCGCCAGTCCCGGGCCGGGCTCGCCGACCCGGATCGTCCGGTCGGCTCGTTCCTCTTCCTCGGGCCGACCGGCGTCGGCAAGACCGAGCTCGCCAAGGCGCTGGCCGAGCTGCTCTTCGACGACGAGCGCAACATGATCCGTATCGACATGAGCGAGTACATGGAGAAGTTCGCCGTGTCCCGACTGATCGGGGCCCCGCCCGGCTACGTCGGCTACGACGAGGGCGGCCAGCTCACCGAGGCCGTGCGCCGCAAGCCCTACAGCGTGGTCTTGCTCGACGAGGTCGAGAAGGCCCACCCGGAGGTCTTCAACCTGCTCTTGCAGGTCCTCGACGACGGCCGGCTCACCGACAGCCAAGGTCGCACCGTCGACTTTCGCAACACGCTGATCTTGATGACCTCGAATATCGGCTCGGACCTGTACAGCGACTCGAGCTTGAGCCCCGAGGCCCGAGAGGCCGCGCTCCAAGATCGGCTGCGCAGCCACTTCCGCCCGGAGTTTCTCAATCGCCTCGACGCGACCTTGGGCTTCAACGCCCTCGGAGAGGAACACATGCTGGCGATCCTCGAGGTCCAACTGACCAAGCTGCGCGCGCGGGTCTCCGACCGGGGTATCGACCTCGAGTTCACGCCCGAAGCCAAAGACTGGCTGGCCGCCCGCGGCTACCAGCCGGAGTTCGGCGCCCGGCCGCTCGCCCGCGTACTCCAGCGCTCCGTGCTCGCGCCCCTGTCTCGCGCGATCTTGGGGGGTGAGCTCAACCCCGGGGACACCGTGGTATTGACTGCGCCCGAGGGGGACTCGGAGCTGGTTCAGATCAGCCTCAAACCCGAGTCGAGCACGCTGCGGGACAGCGCCTGAACCCGGCCCGGGGCAGAGGCCGCGGGCACCGCAGAGCCCGTTTTGGCTGTCCGGGCCTATCCTGCCTGTCCTGGCTGTACTGGCCTGGGGCTGATAGCGTCCGGCCGTGAACGCGGACCCAGATCAGGCGGGCCAGGACGAGCAGAGCGAAGCGAAGCCTGCCGCATCGAGCGCGACCAAGAAGCCGAATATCGTCCGCCGCCTCTACAACTGGGTGCTGAGCTGGGCCGAGACCCCCTATGGGGTCCCGGCCCTGTTCGTGCTGGCCTTCGCCGAGTCGAGCTTCTTCCCGATCCCCCCCGACGTCCTGCTGATCGCCCTGGGCCTGGCCGCGCCGACCAAGGCCTTCCGGTTCGCGTTTTGGTGCGCCCTGGGTTCGGTCCTCGGCGGGCTGCTCGGCTACTACATCGGCTACGCGGTCTGGAGCAGCGTCGAGCCGATGATCATCCCGCGCCTGTTCTCGGCCGAGAAGTTCACCCACGCGACCGACCTCTATAAGGAATACGGGGTCGCCATCGTCTTCGCGGCCGGCTTCTCCCCGATCCCCTACAAGGTGTTCACGGTCGCGGGCGGGGTCGCCAGGATCAACCTCTTCGCTTTCGTCGGTGCCAGCATCGTCGGTCGCAGCGCCCGGTTTTTCCTGGTCGCCTGGGTGGTCAAGCGCTTCGGGGACCAGGCCCGCGACTTCATCGATCGCTACTTCAACCTGGTCACGATCGGCTTCACCCTGTTCTTGGTCGGCGGCTTCTTGCTGATCAAGCTCGTGCTCTAGCCGGGTCCAGGACCAACGGCGGCCCAGGGTACGGGGGATTTTGCCCCGCGACCCACGTTCGCCGGTTCGCCCCGGGGTGCTATCGTTTCGAGGATGCGCCTGAAGGACGCCCGGAAACGTCTCCCCATCGTCGACCACCTGCCCGAGGGGCGCGGCCGTCGATTCCTGACGACCGAAGAGGCGGGTCCGACACCCAGACCGGCGCTCGCAGTCTGGGAGTTCACCCTGGCCTGCGACCACCGCTGCATCCACTGCGGACCGCGGGCCGGCGTGGCGAGGCCCAACGAGCTGACCACCGAGGAGGCCCTCCGCCTCGTCGACGACCTGGCCGAGGCCGGGGTGGGCGAGGTCGTCCTGATCGGTGGCGAAGCCTACCTGCGCAACGACTTCCTCCTGGTCATCCGCCGAATCCGTGAGCGCGGCATGACCTGCACCATGACCACCGGCGGCCTGGGTATGACCTCGGCCCGGGCCGAGGCCATGGTCGAGGCCGGTATCCAGAGCGTCTCTGTGTCCATCGACGGGCTCGAGCCCGCCCACGACAAGCTCCGCAACCGAGAGGGCAGCTGGAAACACGCCTTCATCGCGCTGAGCAACCTCAAGGCCGCGGGCGCCTCGATCGCCGTCAACTCGCAGATCAACGCGGTCAACTTCGGCGACCACGAGCCCCTGCTCGAGCTCATCGCCGACGCGGGCGCCCACTCCTGGCAGCTGCAGATCACCGTCGCCCACGGCAACGCGGCGAGCAACGCCGAGATCATCCTGCAGCCCTACAAGTTCATCGAGCTCTTCGAGCAACTCGACCGCATCGCAGACCGGGCCTTCGAGCGCCGGGTACGGATCTGGCCGGCCAACAACTTGGGCTACTTCGGGCCCTTCGAGCAGAAGCTGAGGCGGTTCCAAAAGGCACACTACCGGGGCTGTGGGGCCGGCAAGAACGCGATCGGCATCGAGAGTGACGGCGCCATCAAGAACTGCCCGAGCCTCGGTGGACCCGCCAACGTCGGCGGCTCTTGGCGAGAACACGGCTTCAAGAAGATCTGGTCGCGCTCCTCCGAGATCACCTACATCCGCCGCCGCACCATCGACGACCTGTGGGGATTCTGCCGGAGCTGCTACTACGCCGAGACCTGTATGTCCGGATGTACAGCGGCCAATGAGCCGCTGCTCGGACGACCAGGCAACAATCCTTTTTGTCACCACCGCTCGCTCGAGATGGACAAGCAGGGCCTGCGCGAGCGCATCGAGGTCGCCGCGACGCCCCAGGGTGTGCCCTTCGACAACGGCTTGTTTCGCCTGATCGTCGAGCACAAAGACCCGGAGATGCGAGCCGCACGGGGGCCTGTGGAGGTCGTCGAACCGCGCATCTCCAGGCTCGTAGAGCAGATGGGCCCAGGCTACCCCGTGCGGGTGGAAGACCTCCCCGACGGCAAAGTCCCGTTCGAAAAGACAGGCCCAGACTCGCTGGCCGACGACGACCCCGTCACGGTCGAGCATGCCTCGACCTGACTGAGTCAAAGTGGCGAGCGACGCTCGCGTCACGTTGCGCGGCCTATGTGGAGCCCCCTAAGCTGGCCATATGCCTCCCCTTCGTACCCTGTTCTCGGCGCCCAGTTTGCGCCGTTTGCTCAGCCCCCTCGTGCTTGTCGCGTTTGCGTTGTTCACCACCGCCTGCGCCGCCCACTACACGGTGATCAAGCAGTCCGGCCCGCCCTCGGCCCTCCTCGGTGTCCAGGCGATCGCCGTGCAGTACGACTACTCCCAGATCAGAATCGGCAACACCGACAGGATGACCGAAGAGCAGTGGCTCAGCTCCCGCAAGCAAGAGTCCCACCGCCAGACCTACCTGGACACCAAGAACTCGGCCAACATCGGCGTGGTCGAAGGGCTGACCAAGAACCTCAACCAAGTCGTCGTCTCCGAGGGCCAGGCCGGCCCCGGCCAAATCCAGGTCACGGTCACCTACCTCGAGTGGGAAGAGGGCCTGTATGCCGCCGTCATCGCCTGGCCCTCGTGGATCAAAGCCAGGATCATCTTCAGCCTCGACGGTCAGGTCGTGGATGAAATCGAGATCCAAGTCTCTCAAGATGCAACCTTGACGACCCCCGCACCGACCCAGCGCATTCACACCTGTGGCCAGAGGATCGGCACCTACGCGGCCGAGTTTGTACGCGAGACCGCCAGCTGATCATCCTGGTTCATCCCGCATCATCCCGCATCATCCCGCATCATCGCGCATCATCCCGGTGTCGCCTCGCGCCTGTTTAAATGACCCAAACAACGCGCCTCTGGTACCGTTAGACCATGCTCGTTTGTCATGTCTGCACTCGCCACTACCAGGCCGTAGCCACACAATGCCCATTTTGCGCCACCTCCCTCAGAGTCGGCGCGGCCCCCTCGGCCCTGAAACTCGGTGCCGTCGCGTTGGCCCTCGGCCTGAGCGTGATGGGCTGTGACGACGAGGGTGACACGACGACCAGCACCACGACCTCCGATACGGGCGAGACCACGACCAACACCGAGACCGAGACCGGCGCAGAGGCCGAGACCGGCGCAGAGACCGAGACCACCACCACAGAAGAGGAGGGCAGCGCCGAGTCCGACTATGGCTGCCCCCCTCCTGCCAACGCATTTTGGGACTGAGCTGCGGCCCCTTTCGACACCCAGAGACCCCGCTCCCCGCGGGGTCTTTTCGTATTCTGTGCGAGTCTGTTAGATTGAGTCCATGTTGGTTTGTCATGGGTGTCGTCGTCACTATCGAATCACCGAGCTCGGGTGCCCATTTTGTGCGACCTTGCTGAGCACCACCACCGCCCCGGTGCCCTCCAAACTCGGCGCAGTGGCCGGCCCTCGTGGTCGGCCTCGGGCTGCTCGGCTGCTCAGACAGCGGGAACGAGGAGAGCTCGACCAGCTCAGCCACCGACACCGAGAGCGGTGAGAGTTCGAACGGCACGAGCTCCGGCACGACAGAGACCGGCACGACGGACACGAGCGGCACCACCACCACCACCGACACCTCGACCGAGACCGGCTCCACGGAGACCGGATCCACCGACACCACCACCGAGGACAGCTCGAGCGAGGCGGACTACGGCGGCCCGCCTCCCGATACGGAATCGGACACCACGGCAGAGGAGGAGGGCAGCGCCGAGTCGGACTATGGCTGCCCACCGCCCCCCAGCTCGCTGTGGGACTGACTCAAAACCGCACCGCAAGCTCGAACTGCCCCGCGACCGGCTGCTGAAAGCTGGTCTCGACACCAAAGTTTCCCTGCGGTCGAACAATCCGACGGTCGAAGAAACCGTCGCCGCCTCCGGTTTGGTGGACCTTGGCATGTTTGAGGTCCCGGAGGTCCCCGCCGGCGATCGCTCGGGCCCCCTCGAAGCTGTACACGTCGTCGACCCGCAAGATGGCCCGCGCGTTCGTCACGTTGACGATCCTCGCCACGAGCTCGAGTTCGATGTCATGGCCGAGGGGATAGCTGTAGGACGCACTCAAGTTGACCCGATAGTTGGCACCGACCCTCCCAGCCGTCCCCCGGGGGAGCAGGTAGACCAGAAAGTTGCCCCGATACTGGGCGCTACCCGTGTCGGCACGAACGTCGACCGGTACCCCTGATCGGTAGCGAAAATTGGCGCCAAAGGTCAGGCGCCCATTGTCACGAAAATCGAGGCTGTAGATTCCATCGACGTTGACCATGTGCGGCACGGTCCCGCTCAGCGGTCCGAAGCTGTTGCGCACGAGCTCGGGGATGTCGTACTGGGTGCTCGCGCCGAGGTTGACCGACCCGTTGCTGGGATCGACGTAGCCATCGTAGTTGCCGACCTGACGTGCGTAGGTGTAACTGGCGCGCAGGCTCCATCCCTTGGCGAAACGGCGCGTGAGCTGGAGGCTCCACACGTCCATGGTCCGCACCGGCTTGGGAAACATGTCTCCCAGTCGGCGGTAGGCACTCACCAAAAAGTCGCAGCGTTGAAGCTCCCGCGCAAGTTGCCCACGGCCGTCATCGTCGGTGGACAGCCCGCGGAGCTCTCGGCCGAGCGCCGCGCACTCCCGCTCTTGGCGAGAGACCTGAGCACCGGCGATGGCCTCTCCTGGGTTGGCGATCACGAAGTCGAGCCCCCCGTTTGTCGAGACGTCTTCGACCGCCCGACCGAGATCCTGGTGGACCCAGCGCAGGTTGACGACCAGATCTTCAATCAGCTCCTGTTCATAACCGAGCTCGAATTGCTTGTTGTAGGGACCCTTCAGCCCTGGGGCGACCGAGCCCTGGGTCAGGCCGGTGGTCGAACCGCCCGAGTCGATGCACCACTCGCTGGGCTGACCGTCCTGTGTGCGTGGGTGTGACTGCCCCCCAAAGGTGCTCACTTGGTTGTCGCAGTCTCCATGTTGATAGCTTCGCTGGACCTGCACGAGGCCGCCGAACACCCGGCTGTTCAGCTGCAGAGGCAGGGGCTGGAAGAACCACCCGTAGCTCGCGTAGAGGCGGCTCCTGCCCTCGTCGGTCCAGTCGTAGACCACACCCAGACGCGGGGCGACGTTGTCCGCGATCAGCACCTGACGTTCACCGAAGATGTCACGCATGTCTTGGATCTCCCAGCGCACCCCCGCAGAGAGCACCAAGTTGGAGACCGGCGCCCAGCGGTCTTGAAGGTAGAGCCCGTAGTTGAGGGTCGAGAGCGACTCGTCGTAAGCAGCCACCCGCGCCCCGCGACCCAGTGGATCCGCCAGCGCCCTGAGCTCTCCTGTCTCGTGGCGCACGGTCCCGTAGCCGAAGCTGGTGCGGTTTCCGGGGTTGTCCGCGTCGACCACTATGAAACGGTTGTTGTTGACCCTCTGGCCCCGCTCGAAGCGGTAGCCGCCCGAGCCCTGGTCGAAGCAATATTCGCCTCCCGCGACCTCCCCCGCGTCGCAGCCATGACCGAGGAAGTCGTCTTCGTTCCGCCCGGAGTAGGCGTAGACGCTCTTGCGCTGCAACCACGAGGCTTCGCCGCCCCACTTCAAGCGGTGGTTGCCCGCCCGCGGTGTGTCGAAGAGAACCGTGAAGTTGAGCCCCCCTTGAACCCGGCGGGCCAGATCGCGCTCGTGCCGGCCCATGCCCCCCGAGACCCAGGTCCGCACGGGGCACGAGTCTCCGGGGATATCTCGGTTGTTGCAGGCCTCCTGAACCCCGCTGACGTCTGCACTGCGACCATCTCGGTCCAGATAACGGATGAGGTTTCGCCCGGTCGCGCTCTGTTCTTGGGTTGCGACCCGATCGCGCAGGGTCGGGTCGTCCAGGCGCCAGCCCATCTGCGAGCGACCCTGCCAGTAGCTCACCTGGGCGTCGATCTCCAGCCGATCATCGCTAACACGGCCGTGGTACCCGAGACCGACGAGGTTCTGGATCCCAAGATCGGTCCCGAATTTTCCGTTGACGATGCCGGTGGCGACCCGTGCCCCCCCACCGAGCGGGTCGGCGGAAGGATTGGTCCCAAACGACGAAGGATCGACGCTGAAGGGCAGGCGGTAGCTGGTCCGCGAGAACTTCGGGCCCCCGTTGACCGTCAACTCCAACCTGTGGCTGGGGCTGATCTGCCAGTCGATACCACCTATCCAACCGACCTGGACCCCTCCCATTTTGAAATTCTGCTCGGCGAATTTCTCGGTCGCAATAAAGTTTCCCCCATCCACACAGTCGTTGGTGCCGTTTTGATAGGGACAGCCCGAGTAGCCACCCGATCCGTCCCTATCGATACGGTGGTAGAACGACTGATTGAGGGTTTGACGGGCCCCCGAGACATTGAGGCCAAGGGTAAAAAACAGCCTGTCTTCGACCAGGGGCCCACTGACTACAAAGTAGCCGGCCGCCCCATATTCGGGGACCAAGGTCACCCGCAGGGCCTCATCCGTGTCGAGGATGAAGCGAGGCGCGGCCAGGCGTGGGGAGAAGCGCAGCCCCGCCGTGCCCGCGAAGCTGTTGGTCCCGGCGAGCCGGGTAGCCTGGAATTGACCGCCCGAGGCCCCTCCGTACTCGGCCTCGTAGCCGGCCTCGAGCACCCGCGCACTGGCGATGAACTCACTGATCAGCTGGGCTCCGACAGCCCCCATCGTCGGGTCGCTGGTATCGTGATCGTTGAGCATGTAGCGCTGCTCGAGATCACTGTTGCCCATCGTCGTGGACCGGCCCCCTGGGCCCTCCCTGGCGGTAGGCGAGAGCGAGATCAGCTTGTCGTAGACCCCATTGGAGACGCTCGATCCAGCCTGAACCTTTCCGAGCTCCGCGCCTGTGGTCTCCACACCTGTGCTCGAGGTCTGAGTGTCGACGGCGTTCCGCTCGACGATGAGCTCGACGACCCCGCTGGTCCTGCGCCCACTTGATGTCAGGGCGATGTTCGCCCTCGACTTCTGGCCGCGAACGACCTCGACGAGGCGAACCCCATCCGACTCACCGTAGAGCCCCTGAACGGTGTAGATGCCAGGGCGCAATCCATGGAGCTGATAGATGCCACGCCCATTGGTCAGGACATCGATCTCCTCGGCCATACATGTGCACTGAAGAACCACGAGCGCACCCTCGATGGCCTCGCCTTCTTCGGTGCTGACGACCCCGGAGATGGATCCTGTGCTGTTGGATGATGGAGTCGGGGGTGCCGCCCGGGCCCGGGCAGGCGTGAGCAAGACACAGATCCCTACGGCCACCAGCGAGGAGCTCGCCAGCAGGTGACACAATACGCTTCGTTTCAATGTGGGCTCTCGAAAGCCCCGAAGTACAGACCCCAGTTCGCTATGGGTTCAGGGGATCAACGACCCCCGCAGAGCCCACTTTCAGCGTGTGCCGCCCACTTTCAATCGACCAACAAAAAAAGAGCAGCGCCGAGGCGCTGCTCTTTTTGTAGGGAGTTCGAACTCAGAACCGAAGCTTGAGCTCGAACTGGGCCGAGAGCGGCTGTTGGAACGAGGTCTCGACTCCGTAGTTGCCCTGGGGTTGGACGATATTCCGACCGAAGAAGTTGTCGGCACCGCCGCCGGCAGCCCACACCTTGGCGTGCTTGAGGTCACCCAGATCGCCGCCGGCGATCGGGCGCGCAGCCTGGAAGGTGTAGACGTTATCGATACGCAGGATGGCCTTGGCGTTGGTGACGTTCAAGACACGTGCGTTGAACTCGATCTCGAGGTCCTTGGGCAGCGGGTAGGCGTAGCCGGCGCTGAGGTTCCACTGGTAGTTGGGCTGGACCCGTCCGCCACTCCCGCGGGGGAGCATGTAGACCAAGAAGCTTCCGCTGTAGGTCGAGTTCGGCGTGTCCGAGCGGACGTTGATCGGGAAGCCCGACTGGAAGCGGAAGCTGGTCCCGAGGGTGAGCCGACCGGCCTGCTTGAGGTCGAAGCTATAGAAGCCGTCGATCTTGGCGCGGTGCGGGATGTTGCTCGAGAGCGGGCCGTAGCTGTTCCGGACCAGCTCGGGGATGTCGTACTGGGTGCTCGCGCCGATGTTGATCGAGCCGTTGATGGGGTCGACGAAGCCGTCGTAGTTACCCACGAGCCGGCTGTAGGTGTAGCTGGCGAGCAAGAGCCAGTTTTTGGCGAAGCGCTTTTGAACCTGGAGGGTCCAGGCGTCGTAGTTGCGGGTCGGCTTCTCGAAGATCTCGTTGATCTGCGTGTAGGCGTCGGCGAGGAAGTTGCAGCGGTTGAGCTCGCGGGCGACCGGGTTGCGGTTGTCGTCGTCGGAGTCGAAACCCTCGTACTCGGCCTGGAGCGCGGCACAGGTGTCCCGTTGAGCTTGGATGTCCGACTCGCGGACGGCCACGCCGGGGTTGGCGATGATGAAGTTCTGACCGCCGTTGGTCGAGACGTCCTCGACCGCGCGACCGAGGTCCGTGTGCAGCCAACGGACGCCGATGACCAGATCCTCGATGACCTCTTGCTCGTAGCCGACCTGGAACTGCTGGTTGTAGTTGCCCTTGAGGTTCGGGACGATCCCACCCTCGGTCAGGCCGGAGGTCGAGGTGTTGTTGTCGACACACCACTCGGTGGGCTGACCGTTGTCGTCGACCCGAGGGTGAGAGACACCGTCGACCGTGGTGCTCTGGCCGAAGCAATCGCGCTGTTGGTAGCGACGCGAAACCTGGACGAGACCACCGAAGACCCGGCTGTTCAGCTGGAGCGGAAGCGGCTGATAGAACCAACCGTAGCTGGCGTAGAGCCGGCTCTTGCCCTCGTCGGTCCAGTCGTAGACCACGCCGAGGCGGGGGGCGACGTTGTCCCAGATCAGGATCTTCGAGTCACCGAAGATGTCCCGCATGTCCTGGATCTCCCAGCGGACACCTGCGGTGATGTAGAGGTTGGACAGGATGGCCCACTTGTCCTGCAGGAACACCCCGTAGTTGAGGGTCGAGAGGGTCTCGTCGTAGCCGTCAGTCCGGACACCGCGGCCCAGCGGATCGGCCAGCGCTCGGAGGTCACCCTGCTCACGACGGATGGTGCCGAAACCGCGAGAGAAGCGGTTGTCCGGGTTGTCCGTGTCGACCTGGATAAAACGGTGGTTGTTGACCCGAGTGGACCGGACGAAGCGGTACTCGTTGTTGGACGGGTTGTAGCAGTACTCGCCGCCGCCCTGCTCGCCAGCGTCACAGTTGTCCGTGAAGTCGGCGTCGTTCGAGCCCGAGTAGGTGTAGGTGCTGTGTCGTTGAAGCCACGACACGGTGCCGCCCCACTTCACCTGGTGAGAGCCCGCGCCCTCGAAGAAGTGGGTGAAGTTCAAGCGACCAGCGACACGGCGGTTGACGTCACGGTCGTACTCGCCGATGCCCCCCGAGACCCAAAATCGGGTTGGGCAAGCGATACCGGGCAAGTCGGCGCCGTTGCAGGCCGCGTCGACCCCTGGGACCCTGGAGACCGCGCCAGCGCGATCGAGGAACTCATAGAGGTTGCGCCCCTGTGAGTCCTGCTCCTGGGTGGCGACGATGTTCTTCAGGTTCGGGTCCTCGAGCCGCCAGGCGTCCTCGGACACGGACTGGAAGTAGGAGATTCCCGCATCGATCTCCATCTTGTCCTGGAGGATCCGCCCCTCGTAGTTGAGCGCGACGAGGGTCGTGTGCGCGACCGAGGTCCCGAAGTGGTCGTTGACCACACCAGTGGCGATGCGCGACGAGCCACCCAGCGGATCGGAGGAGGGGTTGGTACCGAAGGCGTTGGGGTCGAAGCTGAACGGCAGCCGGTAGGAGGTCCGCACGAAGGTCGGACCACCCTGAACCGTCAGGCCGAGCTTGTGCCGCGGGGTCACGGTCCAGTCGAGGCCGCCGATGTAGCCGAAGTTGAGGGCTCCCGTGTTGAAGTTCTGCTCGGTGAACTTCTCGGTCGCTATGTAGTTCCCGCCAGCGACGCAGTCGTTGGTGCCGTTCTCGTAGGGGCAGTCCTCGTAGCCGCCAGAGTCGTCGAGATCGACGCGGTGATAGAAGCTCTGGGTCAGCGTGAAGCGGGTGCCGCTGGGCGCGACGCCGATGGTGAAGAACAACTTGTCCTTCTTGATCGGACCGGAGACCACGGCGTAGGCCTGCGCGTTGTAGTCGCCGACTTGGGTGACACGCAGGGCTTCGTCGGTGGAGCTGATGAATCGGGGGGCGGCCAGGCGTGGGGCGAAGCGAACGCCCGCCTCACCGCGGAGGGTATTGCTACCAGCGACCCGTCGCGCCCGGATCTGGCCACCAGAGGCGCCGCCGAACTCGGCCTCGTAGCCCGATTCCTTGATCTCGACCTCTTGGACGAACTCCTGGATGAGCGTCGCGCCGACCGTTCCGAAGGCCGGGTTGGTGATGTCGGCGCCGTCGACCGTGTACTTCGACTCGGCGCCGGTGGTGCCGCCGAGGGAGATGCCGGCCGAGTCTCGAGTCGCCGTCGGGGCGAGGTCGACGACAGCCGTGAAGTCGCGGCTGGTGTTGCCGCCGACCGGGAGGCTCTTCGCATCCTCCATGCTCACGGTCATCGAACTCGCAGCATTGTTGGCGACCGGAGAGGACTCGACCACGATGATCGTGGTTTTGTCTTGCTCGGGGTTCAGGTTGAAGTTGGCCCTGAACTTGGCGCCACGTGGCAACTGGGTGATCTTGGAGACGTTGGCCTTACCGGCCAACACCTGGATCGTGTAGTTGCCCTGGGGCAGATCAGTGAACGAGTAGATGCCACGCGCGTTGGTCATCCGCTCTTGCTGGCCGGCGAGGCAAGCACACTGGAGCACGACGATGGCGTTCTCGATCGCCTCGCCGCTCTTGGAATTCTTGACGACACCACTGATCACACTTTTGTCCGAAGGCGGTGCAGCCTCGGACGTCGCTGGCGCAAGCAGCATCCCAAAGCCGGGGACGGCCACCAAAGACACGGAGATCAGGGACTTGAGCAAAGAACGCTTCACAGGAGAGGGCTCCTCGTAGGGGCGGTGCTGTGCATGTAGAGCATGCAGATAGGGTCCGCTGAGGCCTGCGGGTATAACACAAGCCTGCCGGGCTGTTTACCGGTTCTTGGTCTGAACACGGCTCGGTCGCGCCATCGTGGGTTGGACTTCGGTGCGACCACGGAAGGATCTGAGGGATCGGGACGGTTCGACGAACCACTGTCCCTTGGGTCTCGCGGGCAACGGGAGCTTCGAACGTGGCTTACACGCGCACGCCTGTCGGCCACAGGGCGATACATGGCGGTGTTTGGGCTGTTCCATGAGCGTGGCTGTCGTGCGACGAAGAGAGAGCGTTTCCCGGGTTGTGGACGAGACTGCGATACACCTGGCCAGTGTGCGAAGCGCTGCTCGCTGGCGACAGGTCACACGGCGGGCCACGTAGATCTCTGAACACGGGCAATCCACAGCCTCGCCATGGGCGGCGTTCAGAGCAGATTCCCGAGTGAGGTGGTGGACCCGGCACCAGGCCCGTCGACCGACAGCGTCATTCACGCATCCCGCGGTTCCGGACTCAGAAGCGGCCGGAGATGACGAGACCACGGGTGCCGCCGCCGAAGCTGGGGACGACGCTGATCTTGCGCTCCTCCCAGCTCTTGGTTCTCTTGTTGCCCTGAATGAAGAGCACCACGCCCGTGACCACGCCGATCACCCCGATGCCACCGAGGGTCAGGCCGAGACCGACAGCCAGGCCGTTCGCCTGCCGCCCGTTGTTGCGCAAAATATCGATCTCCGCCTCGACCAGCGTGCACTCATCGCGGTTGTCGTTGGTGCTGCAGTTGAGCGCAGTCCGCTCTTGGTACGCGTTGGAGAGCTCTTCCTCGAACTCTTGACCACGCAGACCCAAGACCACCCCACTGACCGCCCCACCGACCACGAAGGCCCCACCGACGCCCATGGAGATCGCCCCACCCAGGCGCAGCTTCTTGCCCGGGTCGGCGCCCAGGTCCAGAGGTGCCACGTGTGCGTCCCTGTCCCTGTCTGCCGCTGCGGCCGCCGCTACCTTTTCTTCGTGGGCGGTGAGTTTTTCCTCGATCTGAGAGATCAGCGACTCGGCCTCGTCGGCGTCGCCGAGCTCCGGGTTCTTTTGAATCTCGATCTGGTAGTTCTGGAACACGACCTTGGCCTTGCGCAGGTGCGCGATGTCCGGGTCGGTGTCGTACCAGCGCAGGTGCGAGAGGCCGATGTTGTAGAGGATGTCGGGGAGCGCCGAGAGCTCATAGGCATGTTCGAACGAATCGGCTGCGGCCTCGAACTCGCCCAGCCGATAGGCGCGCTCGCCATCTTTGTAGGCGGCCTGCGCCCCGCTCATGTCGACGTCGGCGGGCTGGATCAGGGGGTGGATCTCCAGCGAGAGCTGACCGGCGTACACCACACACGGCGCCAGACCAGTCATCACGCTGGCGGACAGAGCAAGGAAGCTTCCGAGGGCCTGGGTGCGCACGATCATGAGGAGTCTTCCCGCGACTCTAACATAGGGGGCCGGGCTTCTAGAGCGACGCCACTCAGAGATCGACGAGCTCGATAGAGGTCGAGGGGATCGACTCACCGAGAAAGACGGCCCCCACCCGAGCGAAGCGCTCTGGGGCGTCGGTCGCAAGGAAACGTGTGTCCCCGACCGAGCCCTGGGACGCCTGCAGCTCCACACTCGCCAAGGTCTGGGCGACGACCACAGCGCTGGCCTGCGCCGAATCGACCAGCGTCACGCTCGGCCCCGCGATCTGCTGGATCACCAGCCGCAACACAGGAAAGTGGGTACAGCCCAAGACGATCGTGTCGACCCGTCCGCGCAGTTGCGTATCCAGCTCTCGCTCGAGGTAGCGCCTGGCGACCGCCTCGGCGACCTCGCCCGCGATCCAGCCTTCCTCCGCCAAGGCCACGAACATCGGGCAGGCCAAGCCCTCGACCTGAAGCATCGGCTGGAGCAGCCCGATCGCCCGCTGATACGCGCCTCCAGCGATGGTCCCCTCCGTGCCCAAGACCAACACGACTCCCCCCTGGGTCGCCGCACAGGCGGCCTGGGCCCCGGGCGCGATCACACCGACCACAGGCAGGGGCGCGAACGCATCACGCAGCGCCGCCACGGCGACAGCCGAAGCGGTGTTGCAGGCGACCACCAACAGCTTGATGCCCCGTCGGACCAACAATCCAGCTGCCTGGAGTGCGTAGCGACGCACGGTCTCGGGGCTCTTGGCCCCATAGGGCAGGCGCGCCGTATCCCCGAGGTACAAAAACCGCTCCTCGGGCAAGCTGCGACGCAGCGCCTCGAGCACGGTCAGCCCGCCGACGCCGCTGTCGAACACGCCGATCGGGAGGTCGGACAGAGCCCCTCCCTGGCTCGGAGAGTCGACCACGAGATCCTAGACCCCGCGCAACAGGCTCTTGGCGATCACGATGCGCTGGACCTGCGAGGTGCCCTCGTAGATCTGGAGGAGCTTCGCGTCCCGGTAGAGCTTCTCCACCGGATACTCGCGGGTGTAGCCGTAGCCCCCGAACACCTGGACCGCGTCGGTCGCCGCTTTGACGGCCGCGTCGGCGCTGAAGCACTTGGCCAAAGAAGAGGTGACGCTGCGCTTGACCCCGTTGTCGACCTCCCAGGCCGCCTTCAGGTAGAGCATGCGCGAGGCCTCGTAGCCGATCGCCATGTCGGCGAGGATCATTTGGATCGCCTGGTGGTTGCCGATCGGCGTGCCGAAGGTCTTGCGCTCGAGCGAGTACTTGAGCGACTCCTCGAGGCAGCGGCGGATCAGCCCGGCCGCGCAGGCGCCGATCATGGGGCGCGACTTGTCGAACACCTCCATGGCCACATAAAAGCCCTTCCCGGGCTCACCCAAGATGTTCTCGTCGGGGATCTCGACGTCCTCGAAGAGCACGTCACAGGTGTCGGAGGAGCGCTGTCCGAGCTTCTTCTCCTTGTGCCCCACGCTGACCCCGGGGGTGTTGCGATCGACCACGAAGGCCGTCAACCCCTTGTGGCGCAGCGCCGGATCGATGGTCGCAAAGCCCGTGAAGCTGCTGGCGTGACCGGCGTTGGTGATCCAGCGCTTTCGACCGTTGAGCAGGTAGCCGCCCCCCTCTTTCTTGGTCAGCCGAGCCTTCATTCCGGCGACGTCGGAGCCGGCGTCGGGCTCCGAACAGGCGTAACTCATGAACTCGAAGTTCTCGGCCAGACGGCCGAGCCACTTGTGTTTTTGGGCCTCCGTGCCCGCGACCATCAGCGGCAGCGCGCCGAGGTGATTGCACATGATCGAGGTCCCGATGCCGGCGCAGCCAAAGGCCAGCTCCTCGGCGATCAGACAGCCCTCGACGGTCCCCAGACCGAGCCCCCCGTAGGCCTCGGGCAACTCGACGTTCATGAGCCCCAGCTCCCAGGCAGCCTCGAACACGGCCGTGGGGAACTTCTCCTGCTCGTCGAACTCACCGGCGACCGGGATGATCGACTCGGCGGTGAACTTGCGGGCGGTGTCGACGAGCTGCTGTTGCTCGTCACTGATGGTGGGGTTGAACATCAAGTGGCGCTTTCGAGTGTGGAGAGGACGGTTCCGGCGCCCAGCGTGGGTCGAGCGCGGGCAGTGATAGCCGCCCCTGCGCGACCTCGCAAGCGCGTCTCTAGGCCTCGTTTGGGGGCTCCACCGCCGACTCGTCGACGGGGGCGGGACTCGGCACCGAGACCTGTTCGCGGGCCCGGCGTCGGGCGTCGCGGGCAGCCCGTCGCTGATCCTTCTCTTCATCTTGCGAGCTGGCGAGCTCCGCCTTGCGAGCGCCGAGCACAAAACCGATCACGATCCCGAGCATCAGCATCCCGGGGATGTAGATGAAGTGGCCGAGGGTCACCGCCGCCTCACTTGCCGCGCTGGCGCAGGGCCTCGAGGTCCCGCGCTTGGGTGCTGCCGCGGCGCCACAAAATCACACCGTAGGTCGCGAACAAGGCCCAGATTATCCCGTAGGCCCAGACGATGTGGCTGTAGTCCGAGGCGACCTTGCTCTCGACCTCGGCCTCGTACTCGCGCTTGAGACGGACGGTCTGGCGATCCCGGCCCTCGACCTTCTTGGTCGGGCCCGCGTCTCCCTCTCGCCCGTCGCCCGCTTGGGTCCCGGGTTCGACAACCTGGCCGCCCTCGCCTCCTGAATCACCCGAATCGTAAAACTTCATCGTAAATCTCCCAATCTTCCAATCTCTCGAGCTCGATCCGACGTGGCCTCAAGCGGGCGCGGGGACCTCTTCGCTCTCGATCCAGGCCTCGTCCAGAGCCATGGCCAGGCGCGCCTGCTTGGCGCGGATCCATACCAGCGAGATGCTCAGCAACAGCAGGGCCAGCAGACAGACCCACAGCGTGTTCCACATGGTCTGGGGCAGGGAGCCCACGACCCCCGTCTGCGGGTGTGTGGTCTTCCAGATCTTCACGGCGTAGTAGATGATCGGAACGTTGATCGCCCCGAAGATCGCCAGCGCCGCGGCCAGCCGCTCCGAGCTCGCCGGTCCGAACTGGCGCACCAGCAGGTAGGCCACAAACACCATCCACAGCAGCGCTGTGGAGACCTGGCGGGCGTCTCCTGTCCAGGGCGTACCCCAGGTCGCATCTCCCCAGATCGGCCCGGTGATCAACACGCCGATCCCGGCGAGCACGCTCATCTCGGCCGCTGCGACCGAGAGAGCCTCGGCCCGCTCCGAGCGCCTGCGCAGCTGGACCCCCGCCGCGATCCCGCACACGACGGCGAACAGCATGGTGATCCACGCCAGCGGCACATGGAAATAGAAGATCTTTTGGGCTGTGCCCATCTCCGCCTCGATGGGTGTGTACAAGAACACCCGCGAGACGCAGTAGGGGAACAACAGCGCCGCGATCACGAGCATGGCGTAGGGCACGTACTTCATCACCTTGACTACCTTTCTTGCGAGCTTCCTGGGGATCCAGCGCCGACCTGGTCGCCGACTGTGGGCGTGTCAACGCGGAGCTCGGGCCTACGTTTCTGCCCTTCGGGTGCCTGGACGGCGGCGCCGATCAGGACCACTTCGAACAGCCAGCACCCGACCCCGACCAGCGCGAGATCGAGGGCCGCCATCTGGGCCAAGGTCGCCCAGAGCTCGCTGTGTCCCTCGAGCAAGCGCTGGGTGGCGACCAGCGCGAACAGCAAGACCGGCGTGCTCAAGGGGTAGAGGATCACGGAGAGCAGGACGTTCTTGCCGGAGCTCGTGGCTAGGCCGGCCGCGAACAGAGTTCCGATGGCGGCGTAGCCGAGGCAGCCCAGGACCATGAGCGTGACCATGGCGAGGGGGTCGGCGGAGAACATGTGGGCGCCCGGGAACAGGAGCCCCAAGCCGGGTACGAGCAGCGCAGAGCACAGCAGGAGCACCACCAAGGTCACGCTCAGCTTGGCCAGATAGATCGCCAGGCGATCGATGGGCGCGGCCAGCAGCGCGGCGAAGGTCGCGGCCTCGCGCTCGCGCTCGAACACACGGGTCAGGGTCAGGGCACCCACAAAGGCCACGCTGAGCCAGATCATCCCGGGGACAGCCTTGGACTGGACCTCGTCGTCGAGGCTGAAAAACGCGAGCGCGAACATCACCAGCACCACGAGGGTGAAGAAACCCGCCGTCAACACCAGCTCGAGTCGACGGGCCTCTTGCCGCAGATCGTTGCGGGCCAAGAGCCAGGTCTGTCGCAGCAGGCGCATCGACTGCCGAGAAGGTACGCTACGTGCGGCGCCCGGCCCAGGGGGACGATTTTCGTGTCGGCGAGCGCTTTCTCGCCTCGCCCTCCCGGCCCGAGCGCGGGTTTTGCACCCTCCCCCCCATCGAGCCGTGTCCGAACCTTCATCGAGCCCCTCGGGCCCTCCGAGCCCCTCGACGGGAGGCCAGGCTCCAGCCGCGTCGGTGGCCGCCCTGACTCTCCTCGCAGTGATCGGCCTGTGCCTGGGGGCGACCTCCCCCTACTTCGAAGCGTTCCTGAGCGACAACGAGCGGCCCCGCCTGCTCCAGGCCATGGCCGTGGTCGACGCCGGCGAGACCGCCATCGACGGCCCGTCTTCACGCGGGCTTCGACCCGGGGCCGACGTCAGCCGAGCCGATTTCGAGGGCGCGCGCTTGCACCCGAACAAGCCCCCGGGCGCGACCGTCCCGGCCGCCCTCGCCTACCTCGGTCTTCGGGCCACCGCCGGTGGCGATCCTATCCGTCTCGCCACCTTCGCGGCCTTGGCCCGCCTGTTCGGGAGCCTCGCCCCGACTCTGATCTTGCTGTTCGTATTTTGGCGCCGCTACCGGAGCCGGATCTCCGCTCCCACGCTCGCGGCCGCCGCCTCGATCTATGCCCTGGCGACTCCCGTGGCGACCTACGCGACCGTCCTCTACGGTCACCAGCTCACGGCTTGCCTGCTGTTTTGTGGGGTCTTGGCCCTGACGGGAAAAGTCGGAGAGCGCCCCTCCTCGGGCCTGAGCTTCGCCGGCGGCCTGTGCTGCGCGAGCGCGGTCACGGTCGAGTATGGAGCGGTGTTCGCCGGCCTCCCGATCGGCGTATTTTTGCTGCTGCGTGCGCGAGAACCCGGCGGGGTGGGTCGCTGTGTGGCGGCCTTGGGCGGGGCGCTGATCCCCATCGCCGCGCTCGCGGCCTACCACGCCCACGCCTTCGGGAGCCCGTGGACGACCTCGTACCACCACGTGCTCATCCAGGATTTCGCCGCCCAGCACGACCGCGGCCTCCTCGGTCTGCACCTCCCGACTGCGAAGAGCTTGCGCGAGGTGTGGATCTCGCCGTGGGGAGGGCTGTTGGTGTGGGCGCCGGTGACCATGCTGGCCTTCGGCGGCGCCGTGGTTGGAGCGACCTCCAGCGCGACTGGCGACGTCGACGCCCGCGCGGAGCTCGGCCTGCACCTCGCCATCTTCGGCGTGTGGCTGGTCGTCGTGCTCGGCCTGACCCAGACCGGGGGCTGGCGCGTGGGCCCGCGCTACCTGGTCGCCAGCTTCCCGTTTTTGTTGCTCGGCCTGTGCGCCGCCGTCGAGCGTATGAAAGCCCGCCCCTGGCTCACCGCCCTCATGGTCGCCCTCGCCCTCGGTCCGACCGTGCTCAACGGACTGGCGGCGAACCTCTTCCCCCACCTCATTCCAGAGGGCAACCCACTGCGAGATCAGCTGTGGCCGATCACCCAGGCGGGGCGTGAACCCTGGGGCATCCTCGGGCTGTGGCCGGTGGTCGTGCTCAGCGTGGTCACCGTATTCTCGACCTTGGCCATGAACCTGGCCGAGGGCACCGAGCTCCCCCGCAAGGCCGGGCTGGCCCTGCTCACAGGCACCCTCGGCGCCGCGCTCTACCTCGCGCTAGCGACCCTGCCGCGGTCGAGCTCCCGGGTCGAGTGGATCCGGTCGGCGATCACGACGATCTACGACAGCGCACCAGGGGGCAGCCGTCCGATGAAGCGCCTGCCCTTGATACCCAGCGGAGACTGAGTTCAGCCCAGCGCGGCGATCCGATCGCGGAAATCGAGCTCGCCGTCCTCTCCATCACGGGCCTCGCGGTACACCTGATCGTGGATGACCCCGGCCTGCAGCAACATCACCCGGTCGGCGACCTTGGCGACCACGTCGACATCGTGGCTCGAGAGCAAGACCGCGGCCCCCCGTTCGGCCTCGGCACGCAGCATGATGCCGAGCAGCGCCCGACCGCTCCGATCGAGGGCCGTGAACGGTTCATCCAAGATCAGCAGCTGGGGGCGCAGAGCCAGGGCTCGGGCGAGGGCGACCCGCTGGGCCATACCCCGCGAGAAGGTCTGGACAGGGCGATCGATGACCTCGGCCAGGCCCAGCTTTGTGAGCAGAACCTCGGGCGAGGGCGCGTCGCTGGGCCGCATCGAACCAGCGAGGTCGACGAAGAGCTCGATGTTCTCCCGGGCCGTCAACAGCGGGTAGAGCTGCGGGTTGTGGGCCAGCCACGCCAGGCGTGCGCGCTGCTCCAGCCCGACCTCGTCGCAGCGCTCCCCCGCGAACAGACGGGCCCCCGAGTCGGGCTGGCGCAGGCCGACCATGATCGAGAACAGAGTGGTCTTACCGGCACCGTTGGCCCCAACCAGACCCACGACCTCCCCCGCCCGGACCTCGAATCCGACCCCCCGCAACACCGCCTTGCGACCGAAGCGGCAGCGGATGTCTCGGAGCTCGAGGGGTAAAATGCCGGCGCTCACACGCCGCTCGCAGGGGGCTCTGGGGCGGCCGGCGGCTCGCTCGGGTTCGGGTTCGGGTTCGGGTCTGGGTCTGGGTCGAGGGCCTCGAGCTGGCGGTAGATCCCATCCAGCGCACGCAGTAGACGAGCCCGAACTCGGCCTTCACCTTCGCCAGGCCCCGTGGTCTCGGCCTGAACCTCCCCGCGAGTATCGAGGGCGAGCAGCTCGGCCATGAGCGTGTCCCGACGTTGAAGCAGGGCATCGCGGGTGCTGATCTTGGGCCGAAGCACAAAGCCCATCCCCACCAGCACACCGGTCAGGCCCACGAGCACCCACGCGGTCGTCGGCCACACCCGGCTGCGCACCGGCAGCTCTTCCACCAACAGCGAGATGCTGGACCCACCCCAGCTGTCGAAGGGGCAGCTGTAGCCGGAGGCCGCCAGACGATCGCAGACCCCAGTCTGAAACCGGCCATGACCGAGCTTGTAGAGCTCGAGCGGACCCCCGTCGCGGGCGGCGTGCGGGTTGAGATCGGGGGCCCCCGCGACACCCTTGGTGACCTCGAGTTCGGCCGGCACGGTGACGATGGAGGAGCCCTCGACCAAGGGGAAAGGAGCGCTCCAATCCAGATCGAGGCTTCCATCGTGGTCGAGGCCGACCGCGAAGCTCAGGCGCAGCTCTACGCCGGGCTCGAGCGGACCGGTGAGGTCGACCCAGGGCGCCTCCCCGTCGTTGAAGATCTGGCCCTCCGACTCGGGCAAGACGTGCATGGACCGGGTCCCTGGCGGGCCGTAGAGACGCATGCCATCGGGCGGCCAAAATGCCTTCTCCCCCTCGACGAACACCGCGTACATGAAGGTCACCGCCGCAAAGTCGTTCTCCCGCGGGACCACATCGATCTGCAGGGCGCTGCGGACTTGGGTCCGGTCGGTGGTGACCTCGAACACGCGCATCACGACGATGGCCCCTGCCTCCTCGGGCATGGCGAACATGGTGCTGCGGTAGGGCGCGCCATCGTAGGCCACATGGACCTGAGCCAGGGAGTCGTCTCCTACGGGCAGGTCGTCGAGGATCACCTCACCGACGGCGTCGGTGGTCCCGCGCCGGAATTCCCCGCCCCCCGCGGCCTGGCTGCTCTGCACAGAGACGACCTGACCAGCGACCGGCCGATCTCGGGCGTCGACCAGGAGCACCCGGACCTGCCCTCGACTCAGCTGCTTGTCGACACGGGGTCCCGGCAGCTGCATGCGCGTGGGGGTCGAAGTCGAGCGGGGCTGTCCCCCACCCTGAGCGCCGGGCGCTGGTGTCGGCGTCCCACGGGTCAAGATCACCGCGTAGGCCGTCTCTCCCAGCGGAAAGCTCTCGGACCGGGTCGGCACACCGTCATCCTCGATCACGGCCTCGACCATGATCGTCGCGCCCTCGGGCAGGGTCTCGTCCAGGTCCTCGAACATGGCCCGGCCATCGGCGTCCGTGACCATCTTCAGCAAGGTCGGCTCCGCCCCCTCCTCGGCCGCCGGGTCGCGGATCGTCAGGGTCACCTCGATATCCGCGATCGGGCCTTGGGGCGTCGCAGGATCGGCCTCGGGCCCCGTCGCCTTGGGTGAAAGATCGAGCACACCGACGATCAGCGTGCCGCGGGGTCGACCGGCGAGCGGGAACGGTTTGCCGGGCATGGGCACCGCGCCCTGGCCACCGTGGGGATCGGCCTGACCGGTCCCAGCCCCTGCCCCTGAGTTGCCGGCAGCGCTGCCGCTGGCGCTTCCACCGACCAAGAGCAGGGCCACGCCCGAATACCGGCCGAGCACAAAAGTCTGTGACTCGAGGGCCCGACCGCCGACCGTGGCGCGGGCCGTGACCTGGTAGCCGATCAAGTTCTCCAGGTCCGAGAAGGTCGCCCGCCCCTTCTCCACGCTGAGCTGTGAGCGAGTCTCGAGCTCGCCCTTGGGTCCGACCAGCTCGAGCTCGACCTTCGTGCCGACCGCCGGGTTGGCGAAGCTGCCGTGGAGGCAGCGGACCGTGACCGTGCCTACCTCCAAGTTCGGGTCGGGACGCGGGACACCGGACATCTCCGAGGGGTCCGGCATGCCTGGGGGAGCCGCCGACGCAGGGGCGCCGGCCAGGGCCAGCGCGACCCCCATACCCACCCCGATACACCGAAGTCCCCAGTACCGATGACCCTCGAGATCCTTCGATGCGCTCACGAGCGGGGCTCCTGTGGAACGGGTGCCCGGGCGCCCTCGATATGCTCGAGCAGCAGAGGGTGCACGGCATCGCTGCCGTCCAGCTCGCGCATGACCTGGATCGCCCGCAGCTTGTAGCGCTCGCTGACGGCCTTGAAGTCGGCGTCCGAGAGCTTGCCCATTCCGTGGTCGAACTCCAGCTCCTTGATCGCCCGCAGCACCCGGCGCTTCTCCTCGCGCAGCTCCGAGAGCGAGCTCCCGCTCGTGTCGTGCTCGCCCAACAACGTGTCCGTAGCCGGACGAGCGAGTGCGGCGACCATGCCCCACAGCGCCCTCAAGGCCCAGATCAGCGCAACACAAGACAGGGCGAGGGCCAAGGTCGGAGCGTCCAACTCGACCCCCACGGCGACCCGCAAGCCCACGATCACGGCCCCCGCGATGAGCAGGGTGAGCCCCAAAAAGATCCACACGGAGATCGGACCGGCCGACCCGGACTTCCTGGGTTTCTCAGATTTTCCGGGTTTCCCGGATTTCCCGTTGTCGGCCGTTCCTCGACCGCGGGTCTCAGCCTTCATCGATCGCCCCATTCTTGCGGCGTGTGCCGATGCAGATCACCCCGCCGAGAAGCATGATGATCGTGCCGATCCAGACCCAGTTGACCAGGGGGTTCACGAACAGGCGCAGCTGGGTCTCGCCCGTGGTCATGTCGACGGTCTGCATGGACACGTAGACGTCCTCACCCACGCTCATGTAGCGCGCGACCTCGGTGGTCGGCTGCTCGGGAAGTTGGAAGTACCACCAGCGCGCGGGGTGCAGCGTGTCGAGGACCTTTCCGTCACGCATGACCTCGAGCTCGGCCGTGATCATCTGTTTTTGCCAGTCTTCACTCGCGGTCAGGCCGACGTGCCGGACCTCGTAGTCGCCCAGCTCGATGATCTCGCCCGGAAAGGCGTTGAGTTTGCGATCGATGCCCGAGGACTTGCCCGCGAAGCCGAAGAACATCAGGACCACACCCAAATGGACGATGTAGCCGCCGTAGCGGCGCCGGGCCCTGACCAACAAGTTGATCGCCGCGTCGATGACCCGAAGTTTGCTGTTGTTGCGCTTGGCCAACGCGATGCCACGGGCAAACTCCTGCACGATCGTCGCAATCGTGAACGCACACAGCCCAAAGCAGGCCAGCGCCCAGACGTGGTCGAACCAGGCCGCACCGAGCTCCGCGGCAGTCGGCGCAACCCCACCGAGGACCGAGCGCAGGCGCCCAGCTTGGAGGATCATGGCCACCACGGTGCCCATGGACCCGACCACGAGCGGGATCAAAAACTGCCGCTGCAGACTCTCGCTGGAGGTCCGTCGCCACGCGAGCAGCGGCCCGACCCCCATGAGCAAGAGCAAGGCCAGCCCCGCCGGTGCCATGTAGTGGTTGTAGTGGCTCTCGCGGATGGTGATTCGGTCGTCGAGGATCCATTCGCTCAAGGTCGGCCAGATGGTCGAGCCGAGCACGAAGAAGGCCATCCCGAGCAGCACCCAGTTGTTGAGCAGGAACGCGAACTCGCGGCTGAGCGGACTCTCGAGCTCTGCCCGAGCCCGCAGCAGGGGCCAGCGCCAGATCAGCGCGCCGAAACTGGCGACCAGAATGACCACCAAAAAGATGCCGAAGATCCACGCCAGCTGCGGGTCCTTGCCAAAGGCGTGCACGCTCTGGACCACTCCCGAGCGGGTCAGGAAGGTGCCCATGATGCTCAGCCAGAAGCTGAAGATCACCAGGGTCAGGTTCCAGCGCTTGAGCATGCCCCGGCGCTCTTGGATCATCATGGAATGCAGGAACGCCGTGGTCGTGAACCATGGGATCAACCCTGCGTTCTCGACCGGGTCCCAGGCCCAGTATCCGCCCCAGCCGAGCTCCTCGTAGGCCCACAGCCCACCCAAGGCCAGGCCGAAGGCCAGGAAAGCCCACGAGAACAGGGTCCAACGCCGAACGCTGCGCTGCCAGGCCGAGTCGACCGATCCGGTGATCAGCGCGGCCATGCCGAAGGCATAGGGCACCGCGAGCGACACGTAGCCGAGGTAGAGACTCGGCGGGTGGATGATCATGTAGGCGTTTTGCAGGAGCGGGTTGAGACCGCGCGGTGACGCGGCGACCTCGGGCTCGAGCAAAAACGGCTCAAAGGGGTTCTTGACGAAGATCAGCAGCGCGACGAAGAACAAGTTGATGGCGACCAAGATCCACACCACGTGGGGGATCAGGTCTTCATGGCGGCGCCGATTCGAGCGCACGGCGATGGCCGTGAACACGCTCAGCAGCAGCACCCAAAACAAGAGCGAGCCGTCCAGACCACCCCAAAACGCGGTGATCTTGTAGAACAGCGGCATCGCCGAGTCGCTGGTGTGGTGGACGTACTGAATGGAGAAGTCGTCCGCCAAAAAGGCATAGATGATCAGCGAGGACGCAAAGGTCGCCAGCGCGGCGATGCCGTAGACGCCCTGCACAGAAGCCTCGACCAGGCGCGCCGACTTGCGTCGTGCCCCCAAGATCGCCATGGCGATGGTCGCCAGACACGTGGCGAAGAGGACCAGCTGGGTGATCGTTCCGAGGGTAGCTACGCTCATGACAGTAAGATCTTCTTGTTCGTAGAGAGCTGATCGCCAGGGCCGACGACCGACTCACTCAGGTCTTGGTGGGGACGCCGGGCTCTTCCTCGTACTTCGAGGGGCACTTGGCGGTCATCTCGCTGGTCCGCATAGTCATCTCGTCCTCGTCCAGGCGCCCGGTCAACACGACCTCCCCGCCCTCGGCGAAGGTGTCGGGGAGCAGGTCGTCGTAGACGATCTTCAGGCGCTTGCCCTTGAACTCGATCACAAAGTAGTAGTCGCCGTTGTCGGCTTGGCGCAGTGAATCCTCGACCACGTTGCCGTGGACCTTGAACTCCCGGCCCACGTAGTCGCCGGGACTCTCGACCACCACGTCTGCGTAGACGTACTCGAGCACACCCTCGTCTGGAGAGGAAAAGACCAAGAAGGCGACCGCCGCCGCGACCATGCCGCCGATCGCAATTTGAGTTCCCGTAGTCAGTGCCATCGTTGTTCCCGTTCTCTAGCGACGTTCAGCCGCCGATGCTGATCATGGCCCTTTCTGGACCACCTTGCCCATCGACTTCAAAATCGTGGGTGTCGCGCTTGCGGCCGAGCGCGGCGGCGACGACGGCGGCGAGCTGCCCCGGATTGCCCCCCCGCAACACCGCGCGGAGGTCCCCGGCCTCGTCCCGCGCCAGGCAGGCGTGGAGCTGACCGGTCGCCGACACCCGCAGACGGTTGCAGCTGTCACAAAAATTCTCGGTCATCGCAGCGATGGTGCCGAAGCGCGACCCGGATCGCGGACCCCCGACCAGACGCCAGTAGTGCGCGGGGCCCACAGCTCCCCCAGGCCGTCCCTCGGCCGCGATCTCTCGAGCCCCAAAGTGCGCCTGGATCCGCGCCCGGATAGCCGCCGCGGGCATGAGCTCCCCGGGCACAAACAAGCGACCGCCGGCCATAGGCATGAGTTCGATGAAGCGCGGCGTGGCCCCCTGGGCCCAGGCGAACGCACACAGCTCTCCGAGCTCGCCGTCGTTGAAGCCCTGGATCGCTACCGTGTTGAGTTTGAGCGAGAGCCCAGCCCGCCCCGCAGCCACGACCCCAGCGCGGACCTCGTCCAGCCGATCCCGCCGGGTGATCGCCGCGAATCGCTCGGGTACGAGACTGTCGATGCTGATGGTCAAGCCCCGCAGGCCCGCCCGAGCGAGCGGCTCGGCGAGCGTGACGAGGCGCTCGCCGTTGGTGGTCATCACGACCTCGACGGGGGCACCGGCGCACGATGAATCCCCACCCACCCGCAGCGCGGCGAGCTGTTCCACGAGCCAGGGCAAATCGCGGCGCAGGGTCGGCTCCCCACCGGTGAGGCGGATGCGCTCCACTCCCCAGGCAGCGAACGCCGAGGCCAAGTGTACGACCTCCTCCAGGCTCAGGATCTCGGTCCGCCGCACGTGCTCGATGCCCTCCGAGGGCATGCAGTAGGTGCAGCGCATGGTGCAGCGATCGGTGAGCGAGATCCGGAGATAGCGGACCCGCCGTCGGGTCCGGTCGACGAGCGAGAACCCGGCCTCTGGTACCGGGGTGACCCCGGCCTCGGACTCAGCAGGGACAGCGCGCCGCAGCTGAACCAACTTCATGCGCTGGCCTCACTTCCCCAGAGCCGGAGCGCGACCCCAGTTCGAGCCGAGTCGGATCGACCCGAGCGGGCTCGGCTCAAGGCGGCCATGTGCTGAGGAATTCGCCACATGAAGGGGTCCAGCTTGCCACAGTCTCACGACACCCGCATCCGCCCAGAGGCGCTTCGATGTGCCGCAGTTGGCCCCGAGTGAACGCCCCTGCCCCTCGGCTGTTGCAGCCGGGGTCATCTCAATTACGAAAGCCCGACCGCCAGGGCCGGGCTCTCGAGTCGGCTCGCTGGAGCCGGCTCAGTGTCCGCCGCTGTGAGCGGCCGCCGCCGGGGCTGCCGGGGCCGCCGGGGCCTGAGCACGGGCGGCCGCCTCGGCCGCAGCGAGGTCACGGTCGGCCTGTTGGGCGCTGTCGTCCACGTCGCGCTTGTAGCCGATCCCCGACTCCTCGTTCAGGTCACCGCTGGTCTTCATGTCGAAGAGCACGAAGGTGAAGAAGATGCTGATGAACATCACCGTGCACATGAACAGGAACGAGTAGAAGCGATCCTCATACTTCAGGTGCATGAAGAAACCGACCACCAGCGCTCCTTTGATGGTCGCTACGACCATGGCCACCGGGAGACTCGCCGGACCGAGGCCCGCGAACGAGACCGCGTAGGTCAGGATGGTCAGAAAGAGCAGGGCCCCGAACACCACACTGAACTCCCAGATCGGGCTCACATGGTGGTGGTTCTCGTGCGGGTGATCGACGGGGACGCCGTTTAGATAAACCTTGGACTCGGACTCGGACATGACGGCCTCACTTCACCAAGTACAGAAGGGGGAAGAGGAAGATCCAGACGAGGTCGACGATGTGCCAGTAGATACCGACGTTCTCGACCGCGACGTAGTTCTCCGAGCTGAACTCACCGCGCCGGGCCCGGATCAAGATCCAGGTCAGCACACCGATGCCCACGATCACGTGGACCCCGTGCAGACCCGTCATGGTGAAGTACAGGCCGTAAAACACCCGCGAGTACTTGGGCAGGACGTAGCCGTGCTCGGCAGCCGCGAACCAGTTGCCGGGCAGCAGTCCGTGGTCGATCTTGGCGGTGTACTCGAAGTACTTGACCACCATGAAGATGCCTGCGCAGACGATCGTGATGATCAAGTTGCGCTGGAGCGCCTTTTGATTGTTGGTCTGTGCTGCCCTGACCCCGAGCGCCATCGTGAACGAAGAGGTCAGCAAGACGATGGTGTTGGCACCACCTGCGGTCTTGTTGAGCTCCTCCGATGCGACCAGGATCATCTCCGGGTACATGGTGCGGAGGATGAAGTAGGCCAGGAACAAGCCGCTGAACATCAGCAGCTCGGTACTGGCGAACAGCCACATCCCCAGCTTGGCCGCGCTCATCTGCTGGCCAACGGTGTCGAAGTGATCGGCGAGGAACCAGGGGCGTTCCTCTGTCTCGTGCTTGCTGCTCATGGGATTGCTCTCCAGAGTTCGCGCGGTCTGTGATCGCTGTCCAGGCCCCTAGAGGGCGCCCGACTTGTCGATCTCCGGGAAGTCGTAGGGGCTTCCGGTGACGTGAGGGGTCTCGTGGAAGTTGTGCTCGATGGGCGGACTCGCCGTCTGCCACTCGAGCGAGACTGCGTTCCAGGGGTTGGGCCCCGCCCGCTCCCCGCTCTTGATGGCCTTCACCAGTGTGAACAACACGGTGAAGAACCCGAGGGCCAGGATCCAGGACCCGATCGTCGAGACCTGGTGAAGGAACTCGTACTCGGGCAGGTAGGCGTAGTAGCGCCGCGGCATGCCTTGGTGACCCAGGAAGAACTGGGTCAAGAAGGTCAAGTTGAAGCCGACGAACACCAACACCGCCGAGATCTTGCCCAGGGTCTCGTCGTACATGCGGCCGAACATCTTGGGCCACCAGTGGAAGAGACCACCGAGGAAGGCGACGACCGTGCCGCCGACCATCACGTAGTGGAAGTGGGCGACCACGAAGTAGGTGTCGTGGAGGTGGACATCGACCGACAAGGTGCCGAGGTAGACGCCCGTCAACCCACCAATGGTGAAAGTCCACAGGAACACGAGCGCGTACCACATCGGTGTGGTGAAGCGGATCGAGCCCCCGTAGAGCGTCGCCACCCATGAGAAGACCTTGATCGCCGTAGGCACCGCGACCGCGAAGGTCAAGAACGAGAACACGATTCCGGCGAGCTCGGACTGACCCGACACGAACATGTGGTGACCCCACACGACGAAGGAGATGACCGCGATCGCCACCGAGGACATGGCGATGGCCCGGTAGCCGAAGATGTGCTTGCGGCTGTGAACGGTGATCACTTCAGAGATGATGCCGAAGCCCGGCAAGATCATGATGTAGACGGCCGGGTGGCTGTAGAACCAGAAGAAGTGCTGGTACAGCACCGGGTCCCCGCCCATCGCCGGGTCGAAAATACCGATGCTCAAGGTCCGCTCGATGACGAGCAGGAACAAGGTGATGGCCAGGACCGGCGTCGCCATGACCTGAATCAGGGCGGTGGCGTAGAGGGCCCACACCATCAATGGCATGCGGTTCCAGGTCATGCCCGGGGCCCGCATCTTGTGGACCGTGACCACGAAGTTGAGGCCGGTGAGGATCGAGGAGAACCCGGCCACAAAAGCGCCCAGGGTCGCCATGATCACGGCCGTGCCCGTGGTCTTGGAGTAGGGGGTGTAGAAGGTCCACCCAGTGTCCAAAGACCCGAGCACCAGGGTCAAGACCAACAAGATCGCTGCGATGCAGTAGATGTAGAAGCTCAACAAGTTGAGCTTCGGGAAGGCCACGTCCTTGGCCCCCAACATCAGCGGCAGCACGAAGTTCCCCAACGCCGCCGGGACCGACGGGATGATGAACAGGAACACCATGATGGCGCCGTGCAGGGTGAACACCTTGTTGTAGGTCGCCGCGGACATGAAGTCCTGAGCGGGCGTGAACAACTCGGTGCGCAAGGCGATCGCCAGCAGACCGGCGACCAGGAAGAAGAACAGCGTCGCCACCAGGTACATCAGGCCGATGCGCTTGTGGTCGACGGTGACCAGCCAGGACATCAGTCCCTTCTGGGCCGTCAGATAGCTGCTCTCTTCACCTTGATCGTGGTCGTCTGCGGTCGCCTTCGCGTCCGCCTCCGACTTGGTCTCAGGCTTGGTGGTCGACGTCTCGGAGGCCGTGTCTTCGGCCTTCTCGTCGGTTGTTTTGCTGTCGTCAGACATGCTCTTCTCCGACTCGTTACTTGAGCGACTTGATGTACGCGAGCAGCGCGTTCATCTGTTGGTCGTTGATCTGTCCGGCAAAGGTCGGCATCTGCGGCGTGAAGCCTGAGACGATCTTCGCGTTGGGTTCGAGGATGGACTCGCGGAGGTAGTTTTCGTCCACGGTCAGCGATGAGCCGTCCGTGAAGCTCTCGGTCTTGCCGAAGAGTCCGCCAAAGGCGGGGCCGACCTTCGCCGTGGTGTCCGTGTTGTGACAAGAGTTGCAGGCGAAGGACTTGAAGACCTTCGCACCGAATTGCTCGGCGCTCTCACCCTCGCCCTGCTCGAGGGTGGTCGCGGCCAAGACCGCGGCCTCGTAGTCCTCGGGCGGGACGACCTTGACCACCGCCAGCATCGAGGAGTGCTCGTCGCCGCAGTACTCCGTACAGAAGATGGGGAAGGTCCCGAGCTCGATCGCCTCGAACCAGAGGTTGGTGTAGCGGCCGGGGACGACGTCCTTCTTGACCCGAAAGGCGGGGATGTAGAACGAGTGGATGACGTCGTTGGAGGTCATCGTCAGCCGCACGGCCTGGCCCAAGGGCACGATCAGTAGCGGTGCGATCTCGCCGTCTTCGACCTCGACCGTCGAAGCGACCGGGCGTCCCGGGTACTCGATGGTCCAGTACCACTTCTGAGCCGTGATCCGGATGTCGATCGCGTCGGCTGGCGGTGTGCTCATGCGGACGAAGTCGATCTCGCCCCAGATGAAGAACCCAAACAGGAGCACCGCAGGGATCGCGCTCCAGATGAACTCGAGCTTACCGTTGTGGGTCAGCGGCGAGGTCCTGTCGTCGTCCGAACGGCGCTTGTACTTCACCATGAAGTACACCATCGCGCCGATCACGCCGGCAAAGGCGATGAGCGAGACGACCGTCAACGCGACGTACAGGTTGTCGAGGGACGCCGCATGGTTGCTGGCGGTCGGAAGGAGCTCCCAGGGGGAGTCCGACATCGGGGGTGTTCCGAGCTTATCGGGCGGGATGAATGTGGCGATCACGCTCGTGCCTCCAGTTCATGGTTTCGCCGACGACGCTCGCGCCGCCAGACCATGCCTAGTGGAATGCCAACAATGAGGATCATGAAAAAACCGCCGAGGCGCATGATCCCCATCGCAAAAGGTCCGTACTTCCCCAACGTGGCGTCGTAGTGGAAGCAAGAAAGGATGAATTTGTCGACCGGGCTGCCGACCCGCCCCTCGGCGGCCTCCATGAGCGCGAACTTGATGTCGGTCGCGTTGTATTCGAGGCCATAGAGGTAGCGGGCAACCTTGCCCTTGGGTGAGATGAACATCAGCGCCGCCGGGTGGGCGTACTGATCTTGCTCGGCGTCGTAGGCGTAGCCAATACCGAGCTGGGCAGCGAGCATGCGCACTTGCAGGGCATCGCTGGTGAGGAAGCTCCAACCGATATCGTCGCCTTTGCCGAGCGCGTCGAGGTGCGCCTTGCGCTTGGCGGCCGCAACCTCGGTGCCCTCGCGAGGATCGATGCTGATGGTGACGACCTGGTATTCGTCGCCCGGCACCCAGTCGAAGCGCTCCAGCGCGCGGGTCAGGCCGTTGAGCTGGAGGCTGCACAAGGTGGCGCAGCGGTAGTAGTTGAGGGTGATGAGCACCGGGTGCTCACCGTCGAAGTAGTCACCGAGGTGGACCTGGTCACCGTTGTGGTCGGTGAACTCCAGGTCCAGGTCCAGGTACCCGCCGAGCATCTCGTCGACGGCGACCTCTTTGGCCTCGGGAGAGAGCACCTCGTTGCTGACCGCGTTGAGGCGCGACCCGGTGCCCCGAGGGCCCTGCGCATGCGCGTCCGGAGCGAAGGTCGTGAGACCTCCGATCAGGGCGAGCGTGGCGAGTAGGCGTTTGGCAAACATGGTGAAGCTCGAGTCTGGGTTACTCGGGTTTTTCAGCCTTCGCGTCGTCGGCCTTCTCGGCCTTCGCGTCGTCCGGCGTCTCGGCCTTCGCGTCGTCGGCCTCCTCGGCCTCCGGCTCGGGCGCCTTCTCGATCTCGCCCACGGGCTCCTCATGAGTCGCGGGCGCGGCCACGGCAGCAGGTGTCGCTGCCATGTCGGGGTTGACCCACCCCGGGTAGACGGGCGCAGCTTTGAGCATCGAGAGATCGGCTTTGACCGCAGCCACGGTCTTGGGCAGCTCAGCGAGCTCCTCGCTCATGTGGGCCTGGTACTCCCTGAGTCGGTAGGAGCCGTCGGCAGCGTGCTTCTCCTGGAGTTCGGCGCGCTGGCTGTAGAACCACTGCACCACTCCTATCGAGAGGAGCAGGGCGAGCCCGCCCAAGCTGAGCAGCAGCTTGAAGAGCATGCCCGTGTTGATGGCCTCGAGCTCGTGGCCGCCGGGATCGTGATGTCCGTGGTCAGACGACATATCTGCTCCTAGAAGTTCTCGTGGTTGAGCGACTCTTCGAGTCGCGGGTCTTTCACCGGCACGAGCTTCGCGGTTTTGAGAGACCAGCCGAACAGCGCCAGGAACAGGCCGAAGAAGCCAATCAAGAACCCGACGTCGGGCGCCGTGATGTTGACGTGGTGGTGGAAGTGCTCAGCGAGCTCGATGGCCCCCGCGGTCTCCGAGCGGTGCGCTGCATGGTGCGCAAAGGGCGGTTGAACCAGCCAGAAGATGTCGACGAACTCCATGGCCACGATCCAAAACGCCATGCCCACCAAGTAGTTGGGGTTGCGCTTCCAGTCCCGACGCAGGAGCAGGAAGAACGGGATGACGAAGCGACCGAAGATCAGCAGGAGACTGAGGCTGAGCCACTGCCCGTTGGCCCGGTACATGAAGAAACCGGTCTCCTCGGGGATGTTCGCGTACCAGATCAAGAAGTACTGGCTGAACCCGATGTAGGCCCAAAACACGGTGAACCCGAACATGAACTTGCCCAGGTCGTGATAGTGCTCCGGCGTGACGACCCCCTGCAGCATGCCGCCGCGCTGGAGGAAGAACACGATGATGACCAAAAATGCGTGGAAGCTCAGCGCGATGCCGGCGAAGTAGTAGACCCCGTACATGGTCGAGAACCAGTGCGGGTCCAGCGACATCATGAAGTCGAAAGCGCCGAAGGTCATCGACAGGGCGAACACGATCAGCCCGATCGGCGCCAGGAAGCGCATCTTGAGGCTGAGGGCCTCGGCCTCTTCTTCGGTCTTGGCGGAGTCCTGGTCTCGGGACCACTTCCAAAACGCGATGCTGAGCCCCGCCCATGCGACCAAGTAGATCGCAAAGCGAGCCTTGAAGGCGCTGGCGTTGAGGTAGCTGATCTTGGCGCTGAGCACCGGATCGTGGATCACGTGCTCTGGCGCGAGCCACTCGAACACATGGTGACCGCCACTTCCGAACAGCAGTGGGATGGCTCCCAGCGCCACGAAAGGCAGGGTGAACATGGCGTTCTCCGCCAGGCGACGGACGACGATCGACCAGTTCGCGCGGACCAGGTGCTGGATGACCGTGAAGATCAACCCGCCCAGCCCAAATGAGAGCGCGAACATGAAACCGTTGAGGTAGCCGGTCCACAGCTTGGCGGACCACAGAGCCTCGTCGTCGGCGAAGGCTCCGGCGGGGGCGGGCCCCAGGAAACCAATCGCGAATCCAAGCACACCGAGCACGAGCCCGATGATCCAGACCTTGGCCCACAGGGAGCTCGCATCGACGGTGATCTGTTTGTCGGTGAGGTCGGAGACCTTCTTGTGATGGGCACTCATTTTGGACCTCCCTCGGGTGCGGGTGCGACGGGGTCAGCCGCGGCCGTAGCGACGGGCTCGACCTTGTCCCAACCCTGGGTGCGACCGTGGACCTGAAGCGTGCGGACCCACGCGGCGATCGCCCAGCGGTCTTCCACGGGAATCTGTGCGGCGTAGGGCAACATGGTGCCCTTGCCGTTCTTGATCACCTCGTAAAAATACCCCAGGGGCACCGGCTGGAGCGCCGACTTGTGTAAGTCGGCGGGCGGGACCTTGAAACCCCCACCGCGCAGCGTGGCGGGGCCATGGCCCCGGCCGCTCTGGTCGTGACAGGGCGCGCAGTAGATGTTGAAGCGCTCCTCGCCACGATCGATGAGTTCGGCGCTGAGCTCGATCTGCTTGGGCAGCGTGTCGACCAGGAGCCCGTCGAAACCGCGGCCCTCATGGAGATGCCGATCGGTCTTGAGCTGACCGCGGGCGACCGTGCCCTCCACCGGAAGCCTGCTGGAGCGGTGGTCCGCGTAGAAGTCGCTGCGCTCTTGAGCCTCGAACCTCGGCTGGAAGTCCATGTTCCAGATGATGTGGACGGGCGGGGCCTCCGAACGGTTGCCCCGACATCCGCTCAGACCGGCGGTCAACGCCAGTCCGGCGAGGCCCATGCTCAAGGTGCGCAGAAGATGCTTTTGGTGCTTGGGCGTCGCCATCAGTCGTCGACCTCCTCGACCGCATCGGACCCGGTCTCCTCGAGGAGCTTGCGGGTCTTTTCGAGGTCGTATTTGGGGTCGCTGGCCTCGATCGCAATGAAGAAGCGATCGTCGGTCGCACGCGCGAAGCGGGCGATGTTGAACAGCGGGTGATAGAGCTGGGGCAGTTTGTTGAGCCCGAACATCCCGAACACGGCGCCGAAGGCCGCGAACAAAATGCCGAGTTCGAAGGTCACCGGGACGTTCGCCTGAAAGGAGAACAGAGGCTTACCGGCGATCACGATCGGGTAGGCGATGGTCGAACTCCACCACTGGAGCAGGAGCCCAGAGGCAGCTCCCACCATGCCGCATGCAAACACGATCCACGGCAACACCGAGGGCTTGAGGCCCATGGCCTTGTCCAGGTTGTGAACCGGGAACGGGGTGTACGAATCCCAGCGCTTGTAACCCGCGTCGCGGACCTTTTCGCAGGCCTTGTAGACGGCTGCCGCGCTGGCGTACTCGGCCAGTAGGCCGAATTTTTTGGAACCCTTGGTCTTGGCCATCGTAGGTACCTCTTAGTGGTCGTCCCCGAAGTGAGGGTCAGCCTCGGGCATCACCGCTTTGATCTCGGAGATGGCGATGAGCGGCAAGTAGCGCAGGAACAGACAGAACAGGGTGAAGAACAGGCCGAAGGAGCCTATCAACAAGCCCAGGTCCCAGATCGTCGGGCTGTAGTAGTCCCAGCTCGACGGCAGGAAGTCCCGGTGCAGCGAAGTCACCGTGATGACGAAACGCTCGAACCACATGCCGATGTTGACGAAGATCGAGAGAATGAAGAGGGCCACCGGACTACGGCGGATCTTCTTGAACCAGATGAGCTGCGGCGTGATGACGTTGCAGCTGACCATGATCCAGTAGGCCCATGCGTAGGGCCCAAAGGCGCGGTTGATGAACGCGAAGCTCTCGTAGGGATTGCCCGAGTACCAGGCGATGAAGAACTCCATCGCGTAGGCGTAGCCGACCAGCGAGCCGGTCAGCAGGATGATCTTGGCCATGTTCTCGAGGTGCTTGGTGGTGATGATGTGCTCGAGCCCGTACCACTTGCGGATCGGGATGAGCAGCGTCAGCACCATGGCGAAGCCGGAGAAGATGGCGCCCGCCACGAAGTAGGGCGGGAAGATCGTCGTGTGCCAACCGGGCAGCTGGGAGACCGCGAAGTCGAAACTGACGATGGTGTGCACCGAGAGCACCAGCGGCGTCGCCAGGCCGGCGAGCAGCAGGTAGGCCTTCTCGTAGTGTTGCCAGTGGCGGGTCGAGCCGCGCCAGCCCAGCGAGAGGACGCCGTAGGCGACGCGCCGGATCTTGGTGGTCGCCCGGTCCCGCATGGTCGCCAGGTCCGGGATCAGACCCACATACCAGAACAACAGGGAGACCGTGAAGTAGGTGGAGACCGCGAACACATCCCACAGCAGCGGGCTGCGGAAGTTCGGCCACATCTCCATCTGGTTGGGCAGCGGGAGCGACCAGTAGAGCAACCAGGGGCGCCCAGTGTGGAAGGTCGGGAACTGGAGCGCACAGATGACGGCGAAGATCGTCATCGCCTCCGCCGAGCGGTTGACCGCCGTGCGCCACTGCTGCCGGAACAGGAACAGGACCGCCGAGATCAAGGTCCCGGCGTGGCCGATTCCGACCCAAAAAACGAAGTTGACGATGCCCCAGCCCCAGCCGACCGGGTTGTTCAGACCCCAGACGCCCACGCCCTCCCACAGCAGCCAGCCGACGGAGATACCAAAGACGCTGAGGAGCCCGAGCGCGGGCAGAAAGGCCAGCCACCACGCCAAGCCGGGCTGCTCGACCGGCGTGCAGACTTGCTCGGTGATGTCGTGGAAGCTCGAGCCGCCCTCGACGAGCAGCTTTCGCCCACGAACGGGGTCGAGAGGATCGCGTTTTTGAATCGCCATGGTTTACGCGAGCTTGGGGTTGGGGTTGCTGACGCGGGCCAGGTAGCTGGTCCGGGGTTGGGTGTTGAGATCGGCGAGCACCGCGTAGTTGCGCTTGCTCGGCGCGCGCTTGCGGAAGTCCTCCTCACTCGAGGAATACTTGGTCTTGGAGACCGCGCTGCTCGGGTCGGTGAGGTCGCCGAAGCTGATCGCCCGGGTCGGGCAGACCTGCTGACACGCGACGATGACCTCGCCGTCGACGACCATGTCGCGGCCCTCGATGTGGGCCTCGATCTTGGCGGCGTTGATGCGTTGCACGCAGTACGAGCACTTCTCGATCACGCCGCGAAAGCGGACCGTGACGTCGGGGTTCTGGGCCATCTTCTCGGTGATGTCGAGATCGCCGGTGTAGTTGAAGAAGTTGAAGCGCCGGACCTTGTAGGGGCAGTTGTTTGCGCAGTAGCGCGTGCCGATACAGCGGTTGTAGGCCATGTCGTTGAGGCCCTCGGGGCTGTGGGCCGTGGCCTGAACCGGGCACACGTTCTCACAGGGCGCGGTCTCGCAGTGCTGGCAGCCCATCGGCATCACTGCCAAGTCCGGGTTGTCGACGTCGCCGGTGTAGTAGCGGTCGAGACGAATCCAGTGCATCTCCCGGCCGTTCCCGCAGTCCTTCTTGCCGACCACGGCGATGTTGTTCTCGGCCTGACAGGCGATGACGCAGGCGTTGCAGCTGTTGCAGCTGTTGAGGTCGATGGTCAGGCCCCACTGGTGTGGGCCGCTGAGGATCGGCACCGAGAGGGTCGGGTCGGTCTTCGGGTCGTAGCGCGACCACGGTGACTTGAGGTCCGCGGGCTTCATCACGTCGCCCTTGGAGGCGAACGCCGGGTCGCTCTTGAAACCCTCGACCGTGGTTGCCCGGAAGATGGGGCGCGGCTCGTAGTTGATGCCGATCGGTGTCCCCTCTTCGCCGTCGGGATCGAGGGAGCCGTAGTCCTGGGTCGAGACCAGGTCGTAGGTACCGGATCCGCGGGCGACCTCGCCCTCCGTGAACCAGCGGGTCTCGTCCGTGCGGATGGAGTTGACTGCGAAGCCCGCTCCGTCCGCGACCTCGCCCACACCCTCACGGCCGTAACCCAAGTTCAGGGAGACGGTCGCGTCGTGTTGGCCAGGGGCGATCCAAACTGGAACCTGGATGCTGACGTCACCGACCTTGATGGCCAGGTTGTCGCCGTTGGCGACACCCAGCTGCTCGGCCAAGGTCGCCGAGATGTAGGCGCCGTTGTCCCAGACCAGCTTGCTGATCGGGTGGGGCAGCTCCTGCATCCAGGCGTTGTTGCTGTACTCGCCGGCGAGCACGGCCGGATCGAGGTGAAAGTTGATCTCGACCTTCCCAGGATCGACACGCCGGCTGACCATGAGGTCTCCGAAGGCCTGCCAGTGGTTGGGGCGGATCGTCAGGCGGCTACGGCCGATACCCGAGACCAGGCCATCGTGGAGCCAGGTCTGCCAGGTCTGGTCCGAGAGCGCCTGGGCGCCGCGGCTCCCCGTTTCAATCTCGTTGTTCCAGTAGCCGCGGACCAACTCCGCACCGGGAACCTCGACCGTGGCCAGCGCCCACTCACCGTCGGCGCCCTTGGTCGGCACGAGCATGTCGAGCACCTCGAGCAGGCTGCGGGTGCCGTGCAGAGGAGCGATCAGCGGCTGCTGAATGGTCGTCGTACCGTCGAAGGCCTCGAGGTCACCCCAGGCTTCCAAATAGTGCGAGGTCGGCAGGTGCCAGTTCGCTATCTGTCCGGTCTCATCGAGGTAGATGCCCGCGTGGACCAGGAGCTCGGCCTTGGCCAGCTTCTCGCCCATCGCCAACGAACCGGGCGCGTCGTAGACCGGGTTCGAACCCAGGCAGACCACGTGAGTGATCGTGCCGTTGTCGAGACCCTGGGCGAGCTCGCCCAGGCTGGCGGTGGGCAGCACGTCGAGACGGTGGTTGAAGCGCAGCGTACCGGGCGGGTTCGAGCTCGCCGAGAACAGCATCGTGTTGAGCAGGTAGCCCAGGCCGTGGGCCAAGGGCGGCTGCCGCTCACCGACCATGATGGCGACGAGCTCGCGGCTGGCACCACCGGGCTTGCCCGACTTCCCGGCACGCTGGGCCAGATCCTCGGCCAAGGCGGTGATGAAGCGCTGGGTCCGGGGGTCGAACTGACCGCGGGTCCCGATCGTGGCCACGAAAGCCGCGCTGCCCGGGGGCACCCCGATCTCGTGCTTGGTGACCAACTCGACGACCAAGCCAGCGAGGAAGTCGACCATGTCGCGGCCGGGGAGGCGGAGCCGGTTGTCGGCCTGGCCACCGGTGGCTGTGAGGTGCGGCTCAACGACGTAGAGCCGGTTGAGCTGGTCGCCCTGCTCCGGGCCGTCGATCCGGCGGTTCTCGGACCACTCCCGCGCGAGCCGGACGTGGTCCGTCTCGAGGGTCATGAAGTCGGAGTCCACGGCCACGATGACCGATGCGTCTTTGATGGAGTGGAAGCTCCGGGCCCCGTCCCCGCCGACCATCTCCGCAGCGCGGATGGCGTTGATCGGGTAGGTCGGGTCGCTGATCACGACCTTGGCCTCGGGGTAAGTCTGCACGAAGCGCTGCTGCATGGCGCGCAGGCTCGGCGACATGCTGCCCGAGACGACCAGGGCGAGACCTTGGCCGCCCGCGGCGTGAAGCTTCTGGAAGCTCGGCACGAGCTCGGCCCACGCGCTCTCCCAGTTGGTCTCGATCTGTTGATCCCAGTCGAGGTTGATCTCGGCGATGACGTTGTTGCCGTCTTCGATGGTCCGCCAGCGGCCGTGATCGGCGATCGCCTTCTCGCACTTCGCCCTCGCCGTTGCGGCGGCGTCGACCGAGTGGGTGCGGGCTTCTGTGCGTGCGTAGATGTCCTCGCAGAGCACCTCGGCGGCGTGTTTTTTTGCCTCTTCGAGCTGGGCCGCGGGCATGCTCGCGTTGGCGCTGGCGACCGTCGAGCGGACGGTCCGTGAGCGACCGGGGTCGTAGATGCCCAAGATGCTCGCTTGCGCGAACACGTCGGTGGCGCCCTGCGAACCCGAGTGCTGTGGGTTGCCCTCGACCTTGGTCGGACGCCCGTCGTGGTTCTCGACGAGGATGCCCTGGACTGTGCCGCCGACCTGGATGGCGGTGGCGTAGTAGACAGGCACGCCCGGGATCCGGTCCTCGGGGCGCTTGGCGAAGGGCATGATGTGCTCGACCGGCTTGCGTACGCAGCCGGCAGAGGTCAGCCCAGCGAGCGCCGTGGAGGCGCCGATCAGGCCCATGAACTTGCGCCGAGAGGCGCCCCCGTCGATGATGAGTTCGTCCGCTCCGGGCGCGAATTCTTGATCGCTGGCCCCGTCGGAGCCAAAGACCTTGAGTCGGGTCTTGCGGCCCTGGACGCTGCGCCAGTAGGACTTGAGACTATCGTTCGGTTTGCTCATTGGTGAAGCCCTTCCAATTTAGCGGTGGCATCCCGAGCAGTGGACCGGGGGAGCAGGCAGTCGCTTGCGATCCGGGTCCTTGGTGTAGTCGTACTGGGCCTTCTCAGGTGAGTCGTCCCAATTCATGTTTGTGATCTGGTCGAGGGGCCGCAGGCTTGGGCCTGGGTCGCGGTGACAATCGAGGCAAAAACCCATCGACATCGACTCCGCCATCTCCACGACCACCATGCCGTCCACACGACCGTGGCAGCTGGCACAACCCACGCCCGAGGCGAGGTGAGGCCGGTGGTCGAAGTAGGCGTAGTCCGGAAGTTGGTGGACGCGGACCCAGGGGATCGACTCGCCAGTCTCGTAACTGGTCCGGACCAGCGCCAACTTGGGGCTCTCGGTCTTGACCTGCGAGTGGCAGTTCATGCACGTCGCGGTAGGCGGCACAGCGGCGTGCGGGGCACGCTCGACCGTGTTGTGGCAGTAGCGACAGTCCATACCCATATCGCCCGCGTGCAGCGCATGGCTGAAGGGCACGGGTTGTTTGGGCCGGTATCCGACGTCGGTGAACGACGGCGAAAACCAGTACCAGACGACGCAGATGAGCAGGGCGCCCAACAATGGGGCTCCGACGCCCACAATCAGGGGGATCTTGTTGGTCCAGCGAGGAAAGATAGCCGGCACGAGAGTTCACCTTTCACTGAGCAGTGACGAGCGTGCATGCTCGTCGCCAGTGCCACTGGTGAGCGGGATGAGAGGAGAAACTTCTCCGCTCGAGATTGGCTGAGAAGTCGCCCAAACGCTGAAATTCGCGCACATATGGGACTCTTCGGGCGCGGAACCTATCAGCCGACCGGCCCTGAGGCAACCGCCTCGGGACCATGACTGAACAGGTCGTTGTTTGGGTGAAGTGCGTAAAACCCTCGTGTCTGATCGACACCATGCACGGCGTGATCGAGTGTTCACAGGGTCCTCGAGGGTCGACCTAAGGCGACCTCGTGAGCGACGAGCATTCACGAGGGGTCCACCTTCCAGCGTGGGGAAAAGGTCTTGATGTAGTCGGCCAGAGCCGAGAGATCGTCGTCGCGCATGCCCTGCCAAGCCGGCATGCCGTGCTTGGGAACACCGACACGAATGGCCTCCACGAGGGCCTCGTGGGTAGGCAGGACCGACCCCTCAACAAATGAGTATTCGGCGGTCCGAAAATCACGAGGCGAAAATTCGAGGTTGCGAGCTGCCGGTCCGGCACCCGATCCATCCTCCCCGTGGCAAGACACACAGTAGCGAACATAGAGATCGTGTCCGGCCTGCAGTGTCTCTGCGGGGACCTCTCGGCCTCCGAGGGTCATGGGTTTGGTGAAGTGCTCACCCGCATCGCAGGCGACGAGGGCAAGCCCGCCCATGGCCAAGGTGGCGAGGCAGACTCGCCGCATTTTTTTCGCAGTCGAATTCGCGCCCTTCGAGACGCACAGATCTGTCGCCGATCCCATCACTCGCCCTCCTTCACGCGCATCACCCTGAGCGTGCGGTGGTAGAGCTCCGCGAGACCCTCGTCGTCGATGCTGTAGTAGCCGCGGATGTTGCCGAAGCGATCGACGAGGGCGAGCTTGGTGGAGTGGGCGATGTCGTAGACGCCGGGGTCGACCTCTCGGCGCTCGCCCACGGCGAGCTTGAAACCATCGACCACAAACGATTCGACGGCAGCCTTGTCACCGGTCAAGAACTGCCAGTTGTCGAGGTCGGCCCCGATCGAGTCGGCGTAGGCCGCGAGGACCTCGGGCGTGTCGTACTCGGGGTCGACCGTGATCGTGAGCAGCTCGACGTGCCCCGAGAGCTTCGAGCGATCGATCTGCTCCTGGAACGCCAACATGGCCTGGCTGATCACCGGGCAGGTGCTCGGACAACGCGTGAACACGAAGCCGACCACGTAGGTCTTCTCCGAAGCGATGAGGTCTTCACGAGTGAAGACATCGCCCTCTTCATTGAGGAGGGTGAAGGCCGGGACCTCACCGAGGATCTCGGGTGGCGGCGGGCGGCGGATCAGAAAGAAGCGCATCCCCGTGATCATCACGAGGAAAAACAAGATGCCCACAGCCCAGATGTGGCGGCGCAAAAACGCGATCCAGGGCGAGGGTTGGTCCCAGGGCGCGGGCCCCTCGCTCTGGGTCAGGTCGAGGACCTCGGCCATCAGATCCACGCCTCCCACAGGAAGTCGGCGACCAGGGCCAAGCTCAGCGCCGGCAGGTAGACCAGCGACATGAAAAACAGCTGGCGCGCCCAGCGGACATCGCTCTCAGTCTCCGTGCTGGCCAAACCTTTGACGGTCCAAGCCAGGAAACCGAGCCCGAGCGCGAGCGCGATGCCCAGGTACAGGTTACCGGTCACGCCGAGGGGCGTGAGCGCGATGCTGACGGGCACGAGCAACACCGCCCAGGCGATCGCCTGGATCTTGGCGACCAGTTCACCGCGGACCACGGGCACGGTCATGATCCCGGCGTTGGCGTAGTCGGGCTTGCGGAAGATTGCGATCGCCAGAAAGTGGGGCATCTGCCACACGAGCAAGATCCCGAACAGGACCACGCCGGGGAGCTCGAGGTTGCCCGTCGCGCTCGTCCAACCGAGCAGAGGAGGGACCGCTCCCGGGACAGCGCCGACCACCAGGGCCAGGGGCGAGACCCGCTTCAAGGGTGTGTAGACGAGGACGTAGCTCAGCAGCGCGAAGGCGGCGAGCACGGCCGTCAAGACGTTCGCCCCGAGCGTCAGCACGAGCATCGAGAGCACCCCGAGGCCAGCCGCAAACATGCTCGCCTGGCGCACCGGGAGCCGACCTGCGGCCACCGGGCGGGTGCGGGTGCGGGCCATCTTGCGGTCGCCCTCGTGCTCCCAAGCCATGTTGAAGGCGTTGGCCGAGGCCACCGCCAACCCCGAGCCGACCAGCGCGGACAGCCAGGTCCCCCAGCTCGTCGGTCCGGGCGCGAGCCAGAGGCCGCCGGCCGTCATCACCAGGCACATCCGCACGATCCCCGGCTTGGTCAGCTCAAGGAGATCGCGGGCCAGCTGGGTCCGCCCCTGGGGACCCTTTGGCGCGTGCTCTGAATTGGCCTGGGGAGTCACAGCTGGACCGCCTGTTGCCCTGTCCGGCAAAAAGAGTCAACCGCTCGATACGCCTCGGCACATGCGCACTCCCGCTTGATCACACAACGCATGTCTCGCTCTTCGCAGCGGCCGTAAACCCACTTGCCGCTGGCCCCGGCTGTCTCGGGGTTCCGCGCTCGGGCCCGCATGTCCTCGGTCGCCTGATGGACCTCCGAGTTCGGATCGAGATACTCCTCACAACTATCGGAGCGGTCTCGTGCGATCAGGCAGTGGGCCATCAAGAGGTCGACGCCCTTGAGACACACGGCCGCGTTGGTGTCGTGTGTGTCGCAGCGGTTGTACCAATCGACGGACTCGTCGATGCAGCCATCCACGTCGAGCTCGTGGCCGACCGCATCCATGTGTTGGATGCCCTCGGCGACCCAGCGCTCCGAGCCCGCGTAGCGGTAGTAGGCGAGCACGCCCATCACCACGGTCACCACGGCCATGCCCCCGAGCACGAGACTCAGACTGGGGCCGTCATTCGCGGACGTATTGCCATTCGTGACCTTGGCCACGGCGCGGAAGCTACTCGCCGTACCACCGGCTCGTCAACGCGATGGGGAGCGCAAGCTTTGCAAGCCCGTTGGGTGGCCCATGGCGCGACATCCGGCGGGGGGCGAAGGTGGACTCGCCCCCTCCTCGCGCGGGTCGTCTACGAACTGACTCGAAATCGAAATTCATTTTCAAATATGTGGGCCACTGTGGACCACCCCGACGGGATGAAATCGGATGAAGTCGGTTGTGCGCTCCGGCCGGGTTCCCGGAGCATAGGGACGTGGAGTTTCGAGCGCGCGCGGCGGGACACTGGTGGACCATCGCCCCCAACCTGCTGGGCCGCGTGTGGCCGACCGAGGTCCGCGACCGATCGTGGCGGACCCAGCTCAACGGCCACCTCCCCTCCAAGACCCTCCACGACCGGGACAGACCTCTGGCCCTCGTCGGCGCCTACGCCTCGCCGGCACCCACGGCACCCCGAGACCTCTACCTTTTTGTCCACGGCCTCGGCGGCTCGGACCAGAGCCCCTACCTGCTCGCAGCCGCCCACGCCACTCAGGCTCGGGGACTCGCAACCTTGCGTGTGTCCATGCGCGGCGCCGGTCGCAGCGATCCCGGCTGTTACCACGCGGGCCTCGGCGCGGACCTGAGCGCCGTGTTGGCGGATCCCTCTCTCGCGCTGTTCTCCCGAGTGTTCATCGTCGGCTTCTCCCTCGGCGGGCACATGGCCCTCCGGGTCGCCAGCGACCCCGAGCGCGACCCGAGGATCGCGGCGGTCGCTGCCGTCTGCGCGCCCCTCGATCTAGCCGCGAGCGCGCGCGCCATCGATCACCCCAGGGCCTGGGTCTATCGGCGTCACCTGCTCAACGGACTCGAATCCGGGTATGCCGCAATGCATGGACAGGCCCGCCACTTTGACACGATTCGAGCCTGGGACGAGGCGGTCGTCGTGCCTTATTGGGGTTTCGAGTCCGCCGAACAATACTGGCAGACACAGAGTATGGGACCCCGCCTTCGGGAGCTGATGGTTCCTACCCTGTTCGTCGGCGCGCCAGCTGACCCCATGATCCCCGTAGCGACCTTGATGCCGCACCTCGAGCGCGCCGCCCGATGTACAAATTTACCCCTCACGGTCGCCTGGGCCCGGCGTGGCGGGCATGTTGGGTTCCCCGCCGACCTCGACCTCGGCCAGCCCGGAGCGCTCGGGCTCATGCCCCAACTGCATGCCTGGTTCGACACGCAGCCCTCACCCTGAACATCCATACGATGGGTGGGGGTGGCTCAGGTGGGGGTTCAGGGGGCAGTCAGCCCCTTCCTGTCCCTATATTTGCATATCCAAAGTGTGGGCCGGCTGATACCCTCGATGGGTCAGTCGACGACCGGAGCCCGCCATGATCCCCAAGCCTAGTTTCACATTCACCTATTGGGCGATCTCGACCCTCGCAGCGACGACTCTGGTCGGTTGTGGGGGCACGGGCGCAAACGACGACCGGGGCTCCGACGACGACACGGACAGCATCGGCTCGCTCACCGAGACCAGCGCCGAGACCGAGACCGAGACCGGGACCGCCGACACCTCGACGACCTCCACCTCAGAGACCTCGGACACCCAGACGGACACGGGCGGAGAACCCTGCGGCCTCTCTCTCGAGTGTCCCGACGGCCTCTACTGCATCGATGGGATCTGTGGCGAGAGCGAGGGCGAGTGCGAGACCCACGACGACTGCGATGGGGACACCTACTGTTGCGACGCCCCAGACTGCCTGCCCGAGGGCGAGGAGCCGGGGATCTGCATTCCGTTTGGGACCGGGCCGTTCGGCGACGGCAACCCGGAGTGCGAGGAGGAGATCGTCATCGGGCTGTTCGAGCCCGACGTCCAGTGTGAGTGGACCGAGCCCGCCGAGGGTGATCCCTTCCCCGACCACCGCAATGTCCTGACCACCCCCATGGTCGCCGACTTGCCCTACGACTCCGGCTTCGCCGGGGAGATCGTCATCGTCACCTACAACTTCAGCGACGGCGGGGCCCCCGCGGGCTGGGGCTCCGACCCCAACTACTACGGCGTCATCCGGGTGCTCAACGGGGACAACTGCGAGCTGATCGCCAACATCCACGATCCCGCCAACGCCGCGGTCGCGGCCTCGCCCCCGGCGATCGGCGACCTCGATGGCGACGGCATCCCCGAGATCGTCACCCAGCGCGCGGTCACAGGCTTGATCACCTATCACTGGGACGCGCTCACCCAGACCTACACCACCCTGTGGACCAGCGCGGGTCAGTCCGACATCGCCAGTCAGTCGCGCTGGGATGGGCCGGCCCTGCACGACCTCGACGGCGACGGCCTGCCCGAGGTCATCTCGGGCAGCGAGGTCTACGACGGCGCCACGGGTGTGCGCCTCAACCCCGGACAGGTCATGCCGGACGCCGGCGCCATGCGCCTGTCGGTGGTCGGCGACCTCGACCACGATTTTGTGCCGGAGCTGATCTCCGACGCCGTCTACGCCTGGAACCTGGGCACGGACAGCTGGGAGTTCCAGTCGGAGGGCGGCCCAGGTGGGACCCACTACGCGTTTGCCGACTTCGGCAGCCCTGGGCTCAACCCGGGCGAGTGGAATGCCGACGTGTTCGACAACATCGCGGAGATCGTGACCGTGGGCAACGGCAGCGTCTCGCTCCACACCCTCGAGGGGGAGCAGCTCATGTATGCCGCAGACGGCATCTTGGGTGGTGGACCCCCGACCATCGGCGACTTCGACAACGACGGTCGGCCTGAGATCGCATCTGCCGGCGGCCAGTTCTACCGGGTCTTCGACCTCGACTGCGACGGCGGTGACCCGAGCTGTGCCGGCGCCTGGGTCCGCTGGATTCAGCCCAGCCAAGACCTGAGCTCGCGCAACACCGGCTCATCGATCTTCGACTTCGAGGGCGACGGCGAGGCCGAGGCCATCTACGGCGACGAGTGCTTCCTGCGGGTTTACAAGGGCAGCACGGGCGACGTCCTCTATTCGTCCGCCCGGACCTCCTGCACCTGGTACGAGAACCCGGTCGTGGCCGATCCGGACAACGACGACAACACGGAGATCCTCGTCGGCAGCAACTCCAACTGCGCCGTAAGCTGCCCCGAGCTCGACCCCATCCACGAGGGCACCCGCTGTGAAGATAGCGAAGACTGTGTCTCCGGGGTCTGCGACGAGGGTTTTTGCCGCTGCGCGGACGACCTCGAGTGCGCCGAGGGCCACGCCTGTAGCCCCGCCCTCGCCCAAACCCCGGGCGTCGGTGAGGTCTGCCGAGCGACCCACCCTCCCGGCATCGCGCTCACCGGTGTTCGGGTGCTGCGGGACCGCCTCGATCGCTGGGCCTCCTCGCGCAACCTCTGGAACCAGCACGCGTACTCGATCACCAACATCAACGACGACCTGAGTATCCCCGATTCGGCGACCTGGGCCCTGACCCAGAACTATTCGGACCCGGAGCTCAACAACTATCGGCAGAACCGCCAGGGCGACACCCCTCCGGAGGCCCTGCCCGACATCACCGGTGAGCTCGACGACGCCGTGTGCTCGATCGAGGAGGGGCAGACCGTGCTCACAGGGCTGGTCTGCAACCGCGGCAAGAAGGCGGTGGGCTCGACCCTGCCCGCGACCTTCTACCTGGGGGATCCGGCCGACAACGTGATCTTGTGTGTGGCCTACACACAGGAGCCGGTGCCCGTGGACGAGTGCCGCGAGGTCTCGTGTCTGGTCGCCAACGAGATCGAGGGTCTCATCACCATGGTCACCAACGACGACGGCATGGGTGGCAAGACCACCCTCGAGTGTTTCGACAACAACAACTCGGACACGATCGAGATCGACGCCTGCATACCCGTCGGGTAGGCGGCGCGGCCCAGCCGGCGCGCGAGCACCGGCACTGCGCAAGCGCGTTCGCTGTTCGTCGACGACAGCGGGCCCGCCTGGTGATTCGGTAGTGCAATTGTCCAAATGTCTGATTCGTGCACGCGGATCCGCGATCGACGATTTCCTTGCAGCGCGCTCGCGCCCACCGGACACTTGGGGCTCCCCCGTCTCTCGGCGAGGTTCCCTGCCATGACAAAAAGCTTGATACCGCTCTTGTTCGTGTTTGCTGCCTGCTCCTCCGGTGAGGGGGACGATCAGAGCGGGACCTTCGGGGCCAGCTTCACCACAGACAGCAGCAACGCCTCCCAGGACATGGACGAGGACGACGACCTCGGTACTGAGGAAGACACCGACACCGAGAGCAGCACCGGGACCACGGGAACCACCGGGACGACCGAGACCACCGAGACCACCGAAGAGTCCGAGGAGACCGAGCCCCCCGACCCCTGCATCGCCATCTGTGGAGGCATGAGCAACTCGCTCCCCAACACCTGCGACGCGCCCTACATCGTGGGCCGCAGCGACGCCAAGGACGGGTTCTTCTTCGGGGGCAACACCACCTCCGCCACCGACGACGACAACGAGGCCTGCGGTCCAAACTCGGATCCCTCGAACCTCGACACGAGCCACGACCACTTCTTTCGGATCTGGCTCTACACCGGCGACATGATCACCGTGACTCAGAACGCATCGGGCTGGGACCCGCGCGTGAAGATCCACGACGAGGCCGAGTGTATCGGCAAGGCCAAGCTGTGCTCGGACAACGACGAGAACACCATCGAGTACGTGGCCCCGAAAGACGACTGGTTCACGATCGTCGCCGACGGCCAGGTCATCGCCTTCGACGACTTCGGCGACTACACCCTGACCATCGACCTGGTTCAGGGTGAAGAAGTCATCGACATGTGTGCCTGTCCCTGACTCGGGATGCCCTCAGGCCCGCCGGGCGCGAGGGCTCGTCCTGCTGTCCCGCCCCGGCATCTCGAGCTGGCCTCGGACGGACCTAATCTCGGTCGATGCTGCTCTCGACGCAGCGGACCGCCCGGGCCTTGCCCCACGCCCGAATGTTGACAAACACAGAGCGCAGCTCGCCGCTTCGGTTGATGAAGTAGGTGTCGGGGAGCTTCTCGCTTCCGAACGCGCGGTGGGCCTCTTTGCGCTTCGCCCAGAGGACCTGCACGCCCGTCTCCGAGAGGCCCATGCGTGCAAGATAGGGCTCCAGCGCACCCCGATCTTCGTCGATACCGATGGCGATCACCGCGACGTCGTCCCGCCCGGCGAGCCGTTGAGAGAGCTGGTCGAGGTCCGGCCACTCCCGGGTGCAGGGCTCGCACCAGGTCGCCCAAAAGTTGACCACCAAGAACTTGCCCTCGAAGTCCGAGAGCGACACGGCGTTGCCCTCGAGGTCCTCGAGCTCGAGCTCGGGCGCGGTACCCACGAGTAACTTGGGGTTCAGGGGTCGACAGGCGGCGTCGAGCTGGGCCTCGGCCGCGGGCACGAGCGCCTGCGCGAAGCCGAACACGAGCAACCCGCCCACGGCCACAAACGCGAACATGGCCAGCAGGGTCAACGCGTCGAGACCACGGCGCACCGGGGCACGACCGAGGCGCGGTGCAGGGATCGATGCACGCGACACCAGGGTCGAGTCCCCCGCAGGGACCTCGGACTCGGCTGGCGAATCCGAATCGGCTGGCGAATCCGACTCCGAATCAGCTGGCGAATCCGAATCGGAATCGGAATCGGGCTCACCCGGCGACTCGGGCTCCGACTCGGGCTCCGACTCGGGCTCCGACTCGGCTGGCGAACTGGACTCACCCGGCGACTCGGACTCGGCTCCGATCGAAGCACCCTCCACGCCCGACTCCGAATCCATGGACGCCTCCGACGTGAGCGCCCCCTGGTCGGGCGCGGGACTGCGATCTTCGTCTGCCCCGGCCTCGGGCTCTGAACTGGCGTCGCTCACGAGCCGACCCTACTCCTTGGCGGAGCGTTTGCCATCCGCGATGATCGCCTCGTAGACACCGCTCGCGGGCGTACCACCGGCGACGATCCCCTGGGCCTCGACCAGGCGCTCCTGAAAGACCTGCTCGAAGACCGAGTAGCTCTGGGCGCCCGAGATGTAGCGACCGTTGATGAAAAACGCGGGTGTACCGCTGACCCCAAAGCGCTTCGCAACGTCGATATCGGCGTTGAGCTGCCTCTCGACCGCCTCGCTCTCGTAGTCGGCGACAAACACCTCGACGTCCAAGCCGAGCTCCTCGGCGAGGGCCTTGAACTCGTCGAGGGTCTTCGAGCCACGCAGGAACAGCTTGGCGTGCATCTCCCAGAACTTGTCCTGCCTGCCGGCGGCCAGGGCCGCCCGAGAGGCCTCACGGGCGTGGGGGTGCATGGCCAAGGGTCGCTGGCGATAGACGAGGCGGAGCTCGTCAGGGTGGGCCTCGACCAACTGATCGACCGCGGTCTGAACCCGCGAGCAGAACGGACAGTGGTAGTCCGCGAACTCGATGACCGTGACGAGTGCGTCGTCCGGGCCCCTAGAAGATGCTCCGTCCACCGGCACGGCGTAGACCGAGGTGTCGTCGGGCTCTCCTGGGCGCGCCTTGCGAGCTCGGTTGGGCCTGACGTCGGGGGCCCCGACTTGGTGGTCGAGGGCGTTGGTCATGAGGAAGGCGTAGACCTCACCAGGCGCGAGGTCCTCGCTGTCCGCGATCTCCTCGGCGTAGTCCCGCTCGGCCTCGATGATCTTCTTCCAGCCGATGGTGTCGCGCTTGCCCCGGTACATGTGGCCGTTGACCAAGAACGCGGGCGTGCCCGTCACGCCGATCCGCCCGGCCCCGAGCATGTCCCCGTCGATGGCCGCCTTGGCCTCGGCCGACTCCATGTCCGCACCGAAGCGCTCGGCGTCGAGGTCGAACTCCTTGACCCACTCGGGCACCTTCTCGATCGAGGCCTTGGCCTCGAACAGGCGAGAGTGGAAGATCCAGAATTTCCCCTGCTGTTGCGCGGCCCAGGCGACGTGCGCCGCGGGGGCAGCCCGGGTGTGACCGGGCAGCGGGTAGTGTTTGAAGATCAAGCGGACGTCTCCCTCGTAGGCATCCATGGCCTCCTCGAGGGGTTCGAGCGACTGGGCGCAGTAGGGGCACTGATAGTCGGCGTACTCGATGATCGTCACGAGCGCGTCGTCGGGGCCCATCTGCGGCTCGTCGCCGCGCAGCTCCACCCGGTAGCGATCGCTGGTGTCGGGCTCGGGCTTGTCCCCGAACTTCACCCGCATCCACTGGCCGGCGTAGTAACCCAGGACCAAGGTCAGGATGAAGCCGACCACGAAGATCAAGTTGCCCAGCAACTTGTTGTCCTTCTTGGGCTTCGGCTCGGAGGCCTCGCTCGTGTCGCTCAGGGCCTCGTGGACCCCCTTGGCGGCCTCTTTGGCCTTGGCGGTGAGGAGCGCGCGGGCATCGTCGTCGAGCGCAGAGATCTGAGAATCGTCGAGGGTCTCGTCGTCACGGGTCTTGGTCTCGTCTACTTCGGACATCGGTGACTCCAGCTGTGTGGGCTTGGTTCGCAGAGCAGGGGCACGGGGCGATCGCCCCGTAGTCGACCCCGGCCTGAGCGCGAGAGCAAGCTCGCGCGCTCAGGCCGAAGAGGGTCCAGCGCCATCAAGACGCTGGACCTCGACCTTCAGACTCGCCTACTTGTCGTCGGCCTTCTTGTCGTCGGCCTTCTTGTCGTCGGCCTTCTTGTCGTCGGCCTTCTTCTTGTCGTCGGCCTTGGCCTTGTCGGCGCCCTTGGCCGCCTTGGCCTCGAAACCACCGGCGAGCTCCTCCTTGAGGACGGGCTCGAGCATGGTGAAGGGCACCGCCCCCTTGACCGCGCGGCCGTTGATGAAGAAGTTGGGTGTGCCCGAGACACCGTTCTTGGCACAGACCGCCTTCTCGTCTTGGATCTGCTGGGCGACCTCCTCCGACTTCCAGTCGGTGATGAACTTGTCCACGTCGAGGCTCAACTGCTTGGCCATGTCGCGGTAGTCGTCCTCGGTCCGCTTGGAGCGGTCCGCGAACAGGATGTCGTGCATCTCGAAGAACTTGTCCTGCTTGCCGGCTGCGATCGCTGCCCGGTGCGCCGACTCGGCGTTTTTGTGCATGGGAAGCGGGAAGTTCATGAAGTAGAACGCGACCTTGTCCGCGTACTCCGGCTTGGAGAACACCTCGTCCACCAGGTCGGCGCCCTTGGAGCAGTAGGGGCAGTCGAAGTCCGAGCACTCGATGATGGTCAGCTTCGGGTCCTTGAGGTTGCCCTTGCCAAAGAGCTTCGAGGTGTCGATGTCGCGGCGCGTGAGATCGGCGATCGGGGGCGCTTTGACCTCGGTCTCCCAACCCTTGAGCATCTCCTCGTAGAGGTCTTCGGCCTTCACGTCCTTGTCGGCCATGAACTTCTCGGCCTTGACCTTCTCGATGTCGATGAGGGCCTTGAAGGCCTCGAAGGGCTGGGCCCCCGAGAGCGGGCGACCGTTGACGAAGAAGGCCGGGGTCCCGCCAGCGCCGAACTGCTGAGCGATCTTTTGATCCTCGGCGATCATCTTGGCCAGCTCCGGGTCCTTCATGTCGGCCTCGAACTTGGTGACGTCGAGGCCGATCTCACCGGCGAGCTCGGCGAACACGCCGTCCTTGCTCAGCGATCCCCGCTCCGAGGAGGCCTTGGCGAACAGGGCGTCGTGCATCTCCCAGAACTTGTCCTGCTTGTGCGCGGCCAGCGAGGCCAGCGCGGCCGGACGGGCGGCCTTGTGCATGGGCAGGGGCTGCTGACGGAACACGATCCGAACCTCATCGCCGTACTCCTCCTCGATCTGCTTGAGGGTCGGGACGACCTTGGAGCAGTAGGGGCACTCGAAGTCCGAGTACTCGACGATGGTCACGAGGGCCTCGGCCGAGCCCTTGGTGGGGCGATCGGTGACCGGCACGGCGTAGGCCATCGCCGGATCGGGCTTGCCCGGGCGCTTGGTGTTTTTGCCCTTTTTCTTGGGGCGCTTGGGCGCCTCGCGCTCGGTCTTCGCCGCACGCATGATGCGGGCGTAGACCTCTTCACGCTTGGAGCCGGCCTCGATGAGGGTCTCGGCGAAGGCCTTCTCCTCTTCGATCAGCTTCTTGAGCTGGTCGGCGTTCTTGGCACCGCGCTGGGGCTTGCCGTTGATGAAGAAGCTGGGCGTCGAGGTGACGCCGAACTTCCTGCCCATATCCGTGTCGGCCTTCACACCGCTGGCGTAGGTCTTGTTCTCCACGTCCTGGGTGAACTTCGCCATGTCGGGGACACCGACCTCTTTGGCGTAGCTGAGCAGGTCGTCCTTCGAGAGCTTGCGGGCGTTCTTGAACACCAGGTCGTGCATCTCGAAGCCCTTGCCCTGGGCGTGGGCGGCGAGCACGGCCTCGGAGGCCGGGCCGGCGTCCCGGTGCATCGCCAGGGGGAAGTGCTTGAACACGACCCGGACGTCGTCGGGGTAGGCCGCCGCGGCCTCGCGCAGGCTGTCGGTGAGCTTGGAGCAGTAGGGGCACTGGAAGTCGGAGAACTCGACGATGGTGACGAGGGCGCCGGTCTCGGCTCCCTTCCACATGTCGCCCTTGGCGTAGGTGACCTGGTAGCGGTCGCCCGTGACCTTGGCGTTGAGCGAGTCGTCGACCTGATCCATGGTCACGAACTCCCCGGAGCCCGTGGCAGCCGTGCCCTCGCCGGCCTTTTCGGGAGGGGCGACGCAGCCGGTGGTGGTGGTCATGCCGAAGCCGATGACCAAGCTAGTAGCGATGAAAGTACGAAGTGCGAGACGCTTCATGGTGTTTTCCTTGTCTGTTGCGGCGCCCGAGTGGGGGGGCGCGTGCGGGAACTGTTCGGGTTGATCTCGACTCAGCCGGCGTCGCCGGTCGGAGCTGAAGAAGAAGAAGTTGCTGCCTGTAGATGGGCGTTGGGAAACTGCTGGGGGCCGAGGCCCTCCCGCATCAGCGCGTCGTGCAGCTCGGCCCGCGGGGTGCCCTCCCCCGCGAGTTTCTGCGCACGAGCGAGCTCCTCGTCGATGATCGTCGCGAAGGTCCCCGCGCTGCGGGCCCCGTCGACAAAGCGACCGTTGACGAAGAAACCCGGCGTGCCCTGGACCCCGAGGTGGCGCGCCAAGAGCACGTCCGCGGCCAGCTTCTCGCCGACCTCCCGGGTTTGAAAGTCACGCTCGAAGCGCTCCACGTCGAGACCGAGCTCTCCGGCCACCTGCGTGAAGGTCGAGAACCCCAAGCCGACCGGCCTGCCGTCCTTGCCCAGGTCCCAGAGCGCGGCGTGGAACTCCACGGCCTTGCCTTGTTCACCCGCCGTGAGCACCGCCCGGGCAGCCGCTGCGGCGGCCGGGTGGATCTCGAGGGGCAGGTGACGCAGCTCGACCCGAAGGTCGTCGGGGTAGCGCTCGCGCAGGGCCGGGAGGATGTCCTCATGGGCCTTGCGACAGTAGGGACACTGGTAGTCGATAAACTCGACGATGATCACCGGCGCGTCCTCGGGGCCGATGCCCGGAGCGCCGTCTGGGATCGCGTAGCGGAGCTTGCGATCGGGGCCTTCGAGGCGCGCGGGAGCTGCCGCGTCGGCGGCCGCCCTGCGCTCGCCTCGGAGCCGCGCGGCCTCCTTGTTGTCGTCGTCGACCCGGCCCCGCTTCGCGGTCCGCATGAACTCCTCGTAGACGTCGGCGCGCTTGATGCCGTCTTGCATCATCCGGCGCGCGCTGACCATCTCTCGATCGATGAGCGCGTGCCATCCGGCCTCTTCTTTGAAGCCGAGCACGTAGAGGCCGTTGGCGAAGCCCGCCGGCAGGGCCGTGATCCCCAGGGCGGTGGCCTCGCGACGGTCTCGGATCCGTCGACCGGAGAACCGGCCGGTGTCGAGGTCGTCCATGAACTCGTTCACGTCGAGGCCGATGACCTCGGCGTGCTTGCGCAGCACCGGACGCGAAAAATCGCCCGGGTTCTCGAACAGGCGCCAGTGCATCTCCCAAAACTTGCCCTGGGCGCCGGCCGCAAAAGCGGCCTCGGTCGCGCGTTCGCCGTGTTGAAAGCCGGGCACGGTGCCGGCTCGGAACACGACGCGAATGTCGTCACCGTAGTCTTCGACCAGGTGCTTCATGACCTGCCAGGTCTTCCCACAGGGGGGGCAGGCGTAGTCCGTCCAAAACACGATGGTCACCAGAGGCTGATCGCCGCCGAGGACAAACTCGTCCTTGCGCTGGTCCAGCGCCACATAGAAGCGGCGCAGGTCGATGTCGGCGCCCTCTTGGACGGGGGTCGGCTTCGCCGGGCAGGCTGCGAGGGGGCCGAGCAGGCCCACACACAGCCCAGCACGCAAGAGTGCGCGCACGGGCGCCCGTCGCTTTGGCTCGAGCTCAGATTTTGTGTCCATGGTTCACCATCGTTTCCTCCCGGGGACCCACCCCGAATTCGAAGACGAAGCTTCAAATTCGACGAGCGGCCTGTGCTCGGTCTGCCGGCTCGCGCAGGCTAGACTCGCACCGCGCCCATCGTGTGGAACCAGACCGAGCACGCTCGGCCACAGCCCACACGAGGGCCTTCAGCGAGGGAGGATCCGAGGTGGCGGTACCGGTGGGCTCAGGTCGCAGCTCTTGGGCACAGCGATCTCGCCCGGCAGCGCGAGGCGCCGACGCGAGGCCCCGACCGCATCCAGGTCGGTGGGGCTCACCCGCCCGCTCGCCCCGCTCGGGAGCAGCTTGGGCGCAGGCACAGGCGCAGCGCCAGGCATGTAGTTTCCGCAGTCCCGACTCTCGATGGCACAGGCCTCTCGCCGCCAGGTCTCGGTCAGTAGATCGGTGCAGCGCTCTTCGGCGAGCTCGAGGTGGGTCACCCGCAACAGAGACACCAGGGCCGGCTCGTCGGGGCTCGGCTGCCACTGGGCACCACAGTCGACGAGCTCGGAGGACTCGGCCTGGGCCTGAGCGCAGGCTGCCTCGGAGAGCTCGAGGACATTCGAGACCAACTCGTCGCCGGGCCCAGCCAGCTCTTCGAACGTCGGCTCGTCCGTCTGCTCGCTGACCCCGGGGGTCAGCGACGACAGATCATCGCTCTGGCTGACCAGACACTCCGCCGCCCGCGCGAAGCCCGGGTACAGCAGCGCGAGGGCGAGCACACACAGGGTGCCCACCAGCCGCAGCCCGAGGTCCAAACTGCGGGTGCACCCCAGCCCGGCTCGACCTGTTCGAGCAGGGCGAGCCGGCATCCGGGCTGTGGGAGGGCGGTCCACGCAGCGCTGAACGTATCCGCGCTCTGGGCCGTGTGCAACCCACCTTCTCGGCCTGGCCCTTCGATCACCCGGAACCCCAAACTCGGAACCCCAAACTCGGAACCCCAAACTCGGAACCCCAAACTCGGAACCCCAAAC
>CAYVJQ010000001.1:59343-78104 GCA_964451725.1 uncultured Nannocystaceae bacterium | reverse complement strand
TCGGAACCAAAGCAAAAGCCCGGCGAAGGCCGGGCTTGAGCGGGAAACGAGATTCGAACTCGCGACTTCAACCTTGGCAAGGTTGCGCTCTACCAACTGAGCTATTCCCGCGTTTGGGCTGCGAACACTACAGCAGCGCAACTGCACGTCAAGGCTGAAATTCTGTCCTGGCCATGGGTCCATGTAAGATATCTCACAGTTCTTCTGCGTGTATCCGACTGGCGTGAAATCGCATGGAAATGCGAATAAAATGCATGTATGCTGCAAGTTCTAGTTGCAATATGGAGGCCCCTTGCCTTCATGCCAGACTCGATATAGTGGGAAAATGTGGAGAAAGACGTAATAAGGCTCGGGATCGTTGGATCCAGTGGCTACGCAGGCCAAGTTCTATATGCGCTATCTATGCATCATCCATGCATGGTTCCCGTCCTGGCCCCAGCCCGCAGTCCCGAGGACCTCGATGCCGCCGCCGTCCACGAGTTTGCGGCCTGTGACGTGATCGCGTTGGCCCTGCCCCGCGACCCCGCGATCCGCTGGACCCGCGCGCTGCTCGACGCTGGCACCACAAAGATCCTGGATCTCTCCGATGCACGGCGCCGAGACACCCCCGAGGTTCACTACGGGATCCCCGAGCTGTCCGGGGCTCCCAGCGCCGAGCAGCGCATCGTCGCCAACCCGGGCTGCTACCCGACCGCGACCTTGCTGAGCCTCCTGCCCCTGGTCCGGGGTGGGCTCGTAGAGCTCGAGGGGATCGCCGTGCTCGGGACCAGTGGGGCCTCGGGAGCGGGCAAGGGGCTCGCCCCCCACCTCCACTTTTGCAACTTGGTCGGCAACAGCTTCCCCTACAAAGTCGGCGAGCACCGTCACATCCCCGAGATCGAGCACCACCTCGGCGCGCCGATCTCCTTTGTCACCCAGCTGCTCCCCATCGCCCGAGGCATGATGGTCACCAGCTTCGTCCGCCCGCGTCCCGGGGTCGACCCGAGGGCCCTGCTCGCTGCGTTGCGCGACCACTACAGCCCCCACCCGTGGGTGACCGTGCTCGACAAGCCCGACCAGGGCCTGGGTCTGGGTCATGTGGTCGGTAGCCACCAGGCTCTCTTGGCCGTGGGTCCACTCGCCCGCAGCGGGCTCGTGCCGGTGTTCGCCAGCATCGACAACCTCATGCGCGGCGCGGCCAGTCAGGCCCTGCACACCCTCAACTTATGGTTCGGCCTCGACCCGGGCCTGGGTCTGCCCCCCCCCCTCGTGGCCGCGCCCGCTGGCGTCCCGCCGGCGTTCGCGGACCGCCGCGCCTATCCAGCCCCTGCTCAGCCCGTCCAACCCCAGCCTATCCAGCCCCTGCCCCAGCCTGTCCAGGCCCAGCCATGACCCAGACCAGCTCATTCACCGTGTTCACCAGCCTCGACGGCGACCCCCAGCTGCCCGCGGGCTTCCGCTTCGCGGGCGTGCACGCAGGGCTCAAGCGGTCCCGAAAAGACCTGGGTCTGATCCACTGCACCGCGCCCGGAGGCGCGAGCGCGGCGGGCGTGTTCACCCGCAACCTGGTGCGTGCGCCCTGTGTCGATCGCAACGCCAGCCTGCTCCCGGCTGCGGGTGTCCGCGCCGTGCTCGTCAACAGCGGCAACGCCAACGCCATGACCGGCGCCCAGGGCATCAGCGCCAACGAGGCCATGGCCGAGGTCCTCGTCGACGCGCTCGAGACCCCGGCCGCAGACGTGCTGACCTGCTCCACCGGGGTCATCGGTGTCCGCCTCGACCCCGAGAAGATCCGCGCGGCCGTGCCCGAGCTGTGCGCCGAGCTCGGAGCCGAGCAAGGCCGCGATCCCCGAGCTTTCGCGTCGGCGATCTTGACCACCGACACGGTCACCAAAGTCGCCCACTGTCGGGTGACCTTACCTGGGGCCGGCGCCCCCATTCACCTTCTGGGTGTCGCCAAGGGCTCGGGCATGATCCACCCCAACATGGCCACGACCTTGGGCTTCGTGTGCACCGACGCCGACATCGACCCGGGCCTGCTCGACACGCTGTTGCGCGAGGCCATCGAGCCGACCTTCAACGCGATCACGGTCGACGGCGACACCTCGACCAACGACACGGTTTTGGCCCTCGCCAGCCGGCTGAGCGGGCGCCCCATCAAAGCCCAGAGCCCGGGCGCCCTGGTCTTCGGCGAGGCGCTGCAGGCGATCTTGCTGGCCCTGGCCGAGCAGGTCGCCCGCGACGGTGAGGGCGCGACCCGCCTGCTCGAGGTCCAGGTCAGCGGAGCCCCCAACGCCCGCGTCGCCAAGGCCATCGCCCGGGGCTGCTGCCGCAGCTCACTGTTCAAGTGCAGCGTGTTCGCGGGCGAGGTCGCCGGCTGGGGGCGACTCGGGGCTGCCGCGGGCCAGGCTGCCCTCGAGGCCGGGTTCCTCGATCTCGAGCTCGCCGACCTCGAGATCGACGCCATGGGTCTGCCCTTGGTCCGCGGCGGCGCGGCCGTCGGTCTGACCGAGAACACCGAGAACGCCGAGGCCCCCAGCCTCGATCTCGGCGAGCTCGCCCGGCGTCTGCGCGAGCCCACCGTGCGCTGGGAGGTCCGGGTCGGCCTGGGTCCGGGCAGCTTCACGGCCCTGGGCTGCGACTTCTCCTACGACTACGTCCGCATCAACTCCGACGAGGCCCGCCAGATCGTCGTCAACGCCGACGGCCAGATCGGGCGCAGCGTCACCTTGTCCTCCTACACACCCGTGCTCAAGCACCAGCTGCTGGTCGACGGCCTCTCCTACATCCGCCGCTTCACCGGGCTGCGGATCATGGTGCACCTGACCGGCTCCGCCGCCCGCAGGCCGACGCTCTTGGCAAGCGTCGCTCGGGACCTCCAACTGATCCTCGATGCCGAGCTGCGCGTGCTCGTGATCGTCCCCGACGACGAGGCCCTCGCCGGCCTGCGCGAGACCATGGCCGAGGGCGCCTACCGGCTCGCCGAGGTCATCCGCGACGAGGCCACGATCGGCGCCCGCCTCGATCGTGGCCAGGCCTGTGTCCTGATCCAACAGACCCCCGATCCGGGCGAACTCGTGGCCCTCGGCGTGCGCCTGGGGGTCGGCAAGCTGCTGTGCCTGGCCGACGACCAGGGCCTGCGCGACGCCGGCGGCCTGGTCAGCGAGCTGACCCCCGACCAGGCCATCCTCGGTCTCGACCGGGGTCGCTTCAGCACTGGCGCCGACGAGAACCTGGCCCTCGCAAGGCACGCTGCCCGCCAGGGCCTCCCGGCCCTACACCTCATCGACGGGCGCCTCCCCCACGCCCTGGTCGCCGAGCTGTTCACGGACGAGGGCATTGGTACCCTCGTCACACGACAGCGACGATGAGCGAGACCAAAGAGCGCCGAAAGACCCTGCGCCAGCTCCTGCTCTCGGGCAGCGGCGGCAGCACCCAGAGCCGGCTCGTCGAGGCCCTGGCCGCCCGCGATATCGCCACCACCCAGAGCACCGTCTCCCGCGATCTCAAGCTCCTGGGCGCGCAGCGCCGGGTCCGGGAGGACGGCAGCTTCGTCTACCGCCTCGACGCCAGCGGGCGCAGCAGCTTCCCGGCCGCCATGGTCCTCGCCGTCGACCACAACGAGTCGATGATCGTGATCCGCACACGTGTGGGTCGGGCCCCGGCCGTGGGCATCGAACTCGACGGCCTGCGCCACCCCGACATCTTGGGGACCATCGCGGGAGACGACACCGTGCTCGTGGTCCCCCGCTCGGTCCGTCGGATCACGCCTCTGGTCCTCGCCCTCACGGAGCTCGCCGAGCTCGCCTGAGACCACCGCTTTCTTCGACCCTCGCCCCGGTGTAGCGTCCGCGATCATGAGCTCCATCGCCCGAACCGACGCAACCGGCGGCGCCCTCGACCCCGAGTTCCTCGCCTGGCAGACTTCCCTGCCCGTCGATCGTCGCCTGCTCCAGGTCGACATCGAAGGCAGCGTCGCCCACGTCGAGGGCCTGGTCGCGGGCGAGCTGTTGACCCGGGAGGAGGGCGATACGCTCCAGGCCGCCCTGCGCAGCCTGCCCGGTAAGGTCGCCCGCGGCGAGGTCGAGCTGCCCCTCGAGGAGGACATACACATGGCCGTCGAGGTCTGGCTGCGGGCGACCGTCGGCGAGCTCGCGGACAAGCTCCACACAGGGCGCAGCCGCAACGATCAAGTCGCCACCGACCTCAAGCTGTGGATGCGCCAGGCCGTCGGCGAGATCTTGGATGGCCTCGAGCGCCTCGACGCCGCGGTCGAGGCCTGGAGCGCCCGCTTCGGCGAGACCCCCATGCCCGCCTACACCCACCGGCAGGTTGCTATCCCCGTGCTCGCGCGCCTGTGGATCGACGCCGCTCTGCGCCTGCCCTTGGCTCGCGATCGCCGCCTGCTCGCGGTCGTGGAGGAAGAGATCGCCGAGTCGCCCCTGGGCGCGGGAGCGATCGGCGGGAACACCTTGCCCATCGATCCTCAGGTCGCCGCGCGTGTGCTCGGATTTCGAGGCCCGCCGCGCAACCCCATCGACGCGGTCGGCACCCGGGACCACGCCCAGACTCTGGCCTTCGCCTGCGCCCGCATCGGCCAGCACCTCGCACGCTTTTGTAGCGACGTCGTCGAACTCAGCTCCGACGGCCTCGCGACCTTGGGCGGCGCCGTCGCCTGTGGATCGTCGATGATGCCGCACAAGCGCAACCCCGACCTCTTCGAGCTCGTGCGCGGCCAGGCGGCCCTGCGCCAGGGCGAGCTCGTGGCGCTCATGACCACCTTCCACGGGCTCGGAAACGGCTACCACCGAGATCTGCAGCAGGACAAAGAGCTCCTGTTCTCGAGTGTCGACGGGACCGTGAGCTGCCTCGAGATGACCGGCCTCGGCCTCGCTCACCTCAGCCTCGTCCCCGAGCGCTGTGTCCAGGTCCTCGAGCGCGGCGACGCCATCGCCACAGACTTGACCGAGGCCCTGGTCGCACAGGGCACCCCCTTCCGTGTCGCCTACCGGCAAATTGGCGCGCTCGTGGCCGCCCAGCGCTGCCGGGACAAGCGGCTCGCCGATCTCGAGGCCAGCGATCTCGAGGCCGCGGGTCTCACCACCTCCCTGCTCGAGTTTCTGGATGTCCGAGCCAGCGCTCGACGCCGGGCGGCCCGCTATACCTAGCAGCCCAAATCCATCCTGTACCCATCGCCGAGAACCCACCATGAAGCGCTCACCGATCCCCGCCCTCACACTCGTGCTCCTCGCCCTCCCTCTGTGCTCGGCACTGGCCTGCACGACCGGACGCGAGACCACGGTCGCCGGCTACGACGCGCGCTGGGATGCCCTGGGCACGGGGGACAAGATGGCCCACATGCACGCGCAGGTGGAGCCGGCCATGCGCGAGGCCTTCCAGAGCTTCGACGCCGAGCGCTTCGCCGACTTCGACTGCCAGACCTGCCACGGACCGGGCGTCGACGACGGCAGCTACGCCATGCCCAACCCGGCGCTCCCCCACCTGCGTGAGGCCGGCATGTTCAAAGAGCACCGCAAGGCCGACCCGGAGATCTCCAAGTTCATGTGGAAAGAGGTCGAGCTGCCCATGGCCGACCTGCTCGGGCAGACGGCGGGACCCAAGGGCGAGTTCGCCTGCTGGAGCTGCCACATCGTCGACGACCGCCACGAGTAGGCCCGCCTCCTCGCCCGGAACTGCGCGATGATGATCCTGGCGACGCTCTTGGCCCTGGCCCCCCCGCCGGTCTCGACCACCCCGCCGACTCTCCAGCACCCACGGGACACGGACACCGAGCCCGCGTTGGCACTGACCTGGACCGGTCCGCCCGAGGCCTGCCCCACGCGCGCACAGATCCTCGAGCGCGTCGCCCCCCTGAGTCCGGGGTCGACCGTGGGCCCCGCCCCCGCGGGGCTGCTCGTCGACGCGAAAGTCACGCGCTCGAAGCTCGATCCATCTCTCCCCTGGCAGGTCGAGCTCACGCTCGAGGACGCCGATGGCCGGGCGGTGCGGCGCTTCACGGCGCCGAGCTGCGAGGCCATCGCCGACGCCACGGCCCTGATCATCGCGGTGACGCTCGACCCAGTCGCCACAGCGGTCGCCACATCTGTCGCTACATCCGGGCAGACCCGCCCGCCCGCCCGCGAGGCTGCCCCGGAGCCCTCCCAGCCCGCGCCTCCAGCCACACCCGAATCCGACTTCCCCCACTCCCCCCACGACTTCGCCCCCGATGGCGACCCCGACCCCGACCCAGCATTCCGGCGCTCGGCTCCAAGTTGGAGGCTGCGGGGTGAGGGCACCAGCGGGCCCCTCGAGCTACGCCCCCTGCGCATTGGGGTCTCGATCCAAGCCGGCGGCGGCTGGGGCCCGAGCGCGGCCGGACACCCGGTCCTCGGGGGTCGCCTCGCCCTGCTCGGTCCCCACTGGCGAGCCGAGTTGGGGGGACGCTGGGCGCTCCCGCGAGGCTCCCGCGCCGAGCCCCCCAGCGACGCCCGAGCCTCGGTCGACGCCTGGTTCGTCGAGGCCCGCGGCTGCTGGGTCCCGTCCCGGGGAGCCTTCGAGTTTCCCCTCTGTCCCGGTGTCGATGTCGGCCGGGTTCGCGGGGCCGGCCGTCCCCCCACCCCCAATCCGAGCGAGGCCACGTACCCCTGGGTCGCCCTGAGCCTCGGCCAGCGCGCGGCCTGGGTCCCCCTCGAGCGCCTCGCCCTCGTGCTCGAGGCCGAGCTCTCTGTGCCCTTGATCCGCGGGAGCTTCCTCGCTGGAGAGACCGAACTCGCCCGCCTCGCCGCGCTCGGGGCCCGGGTCCAACTCGGGTTCGAGCTCCGGCTCCCCTGAGCGCGCAAGTCGTCGATCAATTACCTGGACGGATCTCCTCTACGCTGGTCACCTGCCATCGAGGATGCCCCTGCCCACACACCAGGCCGAGTTCTCGGCCTTTTACCGCGAGCACTTCGCGTTTGTGTGGCGGACCCTCCGACGTTTCGGCCTGCGCGAGCTCTCGCTCGAGGACGCCGCCCAAGACGTATTCTTGGTCGCCCATCGGCGCGCGGGGTCCTGGGATAGCTGGTCCTCGCCACGGGCGTGGCTCTTTGGTGTCGCCCGCCGTATCGCCGCCAACCACCGCCGCACCCGGGTGCGACACGCCCGCCGCATCGCCGCCGTCCAAGACCACCCTGCATCGCCCTGTGCGGGAGCCTGTCCCGACCAACAGATCGACGACCGAGCCCAGCTCGCCGCCCTGAGTGAGGCGATCGCCTCACTCCCGGCCGGCCGACGACACATCTACATCTTGACCGAGCTCGAGGGACTCTCCGCTCCCGAGATCGCCGAGGCGCTCGAGATCAAACTCAACACCGTCTACTCCCGACTCCGGCGCGCACGCCGAGAGGTCGCCACACAGCTCCGCCGGGCCGGATTTCAAATCGGGGGTGGCACGAGCCCGGGCTCCAACCTCGCCCCCCAAGCTCGAGGCCAGTCATGAGCCAGCTCGATCCCCACACCCGACGCGCCCTCTCGACACCCGACCAGCCGCCGCCGGCCGTCGAAGATCGAATCTTGGCGTCGATCTTGGGTGCCGCGCCACTGAACCCCGATGGCGGCGGAGAGCCCTCCACGCCCACTCCAACCCCGGCTCCGGCTCCAACCCCGGCTCCGGCTCCAACCCCGGCTCCGGCCAGCGTCGGGGGACTGATGCACAGCGCGAAGATCGTCGGCGCCACCTTGGCGCTCGCGGCAGCCGGGGTCACGGGGCTCTCCCTCACCTCGAAGCTGTGGCGGGGCCCCGAGTCCACGCCCGCCACCCACGCGACACCCACCGATCAGCCTACCGATCCGGCAGGCCTGAAAAGGCCGCTTCGAGACCCGGCACAACCCCCGACCCAGCTCGACGCCGAGCCACCCCGCGCCCCTCCGAAGCCCACCGAGGTCGATCGTGATCCCGAGCCCTCGGTCCATCGTCAGCCCCCCGTCTCGAGCCTGAAGACCGAGCCCAAAGCCGTGCCCGCTCCCTCGATAGCGACTCTCGAGGCCGAGCTCGCCCTGTTGCGGGCGGCCAAGACCGCCGCTTCTCCCCACGCAGCCCTCGACGCCCTGCGCCTCCACAGGCAGCGCTTCCCAGCGGGTGTACTCGTCGACGAACGCGATGTCCTCGAGATCGAGGCCCTGTGCGCGACGGGTGAGCACAGCCAGGCCCGCGCTCTCGCCGATGCCTTTTTGGTCGCGCACCCACACCACCCTCTGCGCTCTCGGGTCTCTGCGACCTGCGGCCTCGACTCGGACAGCCCCTCCGAGAACAATTGATTCGGACGGATCGGCCGCCCGTGGCCACCACTCCATGTAGAGACCCCCATGAACTTCCTGCGACTCACTCCCCTGCTCTCGGTTTCTCTGGTCCTGGCCGCCTGCTCGCTCGGACCCAAACAGATCGGCGATGCCGACACCCTGGGCGACGACAGCTCCGACTCAGAAACGGGCTCGACACAAGCCGACTCCACAGAGTCCGACACCACGACGGCCGACTCCACAGAAGCCGACACCGACGCTGAAACCGGCGAGACCGACCCCGAGTGCACGGTCGCCGAAGACTGCAAGATCTTCGAGGACTGCTGTGACTGCAAAGCTATCCCCGCGTCCGATACACCCGAGGGCTGTCCCGCCGACTGTGAGCAGTCGGCCTGCGACGCGACCGGACTCCACGGCCCGGTCGCCGCCTGCCGCCTCGGCGCCTGCGCGCTCGAGGGCATGCAGTGCACTGGAGCGATCTGCAATGGGATCCCACCAGCGTGTCCCGAAGGTCAGTTCGCGCGTGTCGAAGACGACTGTTGGACCGGAGCCTGCATCCCCGCGGCCAACTGCGACGAGCTTCCCGTGGCTGGCTGCGGGCCCGTCGACTGTGGCGACGGCTTCTTTTGTATCGAAGATCAGGCGGGCGCGACCAGGCCCCACTGCGAGCCCCTCCCCGACGACTGCGGCGGCCAGGTCGACTGTGGCTGCATCGCGCCGTGGTTCAGCGAGATCTGTGACGCTTCATGCGGCGACGGAGGCGGCTCCATCCTGTGCATGAACGGCGGCTGAGCCCTCTGGCTCGGCCACGCGCGGTCGAGCCAGAGGGGAGGCCCCTCTCTCTCCACGGGGCCTCCACGATCGTTCTCCTCGGCTCTCCCTGTGCTGCACGCAGCTCGCTCTCCCCCTGCTGCACGCAGCTCGCTCTCCCCCTGCTGCACGCAGCGTCTGGGCTTTGGTAGGGTCCGCACATGCGCGTCGTCGTCACGGGTGGGACCGGCCACATCGGCTGTAACTTGGTGCGGACCCTCCTCGAGCAGGGCGACGAGGTCCGCGTCCTATTGCAGGGGTCGCAGCCCCCCGCTTCGCTCGCTGGTCTCGACGTCGAGTATTGCCCTGGCGACGTCCGCGACGTCGACACCATGCGCAGGGCCTTCGCGGGTCGGCAGCGCCTCTACCATCTCGCTGCCATCATCTCGATCTCGGGTGACCACGGCGGCCTGGTCCCCGCGGTCAACGTCGAGGGGGCCCGCAACGCCGCCCAGGCTGCGCTCGAATCCGGCATCGAACGCATGGTCCATTTCTGCTCGGTCCACGCCTTCCGTCAGGACCCGCTCGACCAGGTCCTCGACGAGAGCCGCTCTCGCGTCCCTCCCCAGGGTGGGGACCACCCCGCCTACGACCGCTCCAAGGCCGCGGGCGAGCTCGCCGTGCGCGAGTTTCTGAGCAAGGGCCTGGACATCGTCCTCGTCCACCCGACCGGCGTCATCGGCCCCAACGACTACGAGCCCAGCCGCATGGGCCGCCTGTTCCTCGACCTCTTTCATCGCCGCATGCCCTCGCTCATCGAGGGTGGCTTCGACTGGGTCGACGTCCGCGACGTGGTCGACGCTGCGATCGCCGCTGGGGACAGGGGACTCAGCGGCGAGAGCTACCTGCTCTCGGGCAACTGGCGCTCCGTCGACGCTCTGGCCGCGATCTGCAGCCAGATCACCGGCGTCCGCAGCCCGGCCCTGACCACCCCCATGTGGCTGGCCCGAGCCGCCGCACCCTTCTCCCTCGCCTACGCCGACCTGAGCGGCCGCGAGCCCCTGTTCACTCCGGAGAGCCTCGCCGCCCTACGGGCCAACCGCACCCTCTCCTACGAGAAGGCCACCCACGCCTGGGGCTACAGCCCACGCAGCGTCGAAGAGTCGGTGCTCGACATCTACACCTCGTTCCAAGATCGAGGCATGTTGGAGCGACCCGTGACCTTGCGGCCCCCCCAGCACAGCGCGGTCTGAGGCTACTCGGCCCAGCCCAAGCCCAAACCCAAACCCATGGCCCGAACCCGAACCCGATGGCGGTTCTCCAGTTGCGCGCGCTCGGTTCTCGGTTAGGGTTGGAGCCATGGCGGGCTGGCGTAACTGGTAAACGCAAGCGAATGAAATCGTTCAGACAACCATTGGGTTTGGGTGGGACGCGACCGTGATTCGGTTGGCGTTCATGTGATCTGGGTCCGTACAATGACTATCCAGGTTCGAGTCCTGGGTCCGCCACTTTCATATTTCATTTGTGTAGACCAAAAGCACACAACCGATCACCTGAGACCGACACTCAGGACCAATGCCGAGGGGACCTGGGTAGACCCACGGTCCCCTCCCGCATATCGAGCACCTTCGTAAAACCGTTCCGCGAGCATCGGCAGAAGACTCGCGCCGCGGGTTGGCTCTGAGAGTCAATCAGTCATTCCCTCAATCCGTCAATCCGCCATCGAGTCACGCACGTGTTCGTAGCAGCGCATCAGGGCGCCCTCCTCCCGCGCCGCGTCCTCGAGCGGCGAGGGCAGCTCGACTCCGACCAGCGCGCCCACGAAGGCCACCATCACGGCGTCGAAGCTCGAGGGCTCGACCCCGAACCAAAACGGCCCCGAAGTGCGCTCACAAAAGGTCCCTAAAGTCGCGAGGATCTTGCGCCCGTGGGCCTCGATCTCGGCTGCGGGGAGGCGGCCTATGCCCTGCTGGTGGAGCTGCTCGATCACCCCCTTGCGGACCTTTCGGAGCACCAGCGGGAGGAGGAAGCCCGGCACGCCGCCGGCGCGTATGATGGTCCCGAGGCTCTGGCTGTAGACCGCCCAGCCGGGCTCGGCCTGCCATCGAAAGTAGGTGATGGCAAAGTAGAGATCACGCTCGACCATGGCCCGCAGGGCGAAGGCCTCAGCGCGCTGATCGGCGCTGAGATGGGCGTCGAGATCGGCGATCCCTCGCTCCTGCAGATAGTCTATGGCGCCCTGGGAGTCAGGCACCTGTCGGCCCTCATGCTCGATGTAGGGCAGCTTGCTCCGGGGCGCCTTGCGGACGTCGGCGTTCACCTTCTCATACTCGACCCCCGCGAGCCGGAGATGAAACTCGAGCTTTTGAACAAAGGGACTGACGTCGGGAAGCGAGCCGTGGGATCCATAGCCGAACACGCGCACTGAAGCGGTCACGGGCGGAGCATGCCAGCGTGCCCCTGCCCGGTCTACCTGGTAGACCGGTCCACCTGGTCGACCGGTCTACCGGTCTACCCGACCGGGATCGTGTCGCAGCCGAACAGGATGTCCACCGAGGCCTCGACCGCGTCCTGAGTCCGGGCGCAGGTCGAGGGGCAGATTCGGATGGTCTGCGGGTCGATGTTGTCGGGGAAGTAGAACCATCCGTCCCCACCTTGGCACTCGGCCTCGCTGTCGAGGAAAAACACACTCTCGACCATCCCGTCGAGGGTCAGCTCGACATTGACCTTGGTCGGGTCGAAGCTCTCGCCCTCGGGAGGCTCTGGGATGTCCCACTCACAGGCGAGCGGCGTGTTGGCCTGAACAGATTGGGCGATCTGGCTGAACACGGGGCCAAACTGCTGATCACAGAGATCACCCGAGACCCCCCCGGTGCTGTTCACGAGCTCGAGGTAGACCGAACCGACGTCGGCAGACAGGGGGATCAGGCCCGAACAGCAGGATGCGCCGCCGATGCACTCGAGGGGATTGGGCGCCTCGTAGGCGACGATGGCATGGAAAAAGTAGTCGGCGTAGTTCGGGTCGAGGGCCTTGAAGGCCGCGTCGAAGGCAGCCGCGCCCGTCGCCGAGTCGTCGTCGCTGACGACCACGAGGTGCTTGATGGAGTTGGGGCGGATCGAGGTCGCCCAGGTCTGGTGGGTGGCCAAGATGATGTCGAGGGCGTTGCTACTGCCTACGTTCTCGACCACGTGAAGGTACTCGGGCAGCTTGGTGTCCCCCGGGCAGGCGCCGCTGCCCAAGGGCAGGCCGATGCAGGGTCCATCCGGGGAGGACTCGGCGATCACGACGACGTGGTGGTCGATGTTCGCCAAGAAGATCTGTTGCGAGAAGATGTTCATGTTCTGCTGCACGAAGTTCTTCTCGTCGGACATCGAGCCGGAGGTGTCGATGATGATGACGATGTCCACGGGCGCGAGCTCGTTCTGAGCCTCCTCGCTGACGGCCCCGCAGCCCTCCGTGTCGACACCCGTGGCCTCGCTCTCGTCCCCGGCCAGGGAGTCGAGCAAGGGACCCGTGGATCCGTCGTCCGCGTCGTCCGCGTCTGTGCCATCACCGAGGTCGTCGCCGCCGAGGCTAGTGATGCCGGTGGTCCCGAAGGTCGCAGCCTCGCCGTCGCTGCCGCTGCAGGCGATCAGGGGCAGGACCGCGAGTCCCGACACCAAGAGTGAACACCCAATTCCACGCATGGGGGACTCTATCGCCGATGAAGCGAAACATGGAAGCGATGATCCGCGCCGCGACAGATTGGATTTCGGGGTGATGGGGAGCACGCGTTGCCCCGTGAGCGGTGGACCGAGTAGACAGGCCCGGCGTGTTTGTCCCCTTTGATCCTCCGCCCCCGACGACGGCGATACCCTCGGTTTTTCCGACGCCCTTTCGACCAGGATCCCCGCACCCGCTCGCGGCCCGGGCGGCCGAACAGATGCAGGCCTTCCTGGGCGCGGCCCCCTCGCTCCGACCCGATATGTTCGAGGGGGCACTCGGCGGAAAGATGATGGGTGTACTCGTGGTCCGCGCCAAAGACGGGCGCGTGGGCTACCTGCGCGGCTTCGCCGGGATGCTGGGCGAGCGGCGCCTGGTCCCGGGCTTCGTGCCCCCGGCCTACGACGTGGCGCGCTTCGAGGGCCTGTGGGCCGAGGGCGGCGCTGCGATCACCCGACTCGACCGTGAGATCGTCGGCCTCCGGGCCGCCCCCTCCCTGAGCACCGCGGACCAGGCCCGACTCGAGGCCGCCGTCCTCGCTCAGCGCGAACTCTCGCGCTCCCTCCACGCCCGACTCCACGAGACCTACCAACTCACAAACGCCCTGGGCCTGGGCTCCCCAATCCGGGCCCTGTTCGAGCCCCGCATGCCCCCGGGCGGCTCGGGCGACTGCGCGGCGCCGAAGCTCTTGGCCCGAGCCTACGCCCTGGGTGCGTGGCCCTTGGCCGTCGCCGAGTTTTGGTGGGGAGGTCCGCCCCTGGGCGGCGGCCGCCGACACGGCGTCTACTACCCGGCCTGCCGGGGGCGCTGCGCGAAGATCCTGCCCTTCATGCTCGAGGGCCTCGAGTGCGAGCCGGCCCCCGACGTGGGCCTCCTGCCGATCGGTGAGCAGGCCCCCAAAGTGCTGCATGAAGACGGGAGCATCGTGGTGGTCGAGAAACCCTGCGGTCTGCTCTCGGTCCCCGGTCGCGGCCCGCAGCGGCGAGACAGCGTGGAGCACCGGCTCCAGCGACGCCTGGCGCTCGCCGACCCGACCTGGCCGCGGATGGCCCACCGCCTCGACCTTGCGACCTCGGGCGTGCTGATCGCCGCCAAGACCAAGCCGGCCTACGTCGCCCTTCAGCGCCAGTTCACCGCGCGCACGATCGACAAGCGCTACGTCGCCATCGTCCGCGGACGGGTCCAGGGTGAGAGCGGCGTGATCGAGCTGGCCCTGGCCCGGGACCTCGACGATCGGCCCCGCCAGATCCACGATCCAATCGACGGCAAGGCCTCGGTCACACACTGGCGGGTGGTCTCGCGCGGAGCCGAGACCACCCGCCTGGCCCTCGAGCCCAAGACCGGCCGCACCCACCAACTCCGGGTCCACCTGGCCCACCCCAAGGGCCTCGACGCGCCGATCGTCGGGGACGCCCTCTACGGCTACGGAGGCCGGCGGCTCCTGCTCCACGCCGAGTCGATCACCTTCCTCCACCCGGACACGGGTGAGCCCATGCAGCTGCGCTCCCCCTGCCCCTTCTAGCTCGACCTTCGACGCACACCCGCGACCCTGCCTATGATGTGCGTGTGAGCCCCCTCGATCGAGACCTCGCAGCTGCGCTGGCCGAGCTCCGGGGGCGCCTGGAGAGCGACTACGGCTGGACCCACCTGAAGCTCGAGATCCGGGTCGACCTCGAGGCCAGGCGGGTGCTGGTCCACGGTGAGATCGCGGCCCCAGGGCTGGCGGCGCGGGTGCACGGGGCCCTGGAGCAGCGCTGCCGGCTCGAGGGTCTCGCCCTCACCCTCGAGCTGCGACCGATCCCCGTCCGCCGGTGGCACCTCCTCCCTTCGACGGGCCTGACCCTGTGGCGCGGGCACAGCCTCGACCGACGCTGCACGGAGCTCGAGATCGGCGACGGACCCGTCGGCTGGCTCGCCGAGCACGCGGGCGCCTCCTTGGTCCGGGGCCGCGACGGCACCTCCGGGTGGACCGACCGCCCCCTGGGAGCGGCCTGCCCACCCCGCCTGATCGCGCCCCCCCGCGACGCTCCCATCGAGCTGCTCCGGGCCCGCGTGCTCGCCCGCGCCCGTGCGTTCTTGGCCGTCCCCTACCTCCTCGGCGGGAGCTCGGAGGCACAGGTCGACTGCTCGGGGTTGGTCCAGCGCGCCCTCTCTGCGGTCGGTCTGCTCGTGCCTCGGCACTCGAACGACCAGCTCGCGCTCGCGAGGCCGAGCGAGGGGCCCGCCCAAGTCGGCGATCTGGTGTTCATCCTGTCCCGCGCCCAAGCTCGGACCCACGTGGGCATCGCTGCGGGACCGGGCCGTATCGTCCAGGCCTCCCTCTCCCACCGCCGGGTCATCGAACAGGAGATGGGGGCCTACCTCGACGACGCCCAGTGGCAGCGCGTGCTCCCCCTGCCTCGGGTCCTGACCTGGGCCCGCGCCCAGGTCGGCCGCGAGTCCATCGCCCTGCCCTCCCCCCCGCTCCGAAGCTGCGACACTCCGGATATCGAGCTCGCCCTCCGCTCGGGGTCGCCCTCATCCGCACGATGTTAAGGTTGCCCGATGGTGGTTCACCGGCAAGCCCGCGCACTCTCGACTCTGGCCCTCGGCGCCGGGTTGTTCTGCCCCGCCTGCACACACCCCGAGTTCGAGAGCAACGGCAACTCGAGCGCGTCCGCCTCCGAGCGCGGCGATCCCAAACCCGACCCGGGACCCGCTCGACCCGAGCTCGTACCGACACCCGAGCGAGCGCTCGAGCCAGCCCAAGCCCAGGTCGTCACCGGCCCCGAGATCGAGATCACGCCCGAGCAAGCGCGCGCGGCAGGGCTCCCCCCGCTGGGCTTCAGGCTCGACATCGCGGCATCGAGCATGTCCGGCTCCAAGCTCGGCGACGGGGCCTACCTGCGCCTCAGCGGGCCCCCCGGCGGACCCCTCTCGCTCGCGCTCACCCCCGCCTTGCTGGGCGCCGAGTTTGCCGAGCTCGCGCCTCAGGCAGGCGAGGGCGGCGTGACATCGACTGTCGAGCTCGCCGGTCAGCCCCGGCGCGCCCTGGGCTGGGTCTCGGGCGAGTCTCAGGCGCGCACGGCCTGGTGCCTGGTATTGATCGCCCGCGACGGGGCCCAAAATGAAGAGCCGGCCCTGGCCCTGCGGCTCGGGGTCGGCATCGGCGAGAGCGACGGAGCGGACAAGAGCTGCGCGATCGCCCTCGAGCACACGGTACTCGGGCCGATCGTCGCTAGCTTCTCGATCGATTGAGGGCCGCTCTGTCGGCGAGTCAGGGCAGCTGAACCCGGGTTCGGGTGCTGCGCTGGACCACCGAGGCGGGCACCGACCAGACCTGGTCGTCGTCGTCGATACGAAGGATCTCGTCGATCCCCGAGAGCTCTTCGTAGGCCTCGGGGAGCTCCGAGATCACCCAGGCCGTCGAGTAGTCGTTGCTGTAGCGGACCACCGTGGGCAGGGCCGCCTCGAGCTCGCCGCCGGCGCGCAGCTCGATCTGATGATCGTACTCCGCGCCGTAGGGATCGGCCCCACTCGGGAGCGTGCCGTGGGCGATCCACCAGAACTCCTCGGCCCCGTTGGGGATCGAGGCGACCAGCAGCGGCCGGTCTTGGGCGAACACGACCTCCGGGTCCGAGCTCTCGCCCTCGTAGTCCCACGAGGTCAACACCCGCGTCCGCTCGAAGGACTTGCGCCAGCTCCAGGTCGAGACCCACGAGGGATCGCAGTAGCTCATGTAGTCCCGGTAGCTGTCGGGCGCGTAGAGCTGGAGGTCGAGGAGGCCGAAGCCCCACTGTCCGATCACCCCGTTGGTGTAGGGGTAGCTCGGGTCCGGGCCCGCAGCTTCGGCGAAGGGACAAAACACGTGGGCCATGCCCTGGTTATGGCCGACCTCGTGGAGCACGACCCCGGCCGCAAAGTTCACCCCCTGGCCCAGGGCAGTCGCGGAGACCCTGCTCATGCCCTCGCCCTTCCCGGGACCGGGCACGCTGGCGATGCCCGCGACCCCGGCCACGCCGCCGTTGGGGACCGGGAACAGGGCGTGATAGTAGACATTCGGGAACGCGAGCTCGTTGTCCCGGAGCGCCGCGATGGGGCCCAGCACCGAGCCCAGGTTCTCCATCGGCTGGGCCCAGACCAAGGGCGCGTGGACCTCCCAGTTCACCTCGGTGACCGCGTTTTGTTGAAACAGCGTGTCGACGATGAGCTTCATCGTCGCGTCCGAGGTGTCGGCGATCCTGTCGATGTTTTGGAACTGGTGGTGGTAGGGGACAAAGACGATCTTCAGCTCCATGGGCTCGGGCTGGATCCCCACGGCCTCGAACTCGGGCGGGGTCTGCCAGCGGCCCACCTCGAGGCCCGCAGCCGAAGCCGCGACCCCCTCGTCGACCTCGTGGAGCTGGACGACGTACTCCATCCCCGGGACGACCAGCCCGGCCTCGGCCTCGAGCCCGAAGATGAAGGTCGTGCCCAGACTGTTGGGCTGGCTGTCGCCATCGACCATCCGGGTCTGCGAGAGCGTCTCACGGCTGCCGTCGGCGAACTGAATGATGAAGCGGGCCTCGATCTCACGGTCGACCCAACCCGGGTCGACCCGATAGTGGACCCGGATCAGCAAGTTTCGATCTTTGACGAGCGCGCCCAGGCGGTCGTCTCCCGCGATCCACTCGCCGTCTTCGCCGATGAAGATCGCCGTCCCCTGGTTGGCCTCGACCTGGGTCATGGCGATACCCATCGCGGGTGTGCCCGGGTCGAGGGGCAGTTCGGTCTGCGATCCCTCATCCATCCCCTCCGCGCTCCCATCCCCGCTCGACCCGGACTCGGAGCCCTCACCCTCGGAGCCGGTCTCTCCCACCTCGCTGGCCGTGCTGTCGTCGGCGGCGCACCCCGACAGGGCCAAACCGAGGACGGCCGAGCAGGTGAGGAATGAGCGCAACGAGCGGGACAAGGGCCGGATTTTCGGCGAGACCATCGAGGCGAGCATAGAGAACCAACGGGCGGTTTGCGAGCTTCTCCCCCACTCATGTGGGGTCAGACCGCCATTGCCACGACCTGGAGACGTAGTTTGAGTTACACAGATATCCAAGCGCACCTATCGCCGCGCCGGACTGGCCGCTATTCGAAATACACGGGTGTGTCGCTGCCGTCGGTCACCACGACATAGACGATCGTGTCTGCCCGGAGCTCGGGCATGATCTCCAGCCCGATCCAGGCCGCCTCGATCTGCGCCGCGTGCATGTCGGCGTAGGCCATGACCACCAGAATCTGCTTGCTCCACACAAACTCGGGGGCGACGTTGGCCGAGCTCACGAGGATGTCGCCGAGCTTGTCCGACAACAGCGACGAGGCTTGGGCGAGTGAGTAGGGATCCTCGGGTGGGAAGCCCACGGCCCGCGTCACGCTGACACCGAGCACCGTGTCCGCAACGGTGATCGACAGGTCGGTCTTCTTGCTGTCGGGGTCGCCGTACTCGATCTCGGTCTCGGTTGCGACCAGAGAGGCGCCCTCACAGCGCGCGAGCACCTCGTAGGCGAAGGCCTCGCTGATGGTCGAGCTCCCGCCGGCGTTGGGCACCGTCATCAGAGTTTGACCGCCCTCGGTCAACAGCGGCAGGTCGAGTTCGTCATAGGGGTCGTCCCCAAAATCCAGGCGCGCCGAGACCAGCGTGGGCTGGGGAGAAGCCAGCTCGATGAGCAGCTGGCCACAGTCTCCCGTGATCAGGCCAAAACCCTCGGAGGAAGCGGTGTCGCTCTCAGAGTCGGTCTCGGAACCCGAGTCGCTCTCACTCCCCGAACCCGAGTCGCTCTCCGAACCCGAGTCGCTCTCCGAACCCGAGTCGCTCTCCGAGCCCGAGCCACTCTCCGAACTCGAGTCACTCTCACCGAGTTCGAGCGCCCCGTCTTCCCCAGCTCCCCGCTCACAGCCAGGCGCCAGCGCCAACGCCGAGAACAGACCGACGACAAGCCGGAGCTCGGCGTCGAGTGAGCTCGGCGCGGGCATCGGCTTTACTCCGCAGCGCCGGGCTCGGCCTCGGCATAGAGCTCGCCGCCCTGCTCACGAAACTCGTCGG
>CAYVJQ010000001.1:24656-59243 GCA_964451725.1 uncultured Nannocystaceae bacterium | reverse complement strand
GCGCCGGGCTCGGCCTCGGCATAGAGCTCGCCGCCCTGCTCACGAAACTCGTCGGCCTTCTCTCGCATGCCCTGCTCGGCCTTCTTCGTGATCTCCGCCAGCTCCCCGCTCGCATCCATGTCGCGCACATCTTGGGTGAGCTTCATCGAACAGAAATGGGGCCCGCACATCGAACAGAAATGGGCGGTCTTGGCCGGCTCGGCGGGCAGGGTCTGATCGTGGAACTCCCGGGCCGTCTCCGGATCGAGGGAGAGGTTGAACTGGTCGTGCCAGCGAAACTCGAACCGGGCCTTGCTCAGGGCGTCGTCCCGATCTTGAGCGCCGGGGTGGCCCTTGGCCAGGTCGGCCGCGTGGGCGGCGATCTTGTAGGTGATCACCCCGGTCTTGACGTCGTCTCGATCGGGCAGGCCGAGGTGCTCTTTGGGGGTGACGTAGCAGAGCATGGCGCAGCCGTAGCTGCCGATCATCGCGGCGCCGATGGCCGAGGTGATGTGGTCGTAGCCCGGAGCGATGTCCGTGGTCAGGGGCCCCAGCGTGTAAAACGGCGCCTCGTAGCAGTGCTTGAGCTGCTCGGTCATGTTCTCTTTGATCTTGTCCATGGGCACGTGGCCCGGACCCTCGATCATGACCTGGACATCGTGCTTCCACGCGATCTGGGTGAGCTCCCCCAAGGTCCGCAGCTCGCCGAACTGGGCCTCGTCGTTGGCGTCGGCGATCGATCCTGGGCGCAGGCCGTCGCCCAGCGAGAAGGCCACGTCGTAGCGCTTCATGAGCTCGCAGATGCGCTCGAACTCGGTGTAGAGGAAGTTCTCCTTGTGGTGCGACAGGCACCACTTGGCCATGATCGATCCGCCGCGGGAGACGATGCCCGTGACCCGCTTGGCGGTCATGGGGATGTAGCGCAACAGCACGCCGGCGTGGATCGTGAAGTAGTCCACGCCCTGCTGGGCCTGCTCCTCGAGGGTCTCCATGAACACGTCGATGTTCAGGTCTTCGGGCTTGCCCTTGACCTTCTCGAGCGCCTGGTAGATCGGCACGGTGCCGATCGGGACCGGCGAGTTGCGGATGATCCACTCGCGGGTCTCGTGGATGTTCGCGCCGGTCGAGAGGTCCATGACCGTGTCCGCTCCCCAGCGCGTGCTCCACTGGAGCTTCTCGACCTCCTCCTCGATGGACGAGGAGACCGCCGAGTTGCCGATGTTGGCGTTGATCTTGACCAGGAAATTGCGGCCGATGATCATCGGCTCGAGCTCCGGGTGGTTGATGTTCGCTGGGATCACAGCGCGACCAAGGGCGACCTCTTCACGCACGTAGTCGGGGTCGACGTTCTCCCGGATCGCCACGAAGCGCATCTCTTCGGTAATGATGCCGCGGCGAGCGAAGTGCATCTGACTCCAGTTGGCGCCGCCCTTGCGCTGCTTCTCGGCGAACTCTCGGCGACGGTCGAGCCACGGTTGGCGGCCCTTGGGGAGGCCGTCTCGCGGGTCGATACCCTGGGGGCCCGTGGTGTCGTAGACCTCGAGGGGCGGGTTGTCGCCGCCGAGGCTGATCCGCCGTGCAGGTACGCCCAGAGGGCCCAAACTGACCTTCTCGGAATTGGGGAAGCTGTGCTCGAGCGGCGCCACGGGGCGCATCGGGGAGATGTCGTCACCGGCGACCTTCAAGCTTGCGGGGCGGCCTGGGGATTTGTCTGATTTTTGATTCTCGGTCATACGCTTTCCTCCGCCGGTACGAACCGGATCAGGTTCGAGGGGACTGTCTCAGGCGCCTGTTTTGGGGCGCCACCCCCAGCGTTCGAAGCCGCCAGCCTACACGACCAAAGCGCCCGAAACCCGGCTCCGCAACGCGCGCAAAGGCGCGTTAGGGACGACGTGAGGACACGGGGTGGGGAGCCGGAACGCGCTTGGTTTCAGGGCTGAATGAGAGGTGTGAGATTAGCCATCAAAGCGGTCTTGGTTTATGGAAAGTGCGAGCGACGCCAGGACATGAACCGCACACCCGACCTCCCCCAGCCCCTCCTCTCTCGGCTTTGCCTATGCCTATCTCTGTGCCCGTGCCTGTGTTCGCTCGCTGGATGCAGAGACGACCCGCCGCCCGCTGCAGACGCCGAACAACCGACGCTGCGCGAGGTCGAGGCCGGGGATCTGAGTGATGTGCGAGATGTCCCGCGGAGCGAGTACAGCCGCACCCTCGAAGACCAATTCGATCTCCTGCCTGCGGGCACACACGACTACTTGGTGATCCGCGATCTCCGGCCGCTGATCGCCCAGGCCGAGCGCGTCGAGCAGGTCATGGCCGGGCCGCTCGCCCGGGCCGCGCCGGTGCTCGCTGCCCTCGCCCAAGATGGGCCTCTCAGCGCCGGTGCCGCGGAGGCGACCCAGGCCAGGCTCGCCCGCTCGCGTCAGACCCTGGGCTTGATGATCGCCGCCCTCGAGGGTTCGGGTGTCGAGCTCGACGCCGGCTTGGTGATCGCCGACCCCGACGGCGATCCCCTGGTCCTGTTCGCCGCCCAGGATTTCGATCGCCTCGCGACCTTGGCGCGGCTCGTCGGTGGAGAGTCCCTGGAGCTCGCAACTCGGTGTCGCCCCGCCGCGGCCGAACCAGACCCGGCGGCCGAGCCCGGTCCCGCCTGGGTCGTGTGTGGATCCCGAGCTGAGCGCGTCGAGGGCTACCAACCCGGGCTCGAGGGCGCCCGCCTGGCCGCGGAGTTGCGCGCCAAGCTGGGCTCGGACACCAGCCACAGCGCCGACGACGAGCGCATCAACGTGGCCCTCTCGCTCGGCGGTGGACAGGGCGAGGTCGGGGCTCCCCTGGGCAGCCTCGACCTCGCCCTGCGCACCGACCCGACTTTGTGGGAGCTGCGTGTGCCGATGCCCCAGCTTCGAGACCTTCGAGGCCTTCGAGACCAGGGACCGGAGATCCTGCTCACCGGTCCGCCCCAGGCCCTGCGGGCGCTGGTCCCTGGGACGTCTTTTGTCTGGGCCCGCCTCGACCCCGAGGGCCTGGGCGAGACCATGGGCATGGTGGCTCCGCTGCTCAGCGGTGAGCTGTTTTTGGGGGTCCACGACCAGCCCGACGCGCTCTTGCTCCAAGCCGGGATCCTCGACACCAGCGAGGCCGCCAAGGGCATCATGAGGATGGCTCAGCTGATCCCGGGCATCCCCATCGAGCCCACCCAGTTCCCCGACCTCCGCCTCGAGTCCGACCGCAAGCCGGTGGAGCTCGACGGCAAGCTCGTACCCGCGATCGGCCTGGTCCTGGGCGACCGCAATCCCGACGGCGGCGCGGTCGAGAGCTGGGAGGCCACTTTGGGTGTGCCCCCTCGGGCTCGGCTGTGGGCCTACGGCGACTACATGACCCTGGCCGTGGGTGAGCTCGAGGCCCTCCCGGCCGCGCTCTCCAGCTTGCGGGGCACGGGGCCCTCGCCACAGAGCGTCGCCGCGCTCTCGCCGACCTTGGCCCGGGCCCTGGTCGCCGGTGAGGTCGGCCTCGCCCTGCACCTGGTCTTGGATCACTGGCAGGCACCCCTGAGTCCCGAGGAGCTCGACAGCTTGATCGCGGGTCTGCCGGCCACGGATCGCCCGGACACCGGCGCGCTCGCGGCCGTGTTCGAGTCGCTCGCGCCCTGGTCGTCCATCGACATCTGGCTGCGCACACAGGCGGAGGGGCAGTGGGTCGCCACCGTCTCCCTGGTGCCCTTCGCCAGCGTGGGCGCTCCGGGCTCGGTGGACCCCGACCCGGAGGCGGAGGCCATGGCTCGAGCCCTCGACGCCGCGCTCACAGGCGGCGACGCCCAGGCGGCCTACGCCCAGTTGCTCGCGCGCTTCCCCGACTCCCCGCGCGCGCCCGCCTACCGAGCCCGGCTCGGCCGCGCTCCCGCGCACCACGCCGCGGTAGGCATGTTCGAGGTCAGCGCGCTCGCGGCGCTGGCCCTGCCCGCGTTTCGCACCTACCTCCGGCGCGCCAAAACCCGGGAGGCCAGCGCCCAGACCCAACAGATCTTGAGCCTGGCCCTGGCCCTGCGCGAGCGCTCGGGGAGCTGCGCCTCCATGGTCGGCAGCGCCGGGCCCACACCGCCCCTGAGCGTCGCTTGTCACGGCGCAGACGGGGGCCGCTGCCGGGCGATCGATCCGAACACCGACCTGAATACCGGCACTGGAGACCCGCGAGCAGGCACCTACGACCGGGCGAGCTGGGACCAGAGCCCATGGTCGACGATCGGCTACCGACCAGAGCGCGGCCATCGGTATCACTACAGCATCGCGGTCTCGACCGACAAAACCGGGACCTGCGAACTCATGGTCCGGGCCGAGGGGGACCTCGATGGAGAGGGCGACCGCTCCGCCTATGTACGCAGGGCGAGCATCGACCCAGACGGGACCCAGCACCTCCCCGCCCTCGAGGTCGAAGCCGGCGAGGAGTGACGCGGCGCTCGTGGCCGTCACGAGTGAGTTTGCGACAAGCCGCGTGAGCCAGCGACCCAGAGTTCACAGACGGGCACGGAGGCCAGACAGGACCACCTAGCCGGCGCGAATAGCGTGAACTGAGCTTGACAGAAGCCTACCCCAATGACAAAAACCATCTACGTCCTCGTTAGCCAGTCTCGGGGGCGGTTGATGGATTCCCGATCCGACTGGCACGAGAGACGAGACATGACAACAAAGCTTTTTGTGGGCTCCCTGAGCTGGGGCACTGACGACCAGGCCCTCCGCGCCGCGTTCGAGCAATTCGGAACCGTGGAGGACGCCAAGGTGATCTCCGACCGCGACACAGGTCGCAGCCGCGGATTTGGATTCGTGACGATGGCGAACAGCGAAGAGGCCCAGACCGCCATGACCGAAATGAACGGCGCCGAGCTTGACGGCCGCCGCCTCAACGTCAACGAGGCGCAAGAGCGCAGCGGCGGCGGCGGCGGTGGCCGCGGTGGCGGTGGTGGCTACGGCGGCGGCGGCGGTGGCTACGACGGCGGCGGCGGCGGTGGTCGCGGCGGCTACGGCGGCGGCGGCGGCGGTGGTCGCGGTGGCGGTGGCGGTGGCGGTCGTGGTGGCCGCGGCGGCGGTGGCGGCGGCGGCGGCGGTGGTCGCGGCGGCGGCGGCGGTCGCTGGTAGGCCAGCCCCTCCCCATTATCAACCAACAAAAGCGAGACCCCGATGCAGCGAGCATCGGGGTCTCTTTTTTTAAGGTGCCGTCAGCCCTCCGGGTCTCGCCATGTATCCACGCAGCGGTCGCAGCCCGAGGGAGGGCGCAGGGCCAGACCGGCGTGTCCGCTGAGCTTCAGCCAGTTGCCGCTGTCGACCCAAAACAAGGCCGAGTTGTCGCCGTCGTGTTCGCTGAGCTCGACCAGCGCCCGCGCTCCGATCCGGCGCACCCGAAAGCCTCGATCATCCTGCGACTGGTGGTCCCCGATCAGCTTTCCACCCCCGACCAAGTAGGCCATCGCCCCCGAGCCACAGGTCCCCTGGACAAACAGGGTGCTCCCGCCGAGGTCACAGCTGAGCCACTGGGAAGGATCGAGATCGGCGTCCTCGGGCAGGGTCACGAGCGACTGGAGCGGGGCGAGCTGACCTGTGGCCGTGCGGTGACAGCCCGTCGGTGGTGCCTCCAGATCGCCGCCGCGCCCCAGGGGTTTTGGATCGAAGCCCCAGGCCTCCAGCTGCCCCGCGGGGTCGTGGGCCAGGCTGTCCTTGGGCCGCCTCCAGACCAGTTCACCCGCGACCTCCGCGACCCCCTTGACCGTGAACCGCCCCTCCGAGACCCAGCCGACCGCGAAGCCCCGGCCCTCGCGCTGACGGTAGACCTCACCGCCTGGGCCCCCGAGTTCGCCGAGCGGGTAGAGCATGCGATTGCGGCGGTCGTAGAGCACGTAGCTCCCCTTGTGTGAATCGCAGTGGGTCCCGTGCAGGCGCTCGAAAAGCAGGAAGTCGTCACCGGACTTGCCGAACACGGCCGTCGCACGAGACAGCCGCTTGGTCTTGGGAAGCTCGCCGGCTTCGACGTCGACGGGCCCCTGCCCCGGCACCGCATACTCGATGAACAGCTGGCGGATGGTGTAGTCGGTGTAGCCGGCATCATCAGCACCACCGCCCGAGCCGCTCCAGGTGTCCGTCTCCCACGAGGTCCACGCCAGCTCGGGATCGAAGGCCAGGGGCTCGCGCGCGGTCGCCTCGGTGCCATAGACCTCGACCTCGGAGATATGGACCACCGTGTCCCTCTTGCCGGCGTAGACGTCGAGCACCTCGATCGCCAGGCTCCGGGTGAGGATGGGCGCCGCGAGGCGGATGTAGGCGTGGTTGGCACCATCGGACAAGGTCGCGTCCACGTAGCCCTCGTCGGTGTGCAGGCGCACCGTCTTGACCCGCGGGTGCCCGACATAGTCGCGGTAGCGAGGTCCGGCCCCCACATACACACGCACGACCTCGACTTTGGCCTCCCCCGGCATGGCCAGCCCCAACACGCAGGCCCCCGCTTCGTCGACCCCGACCCCGGTCTTGAAGTCGCACTGCCAAGCCGTGTTCAGATCGTCGTCTCGGGTGAGCGCCGGGTCTGCCCCCTCCGGCGAGTGGGCCCAAGCCGGCGCCTCCGCGGTCGCCGCGAGCGCGAACAGATGGGTCAACTTCTTGAGCTGAAAACCGAGCGACTTGGCCCCCTTGCCCGAGGTCGCCGCGACCGTCTGAGCGTGGACGACGTCGACCGACGGCCCCGTCCCTCGACCACCTGAATCAGCCTCCTCTCGGCCGGCCTCCCCCGCGCCGGCCGGGTCGGTCTCGGCCTCGCCCGCGCTGGCGGAGTCGGTCTTGGTCCCGCCCGCGCTGGCAGCGTCTGGCTGGGTCCCGGCTACCTGAGCCCGCTCTCCCTTGGACTCGGCATCTCCGCCGCTCGACGTCGTGCAACCCGGCGACCAGGCCAATGCCAACACGGCGGACACAGCCATGCCCGGTAGGCCCGGTCGGCCCGGTCGGCCCGGTCGGCTCAGTAAGATCAGTGAGGGCTGGGCAGAGGCGAGGCGGGTCATGGCGAAGATCCGCGTGAACGCTAGCAAGAAAGCGCCCGCCGATCTCGCGCCGCCCCTGCCTCAATCGAGGAACCGACCCTGCCAACGCCACAGCAGTCGCCCCGATCGCCCAGGCCCCCCCGGTGGGTCGAGGTGCATACGAAACGCGTCGCCCGTCGAGAACCCACCCACCCCCAACCCCAGCGCGGCCGATGCCGCCGCGGCCATGTAGGGCATATGGCCCACGACCAACACATCGGCCTCCGGCGGCAGGGCTGCCAACGCCGCGAGCAGGACCCCCTGATCGCTGTCCGGGTAGAGATCGGGGCGCGTCCTCACCGGGCCGTCATACCCGAGCGTGCCAGCAGCCAGCTCCGCGCTCTGCACGGCCCGGACCAGGGGGCTGCACCACAGCTCGGTGAGCGCCACGCCCCGGCTGGCCAGCGCCGCCCCGGTCGCCCTGGCCTGCTCCCGCCCCGAGCTCGAGAGGTGCCGTCCGTCATCGCCGAGCCCCTCCGGGGCCGAGCCCGCGTCACCGTGGCGCATCAAGGTCAAATGCAACGCACACCGACCTCGTCCAGGAGCAGCTCGACCACCGCTTTTTGCATCTCGATGCGGTGGTCCTCCTCGAAGCCCATCCAGGTCTCCACACACAGGCCCACGCAGCCCACCGCCTCCACGATGACCTCCGTAGAGGAGGTCGCGACCGGGAAGTACTGCGGGTCCCAGCGCTCACGGGCGCCCGTGAAGCGCTCGTTGAGGCGCGCCACCGTGCGATCGACGATCGCGGGGCGCGGCTCCACGCCATAGACGATGGTCTGACCAAAGGTCGGCCGGTCGGCCTCGGGATCGTAGCGCTTGTGGGACTCGTGCAAGGTCGCCATCAGAGCCGGCCGCTCGTCCTCGACCAGGTCCATGAAGGTCCGGGCCAGACGCCGCTCCCAGTCCGGCGAGTCGGCCGCGCCCGGAAACATACGGTTGAGGTCCAGGCCGCCCGGGGCCGCCCGGGTCCGAGCCCGATAGGCCCGCGGGTTCATCACCGGACAGATCAACAGACGGCCGGCGCTCGGACGAATCCCGGACTTGAGCAGCTCCTGGAGCGCGTGCACCCCCCCGACTTCGTCACCGTGGATGCCCGCTTGAATCAGCGCCGTGGGTCCGGGCGCCTCGGCCTCGAACACGTACAGCGGGATGGTGGGTCCGAGAAAGTGAACACCGGGGCTGTAGGGCATATCGGATCATAGCCGAGCTGCCCCGCCCACCGGCCTGTCACCGGCCTGTCGCCGGGGATCGCAGTCGGTCATTGGGGCGAGGGCCCACGCAGTACCAGCACCGGGCAGGGAGAGAGCCGCACCACCCGCTCCGCCGTGCTGCCCAACAACCAGCGGTCGAAGCCCGTGCGTGCGTGTGAACTGATCACGATGAGCTCGGTCTGCTCGCCCTGCGCGAAGCTCACGATCGCCTCGGCCGGCTCCGAGGCGACCTTCACATGAGCCTCGAACTCGGGCACCCCCGCATCCGCCAGCGCCTCTCTCAGATGTGTGAAGCCCTGGGCGATCGCTCGCTCCTCGTCGAAGCGCCCCCGCAACAGACGGCCGGGCGCGCTCATCGGTGGACGGGTCACGACATGGAGAACCGCGACCGTTCCACCGCTCGGCTCCCCCACATCCGGCACGAAACTGCGCGCGACCTGGAGGGCCTTGCGCGAGGCCTCGGAGAAGTCGAAGGGGACGAGCACCGCGCTCTTGGTGATCGACCAGGCGGTGATGGGATCAGATGTCTGAGGATCCTGGACCATGGGAACTCCGGGCGAGGCCGCCCCTGATGGGGCGCCCCCTGTGTTGTCTCCCGCCCGGGCGTCGATTTCAGCATCTGCGCATTTATTTCGCTTACATGAATTTAATGCGCCCAAAAGGCCAAATTGCATTTCTTGCGCTACTCAATCCCTGTTTTTGCAGGCAAACCCGAAGGGTGAGCACGGTCAAGAAGCAAATCCGCGGTCGAATCCTCATCGTCGACGACGAATCAGGCGCCCGCCTCGCCCTCGCCGAGCTCCTGCGGGACGAGGGTTTCGAGGTCCAGTCGGCGGGCGACGGCTTCAAGGCCCTGGGCCGGCTCGACAACTGGACCCCCGACCTCGTGCTCACCGATCTCAAGATGCCCGGCGTCGACGGGATCCAGCTCATGCAAAAGGTCCGCGAGCGCTTCCCCGAGATGCCCGTGGTGGTCATGACCGCCTTCGGCACCGTGGAGAGCGCGGTCGAGGCCATCAAACAGGGCGCCGCCGACTACCTGACCAAGCCCCTGCACCTCGGTCACCTCCTGGTCATCGTCGACCGGGTCCTCGACCGTCGCGCGCTCGAGATCGAGGCCCAGCGTCTGCGCGACGAGCTCGCCAAGCGCGACGTCGACGACGACAACGAGCAGGCCGCCGCGACTCGCCTCATCGGCCGCTCGCGCCCCTTCAAGACCATGATGAACCTGGTCGAACAGATCGCCAGCTCGGATGCCTCGGTCCTGTTCGTAGGTGAGAACGGGACCGGCAAGGAGCGCGTCGCCCAGACCCTGCACCAGCTCAGCCCGCGCCGGGAGGGTCGCTTCATCGCGGTCCACTGCGCAGCCATGAACGAGGAGATGCTCGAGCGTGAGCTCTTCGGCTACGAGGCGGGGGCCTTCGCCGGCGCCAACGAACGTCGAGAGGGTCGCTTCGTCCAGGCCGCCGGCGGCACCCTGTTCCTCGACGAGGTCGCCAGCTTGCCCGCCGCGACCCAGACCAAGGTTTTGCAGGCCCTCCACGAGGGCACCATCGAGCGCATCGGCGGCACCGAGGCTATTCCAGTCGACATCCGCCTGGTCGCCGCCAGCGTCACGGATCTCCAGGAGGAGGTCCAGGCCGAGCGCTTCCGCGAGGACCTCTTCTACCGCCTCAACGTGATCTGCATCCGCGTGCCGACCCTGCGCGAGCGCAACGAGGACATCCCGCTGTTGGCCATGTCCTTCCTCAGGTCCCACGCCCGAAGCAACGGCAAGGGCATCCACGGCTTCAACGAGCGAGCCCTGGGCGTGCTCTTGCACTTCGACTGGCCCGGCAACATCACCCAGCTCGAGAACTGCATCGAGCGCGCCGTGGTCCTCGCCCGCGGCGACGAGATCGAGCCCCGCGAGCTCCCCCGCGAGCTCATGGTCTCGGGTCGACCGAGCGACGAGGCTCCCCACGTCCCCGGCGCGAGCCTCCGGGAGCTCGAGCGTTTCGCCATCCTCAAGACCCTCGAGCACGTCGGCGGTTCGACCTCGAAGGCGGCCCGAATCTTGGGTATCTCGCCACGCAAGATCCAGTACCGGCTCAACGAATACCGAGAGGAAGACGCCACCCCTCCGAGCCGAGCCCGGGCTTAGGAGCCCACCGCAGAATCCATCTCGTCGCCTCGCACCGGAAACTTTGTCGAGGCGCGAGGCGCTGAACCGCCGTGAGGAGTCCTGCCAGGGCTGTTCGTCGTACGGAGGTGGTCGTGTGCGTCGTACACTCGCCGCCGAGATCACCATGAACACGCCCAAACTCCCCCTCGCTCTCGTCCTCGCGTTCTCCTTCTCCCTCCCCTTGGTCGCCTGCGACAAAAAGGCCGACGACAAGGACAAATCCGCCGACAAGAAAGATGAGAAGAAGGAGAAAGAGAAAAACACCGACGCCAAAACGGATGGCGCGAAAGCCGACGACAAGAAAGACGACGACAAGAAAGATGCCGACAAGAAAGACGCCGACAAGAAAGATGCCGACAAGGAAGACGGCGGCTGGTGAGCCGCCGGGCCGCGAGCCTGCTCGCGGCCTCTGCCTCGCTCTCGCTCGGCTCGGGCTCGCTCTACGGCTGCGAGCCCCAACCTGAAGATGGCCTCGAAGTCGGCTCTGAAACCGACCTCGATCAGAGCTCCAGCCCGCCCTCTGCGCGAGAGCGGGCTCTCGCCCGCTTGGCAGAAGCATCAGGCCGGGCCAGGGCCGAGGCCGACTTCGCCCGAATCCCCGCCTCCGACGGCCAGCTCGGGCTCGACCCTTATAGGATCATCGCCCTCGAGCCCGCGCCCCAGGGCCCCCGGTATTTGGTGTTGGCCCGGGGCCGAGATCGAGCCCTGCTGATCGACGGGCGGGGCGTCGTGTTGGACAGCGCCCCGACCCCCCACCAACCCACCGGCGTCGCCCAGCTTGGAGGGGAGCTGCTGGTGGTCGGGACCGGCGAGGCCCGGGTCGCTCGGCTCCGCCGCGACGGCGACGAGCTCGAGGTCGCCGGGAGCCTCGACCTGCCTCGAGGGCGCTCCCCCCGAGACATCGCCGCCCGCCCCTCGAGCCCGGATCGAGCACCGGAGTCCCCGAGTGTGTGGATCGTCGATGAGGGCAACCACCGTCTCCATACATTGGCCGGCTCCGGCAGCGAGCTCGCCGAGGTCGACAGCCGGCCCCACTGTCGCGGGCCGATCCGAATCGAGGCCGTGGGCGGGCGCCTGCTCACCAACTGCCTGCTCGAGCATCGCCTGCGTATCGAGCCTATGGACCCGGGGGGCCCCTCCGGGTCCATAGGCATGGTCATCGAGCATGACGGCCCCATGTGGGGCTTCGACCTCTCGGGCGACCTCCTGGCGATCACAGGGGTCGAAGACCGACCCCTCGAGCGCCGCGACGGAGGGTTCGGATACATCGACTCGTTCCTGTTCGTATACCGCCTCGAAGTGGACGGCCCCCCGACCTTGGTCCGCAGCCTCAACCTCTCCGAGCTCGGCGCCGTCACCCCCAAATGGGTTCGCTGGACCGGTCCCGGTCGGCTCGCGCTCGCCGGTTACGCCACCGATACGCTGCTGACCATCGACTGGGATCCCTCGGCGCTCCGGTCGGGTGCCACCTCCGGCGATCCGGTGATCACCCGGGCCGCCTGGCTGCCCGGCACCCACGACGCGCTCCCGGTCCCCACCGAGCTCGCCCGCTCCGAGCTCACCCGCTCCGAACTCGGGTGGTTGGGCGTCAGTCCCCTGCTCGACAGCCTGGTCAGCCGTGCACCAGAGCGACCCGAGGCCCGAGCCCTGGCCCTCGTCGTCGACGGGGTCGAGCCCGACCAGCGCAGCTTCGACGAGCACCTGGGTGAGGCGCTGGTGTTCACGACCGCCATGGCCCCCTCCAACACCAGCGAGGGCAAGCGCAGCCGCTTCACCTGCGAGACCTGTCACTTCGAGGCCCGGGTCGACGGCCGTGTCCACTTCACAGGTCGCGAGCGCGACGGCGAGCGGGTCCACGCGACCAGCAAGCCGCTGCTGGGCCTGTTCCCAAACCCGCCCCACTTTTCTCGGGCCCTCGACCGCAGCCTCGACGTGATGGCCGACAACGAGTTTGGGGTCGCCAACCGCTTCAGCGCCGACGCCGATATACGCACGGGGTGGTTCACCCTCAGCGACACGCAGCTGCCCTGGCTCGCCCTGCTCCCGGGGTGGCCGGGGACCGTCGACGGCGAGGGCCTGCGCAGCGCACTGATGGCATTTTTGAGGCGGGCGTCCATGCCCCAAAACCCGAGCACCCGGGAGCGCGAGCACTTCGAGCCCCTCGAGGCCGAGGGCGCCGCGGTGTTTGCAACCCATTGTGAAGACTGCCACCAAGCCCGCCTGTCGACCGACGAGCCCGACACTCGCCAGCCCTTCGCCACCTGGGAGTCGCTCCTGTTCGCCAACGGCGGCCTCCACAACGGCCCGATCACCTGGGCCAGCGATGCCTATGCCGCGACCCGGATCCTCCCCTTCGTCCACGAACGAGGTGCACGCGTGCCCTCGCTCAGGCGCCTCCACCTCAAGTGGCCCTACTTCACCAACGGTCGGGCCGACACCCTCGAGGCCGTCTTGGTCGGGTTCCGCGTCGACCCGGCCGACCATGACCTCGAACCTGCCACCGGCCCCGAGCACGGCCTCGATACCGGGCAGCGGGCCGCCCTGCTCGCCTTCTTGGGCCTGCTCTGACCCGCCCTCTACGGCGCCGCCTATGGAATCAGGGCGCCCTGCCGACGATTCAGCGGGGCGCCCTGCCGACGATTCAGGCGAACAACTCGGTGTACGCGTCCTCGTTGAAGCCGACCATCAAGGTCGTACCGACCCGGAGCGTCGGAGCCCGGAGGTTGCCCGTGGGACCCAACATTGCGGTGAGAACCTCGGGTTCACGCAGTGCGTCCCCCTCCCACTCCCGCAGTGACTTGCCCTTGGCGACGATCAGCCTGGTGGCTTCGCCAAGCATCGCCCGGGCTGCTTCTGCGCCCAGTTTTCGGCTCGCGGGGACCCGCTCGCTCACGCTCAATTCACTCGCGTCCATGAACTTGGACGCCCGCTTGCAGCTTGTTCAACCGTTGCGGTGGTAGTGCCAGTCGATGATTTTGGATGTCGTCATGCCGCTCACCTCGCCGCGACGCTACTGCCGATACACGGTGATTGCCAGCTGAGCGAATACAGGGAGGGCGCTGCCGCGCACCCAAGCTCGCCCCGACATGGTATGGGCGACCATGGTTCGCACGATCCTCACGCATCCAGGCGGCGCCCACAAAGACGACCTCCTGGCGGTCTGCGTCCTCGTCGCCAAGTACGGCGTCCCGGTCGTCCGCCGCGATCCGAGCCCGGAGGAGCTCGAGGATCCGGGCGTCGTGATCGTCGATGTCGGAGGTGTGCACGACCCCCAGCACATGAACTTCGACCACCACCACTTCCCGCGTGAGCACCCCCCGACCTGCGCCCTGAGCCTCGTGCTCGAACACCTCGGGCTCTACGCCGACGCCCGCAGCTTCTGCGACTGGCTCGAGCCTGCAGAGTGGTTCGACTCACGGGGACCCAAAAAGACGGCCCAGTGGCTCGGCGTCCCTCGACGCGCCATCTCCCAGCTCAACTCCCCCATCGACATCACCCTGTTGCGGCGCTTCGCCAAGACCCGCGAACTCGCGGCCGGCGATCCCCTCTACGAGTTCATGCGCTTCGTCGGAGAGGACCTGCTCGAGTACCTCAGCGTCGCCCGCTCCCGCATCGAGTTTGCGGCCGCCCACGTCCAGCGTTGGTCGATCCCCAACGGCGACGCCGAGCCCATCGAGGCCCTGTTCTTGCCACGCACGGATCCGGGCTCCGACGAGCCCAGCAACGCCGTGGGCAACTACATCCGCGCCCGGGGCCTCCAAGACACGATCGCCGCCATCGTCTACCCAGACCGCCGCGGCACAGGCTACGGCATCGGACGTTATGAAGATCACCCCAAGCTCGACTTCTCTCGAGTCGCCGAGCAAGCCGACGTCCACTTCGCCCACAAGAGTGGGTTCATGTGTAAAACCACTGCGACCGAGCCCGAGCGCCTGCGCGCCCTCATCCTCAGCGCTTGGGGCTGAGCTCCGCTCGCTCGCGCACACGCGGAAGCGAAATACAGACCTCGGTCCCCCCTTCACAGCGGATCTCCAGCGAGCCCCCATGCTGCTGGACCAAAGAGTGCGAGATCGCCAGGCCCAGACCCGTGCCCATGGACTTGGTGGAGAAGAACGGCTCGAACACTCGGGACAGGGTCTGCTCGGGGATCCCCGGTCCGTTGTCTCGGATTCGAATATCGAGGTTGTCGTCGTCGGTCGCCACGACCCTAACAACGACGACGTTGTCCTCCTCCCGCCCCAGGCTCGCCCCGAGCTGGACCCGCGCCACGCCATCCCCGTCGCAGTCGTCACAGTCTCCGCACCCGTCGTCGGGCTCGAAGGCCTGGATCGCGTTGCGCAGGATATTGAGCACGACCTGATGGATCTTCTCTCGGTCACCCTCGATCGAGATGCCCTCCCCGAGCTCGGCCCGCAGCGTCACCTCGGCCCGCTTCGCCTCCGGCTCCAGCCACTCGAGAATGTCCGAGATCAGCGCGCTGAGATCAAAACGCTGAGACTGGAGCCCAGCCGGGCGCGCGAAACGAAGGAAGTCTCCGACCAGGTGGGAGAGCCGGGTCAGCTCGCCCTGGACCACGGCGATCGGCTCGAGCAGGCGTGGGTCTCCCGAGATCTTGGAGATCCGCCGCTCTAGCATCTGCAGCTGTAGACCTGCGGCGTTGAGGGGGTTGCGGATCTCGTGGGCGAGACCGGCCGACAAGGTCCCGACCGCAGCCAGCTTCTCCGCGATCCTCGCCCGGCGCTCCAGCTCGCGCGAGGTCCGTTGGAGGCGGACCTTCTCGACCGCTCGCCCTGCCGTGGTCAGCAGGCTCCCGGGGTCGAAGGGCTTGAGCACGTAGGCGTAGGCCCCGTGCGCGACCGCCTCGATCGCGTCGTCGAGCGACGCGTTGCCCGTGATCAGGAGGACCTCACCAATGCCGTCGCCAGCGCGCTTGAGCTGAGGGAGGAGCGAGAGCCCGGTCGCGTCGGGCAGACGAATGTCGACCAGCGCGATGTCGAAGCCGTCGCTCGCCCGGTGCACGGCTTCAGAGGCCGTCGAGGCCCGCGAGACCCGAGCGCCCACGTCCTCGAGAATCTCGGTCAGGTTCTCGACCAGGTCGTCGTGGTCGTCGACCAGCAACACGTGTGCGTGTTTCAGAGACATCTTCGGCATGGTCTTCACTTGTGCTTCGGGGCGTCGATCACCCCTGCGGGCTCAAAGACGAGGGGCAAGTGTAGACACACTCGAGCCCCCCCTGCATCGAGGCGATTCTCGGCCTCCACCCGCCCTCCGTGGGCCTCCGCGACCCGACGGACGAGCGCGAGCCCGAGCCCGGTCCCCCCGCGCCTGTCCGTGACCAGCGGATCGAAGGCCTGCGCCAAGATCTCGGCGTCGAAGCCCGGACCGTCGTCTTGAACCTCGATGATCGCGCCCTCACCCACACGCAGTACCCGTACATCGACGCGCCCGGGCGCGTCGCGCTCGATCGCCCGCGCCAGGGCCTGGGCCGCGTTGAGCACGAGGTTGGAGAGCGCCCGCTCCATCGCCTCGGGGTCGATCCACAGCCGCTCGACACAGATCTCGCCGATCCCGATCCCGATCCCGCTGCCCGACCCCGACCTCGATCTCGATCTCGATCCCGACCCCGACAGCCAAAAAGCTTCGACCACCCCGACCACCAGGGCACGCATGTCGACGCGGCTGCGTCGAAGTGCACGCCCGTCGACCATGCCCAGGACACCGTCGATGATCGTCTCGCACGTCGTGATCTGCGCGCTGATCTTGTCCACGTGACGGAGCGCGCCTGGGTGTTCAGCGAGCTGTCCCCGCAGCAGGTACGCCGACGAACGCATCACACTCAGCGGATTGCGCAGATCATGGGCGACGGTCGCCGCGTGCTCGCCGAGCGTCGCCAGCCGAACCCGCCGCTCATCCTCGGCCGTCTTCTTCGCCGCCAGCGCGTCGAGACCGATCGCCAGCTCGACATCGAGGAGCAGGTCGAGGGCCGCCCGCAGCCCGAGCGGTGGATCGACACCGATACCGACACCGGGGGCCGCGGCGAGTGCCCGGTACTCGGTCCGCAGCGCCCCGAGCAGCGCGATCAACTCGCGGCTCTCCAAGTTCAGGTCCACGCCCAGCCCGGCTCGCCCGGCCCAAAACTCGTCGTTGTGTGGGCCCTTCAAACCCCGCTCGAGCCACCCCAGCAGCCGAGTGTGCCGCGACGCCTCCCCCGGAGCCAGATCCAGAGCCGGATCCACCGAGCCCCGAGCCCGCACTCGCGCCAGCACTTGCGCCCCGAGCTCCGAGAGCCGAGGCCCCACCTGGGCACCGAAGTCCCGCAGATCCCGGCTGTGATCCGCTCCAAAGCCGAATTCGGCGGCGATCTGTGCCGCAGTCGTATTCGACGCCCACCCCGGCGAGGTGTCCTGGACGCCCTCCTCGGCGCGCGTCGTCTCCTCACTCGGCCGCATCTCTCGACAGCGACGATAACAGGGGGCAGAGCCGGAGAGAGCCTCGAGGGCCGGCAAAGCTTGCCCGCCGGCCGAGCTCACATACGACCGGACACGCTCACTCCCCCGGGCGCGGGCAGCACCTGCAGTTCAAAGCCCGCGTGGTCGCGCCCCCGCCCTCGGGCCCGCGCCTGCGCCCGCGGGATGATCCCCGTGCGCGGGTGGTGCAGCAGCCACGGCACCCCCACCCCGATCAAGGTCCCGAGCCCCGCGCCCGCGAGCACGTCTCCAAACCAGTGTCGGTCTCCCGCCATACGCAGGTAACCCACGAACCCCGCGACCGGGACGCCGACCCCCCAGAGTACGGGCGCCAACTTGCGCTCGCGCAAGGTCGCCACGGTGGCGAAGCTGGTCGCCAGCGAGAACGCGAAGCTGGTGTGGCCCGAGGGAAAGCCGAGGTTTTGGTCCGGGTCGTCCGTGAACGAGATCGGCGTCGGTGAGAAGGTCGCGTAGGGCCGCTGTCGCCCGACCCCGAACTTGATCGTGTTGGTCAGCGCAGCCGAGATCGCCACCGCCTCGAAGGCGACGAGCAGATCCTCGTGTAGGTGTCGCCAGCTCTTCTCCCTGCCCACAGAGGTCAACGTCAGCGCCAGGGCGAACACGGGCAGACCCGCATAGGCGATCAGATCCGAGCTCAGGGCAGCCGCGTCGGGCTTGCGCCAAACCAGGGCATCCCGGATCGCTAGCTCGCCGCGTCCGGTCTCACACCACCGACACGAGGCCGGCGCGATCTTGGACTTGAACCCCTCGGTCGCCCCGAACACCCCGACGAAGCCGACGAAGATCGGCAGGTCGATCTCCAGACGCACACGAATATCGGGTCGATGGGTGGAGACCGCCTCCGAGGCCGCGCCGGGCTCGAGTGTGTGCTCCTGGTCCTCACTTTTGGGGCCCTCCGGTGGCCCCGACATGATCACCCCTACCCATGCCGCGACGACCAGACCCTGCACGGCCCCATCCTACGTCGAGCTTGAATAACTTGCAGGACGGCGCCCTACGAAGACCGAGCGCTCGAGAGCGAGGGCGAGGACACGCGGGCGAAGTACAGGGCGCTGACCACGAAGCCCGTGAACCCGACCGCCGCCGTGACCCACGAAAAGGCCATGAAAAACTCCAGCCAGCTCATGGACGCCCGGCCGAAGTTCTTGAACAACAAGATCCCCACCGAGCCCGCGTAGCCGAAGGCGTCGGTCACATAGATCATGAACACGGCCGTGCCCGCGGCCCCGGTCGCGGCGATCAGGCGGTCGAAGAGGACGCAGCCGTAGGGCACGTAGCCCACGTACATGCCGATGCCGTTGAGCACCATCCAGGTCACGCCGTCGATGGCCCCCAGGCTCAGGGCCAAGGTCGAAGCCGCGATCAGTACGGTCCCGGCCGCCATCAGCACATGGATCCCCAGCAGCGCCCTGCGGTTGTCTCGGATCAGAAACATCGCCGCGAGCACGGCCAGCACGCACACGGCCACCCAGCTCTCGGTCTTTGCAAACACGCTCGCGTCCAGGACCCCGAGCTCGTCGAAGATCTCGGCCCCGAAGTTGTCCCGGAAGTCGCGGTAGGCGGTCAGGAACAGATACAGGATGGTCAGCGCGACCAAACCCGGGGCGAAGCGCTTGAAGAACGCCCGCCGCTGCGCCGCGTCCATGGGTCCGCGGGCGCTGCGGGCCTCGACGTCCGCCTCGTCGGGGGGCGGCAGCTTGGCCAGCGCCAGCACGGCGAGCGCAAACACAGGGAAGAACAGGCCGCCCGTCGCCGCCGGCATCCACCCCTCTGGGACCCCCGCGTCGAGCAGCACCCGGCCCACGGACTTCACCATCCCGCTGGCGACGATGTAGGAAGCGGAGAGCCCGGCACCGAGCAACTCGGTGGTCCGACGCCCCTCCAAAAATGCAAACACGAGCCCCCAGACCGCCCCCAGCGGCAACCCGTTGAAAAATATGGCAACGACCTTTCCGGCCGGGGGGAGCAGGCCGAAGGCGACCAGGGCGAGCTCGGCGATCACGATCAGCCCCACCAACATGGCGGCTCGATGCCCCCGGGCGGCCTCGCTGACCACACGGATCCCGATGAACTTCGACAGGGCGTAGCCGAGCACCTGGCTCAACACCAACGCCGTCTTGAGGTCGATCCCCAGCACGGCGCCGTCGAAACTCGCAGCCGCGAACGGCTTGCGAAACGCGTACATGCAAAAGTACGCGGTGAAGGCCGCGGTGATCGCCCACAGGGCCAACCACCGAGAGTCGGGGCTGGACCCGCCGCGCTCCCCCTGCAGATCCGCCGGGTCGCTCACCGCCGCAGCATATCCGCCGGTCCAGGCTCCGAGCTCGAATCGGCGGCGCGACCGCAACGTGAGTCTTGGACACCTGCGCAGTACTTCGATTGATCCCAGCTCCGCGGGCGGGTTGTGAGAGACTCGCCGCCCCACATGACGACGCGATCAATCGAGTTGGCCACCCTGGCTATCGCCCTGACCTTCGCCGGCGGCTGCAAAGGCCGAACCGCGGCCTGGGAAAGCACCGAGAGCACCAATCCGAGCACCTCCGTGGATACGGTCCAGGCCGACGCCGCCGTGACGGCTTGGGAGTCTCGCGGACAGAGCAAAGACAAGGCCCTCGAGGCGATCGCCGACTGGGAGGCCGCCATGGGTTGCAGCCCGGGTACGACTTCGCCCGAGACCCGCTGCGAAGCCGTCTCGACCGGCTCCGAGAACATCGAGCTGCTCGCTCAGCTCACCCGGGCTCACTACTTCACGGCCGACAGCTACCTGCGCGCCGACGAGGACGCCTACTTCGACTACATGAACCGGGCCGTGTGGTGGGGCGAGTTGGCCCTCATCGCAGCCTCCCCCGAGTTCGCCGCCGCCATGCAGGAGAAGGGCAAATTCCACGAGGCGATCGGCCTGGTCGGCATCGAGGGGCTCCCGGCCATGTACTGGTACGCCTCCGCGCTCGGCAAGTGGGCCCGCGCCAAGGGCTTCGGCGTCTTGATCGGCCAAAAAGACAACATCAAGGCGACCATGGCCCGCGCCCTCGAGCTCGATCCCAATTATTATCACGGTGGACCGCACCGTTACTTTGGGGCTTTCTACGCCATCGCCCCCAGCTTTGCCGGCGGCGATCTCGAGAAATCGCGCGAGCACTACGACAAGTCGCTGGTGATCTCGGACTACTTCCTGGGCACCAAGGTGCTCATGGCCGAGAATCTCGCCACCAAACTCGACGACGAAGAGATGTTCGATCGCCTCATCGAAGAGGTCCTGGCCACCGACCTCAGCACCGCGCCCGAAGAGATCCAAGCCGAGATGGCCGTGGAGAAGAAGAAGGCCGAAGAGCTCAAGGTCAAAAAGGGCGAAGAAGACTGGTTCTGAGCCGCGCCTGCGCGCTGATTCGCACCACTTCGGTGATGTGAATCCGAATACGCATGGTCCTGCAGTCGAGAACCGGCTGTTGAACGGTGTTTAGATACATGCCCCGGGGCCGCTCCAGCCGCCCGGGGCTCCCCAAAACTGCCCACCCCCTGGGTCTGAAGAATCCCCCCCCCTGCCCCGTCGAAGCCACCGCCCATGACCGACCCGAACAAGCCCCTCGAGACCAATCGCCGCAAGTTCATCGTCGGTTCTACCGCCGCGGCCACGACCTTCTTCATCGGCCGCCCCAAAGCGCAGGCCGGCGACGCGGAGATCATCCTCAAGCTCGCCACCGTCGCGCCCAAAGACACCCCTTGGGACAAGGCGCTCAGGCGCGTCTCGCAGCGCCTGAAAAACGGCACCGACGGCCGGGTCCGTATCAAAGCCTACAAGGGCGGGGCAGTCGGCGACGAGATCTCGACCTTCAGCCGAGTTCGCAAAGGCGACAAGAAGCTCCGGATGTGGGCCGGCACGACCGCTGCTGCGGCCAGCCTCATCCCCGAGCTGGCGGCGCTCGAGCTCCCCTACTTGTTCCCGAGCCTCAAGGCGAGCGACAACATCCTCGACAACCACGTTCGTGGTGACATCGACACTTTGCTCAAGCGGGCCGGTCTCAAGCTGCTCAGCTTCAATGAGAACGGTCTGCGCTCGATCGGCACCAACTTCGGTCCAATCAAGAGCACCGCAGATCTCAAGGGCAAGAAGATGCGCTCTCAGCCCGGAGACGTCCCACTCAACACCTGGCGGGCCCTGGGCGCGACCCCAGTGCCGATCCCGGTGACCGAGGCCATGACGGCGCTCCAGACCGGTGTCGTCGATGGATTTGCCAACACGCCCCTGTTCACCTTCGCAGCCGGCTGGTACCAGACGCTCACGGACTTCACCCTGACCGAGCACGTCTACCAGGCGGCGTTTGTGGTGATTCACCTGGACACCTGGAATCTGCTGGGCACCGACGTTCAAGAGCTGCTCATGGGCGACCCGACCGCGGACGCGAAATACGGCCGCAAGAAGGTCCGCGCGCTCAACCCTGCGCTGATCGACAACTTCGGGGCCGCAGGCATCAACCTCCACAAGTCCACCGCCGACGAGAAGCGGTCGTTCAAAAAGGCGACCGCGTCGACCCACAAGAAGTTCACCTCCAAGTACGGCAGTTCCCTGTACAAGGCGATCACCAAGCACCTCTAGATCGACCTCCCTGGACCTCCTTGGTCCTGGGCTCCGCGCTGTCCGCGGGGCCCGATGAGCCCGGCTCGACAGTACGTCGTCCGGGCTCCACCAATTACTCGACTTCACTCAACTTCACTCAACGGGGCCAGCTGGCCCCGGTAGTATGCGGCCGTGGAGTTCCTGAAGAAGCTCAACGACTGGATTTTCCAGGTCGAGCGGGTGATCGTGGTCGCGTCGCTGTCGGTGATGTCGGTGATCGTGTTCCTCTCGGTCGCCCACCGCCGCTACGCCGACCCAGAGAGCGTGATCGCAGGGAAACTCGCAAGTTGGTTTTTCAGCGCCGAGCGCGACTCGCAGACCTGGCAGACACTCCAGGACGCCGCCAATCCGATCAGCTTGGTCCTGATCTTGGCCATCGTCTACTTCGGGTTTCGCAGCGCCTCTCACCGACCGCTGTGGAACCGGGGAGACGAGTCGGGCAAGACCCGGGCGCAGATCCACGGTGAGCCTCTCTCCCACCTCAAGTGCCTGATCTACTCGGTCCTGACGGTGATCGGTATGTGGCTGGTCATGGCCTTCCTGTTCGGCACCGGCAGCGTCGACCAATCCAAGTGTATGGATCTGGACACCGAGGGTGGCTACCGCTTCGCCTGTGGCTACTTCCCCGCCGGGCTCAACTGGGCCCAGCCCCTGGCCCTGATCTTGACCCTATGGGTCAGCTTCATCGGCGCCTCCATGGCAGCCAAGGAGAACCTCCATCTCAAGGTCGAGGCCGTCCAACAGGCCCTCCCCGAGAAGCTCCGCCGGATCAGCGGGCTGATCTCGGGCCTGTTCACCGCCGCATTTTGCGTATTGTTCGCGTACCTCTCCTACACGTGGGTGGTGAACAAACATGAAGAATGGCAGATCGCCGAGGGCCTGGGCGCCCTTCACGATGGCCTGCCCATCCCCTATTTCGTGAGCTTCTCGATTGTGCCGATCGCCTACCTGCTCATGGGCGCCCGCTTTGTCGCTTTGGGGGTGCTCGCGTTCAAGGGCGAGCTCGAAGAGACCCCCGCCGAGCTCCGGGATCTCGCGCAATACGACGCGGAGACCCCCACCGAAGACCCCTCGACACCTGAATCCGAACGCCTGACCTTGGACGCACACGAACACGATCCTGACGAGTCCGACCAGGCCGACCAGACCGACCTCGGGGCCCCGGAGGACGGACGATGAAGCTCCTCGAGACCCCCTCGAGGGAGACCCGCAACCGCGCGACCATCATCGGCACCCTGTGTGTGTTCGCCACCGTCGTGCTCATGGCCGTCGTCGCCTCGGCCGACGGTGGCGACTCTCTCCGCACCGAGGGTGCGGCCGTCGGCACGGGTATGGGCATCACCCTGCTGCTCGCGGCGCTCGCGGCCATGGTCGCCCTGGGCATGCCCCTGTTTGTCATCATCGGCGTGCTCGCCGTGCTCTGCTTCGCCCTGATCGGCGAGAACTTCGGCGGCCTCGAGACCCTCGAGCTCCTGCCCGACAAGGCGGCCGACATGATGGGCAAGAACGTCTTGCTCGCGATTCCCTTCTTCGTATTCAGCGGCTCGATCATGAGCGCCGGGGGGATCGCCCAGCGGCTCGTGGATTTCTGCCGCTCGCTCATCGGCTGGATGCCCGGCGGGCTGGCGATCGCAGCCGTCGCCGCGTGTGTGGTGTTCGCGGCGATCTCCGGCTCGAGCCCGGTCACGGTGATCGCCATCGGCTCGATGATGTACCCGCAGCTGGTCAAGGCCGGCTACGAGAAGCGCTTCTCCCTGGGCCTGGTGACCTCGGGCGGCTCGCTCGGGATCCTGATCCCGCCCTCGATCCCCATGATCGTCTACGCGATCGTGGCCTCGAACGCCCAGCCCATCAACGTCGCCGAGCTGTTCCTGGCCGGCGTGGTCCCGGGCCTGTTGATCGGCCTGCTCATGGCCGCCCGCTCGCTCTTCAACGCCAAGAATGTCGAGCGCGACGTGTTCTCGATCAAGGTCGTGGCCGCGCGCTTCCGCGACGGTTTTTGGGCCATCAGCCTGCCGGTGGTGATCCTCGGCGGCATCTACTCTGGGGTCTTCACGCCCACGGAGGCGGCCGCCGTCTCGGTGATCTACGCGCTGGTGGTCGAGCTGCTCATCCACCGGGAGCTCGGCCCCAAGGACATCCCCAAGGTCCTCACCGAGGCGGTGATCAACATGGGGACCATCTTGATCATCATGGCGCTGGCCTTTGGCCTGAACGCGTTTTTGGTCGAAGAGATGATCCCCCAGCGGGTCGTGGAGTGGATCCTCGCCCGCAACCTGACCCCGATCACCTTCTTGCTGATCGTCAACGTGTTCCTGCTCCTGATCGGCGCGCTCATGGACTCGATCAGCGCGATCTTGATCATCGCGCCCCTGCTCGCCCCGATCGGCGTCGAGCTCGGTATCGATCCTGTGCACATGGGGATCATCTTCATCGTCAACCTCGAGATCGGCTACCTGACCCCGCCGATCGGCATCAACCTGTTTGTGGCCTCATCGGTGTTTCGCCAACCCCTGGGCGAGATCACCAGGGGCGTCTTGCCCTTCATCGCCCTCATGCTCGTGGGCCTGGTGGCCGTCACCTATGTGCCGACGATCGCCATGGGCCCCGTCAACATGTTCATGCGGGACAAGGACTTCTACGAGCCCTTCCCCGAAGCCCCCGATCCGAACCTCGCCGTCGTCGACGATCCAAACAGCGATGAGGACGTCGAGGGTGAACTCGGCCAGATCGAAGGCCATATGGGCCCCAATGGCGAGCGCGTGCTCTCGATCTCCGAGATGATGGCCGTGGAGGGTGGCGCAGACGACGACGACGACCTCGACGACGACGACCTCGACGACCTCGACGACCGCGACGATGACGATGACGACGAGGACGATGACGACCTCGACGACGACGGCTTCCCCGAGCCCCTCAGCATGGTCCCACCGACCGACGACGACGACGGCTGGGACGACGGCTGGGACGACGACGAGGACGAGGACGAACCGCTGCCCATCCCAAACTGACGAGCGGCGCCTCAGGGGCGCGGGTTGGCCTCGAAGGTCACCCACTGCCCTTCGATCAGGCGCTCGTGGGGGAGGTAGCGGGCCTTGTAGGCCATCGACGGGCAGTCGGCGACGTAGAGCCCGAGGTAGAGCCAGCGCAGGCCCCAGCGTCGGCACAGCTCGAGCTGCTCGAGGATCGAAAACACGCCGGGACTCAGGGCGCTGAGGTCCGGGTCGAAGTAGGTGTACACCGCCGAGAGGGCGTCGCTGCCCTTGTCGATGATCGCTACACCGGCGAGGCGGCCCTCGTGGTGGTAGCGCAGCTCGAAGCTCTCCGTACACGAGTCGACCAGAAATGCGCCGTAGCCGGTCTCGTCGATGGGATCGCCCTCGCCCATCAGCGAGCGGCCGATCTTGTGGCGATTGTAGAGGTCGATCGATTCGGCGCTCAGCCGAGGCCGACCGCACTCGACCTCGAACAAGCGCCGACCCCGACGCTGGATCCGGCGCTGGGTCTTGTTGGGTTGGAAGGTCTCGACATCGAGCCGAATTGCCTCACAAGCTCGGCAGTCCGGGCAGTCCGGGCGGTAGAGAACAAGACCCTGACGACGGTCACCCGCGTGCAGACGCTCGCTGAACTCGGCGTTGGTCAACACCCGGGTGGGCAGGCGCATGGGCAGATGAGCGGCCCGCCCGTCGAGGTAAGGACAGTTGGTCTCCTCGTCATAGACGAGCAGCTCGGGCGGGTGGCCATCGAGCAACCTCGGACCTCGGGAACCGACGCTCATGCGCCCGCGCAAGGTAGCACAGGCCTCCTACCTGCCGACTGAATCCCCCGGGCGATGCCCGCCGCTCACCCCTGTGGGGACAGGGACTCGCGGGGCCCGTAGATCGCCTCTCGCAGCAGGATCTCGGTGGCGTCCACCCAGCGCGGGCTGGCGTTGAGGGAGGGCACCAGCTCGAGGACCTCTCCCCCTGCGGCGACAAAGTCGTCGCTCGCCCGGATCCCGATCTCCTCGAGGGTCTCGAGGCAATCCGCGACAAAGGCGGGACACATCACGGCGACCCGCTGGACCCCGCGCTCGGCGAGGACCGGCAGGACCTCGTCGGTATAGGGCTGGATCCAAGGGGTCCGACCCAGGCGCGACTGAAACGAGACCGACCAACCCGGCGCGCCTTCGCCCGCGTCCCCGAGCGAGCCGTCTCCGGGGCCCAGATCCAGAGCCCGGGCCAAGAGGCGCGCCGTCTCGTAGCACTGGGCTCGATAGCAGCTCCGGTTCTGGATGGTCATGGCCGCACAGCAGTCGGGCGAAGCCAGGCAGCGGGTCGGAGACTGGAGCGGCTCGGCGCTGCGCAGGATCTGGCGCTCGGGCAGGCCGTGGAAGGAGAACAGGAGGTGCTGGGGGTCGAGGGCCTCGAGCTGGTCCCGAGCGACATCGGCGAAGGCCTCGATGAAGGCGGGGTGGTCGTAGAACGCGGGCACCGCGTTGATGTAGGGCGTGTTCCACAGCTTGCCGGCCTCGGCGTAGACCTTCTCGAGGGAGGAGCCCGTCGAGCTCGAGGCGTAGTGTGGATACAGGGACAGGACCACCAGGCGATCGCAGCCCGCGTCGCGCAGTCGGGTCAGGCCACCCTCGATCGACGGTTTGCCATAGCGCATCGCCAGCTCGATCGGGTGCTCGGGCATGCGTGCACGCAGGGCCTCGGTGAGCTCTCGGCCGTACACCAACAAGGGCGAACCGGCCTCCGTCCAGACCTTGCGATACGCCTCGGCGCTGCGCTTGGGCCGAGTCGGCAGAATGAACAAGTTGAGGAGCAGCCAGCGGCCGATCGGGTTGATGTCGATGACCCGCGGGTCGGAGAGAAACTCCCGGAGGTAGCGGCGAACTTCGCGGGTCTGCGGGGCGTCGGGGGTGCCCAGGTTGACCAACAGGATACCCGTGCGATGCAGATCCTCAGTCACGTCCGCGCTACTGTCCCCCTTCGAAGAGGGCGCGTCAAAAGCTCTCGCCCTGCTTCGGTGGCCTCGATCCCAGGCGTAGACACTGCTACACCCGCAGGCACATGGGTACGCTCGCCGGAAAAACTATTTTCATCACTGGCGCAAGCCGAGGCATCGGATTGGCCATGGCCCTCCGAGCCGCCAAAGACGGGGCCAACATCGTGATCGCCGCGAAGACGGCCGAGCCCCACCCCAAGCTCGAGGGCACCATCTACACCGCGGCCGCCGAGATCGAGGCTGCGGGCGGCAAGGCCCTGCCGATCGTGGTCGACATCCGCTCTGAAGAGCTGGTGAAATCTGCGGTCGCCAAGGCGATCGAGACCTTCGGGGGCATCGACATCCTGCTCAACAACGCGAGCGCGATCATGCTGACGGGCACGCTGCAGACCCCGATGAAGCGCTTCGACCTCATGCACCAGGTCAACGCTCGGGGCACCTACCTGTGCTCGCAGGCCTGTCTCCCGCACCTGCTCAAAGCCGACAACCCGCACATCCTCAACATCTCCCCGCCCCTGAATCTCAACCCGCGTTGGTTCCAGGGCCACGTCGCCTACACCATGGCCAAATATGGGATGAGCATGTGTGTGCTCGGTATGGCCGCGGAGTTCGCCTCGAAGGGTGTGGGCGTAAACGCCCTGTGGCCGCGAACGGCCATCGCTACCGCGGCAGTGAAGAACCTCTTGGGTGGCGACCAGGTCATGAAGCAGTCGCGGACACCGGCGATCATGGCGGACGCCGCCTACGCCGTGCTGACCCGGGATGCGAGCACCTGTAACGGCAACTTCTTCATCGACGACGAGGTCCTCGCCGAGGCTGGGGTGGAGGACTTCGACCAATACGCGGTCGACCTCACCCAACCTCTGTTGCCCGATTTTTTCTTGGACTGAGGCGGCTCCCCGACCGACGCAGATCACCGCGATGCCCGACCAGGCTGCTCTCCAATCGGGTGGGCCAGGTCGGGCATCGCAGGTTGATTCCGCACCTGCGGGAAAGCGATGGGCGCCCCCGGCGTCCCCCAACCCGCGCCCGACTTCAAAATAATCCGTGCGGGGGCCGGCTCGTGCACAGGGCTAGCAGCTTCGAGCAGCGCGACAACAAGCGCAACGAATGTCGCGGTCACAGCTGCTGCCGCCGGCCCCCGACCCGGCGGGCGAGAGCGGAGCCACGGCCCGGCTGAAGCCATCCAAAGACGGCCTCAGCGGCGATCGAGCAGGTCCAGCCCTCCCCCGCAGCTCGGGCCGAGGCCGGCGACCGCGACCGCCCCGGTGGCGATGGTCCTCGCCACCCGACCCGAGCCCCGTAGCCAGCTGCGCGCAGCAAGCACGAGCCTCCACCCCCAGCATGGCGGGGGCCCGAGCGGGGGGCTGCGCTTGACCGTCCCAGGCATCGACTTAGCTTGAATTTCGTCGAGCGAGGACACCCATGACCGACTTCAAAACTACAGCGTTCCCCCTGCTTCCTCTGCGCCGGGGTGTCTTGCTTCCCGGCTCTGTGTCTACCCTGCCCGTGGGGCGCAAACGTTCCCTCGCCCTGGTCCGGGGCGTCACGGTGGGCGATCACATCATCGTCGGCGTCCAGCGTGACCCCGAGACCGAACAACCCAACATCGCCGACCTGCACACCATCGGCGTGCTGGCCAAGGTCCACCGCATCGGTAAAAGCGACGACGACGGCAGCGCGCGCTTGGTGGTCGAGACCCTGAGGCGAGTCGAGCTCGATCGTCTGCTTCAGAGCACCCCCTACCTCGAGGTTTTGGTGACCGAGGTCGAGGAGCAGGGGGGCGAGACGATGCAGAGCAAGGTCTTGGCCGAGTCCCTGCGTGAGCACGTTCGCGATTTGGCCGCTGAAGCCGGCGGGAGCCTGATCGAGGCCACCTCGGAGTCGCTCGCCCCCGGTCTGCTCGCCGACGCGATCGGATCGCACCTCCCCCTCGAGCGCCACGCCGAGATCGAGATCTTGATGGCCCTCGACGTCAATGAGCGCCTGAACCTGGTCGCGCGCTTCGTCAACGAGGCCCGCGAGGTCCACGCCATGCGCGCCAAGATCGACGAGCAGGTCCGCAAGCGGATCGGAAAGGCCCAGCGCGACCACATCCTGCGTGAGCGCATCAAGGCCATCCAGACCGAACTCGGCGACGAGGACGAGGCCGACGAGGTCGCCAAGCTCAGCGCCAAGTTGGCCGCCGCCGGGCTCCCCGAGGACATCGAGGAGGTCGTCGCCCGCGAGCTCGCACGCATGGCCAAGCTGAACCCGGCCCACCCCGAGTTCAACGTCGCCCGTACCTACCTCGAGACCATCGCCGACCTGCCCTGGAACAAGCGGGCCGATGTCGTCGACGACCTCGACGCAGTCTCGGCTCAGCTCGACGCCGACCACTTCGGCCTCGGCGACGTCAAAGAGCGGATCTTGGAGCACATGGCGGTGCTCAAGCTCTCGGGCGGCAACAAGGGCACGATCTTGTGTCTCGCCGGTCCCCCCGGCGTCGGCAAGACCTCCCTCGGTCGGTCCATCGCCGAGGCCACCGCCCGGCCCTTCATTCGCATCGCCCTCGGTGGCGTCCGAGACGAGGCCGAGATCCGTGGGCATCGCCGCACCTACGTGGGCGCCATCCCAGGCCGGATCATCACGGCCATGCGCAAGGCCGGGGTCAAGAACCCGGTCGTGCTCCTGGACGAGATCGACAAGCTCTCGCAGGCCCACGGCGGCTCTCCCGAGGCCGCCCTGCTCGAGCTCCTCGATCCCGAGCAGAACAACAGCTTCACCGACCACTACCTGGAGCAGCCCTTCGACATGTCCGAGGTCATGTTCGTGGTCACCGCCAACGACCTGGGCAGGATCTCTGCGCCCCTTCGGGACCGCCTCGAGATCGTCCAGATCAACGGCTACACTCCTGAAGAGAAGCTCGAGATCGCTCGCCACCACCTCATCCCGCGCATGCTGGAAGAGAACGCCCTGGGACCGGACACGCTGGAGATCGACGCTGAGGCCCTGCACAAGCTGATCACGGGCTACACCCGAGAGGCCGGCGTACGCCAACTCGGGCGAGAGCTGGGCAAACTCGCGCGCTCCGTCGCCCTGCAGGTCGCTCGCCGCAAGACCGACGACAAAGCCGAGACCGTGCGTGTGGGCGTGGACGAACTCGACGACTACCTGGGTCGCCAGCGCTTCTTCAACGAGGTCGCCGAGCGCACGGCCGTGCCCGGGGTCGCCACCGGCCTGGCCTGGACCCCCGTCGGCGGGGACATCCTGTTCATCGAGACCTCGAAGATGCCGGGCAAGGGGGCCCTGCAGATCACCGGACAGCTCGGGGATGTCATGAAAGAGTCGGCCCGCGCCGCCTTGACCTACGTGCGCAGCAACGCCAGGCGGCTCGGGGTCGCACCCGACTTCCTCGACGAGCTGGACATCCACATCCACGTGCCTGCGGGGGGCGTGCCCAAAGACGGACCCTCGGCCGGGGTGACCATCTTCACCGCCTTGACCTCCCTGCTCACCGGCCGCCCGGTCCGCGGAGACACGGCCATGACGGGCGAGTGCACCCTGCGAGGACGCGTGCTCCCTGTGGGCGGCATCAAGGCCAAGGTGTTGGCGGCCCACCGCGCGGGTATCACCCGGGTCATCATCCCGCACCGCAACGCCCGGGATATCGACGACGTCCCCGAGACCGTGCGATCACAGATGACCTTCATCGTCGCCAAAGACATGAGCGAGGTGCTGGCCGCGGCCCTCGAGGACGAGCGTGTCCCGGAGCAATCGCTGACTGGGCTGAGCGTGGTCAAGGTCGCCGGTGACCCGCTCGCGCCCCTGAGCTGAGACCCGAAGCGGAGACCCAAACGAGACCCACCCCGCCGAGCTCCCCGAGCTCGGCGGGTTTTCTAGTTCGGATTCGGTCGAGCTGCGACTACTCGCAGCGCTGGCCAGGAAACAAAGCCGTGAAACTCTCGTGGGCAGTGGACGCGACCATGGGGTTGCCCGCGGCCGCCCGGCACAGAGCGTCGCGGATCTCGGGGGTCGGCTCGGGCGCGCGCGCGAGGGCCGACGCCAGGTCCCGAGCCAGGTCACTGAAGCGGGCGTCGAGGAGCATCTCGGCGACATCGGCCGGACCCGCGGGATCGTGGAGGACCAGCTGCTTCCCAGCCTCCCCGCGCTGGCTGAGATCGATGCCGGTGTCGTGCACGAGGCTCCGGAGCGCGGCGAAGGCCGCCTCGGTCCCGCAGCGGCCCAGCGCAGCCACGGCCGACCGACCGACCCGCGCGTCCGCCTCGCCCCCATCGCTGACCGGCCCGCCGATCGTCCCCAGTCGGCGGACGAGGGCCCTGTCGCAGGTCACCGTGCTCTGTGCCGGCCCTCGATAGGCGACACGCTCGAGCGCGGCCTTGCGGACCTCGGGCCAGAGGTGGGTCTGGCTGTCCTCCAGCCACTGCGCCCCCCCTGGGTGACCGTAGCGGTAGGCCAAGCTCGCCAGCCGGGGCGCCGCGGCCGTGTGAAGTTCGAGGTCGACGGCCAACTCGGCGCCCTGATCCTCGGGCAGGGCGGCCAGCGCCAGCGCCAGCAAGACCTCGGCGGCCTGCTTCCCCTTCAGGGCGTCGGCAGCCTGACTGCGGACCACGGCCTCGAGCTCGCCCTCGCCGCCGCCCAGGCGCGAGAGCCCATCGATCGCCGCGACCCGAACTTGAAAGGGGGCCTCGGGATCCGCGATCAGACCCGCTATCCGGCGACGAAATTCAGGCTCGGGCTCACAGCAGGCGGCCCTCAGGATCAGCAGCTGGGCAGTCCTGGCCGGTTCTGGGGTCCGCTCGAGCCCGGCGTCGAGCCCCGCCGCGATCGTCTGCTCGTCCTTCGTGCTCGAGTGAGCCCGCCGGATCAGCGCCCGCCGCAACCGATCTTGGAGCGCGCCCGCGCCGTGGCCGACCATGGCGAGGAGCTCGGTCAGGCGCTCCGACCCACTGACATCCACGAGCACGTCGAGGACCGCGCCGCGCTGCTCATCGCCGAGCTCCCGATCGCCGACCAGCTCGAGCAGCACCGGCCCCGCCGCGTCACCCTGCCTGCGCAGCAGCGAGAGCCACAGCTGCGTGGGCCGATCTTGGATCATGGCGAGGCGCAGCTGCTCACCAAAGAGCCCGACGTGCTCGGGGCGCTGGAGAGCCGCGAGCACATTGAGGAGCCGATCACGCTGATCTGGACCGGGCGCGGGCACGGCCTCGAGCCGGGCGACCACCGCGGTTGCGGCCGAGCCAGGGTGGTCTTCGAGGCGCGCCCGAGCGTCGAGGTAGGCCCGACCACGATCGACCAGGATCAGCTCGATGTCCGCTCGGGCCTGCTCGGGCCCATACCCGTCGGCCTGCGCAGAGCCGGCGGCCTCGGGAGCCGGCGAAGCGGGAGGAGCGAGGCAAACGAGAGCGAGGACCAGCGAGAGCACGGCCCCATCCTGCCACAGAGCTCGGACTCGACCTGGCGGCGCGCACCCAGGTCAGTTCAAGTCAGGTCAGGGCCCAGGTCAGGCCGAGCACCGCCGCGGCCATGAGCACCATCCCCATGAGCACCATCCCGGTCACGTCGCGGCCTTCGCCAGACTCTGGGTCGACCTCCCGCGGGCCCCCGGGGGTCTCGACGAGCTCGCCGGGCTCGGGCTCCCGATCGACGAGCTGGACGACGATATAGAGATCGCCGGCGCGGGGTGCTGGGCCCACGCCGGAGTCCCCAGAGTCCGGCGGAGCCGGCGGCACCCCACCTTGGCCGCGCAGCCGAAGCACGGCGCCCTCGGGCAGGTCCGCGGGCAGGTGCACAAGCACGCGCTGCGGATGTTCGGGATCCGACACCCGCTCGACCAGGTCTCCGTCGGCGGCCATCCGGAGAGGCACCCGCGCGCGGATGCCGTGGCCCAAACCCCGCCTCGGGATCTCGACCGTCACCCGAAGGTCGGGTCCGCGCAGTCCAGGATCGGCACCGCCCTCGGCCCCAGCCTCCCCCTCGTCGAACACACTTCCCAGCGTGCCCATCTCAGCTCCCCACCTTGCGGTCTCGGGTCGAGAGTCGGCGGCGGACAGCCAAGATCACCGCCCCCACACACACCGCCGACAGACAGGCCCAGTGCGGGGCGACGGCGAACAAGGGCAGGCCCGAGTCCACACTCAGGAGCAGGGCCGCCGCCAGCCCCAAGCCCAGCCCCGAGCGCACACGTGTGTGGTCCAAGGGCTCTCGATCGACGTCCCCCAAAGCCAGAGGCTCAGGCACGGTGATCACGGCCAGCGCCACGAGTCCGCCCAAGATCGCTAGCACCAGCGGGTGGGCTGGGATCTCCAGGGGCGCGTCCGCGGACAGGACCAACACCAAGGTCGCAGCGGCGAGGCCCAGCGCGTAGAACATGTGCCGCTTCCGAGGCCCGTGGTTGGGCGCGGGCAGCCATGCGTCGAGGGCCAGGGCGACCGTCCCGAGCGCGACCAGGGTCCAGCTGGCCCACACACCGACGGCCAGGAACAGGGCAGAGGCCACCGGCGCATCCCAGGCCGTCGCGGGCTTGCCCACGCTGCGGGTGACCAGGCGAACAGCGAGCAAGGTCCCCGCCAGCACCGCCAGATCCAGGCCCTCCGTGCGCGAGGCGAAGCGCGGCCACATGAGCGCCACCAGACCGACAGCCACAAATCCGGCGAGTTTGTCGTCCGGGGCCAGCTCGCGGGTCAGGGCCCAGCTCAGGACCAAGACCACAGCGGCGTGTACACCCGCCCAGCCGACTCCCAGCGGGGCGTCCCCGTCGACCCACCATCCCCAGGCCGCCGCACACACACACGCCACCGCCACCGCGATCAGCACGACCTTGTCGATCGTGCGAGCCGGGTCGAGCGGGCGACCCAGCCCGGAGAAGCGATACACCGGGTGCAGATCGAGCTCAGCGCTCTGGGTGGTCATGGCTCTCCCCGATCATGGCTCTCCCCGATCATGGCTCTCCGCGATCATGGCTCGGGGGGTTACCAGTCGATGATCGCCGAGCCCCAGGTGAAGCCCGAGCCGAACGCGGCGAGGGCGACCTTCATGCCTGGTTTGAGCACACCGTCGCGCTCGGCCTCAGCCAGCAAGATCGGGATGGTCGCAGCGGTCGTGTTTCCGTAGCGCTCGATGTTGTGCAGCACCTTCTCTGGGGGCACCTTGAGCAGCTTGTTGGCGACGTACTCGTTGATCCGCTTGTTGGCCTGGTGGAGCACAAACAGATCGACCGCTTCGATCTCGGTTTTGGTCTCCCCTAGGGCCTGCATAAGGGTGCCGGCGAGCTTGGTCACGGCGTGCTTGAACACCGTTTTTCCGTCCATCTGCGCATACAGCATCTCAGGCTTGACCTGGCCCACGCCGTTCTCGTCCAAGGGCACAAAGGGCATCTCGGAGATGCACCAGACCTTCTGAGCGAGGACGTCGGCGTACGACCCGTCGGCTCCGAGCCAGACCCCACGGATCCCCCGGTCCTCCTCGGTGGCCTCGACCACGACCGCCCCGGCCCCGTCTCCGAACAACGACGCGATCGTCCGCCCCTCGGTGCGCAGATCGAGGGCGTGAGACTGGGTCTCGGCGCCGACCAGCAGGACCCGCTTGCACTGCCCCGACTGGATCATCGCGTTGGCGACCTGCACCCCGTACATGAAGCCCGAGCACTGGTTGCGGATATCGAGGCAGGGGACGTACTTGAGCTTGTCGCCCGAGGTCAGGCCCAGTTTGTGCTGGAGGTAGACCCCCGAGCCCGGGAAGGCGTGGTCGGGCGACAAGGTCGCAAACAAGATCATGTCGAGGTCGCAGGCCTCGATCCCCGCCGAGGCGAGCGCGGCCTTGCTGGCCTCGAGCGCGAGGTCCGAGGTCCCGACCCCCGCGGGCGCAAAGCGACGCTCACGGATGCCCGTGCGCTGTTGAATCCACTCGTCGCTGGTGTCGATACCGAATTCTCGGATCAGGTCGTCGTTGGTGACGACCCGAGGGGGCACGTAGAATCCGGTTCCTGAGATGTAGGCGTTCGGCACGGGGCGCCTCAATCTATCAGCCCGCGCCCCGATTCACCACGGCTCGGCCGCCCTCGCCTGCGCAGCACCAGACACACCGCC
>CAYVJQ010000001.1:11925-24556 GCA_964451725.1 uncultured Nannocystaceae bacterium | reverse complement strand
CCTGGATCCAGACGCCTGTTCGCGCGAAAGCTGGTCACCGAATCCCAGTCGTGAACCTCGTGTGTGGGGACACGGCTGACCTCGCTGATGTTGCCGTAGTGGTACCCGTGTTGGTTCCAGACTCGGCGCGAGGGTACGAAGCCCCCCATCTCGGCGCCCAGCAACATCAAGGTGGGGGTCGGGAGTTCTCCCGGTCCGTCCAAGGGCAGACTCGAGGCGACCAGCAGCTCGGCCGCGCCATCGCCGTCGACATCCGCTACGACCGGGTTCGAGATGCTCTCGCGCGCGCTGCGGGGGATCTTGAGCAGGGTACTGCCGTCGCTCGCGTAGATGCCGAGCTCCGACCGGTCGGCGTAGACGACCTCGGCGACGCCGTCCCCGAGAAAGTCGAACATGGTCCCGCTGGCGATCGTCTCCCCACCATCGATCTCGATCGACCAGCCGAGGGTGCACACCCCATCGACCACCCGAAGCAGGTGGAGTCGACCCTGGTAGGCGAACAGGATCTCGGCGCTGCCGTCTCCATCGAGGTCGAGTGCGGAGACTGGGTTGCCCCGGGTCCCGAGCAGCGGACCACCGACGGGACACGCCGACTTGAGGGTCCCGTCGTGCTCGAAGATCCCGTGCACGCCCTCGTGCTGGACGTAGATCTCCGGGAAGGGATCTGCGTCGAAATTGGCGATCGCTACGCTGCCCTCGTTGGCCGCTATCCCCCCGGCGTGGAAACGGAGCTCGCCCGTATGGCTGTAGGCGCTGGCGCCGAACAGGACCTCCATCTCGCCGTCGAGATCGAGGTCGACAGCGACCGGCATGGAGTAGGCCGAGGCGGCGCTGGGCGGGGCCCACAACAGCTCACCGCTGGCCCGAGCGATAAATTGAGGCGCCAGGATCTCCGGGCTCCCGTCACCGTCGAGGTCCGCCACGGCGATCGCACCTCCGCCTTGAGAGCTGTGCCAGTAGTCCCCCTCCCACGCCAACTCACCGCTGGCCTCGAAGGCGATCAAGCGGCGGGAGGTGAGCGCGAAGGGGCTGTTGGGTATGGCCGACTCGAGCGCGATGACCTCCGGCACGCCATCTCCGTCGAGATCGGCGATCGCCGGGTTGACCGAGCCGTCGATCTCGCGGACGAACTTGCGCGAGGTCTGCCCCGTGCGGCCGTCGATCACGTAGAGGTGGGCGTCGGGCCAGACTCCGAACTCGGTCCCGGGCAGGGCCAGCGCGGCCACCAGCACATCCGGCGTATCACACAGGTCGATGCGCTGGTCTCCGTTGTCGTCGTCGAGGTTCGCTACTAGCGGCGTGGTCACGATGCTGTCGTCGACCCCCTCGCCCATCCACGCCCAGCGCAGCTCGGGTTTGACGCTGGTCGCCAGGTTCGGGAGTTTACAGGGGAGGTAGCCGTCGATATCACCCGTTAGGGGCCGGCAGAGGGGTTCCTGAGTCACCCCCGTGTCCTCCGCTCCCTCCTCGCTCGCGGCCTCGTCCGTGACCTCGTCGGTCCCTTCTGTGGCGTCGTCGGCTTGGTCTGAAGACCCCTCGTCTTGTCCATCGCTCTCGGTGGTCCCCGGGCTCGGCTCCCCGTGCTCGTCGACGTCCCGGGTCTCGCTTTCGTCAGCGACTTCGTCACCACCCTCGAGCAGGGCGATGCCGTCGATGGTGCACCCAGTCGAGAACAGCGCGAGGGCACACACCGAGCTCGCCCGACAAAGGACGAGACGCGGCTTCAGTGACCATGAGCAATCCATCGACATCAAACACCTATCCCGCCAACCATACGCCATCGATGCCCGCCCTGGTGCGAGTCTGCCCACGCCCGGCAAGCTGCGCACCCAAGGCGAAGTCCAGGACGCTGTTCTCAGCAGTTCCAGGCCCACTGACCGGCTCAGGTCGAAGGGGAGAGTTCAGTCGGGGGTCGGTCACCGACCCCACTATCCCGGGGCGAGAACACAGATTTCGGCACACCGAACGAGGACTGATCTACGTATTCTGAGAGCTTCCACGATTGGCGCCTAGAGGGGAAACCCGCAGACCAGTCGTAGCGCGAACATCGGGCTCAGAGCCAAACCTCGACACCGATGCTGCCTCCGCCCCAGGGCAGGCCCCAACGCGCCACGACCTCGTCGACGAAGATCACCCGTGGCTGAGGCTGGGCGACACCAAAAAAGGCGTCGGCCCGCAGCGAAAACCGGGGCGTCAGCCGGAACCCGACACCCGCGTGGAGCTGAGCTACAAAGCTCGCCAGCACCACCGTGTTCCCGCGGATGTCGGAGGCCTCGCTCGGGTCTCCAACCACCCCCACGAGCGCCACACCCACGCCCAGACCCAGCGAAGGATCGAGCCACTTCAGGCCGAGCTGAGGTCGCCACTGAGGCTCGATCAACGCGAGCCCAATGAACACCCGGGCGCTGCCTCGCTCGTCGGCGATCCCATTGCCGAAGGTCGGGACCCACAGCGAGCTGCGCAGGGCGAAGCGATCCCGCGGTACCCACCGGCCCGCGATCTCGATGTGGATGGAGGGCCCCAAGCCCCCGGGGCTGCTGGTCAACGCGGGGCCCAGGCTCAGGGCACCGCGCGAGGGCGGGGGCGGGACAGGCCGGGGCTGTGCGGGGCTCGGGTCCTGCCCGTGATCCTCGCTTGGATGCTCCGGGTCATCCGGGTCATCCGGGTCATCCGGGTCATCCGGGTCATCGCCAGATTCCTCTCCGGTATCCCTGTCTTTCCTGTCCTCCCCAACGACACCTTCATCGAGCTCGAGCCGAGAGGCGCGCAGGAGCTCCACGGCCGCGAGCGCGAGCGTCCGAGGGTCCCTCTGTGTATCGACCCCCAACCGGCGGGTGAGGGCCTTGCCCGTCGCCCCATCGATGACCCAGAGATCGACGCGGTCCTCCGCGAGGACGATCGCTATTGCCGCGCTCGCGCCTCGCTGGTCGAGTCGATCGAGCAAGTCGGGGCCCAGCGCAACCTCGCCCTCGCCCTCGCCCTCGCCCAGGGTCTCGACCAGAAACCCCAGCGCCCCCAGCTCGGCCCGCAGCCGGGCGTCGACGTCGACCCGGGCGGGGGAGACCCACACCAAGACCAGCGCGCTGACCTCGGGCGTGTCGGGCCCGAGATCGGTCTCGGATTCAGGCTCGGGCGTGTCGGGTCCGAGCTCGGTCTCGGATTCAGACTCGGGCTCGGGCGGCCCCGCCTGGGCTTCGGCGCTCGCCAGCGCGGCGAGGACCACACTCATCTGAACGATCCGAGTCGCCCACAATCCCGGCACCCGCGGCTCTTGGCTGCCCGCCCGCTCCTCTCGAGCACCGGGTCGCCGGCACCCGCACCCCGCCCAGAGCAACGCCGAGCGTGACGATTCAGGTGACGCGAGGGGTGCGGTCACGGGCTTCTAGCGTCGCCCTAACGAGCGAGGATCTTGTGGGCCGAGGCCGCGTAGGCCCCATCGGGATCCCGGACCAGATAACGCAAGGCCACGGACTTGGCCGCTCCGAGCTCGCCGGCCGAGGCCTGGCTGACCATGAGCAGGCCCAGGGCGTCCGCGGCGAGGGTGCCCTCGGGTCGCTCCGCGAGATAGCGCTCGAGCCAGAGCGCAGCCTCGCGCCACTCCTGGTCGTCGGCCGCCATCTTCCCCAACATGAACGCGGCCTCGCTGGCCTGTGGGGTGTCCGGGAAGCGCTCTCGTCCACGCTCGAGCACCTCTTTCGCGTCGTCCTTGTGGCCGTTGAAGCGAGCCAGATCTGCGAGGTCCAGCAGGCCCATGGCATCGACACGCTCGGCCTCGCCGCGCAGACCACCGGGGTGCTCCGCGAGCGCGGTCCAGGCCTCCTCGAAGCGGTTGGCTCGATAGTGAGAGGCCCAGGCCGAGGGTTTGGCCTTGGACTTGGACTTGGACTTGGCCTTCGACCGACGGACTGCGCTCCGGGGTGCCGGCTCGGGCTCCCCCGCACTCCCGCTCTCGGGGACGACGACAGCCTCGACGAGCGACGGCTCGGGGAACTCCGCGAGCGCCTGGTCCCGACCTGGGTGCCCAGCATGCTCGGCGTGCCGCGCGGGTCCCTCGGCCTCGAGTACCCGAACCAGGCGCTCGCCGGCGCCCAAGCGCGCAACCTCGCCCCGGGGACCCTCGACCCGCACCGATCCCTCGCGCACAAAGACCTCGAAACTCGGCGGGCTGGGCTCCCACTTTACGTGGAACACAGTGCCGGTGACGTGCACGGTCCAGGGTCCAGCGACGACCTGCCAGCTCGTGTCGCGCTCGTGGTGCACAGTGAGCTCGACCTCCCCCCGCTCGAGGGTCAAGGTCGCACCGTTGGTCCGCAGACCCTCGACCCGCAGACCGCCGCCGGCCGCCAGCTGGACCTCGGTGCCATCGGAGAACTCGAGCCGCCGCGTGTACGCACCGGCCTCGACTCGCTGCGCGCGCAGGTCCGGGTCCGCGAAATCCCCGGCTTGGGCGACTCCCCCGCCTTGGGCGACTCCCCCGCCTTGGGCGACTCCCCCGCCTTGGGCGACTCCATCGACGCTGAACGCGAGCACCTCGCCGCCCTTCTCGCTTGGGCTCGAGCTCGGGAAGAACAGGAGGCAGAGACAGACCACCGCCGCAACGAATCCGAGTCCGAGTCCGCCCCCGATCCACAGACCTCGGCGCGGACGCGGCAACGGCACGGAGGCCGGGACATCGTCGAGAGCCTGAAGCAGGCGGGCCCGGGCCCGGGCGTGAGCGCCCGGAGCACCGAGCTGAACGTGTGTGTCCTGGTCACGGCGGACTGCCGCGAACAAGCCCGCCCGCGATCGGGTTTGCGATCGGGTCTCGGTCATCGCCGCGACTCCTGAACCCAGTCGCACAGCAGGGGGTCGCGCTTGGCCAGACGATCGAAGATCCTGCGTGCGCGCTGGAGCCTGCGCTTGATGGTCGACAGAGAACAGCCGCAGCTCGCCGCGATCTCGGTCAGCTCCATGCGCTCGATCTCGCGCAGGGCGAGGGGGATCCGCAGCGTGGGGCTCATCTGGTCCAGAACCTGGTAGGTCCTGCGCAGGGCCTCGTGGAGGTCGGGGCTCGGCTCCTTGGAGATCTGCTCGGGCAGGCGCTGGGGATCGGCCGAGCGCACCCGCCCTCGCTGCTGGCGCTTGCGCAGATACGCGCGGGCCGTGAACACGGCGATGCGGCTGACCCAGGCCCTGAGTTGGGCGTCGGTCCCCTGGTAGCCCGCGCCGCTGCGGTGTGCCGCCAAGAACACGTCTTGGACCATGTCCTCGCTCTCCGCGTCCCGACCGATCGTCCGCAGCAGCACTCGCTCGACGTGGGCCGCGTAGCGATCGAAGAGCTCGGCGACGGCAGCCGGGTCTCCGCGCCGCAGCCTGTCGGCCAAGTGCGAGGCCGGGCGCTCACTTCCGTCCGTCGCTGCGAGCGCCGTCGGCCCCAGGGCTGGGCTCGTCGCAGAGGCGGAGGAGAAGGGGCGTGAGCTCATGTCGACACCGGGGCGCAGAGTGTCCCACAGGCTCTGGGTCGCCGTGCTGAAGAAAGGTTGCATCACGTGTCAGTCGAGGGCGTCACCGCCTCGTGCCCCTTGAGTTGTGAGTGTCGCCCCGAGCCTGGAAAGGCTCAGACTTTTTCACCTGCTTCACCCACCTCGAATTCAGCGGGTCGATTCCGCCCGCCCCACACCGCAGGGCAGCGCTCAGTTTTGGTGCAGGATGCCGAGCTTCTCGAACCCGCAGGCCTTGGCCAGATCCATGGCTTCAACCAGGTCCTCGTGCTTGCTGTCTCGATCAGCGCGGACATGCAAGGTCGTGCGCCCCGCCTTCGCCTGGCTGCAGAGGTAGCTCTCGAGACCCCCGGCCTCGACCAAGATCTTGTCGACCTCGAACGCGCCGGTCGAGCTGATCGAGACCACCACGGCGTCGCGCTTGTCCGCCTTTTGCTGGTTCTTGGCCCGGGCCAGATCCACATCGATGGACGAGTTTTCTTGGAAGGTCGCGGTCAGCAAGAAGAAGATCAGGAGCTGAAAGGTGATGTCGATCAGCGGGGTCATCTCGATGATCGCGCCTTGACCCTGGCGACGACGGTGGCGGTGGCCCTGACCCCGACTGAGCAGGCTCACTCCTCGCCATCCTCGCGCTCGGCCCGGCGTTTCGCTTCGTCGAGCAGATCGACGATCCCCAGCGCGTCCTCCTCCATCTCGACGATCAGGCGATCGTTTCGGCTCTGGAGGAATTTGTAGATCACGAGCATGGGGATGGCCACGGTCAGGCCGTAGGCCGTGGTCACCAGCGCCGTCCAGATGCCCGCAGCAAACACGTCGGGGGTCGCCTGGCCCTCGGCGTAAGCCTCGACGAAGCGCTGGAACACCTCGATCATGCCGATCACGGTGCCGAGCAGGCCCAGGAGCGGGGAGATCGAGGCTACGGTCCCGATGATCTCGACGTTCTTGTCGAGGTGCGCGACCTCGCGCCCGCCGACCTCTTCGACGGCCTCTTTGATCTCGGATCGGCTCTTGCCGATGGCGTAGGCTTTGAGGCTCGCCACCAACATGCGCGCAATGCTCGAGTTGTTCTCCTCACACAGGAGCTGCGCCTCCCGGGTCTGGCCCTTGGCGACCATGGCGCGGATTCGGTCGACGAAGGCCCGCGGCAGGATCTTGGGGCGCTGGAGCGAGTACAGCCGCTCGAAGAACACAGACAAGCCGACCACCGCCGAGCCCAGGATGGCCCACATGAGTGGGCCGCCTTTGGTGAAGAAGAAGCCGAGATCCATCTGGTGTGGGGGGTGGGCGTGGGGGGTGGGCTCGGGGCCTGGGTCCGAGGACGGGGTGTCCGGGAGACCGTCGAGGGCCAAGAATGCGCCCAGCCGTCGGGGAGAGCAAGCGAGGGCACGGCCTCCGGTTCCTAACGGCGCGCCTTCAAACCCGAGGTCGCCGGAGGCTGCCAGCGTCCAAATGGACAGGCCAGGCTGCCCCCGTGCGAACACCGCTGGGTGAGTAATTCCTGGATCTTCGCGACGCCCTGCGTTTCCATGGCGAAGTGGAACGACGAAGCCTGAGCGCGCTTGCATCGAGTCTCTCCGCGGTCGCACTGATCGCCTGTTCGCCGGCGACTGGTGGGCTCGGCTCATCGACCTTCGGAGACGGAGAGACCATGGGCGGCTCGGACGCAGGCTCGGACTCGAGCGGCGACGTCGGCGAGACGGGCGACGCCGACGGAGGCAGCAGCGAGGGCGACACGACCTCCACCGAGGGTTCGACGACCGGTGACTCGACCTCGACCGGTGACTCGACCTCCACCACCGGCGATACGACCTCGACCAGCGACACGGGCCCGGTCTGTGGCGACGGCGTCGTCGATGAGGATGAAGAGTGCGACGGGGCGGCGCTCGACGGCCAAAGCTGTACCGGGCTCGGCTTCCTCGAGGGTTCGCTCGCCTGTTCGGGATGCGCCTTCGACACCTCGGGGTGTGCCGACTCGATCTGCGGGAACGATGTCATCGAGGGCGACGAAGTCTGCGATGGGCCCGACTTGGGTGGTCAACACTGCGAGGACATCGGCCTCGGTGTGGGTGACCTCAGCTGTACGGGCGACTGCCAGTTCAACGACTCGAACTGTCCTCCCGTGGGCGAGGGTGAGCCTTGTATCCCCTTCTCCTGTGATGAGGGTCTCTACTGTAGCGGCGGACAATGTTGGGATGGAAGCGAAGGGGACGGCTGCACCCAGCTATTCGCTTGGCTGTGTATGAGCGGGACCTGCAGCGGCGGGACCTGCACCTGATCCAAGACCGCTACCAGAGCCCGACCAAACTCAGCACTCGGAGCCGCCGCACTCCCCCTGGCGGATCTGAGCGTTCCCAGCCCCGATGCTGCACCACTGTGGCCAGGCCGGGGGCAGGCCGCCCATCGCCGCGACATAGTCGGGGTAGGGCGACTGCCCGTCCTCGAGCCAGTAGGGGTGATCGAGGAAGAACTCCCAGGTCGGGGCGTAGGTCGGCAGGGCCGGATCGGCGCCCCCGAAAGGCGGCGTGGCGTGGGTGCAGTTGTGCACACACTCGACCAGGAAGTGGTTGTCGGCCTCGAGCTCGGCCTCCAAGTTGGTCGACTCGACCTCGAAGTCGACCCCCAGACACACGTCGCTCGGTCCGCCCCACAACACCATGGCGGGCATGCGGTGGGCCGCGGTCTGCCACGACTTCACGAACTCACCGCCCGTGCCCCCCGACAGGGAGATGAAGCTCGACAGGTGCTCACCGTGGCGGCTGGCCAACATCGCCGACCACAGGGCGCCCGCGCTCACGCCCATGGTCGAGACACACTCCTTGTCGACCCCGAACTGCTCGTGGGCGCAGGCCAGCATGTCGTCGTGGAAGGCGTACTCCTCCTCCATGCGGGCCTCGTCGTCGGCGACGCTGAACGGCCAGCGAAAGGGCACGTCCTGCTCGCTGGTCCGGCCCTCGGGGATCAGGGCGATGAAGCCGTAGTAGTCGACCGCGTACTGGATCTCGGCCCGATCGTAGAAGTCGTCGGGCTCACCGCCGAGCCAGTGATACATGAACATCAGCGGCAGCTTCTCGCCGGCCTGGTAGTCGGCGGGGGTGACCACATAAAAGCGCCGCGGCCCGGTGGAGGTCTCCATGACGTTGAAGACGTCGCCGGTCTCGAGGGTCGGGCAGACCCCAGGACCGCCGTAGGTCGGCAGCGCAGGGGCCAGGCTCGCGCCCACGGGCGGATCGCTGTGACACAGCTGCAGGGCCGGCACCTCCACGCCCGTGTCGGTCTCCGTGTCCTCTCCCACCTCCGAGCCGCCGGTCTCCGAGCCACCGGTCTCGGTCTGCGCTCCGGTCTCGGTGTCTGGGGAATCGTCCTGGCCGCTGTCGTCGGCGCAGGCCAGCACGCTCGCCATCGACAGCAGCCCGCCGACCAGCAGGCGGGGGACACAGGGCGTGAGGGCGTCGCTGGGCGTGGTCAAGCGCCGACTCTAGCACCCCTTAAATATACAGCCGGACCGCCCTGAAGGACGATCCGGCTGTGCGCGAAGGGCTCCTGCCCCGCCGCGAGCGGCCCCTGATTTCGGGGTCCCTCGGGGCTACTCGCAGATGTTCATGTCGAGGTCGCAGTTGGCGATGCAGTCGCTGTTGACCGCGCAGGGCGAGCCGGGCTCACCGGTCTGGCAGTCGTCCCCGAGGTCCGAACAAAACGGCGCCTCTGCAGCGCAGTCTCCGTTCGATCCGCAGGGGTCGCCCAAGGTCCCGTCGTGACAGATGTCGTCGACGCAGTAGGGCGAGACCATGGCGCAGTCACTGTCGAACTCGCAGGCGTCGCCCTCGAGCCCGGCCCAGCACTGGAGGTCGACACAAAAGGGCGCCTCCTCGTCGTTGCAGTCGTTGTCGAACTCGCAGGGGTCGCCGAGGCTGCCGTCGTGACAGGCCCCGAGCGCGCACGCCGGCGCGGCCTCCGAGCAATCGTTGTCCGAGTTGCAGGGATCGCCCTCGCTGCCGTCGTAGCAGATGTTCTCGACGCAGCTGTTCACACACTGGGAGCCGAATTCACAAGGGTCGCCCTCGGACCCGTTCCAGCACGTCTCCTGGACACAGGCTGGCGCCTCCTCGGGACAGTCGGAGTTGAAATCACACATACCGCCCTCTCCGGGCGACAGGCAGGCGAGGTCGACGATCTCGTCACAGGCCTCGGTGCAAGACAGCTCGCCGCCGACAAAGTCGCCGTCCTCGATGTCCATGCAGGTCAGGCCGCCCACGTCGACGCCGTCACAGACCTCGTCGCCCTCGACCACGTCGTTGCCACAGATCGGATCGACCTGGCACCCCGCCTCGTCGAAGGTGCAGTCCGCGTTGCAGGCCAGATCACCACCGAAGAACCCGAGGCTCTCGCAGGTCGCGGCGGCCAGGTCTGCGCCGTCGCAGTCCTCCCCCTCGTCCGCGACCTCGTCGCCACACACGGAGCCGGTCTCGGTCTCCGTGGTCTCCGTCTCGGTCTCCGTCTCCGTGGTCCCGACTTCCTCGTCGGTCTCCGTCTCGGTCTCCGTCTCCGTGTCCGTTCCACCTGTCCCCTCCTCCTCGGGAGGAGTCGAACACGCACCGAGCAGGCCCAGGGCCAAGAGCGTGGGCGCGGCGACGCGGAGGAGGCCGCGAGAGTCTCGATGAAGTCCAATCAAAGTCATCACCGCCGCACTCTAGAGCACGAGTGCCCACGTTTCTACGGCCATCGATCGCCCCGACCCCGCAGCCGAACACCCGGCCGAAACACGCAGCCGAGTCGAGCCCGGTGCCCCCTCCTCGACCTGTTTTTTTGTTAACGCGAGATGCCGAGACGCCGCTTCGACCTCCCCCAAGGTCGCTTCGAGCCTGACCAAAGGGTCAACCCGACCGCGCCCAGAGGCCGTCCGAGGGCCCACAAAACCACGCCGGCCTCGGGCGTGGAAACCACGCCGCGGGGTGGGTAGCATTTCCATGTGAGCCGGTCTCGATACCGCACAGATCCTCAGTTCCGCGTGGTCACGGGTGTGTGCCCCCACGACTGCCCCGACACCTGTGCCTGGGAGGTCGCGGTCGACGTCGAGACCGAGCGGGCGGTCGATATCTGGGGTCACCCCGAGCACCCCATCACCCAGGGCAAGCTCTGCGCCAAGGTCGACAACTACCTCCTGCGCACCTACCACGCCGAGCGCCTGCGCCAGCCCTTGCGCCGGGTGGGGGCCAAGGGTGAGGGCCGCTTCGAGGCGATCAGCTGGGCCCAGGCCATCGCCGAGATCGGCGAGCGCACCCGAGCCGCGGTCGAGCGCCACGGCCCCGAGACCGTGCTCCAGTACAGCTACGGCGGGACCATGGGTCTGGTCCAGGGCGAGGCCATGGCCCAGCGCTTCTTTCATCGCCTCGGGGCCAGCCGCCTGGGCCGGACCATCTGCGCCGCAGCGGGCAGCCAAGGGGTCGCCTACACCCTCGGTCGAAACATGGGCATGGACCCGGAGGACTTCGCCCACGCCAAGCTGATCCTGCTGTGGGGCACCAACACCTTGACCAGCAACATGCACCTTTGGCCCCTGATCCAGCGCGCGCGCAAGGGTCCCCAGGCCGCCAAGGTGATCGTCATCGACCCCCTGCGTACCCGCACGGCCCGGGCCGCCGACGAGTGGATCCCGATCCGTCCGGGCACCGACGCAGCCTTGGCCCTGGGGCTCATGCACGTCTTGGTGGCCGAAGATCGGCTCGACCACGCCTACATCGAAACCGGGACCCTGGGTTTCGAGGGCCTGCGCGAGCGGGTCGCCCAGTGGCCCCCGAGTCGGGCCGCCGAGGTCACCGGTATCCCGGCGTCCAGGATCAGCGCCCTCGCCCGCAGCTACACCGAGCAGACACCCGCGGCGATCCGCATCAACTACGGCCTGCAGCGCCACCGCGGCGGGGGCATGGCTGCGCGGACCATCGCCTGTCTCCCGGCCCTGACCGGCGCGTGGAGGCAGCGCGGCGGCGGCATCGTGCTGAGCAACTCGGGCAGCTTTCACCTCGACACGGACGCCGTCCATCGCCCCGACCTGCTCGGCGAGCGAGAGCCCCGGACCCTCAACATGAACCGGCTCGGCCAGGCCCTGAGCGTGGACCCACGGGTCCTCGCCCAGGCCCACCTGCGCGAGCGACCCATCGATCGGAGCCCCGATCCGACCGAGGCCGGGCCGCCGGTCCACGCCCTCTTCGTCTACAACTGCAACCCGGCCGCGGTCGCTCCAGACCAGGGCGCAGTGCTCGAGGGTCTGCGCCGCGAGGACCTGTTCACCGTGGTCCTCGAGCACTTCGCCACCGACACGGCGGACTACGCCGATATCCTGCTCCCGGCGACCACCCAGCTCGAACACTGGGACATCGTCAAGCCCTACGGACACCTCTACATGGGCCTCAACCGACCCGCGATCCCACCCGTGGGCGAGAGCCTGCCCAACAGCGAGATCTTCCGGCGCCTGGCCCAGGCCATGGGGTTCGAGGAGCCCTGTTTTCGCGAGTCCGACCTCGAGATCCTCGAGGCCTTCGTCGATACCCAGCGCGACCCGAGCATGGAGGGGGTGACCTGGGCCCGCCTGCTCCGAGATGGGTACGCGCGCCTGAACCTCCCCGCGCCCTACCTGCCCTTCGCCCACGGCGACTTCCCGACCCCGAGCGGGCGCTGCGAGTTGTTCAGCGCGACCATGGCCGCAGACGGCTACGACCCCCTGCCGACCTACCTCCCGCCAGAGGCCTCAGCCGAGACCCGGGCTCCGGGTGAGCTCCACTGCATCACCCCGCCCGCCCACTCCTTCCTCAACTCGAGCTTCGTGAACATCGAGAAATTCGCCCGCCGGGAGCGAGAGCCCAGCTTGCTCTTGCACCCGAGCGACGCGCGCGAGCGGGGCATCGAGGCCGGCGACTGGGTGTGGGTCGAAAACCATCGCGGCGGCGTTCGGCTCCGGGCCCGGGTCGAGGACACGCTGGTCCCCGGCACGGTCGCCGCCCCGAGCGTCTGGTGGAACAAGCTCAGCCCCGAGGGACGCAACATCAACTGGTTGAGCTCGCCGGAGGAGACGGACATGGGCGCGGGCGGCCTGTTCTTCGACATTCCAGTCCGCGTGCGTCTGCTCGCCGAGTCCGAGTCCAAGTCCGAGTCCGAGT
>CAYVJQ010000001.1:0-11825 GCA_964451725.1 uncultured Nannocystaceae bacterium | reverse complement strand
ATTCCAGTCCGCGTGCGTCTGCTCGCCGAGTCCGAGTCCAAGTCCGAGTCCGAGTCCGAGTCCGAGTGAGCGCACAGCGGTCAGCTCTCGTTGTCGTTTTCGTTTTCGTTCCCTGCGGCTGCGCTCGCTTCGCTGAGCATGGGTAGGAGCCGCCCATCTCGACCGACCCGCAACCTGTGCCCTCGCCACTCGACCTCGCGCGAACCCATGGCCCGAACCCACGCCAGCAGCAGCACCAGATCGGACAGGGGGGCGTCGATCCAGGCTCCCAAGAAGCCGCGGCGCCGAGACCAGTGGCGGGCGCCGAGGGTGATCAGCGCCCGGGCGAACACCGCCAGGCCCACGGCCACCAGCGCCAGCGTGGGCCGGCCATAGGCCCCGAGACCCGCGAGCACCAGCACCAGCGGCGTGGCGAAGAACAGCAGCAGATAGCTCGGCATGAGCGCGGCCCGCTGGGTCCGAACCACGAGCATCCACCGGGAGAAACGCTCGATCACGCTGTCGAGGCTCGGGCTCCCACCCCGAGAGTGGACAAATACGGGGGCGACTTCCGTGCCCCAGCCCGCGGCCCGCAGGCGCGAGGACATCTCGAAGTCCTCGCCGAGGTAGTCGACCAACCTGGCCAGGCCACCGGCGTCGGCGACCGCCTCGGGGCGCGCGGCCCAGACCTTGCCCGTGAACCCGCCCGGATAGATCCCACACAGCAGCGGCAGGGCCGTGAGCGCCCCGCCGAGCACGGCCTCCGAGGCCCGGGCACCCAGCCCCTCGCCCTCGCGCAGCTCCGACCAGGGAGCCCAGACCGCGCCCAGTCGACCGGGGCCGGAGTCGGACTTCAGGGCACCGAGCAGAGCGTCGAGTTCGTAGCCCGCGAGATCGACGTTGCTGTCGACGTTGACCCACAGCTGTGCGGCCCGGCCACGCTCTCCCCCGAGCACCCCCGCGAGCAGGCTCGCCTTGCGGTTCGGGCCGGTCGGCGGGTGGACTTCGACGCTCGCGTCGAGGCCCCGCTCACACAGCTGTGCGGCCGCCTGTTCGACGATCGGGAGCGCCGGATCCCCCGGGTCGTCGACGGTCATGACCAGGCTAAGGTCGGCCTGGGTACGGAGCTCGGCAAAGGACAAAAGATTGTCGAGCAAGCCCGGATCGACGCCGGCACAGGGACGCACCAAGAGGACACTACGGCCCACTTGAGAGCGCACAGGCTGGGCCGAGAACCGGCGCTGCAACTGCCGACGACGGATCAGTGCCCCGATCGCCAGCCACGCCAAGACCGCCGACCACACGAGCGCCACGAGAGCGCAGACGGAGCTCGCTAGGACCATCGCAGGGGTCATACACTCGGCCCCGCCCGCAATCCAACATCTGGAGCCGGGTCTTGGTAGGCTGTGCGCGCGTGCAACCCGAGCCCCAGACCGACACCGACTCGCGCAAGCCCTGTCTAGAGGCCATCGGGGGCAGCGCTCGAGGTCGCCTGTTTCCGCTCGACAAGCGCGCCATGGTCATCGGGCGCATGCAGGGGGTCGAGATCCTCATCGATGACCCGGGCGTCTCTCGCCGCCACGTCAAGCTCACGATCGACCCCGACGGCCGGGTCGAGGCCGTCGACATGCGTTCGACCAACGGCATGCTGATCAACGGTGCCAAGGTCGAGCGCGTCCAACTCGACGACGGCGACGAGATCAGCCTCGGTCCAGACGCCTGCCTCCGCCTGACCCGCCTGACCGCCAACCAGATGGCCGAGGGGGTGGTCCTCCTGCCCAGCACCCCCCCCCTGCACCCGAGAACACCCAAACGCCTCGACGCAGACACCACCCACATCCTCGACCACAAGCCCCAACTCGAGCCCAAGCCCCAACTCGAGCCCAAGCCCCAACTCGAGCCCAAGCCCCAACTCGATCACAGGCCCAAACTCGAGCTCGAGGATCTGCCCCTGAGCGCGCGCCAACTCCAGGTCAGTCAGCTGGTCGCCGATGGGCTGACCAACGCCGAGGTCGCCGGGCGCCTCGGGATCAGCCCCCGGACCGTGACCAGCCACCTCGACCACATCTACGGCCGCCTCAACATCAGCTCGCGCGCGGCCTTGACCCGCTGGATCGTCGAGCGCGGGCTGGTCTCGACCGACGACTGACCACCGAAGTCGGAGCTCCTCGTGGCCCAGCCCAACGTCCCCGGTCTGTTGTTTCTGTGTGTCGCCAACTCGGCGCGCTCCCAGTTGGCCGAGGGCCTGGCTCGGGCGCGCTTCGGTGCGGCCGTATGCGTGGCCTCGGCGGGTTCGAAGCCCTCCCGGGTCAACCCCTCCGCGATCGCGGTCATGGACGAGCTCGGCCTCGACATTCGCGGCCAGCGCTCGACCGCAGTCGGAGAGGTCGACCCGGACAGCGTCGACCTGGTGATCACCCTCTGCGCCGAGGAGGTCTGTCCCCTGTTCCTGGGCCGGGCGCAGCGCCTGCACTGGCCGATGCCCGACCCCGACCGTGACCCCGACCGCAATCCCGGCCCCGACTCGCTCGACGACGCTCGCCTCGCCCAGTTTCGAGCCACCCGCGACGCCCTGCGTCGACGCCTCGAAGACCTGGCCGAGCTGCTCGAGTCGAGATAGCAGCCCGCGGCAGAACCCATCGGGGTCAGCTCGCGCAGGATGGTTCGGGAGGCCGTGTGCTGAGCACGAGCACGGCCACGCAGCAAAAACCGATCTTTCTTTCCCATCGGGTCCAGCAGCCCTCCTACGCGCTGAGCAAGCCTCGACGCCTTCCCCCGTTTGCGGGGCGACGTCGACCAGAGGTCTACCTGCCCAAGACGGCGTAGTACCCCTCATCTCCGACGAGCAACGACCCTAGTTTGGGGTCGAAGGAGCGAGGTTGCCACTCTAGCCTGAGCTTCACCGACCACTTATTGTCCAACTGTAGTTCGTAGACTGCCCGGTCGTCCCCGATCGCCACAAGGATTTTTCGTCGAGGGCGAGGCGCTGAAACGCCGCTGTACCGTGCGTACCGCAAGTTTCGACAACACGGCCCTCGGCGGAAGGGCCAAGCGAGGCGTCGTGAGGGGTTTCACCGCGGGCTGCGATTGGTTTGAAGGCGCATCGTCGGGCGGGGAGGCCGACTGGCCTGTCGCATCACCGGCAGGGCGAGGCTCCCCCACGCCGGGACTGCCCCGCGCACCAACGGAGCATCTCGGGCTCGTAGATGCTCCCGCGCAGCTCTCCCCGGCTGCGCAGGAGGCCCTCGCGGGCAGCCTCGAAGTCGCCCGGATCTCCGCGCCCGATCTTCGCCCGAGCCAGATTCCAACGGGCGTCACCCCGCAGCTCGGACCGGCTCCCCCCTTCATTGATCTCCAGGGCGCGCTCGAAGGACTGCACGGCGAGGGTGTGCTGTCCCCGAGCCAGCGCCACCAGCCCCATGCTGATCTCACTGCGCGCGACCATGGGGTGATTCGGGCCCAGGCGGGCCAGACGAATCCGGTGGCCGCGCTCGATCAACAGTGCCCCCCGCTCGATCTCCCCCCGACCCACAAAGAAGCGGCCCAGGTCGTCACAGAGCACCGCGGTCTTGGGATGATCCTCGCCGAACAGGACCTCACGCAGAGCGAGCGACTCTTCATAGGTCGTCTGGGCGTCTTGGAAGCGCCCGCGTTGGCCCAAGCAGCGAGCCAGGTTGCCGGTCGCATTGGCCAGCGCCACGGCCCCGGCGTCCCCCTTCGCGCGGCTGCGCTCGATGACCTCTCGGAAGGCTTGCTCGGCGCCCTCGATGTCACCCAGTTCGAGCTTGCTCGCGCCCAGGTTCATGAGGCAAGCGATGCGGCGCGGGTCGTCCTCACCGAGCGCCGCATCGAAGATCGCTAGCGCCCGGCTGTACTCGACCAGGGCGCCCGCCGGGTCTCCCATCTCGAGGTAGGCGTTGCCGAGGTTGAGCAGCACCTGCCCATAGCGGGGGTGGTCCGGCCCCAGGCTCTCGCGCCGCAAACTCGCCGCGCGACGAAACCGCACCGCCGCCTCCGCCCCCCGCCCCTCGACGAGCTCGAGGGCCCCCATCACCATCTCCGTGTTAGCGAGCGCCGGGTGATGCTCACCCAGGAGCTCGCGCTGCAGCGACTCGGCCCGCTCGGCCAAGACCCGAGCGTGGTCGTAGTCCCCGACCGCAAAGATCTGCATAGCGAGCATGGTCAGGCCGCCCGCGAGTTCGAGGCGCCCCCGGTCACCGGCGCGCTCGAAGTGCTCGATGGCCGCCTCGCTGGCGGCCCGGCCGGCTTCGAAGTGGCCGCCGTCATACTCGACCCGGGCCTGCACGAGCTCGAGCTCGCCGCGCAACTCGGGGCTCGCCGCTGCGGTCGCCAACGCCACCTTGGCCACACGAACCAGAACTCGGGCCGCCTTCGCGTCCGCGCGGAGGTTGGCCTCGACCTCGGCCTGCATCACGGCGGCCTCCGCCACCAAGTGTACGAGGCCGCCCGCGCTGGCCTGCTCGATCATGTAGTCCAGCTGTTCGAGCGCCCGCTCCGGCTCGGCGCGCACGACCGCTAGCTCCGCCTCGAGGCCCGCCAAGACCGCCTCGACCTCCGGGTGCATCAGCGTCGACATCCCCCCCGTCGGGGCCATGGACCGCGAGGCCGTGGACCTCAGCTCGACCCGGGCCGCAGCCAGGGCCTCGTCGGCGGCGTCGAGCTGACGCGCATCGACACGGGCTCGAACCCTCCCGGCGTGACGGTCGAGACGACGGCGCAGCTCGGGCGCGATCGCCCGCTGTGGGCCCCGAGTCCGCTCCGGCCACTCGCAGTCGGCGACCGAGGGCAGGCCCAGCGCCAGCGAGACCGCACGGTCGACCGTCGCCGGCGCAGGCCCGAGCTCCCCGGCTCTGTCTCCGGCTCCATCTCCACCCACACCCAGCAGCAGCTCCCGCGTGTCTGCCCACGAGCTCAAGCGATCTTCGAGACAGGCCTCTCGGGCCTGGACCCGGCCCCCGCTCCGCGATCGCTCACTCGCCCACATCTGGGCGGCCCACTCCCGCGTCCCCCACTCCCTGCTCGCCAGGTGACAGGCCGACTCCTGGGCGGTCAACCACGCCACCTCGTAGGCCCCGAAAATTGCGATCACACGCTCGGCCGTCGCGTCCGCGTGGCTCGACCCGACGCGCCCGAAGTGGGCACGCAGGGCCTCGGCTTGCGACCCATCCCAGACCGCGGCCACACGCTCGCGCTGCGGTGTGCAGGTCGGCCCGCTCACCACCGATGACGACCGTCGCAAGATCACCGCCCCCGCAGCCAGACCCACCACCACAGTCAACACCACGAGCGCCACCGAGGTCAGCATCGACCGGCGCAGACCCTCGCGGGGGGGCGACCGGAGCTCGTCCAAGAGCGCCCCCATCGACACATATCGATCTCGGGGTGCGAACGCCAAGCCACGCCGCAGGACCCTCGACACACGCTCGGGGATCGCCCCCCCCTCCCGACCCTCCCGGGGCAGAACGAGGCTCGGGGGCCCCTCGCGCAGCTCGGCCGGCGAGAAGGGTCGACGGCCATAGAGCGCCTCGTACAAGGTCACGCAGAACGACCACTGATCGCTGCGGGCGTCGAGGGCTCGACCGCGCAGCTGCTCTGGCGCCATGTAGTTGGGCGTGCCGGCGATCCGGGTGGCCGTGAAGCTCCCGCTCGCCGACGCCGGGCTCCCCTCTTGTGTCGCGCCCTCGACCAGCTCGCGGGCGAGCCCGAAGTCCATGACCCGCACCGGACCGTCGGGGGGCACGACCACGTTCTCGGGCTTGAAGTCCCGGTGCACCAAACCCGCGAGGTGTGCCGCGGCCAGCCCCGCACCGGCCTGTGTGAACACCGCGACCACCGCCTCGACCGGGTGGGCACCGGCCTCCAGCCACCCCCTCAAGGTCGGCGGAGGCACGTACTCCATGGCGATATAGACCCGCCCGTCGACCTCGCCGACATCGAAGACCGTGACCACGTTCGGATGGGAGAGGCGGGCCATGGCCTGGGCCTCCGCGTGGAGTTCACGCAGCGACGACCGACTCAGGACCGACCCGCGCGCAGAGCCGACCAGCCCCGTGTCGGTGCGCAGCACCTTGATCGCTACCCGGCGGTCGAGCTGGGGGTCGTGGGCCTCGTAGACCACCCCCATGCCCCCCGCGCCAATCCGCTCACGAAGCTCGAAGCGGCCCAGTCGGGTCGCCGTGAGCGGCGTACCAAAGAGGCGCGCCCGGGCCTTGTGGCGCGCCATACGGACCTCGATCGCCCCGAGGTCGACGCGCGCACCGCTGAGTTTCTGGGGGCTCAAGCCCCCCTCGACCGAGTCTCCCCTCACCTTCTGCGCTCCGCTCGCAGTGTCCATGTCGCTTGCCTTCGACCCCCTCCGACTCGATGATCTCGCCCTTGGCCCCGAGCCCCTCCAGCACGACCGCCACGGACCTCGCCCTGCTCGACGCGTGGCAAGGTGGCGACCCCCAAGCCGGCGAGCTGCTCTTCGAGCGTCACTTCGAAGCGGTCTACCGCTTCTTTTGCAACAAGGTCCCGCGCGATGTCGATGATCTCGTTCAAGAGACTTTTTTGGCTTGTCTCGGCGCCAAAGACCGGTTCAGGGGAGACTCGTCCTTTCGCACGTTCTTGTTCGGCATCGCAAGAAAGATCTTGCTCAAGTACCGGGACCGATGGGCCCCCAAAGACGCCGGCGAGGAGTTTCATGCCTCGCGGGTCGCCGGCCTCGAGTGCTCGCCCACCCAGATCGTGGTCGAGAACCAGGAGCAGGCCCTGCTCTTGCGGGCCCTTCGCCGCCTCCCCCTCGAGCTTCAGATCGCGCTCGAGCTGTTCTACTGGGAGGGGCTCTTGAGCCGGGATATCGCGGTGGTCTTGGAGCTCTCCCACGGCACGGTCCGCAGCCGCCTGCGCCGGGGGAGAGAGCAGCTGCGAGAGCTCGTCGAGAGCCTCGCCGAGCAACCCGATCTACGCCGCTCGACGCTCGGGAACTTCGATCGATGGCTCGCCTCGATTCAGGGCAAGCGGGCCGCCGACCTCGAGCGCCTCGACGGCGAGCCCGAAGTCGACGAGCCATCAACAGGCGGCTAGTTGCAGATCCCGGGACCGGAGACCGAGGGCTTCTCGACGTCCTCGAAGGTCGTGGACGAGCAGCTGATGCTGCTCCCTTCCCGGATCAATACCGCGTAGCCGTCGCTGTTGCCGAGGGTCACGTTGGACAAGGTCGCGCTGCCGTCGTGGGAGAGCTTACCGATGTAGAGCGACGCCTTGCTGTCCGGCCCCGCCCACTCGTCCGAGCCCGCGTTGCGCAGCTGCGTGTAGCTCAGCAGGTTGTCGGCGCTCGTGGACGCGTAGTTGATCCCCCGCCAGTAGCCCGCGATGTCCTCTCGGCCCTCGATGATCACCTGGTCTCCCGCCGTCCCGGCCGCGCCCAAGCTGGCCTCGGGGGCGACCAAGATCTCGACGTCTTGAGCGACCTGGACGTGGGCGCCCGCCGCCAGGCTCAGATCGTTGTTGATGCGCAGCCGGTTGGAGAGGAAGAAGGGCACCTCCAGCGCCGCCCACTCCCCGGACAGGTTCACCTTGGTCTCCGAGTTGAGCCCGACTCGGACCACGTTCTCATCGCTGTTGGCCGAGAAGCTGTTGCTCGCCTCGACCTGCGAGGCGGCGTCCCCCGACACGTTCAGGGCCCGCACGTTGTCGTGGATGTCGTTGCCGGCGAAGCCCTCGATATCCGCGCCCGGCGTGGCGATGAGGGCGTACCAGCCACTCGCGCTCAAGCTCGAGTCCCGGACCTCGAGCTTGCCGTTCGAGGTCAACCAGATCGCGCCGATCGAGTCGCTGTTGCCGTTCCACCGATCGCTGCCCCCATTGCGCAGCTCGACGTGGGCCAGCAAGTTGGCGCTCGACTTGCTGTCCACCGACAGGCCCCGCCAGTAGCCGACCTCGTCCTGAACGCCGCGCAGCCACACGGGTGCGCCCGCGCTGCCCTCGGCGTGGATCGTGCCCTCGCTGCCGACCCGCAGCATCATGTCCTGGGGCATCTCCAGGTCCACGCCCGGCTCGAGGATCCAGTCCGCCTCGATGTCGACCGTGGTGTTCAGGAAGCGAGCCGGGATGCCCAGCTCCACCCAGGTCGCGTCTTCATTCAGGACGCTGCCAACGAGCTCGAGGACCTCGAGATCATTGCCCGTGAAGCTGTTGTCGGCGGCGAATCCGGCCACGCTCCCGAGCCCCACCGCCCCGACCGCGACGTTGTCGACGAAGCTGGTTCCCGAGACGCTCAGCTGGCTGTCGCTCGAGCCCAAGATCGCCCGCCCGGCGTTGTCCGAGAAGGTCGAATTCCGCACGCTCACCCGGGAGCCCCACTCCACGCTCAGGGCCGGCGAGCCCCCGATCCCCCCTTGGGTCAAGAGTGTGTGCTCGACCAGGTTCGACGAGCTGCTCGCGCCCAGAAAGTAGAGCCCAGCCCAGCCCCCAGACTCGCCGTTGGCCGCCCGCAGCTCGACCGGCGACTCGGCGCTGCCCTTGGAGACCAGCACCCCGTTGGCGACCGCGAACCCGGCGTACTCTCCAAAGTAGAGGATCGCCCCCGGCTCGAGCGTCAGCGTGCTGGTCTCGAGCGACAGCAGGTCGTCGACCCGGTAGCAGCCCGCCCCGAGGGTCAGGTCGACGTCGACCTCGGCCTGGGTCACGAGCTCGCAGTCCCCGTTGGCCGTGTCGCCCGCGCTCTCCCCCTCGCTCCCGCTCTCGCCGCTGTCTCCGACCTCGTCGTCACCGGCGTCACCGCCGAAATCGAGGACACAAGCGCTGGCCGCACACAACACCGCGAGGCTCAGGCTGGAGACGACGAGGGAGGCGCGGGTGGGTCCAGGTAATTTTCGCATGCCCCTTCGTCCGAGCTCGCGCCGTCGTGATCACGAATGGGCTCACTTTAATTTTCGCGCCTATCACGCAGACTCGACCGAGGTCGCTCCCGGCGCTCGCAGCCCACAGTGAGGTGCCTCGGACACCTCCCTAGAGGGGAGCCACGAGGGTCTGGAAGCACTCGGGGTCGACATCGTCTGGAGCCCGCCGGCCGTCGAGTACATCGCGCAGGATCTCGTAGGCCGCCGGCCGCTCGCGCTGGAGCACCAAGAGCGCGCTGTTCGAGCCGGCCCGGACGGCGACCGGCACCCCCCCCCCGTACTCGGCCCAGTGCCCCGCGAGCAGCAGGTTGTCGACCGAGGTCAGGTAGTGGGCGATCTTGCGGCGCATGTTCTCCCGGGTCGGCCGAGCCCCCATCAGCGACCCCCCCCGGTTGCCCGTATAGCGGTGGTGGGTGATCGGCGTCGCTATGTCGCACAGCTCGATCGAGTCGCGCAGGCGAGGGCTGAGCGAGGCCGCCACCCGATCGAGGATGACGTCGGCATACTGGGTCTTGAACGCCTCGTAGGCTTCGCCGCGCGCGTAGTTGGGCCCGGTCTTCCAGTTGTCCGCGTAGGCGATGTTGGCCGTCGCCAGGATCGTCAGGGTCCCCTTGCCGGCGGGCGCCATGGTCGGGTCGCGCACAGACGGCGCGAGGATATTGATCGCGCTCTTCTCGGGATCCCCAGCGTTGTGGTCGACCCGCGAGACGTCGTCGCGGGTCAGCATGATCAGCTCCTCGTCGAAGCCCAGCTCTCGGGCGGGCGCCGACAGTCCGAGCGAGATCGTCAGCGCCGAGTCGTAGAGGTCGGCCTCGCGCAGCTTCTCGAGCAGCGCAGGATCGATCGTGCCCTTGGGCAACATGCGCTCGTAGACGGCCTCGAGGTCGCAGGCCGCGAGCACGTACTTGCAGGCGATGGTGTGGCGCTGGGGCTCGCGGATTCCGACCACGACCTCGACCCCGGCGACCTTGTTGCCGTCGAGCACGATCCTGTCGACCTTGGCCTTGTAGATCACCCGGCTCCCGAAGCTCTCGGTCGCGCGGCTGAGGAAACGTGGGAAGGCCTGGCTGCCCCCGGCCGGAGGGATCTGATAGTCGCCCTCGTAGGCCCAGCCGACCTGGACCAGGCAAGACAGGAGCCGCAGCTCCGAACAAAACATCCGCTTGAGGATCGGCGCCGAGTACAGCTTGTCGACCCCGGCCTCGGTCTGCCTCCCGGCGTAGCGGGCGAAGGTCAGCCCGGTCCGGGTCATCTTCATGCCGTAGCGGGCCTTCTCCATCATCGACATGGTCTCCATCGCCCGCGAGTTGAGCGACATGTCCGCGAACGCGGCCCCGATCGTCTTGGCGCCGCTGAAAAACTTCCGCAGCCCCTGCGCCTGGTCCGGGTGGTCGGCGATCATCGCGTCACGCAGCGCGTCGGGGTTCTCGGTGAGCAGGTAGTCGAAGGAGTCCCCTCGGTAGCGCCGGATCCGACGCAGCGGCGGTGTCTCGGGCGCGCCCGGTCCGACGAAGTCGAGGATCTTGCGGACCCCGCCCCGTGGCCCGCACTGGTTGAGCCAGTGGATGGCGGAATCGAAGGTGAACTTCTTGCGCCGAAACCCGGCGAGGTAGCCCCCCGGGCGCGCGTCCATCTCGAGCACACACACGTCGAGGCCGGCCTTGGAGAGCAACGCCGCCGCCGTCAATCCGCCCATCCCCGCGCCGATGACCACCACGTCGGCTCGCTCAGGGACGCTGGGCCTGCTCATGGGCGCAAATGTACGCGGTCGGAACATTCAAAGCGAGCGGACCAGGATCCGCCACATCACCCACTGCCGGGGGCGCCGTCGCCCTTCTCGCCGGGTTGCCGGCCGAGCACCAGGTCCCTGAGCCTGGCGCGTCGGTGGTCGACCGTCACCGAAATGTCGTGGTTGGGCCGCGACACCAAACTCCTCACATTTGTCAGCGCCACGGCGGCAGTGCTATCGCTTTTCATGATGGAGAGGGTCCTCTATGCCTGAGCAGATCCTGCCGAGCCGCCTCGGCGACGTCCCCACCTGGGTGGCCAGACCGACGGGAGACGGACCCTGGCCTGGGGTCGTCGTGATCCACGACGCCAATGGCATGAGCACCGATGTCCGCAACCATGCGCAGTGGCTGGCCACTGAGGGATTTTTGGCGGCCGCGCCGGATCTCTACCGGGGCGGCGCCGCGGTGCGCTGCATGTTCCGAACGATGCGAGACTTGATCGCCGGACGCGAGGATTCCGTGATGACCGCGACCGAGGCTGCCCGCACCCTGCTGGTGAAGGACGAACACTGCACCGGCCGCGTCGGCGTGATCGGATTTTGCATGGGCGGGGGCTTCGCGCTGATGCTGGCGACCCGGGGCGAGTACGACGCTGCCAGCGTCAACTACGGCGGGTTGACCGACGATCTCCGGACCCAACTCCCGCAGGCCTGCCCGATCGTCGCCAGCTACGGCGCCCGTGATCCGACCCTGCGTGGAGTGGCGGGCGAGCTCGAGCAGCTCCTGACCGAACACGGCGTCGACCACGACGTCAAAGAGTACCCAGGCGTCGGCCACGGGTTCATGAACAAACACCCGAAAGAGGAGCGCCCCTGGCTCCTGGTCCTGCTCGGCCGGCTGTCGCGGACTCGCTACGACGGGGCCGCGACCGACGACGCGCGGCGGCGGATCCTCGCGTTCTTCGCCACCCACCTCTCGGCGCCCTGATCTCTGGGCGAGGGCGCGATCCCCAAGCCCGATGGTTCAGAGCTTCGACTCCGGCGGTAGCAGTCCGTGGCGAAACCCATCGCGGTGCCTCGCGCAGGATTTTTCGTCGAGGGCGAGGCGCTGAAACGCAGCTGTACCGGGCGTACTGAAAATTTCGGCAACACTGCCATCGTCGAGGAGTGCGACGACGCCAACATGGACGACACCGACGACTGCGTCGCCGGCT